>JAZDOK010000099.1:0-72511 GCA_043798715.1 bacterium
GTCTCCTGCCATCGGCCCGGATGGGTCAATATATGTAAGCTCATGGGATAACAGGCTTTATGCCATAAATCCGGATGGAACAAAGAAGTGGCATTTCAGTGCAGGAGGCAGTATATGGTCATCTCCTGCCATCGGCCCGGACGGAACGCTCTATGTAGGCTCAGAGGATCATAATCTTTATGCCATAAATCCGAATGGGACAGAGAAATGGAAATTTGAAACGGGAAGTTGGGTGGATTCATCTCCTGCTATTGGTTCAGATGGAACAATCTATGCAGGCTCAGAGGATCATAAGCTCTATGCAGTAAACCCGAATGGGACCAAAAAATGGGAATTTGAAACTGGAGGTAGTATAAATTCATCTCCTGCCATCGGCCCGGATGGAACAATCTATGCCGGTTCATGGGATAAGAAACTTTATGCGATAAATCCGGATGGGACCAGGAAGTGGGAATTTGAAACAGGAGACAGTATAAATTCATCTCCTGCCATCGGCTCGGACGGAACAATATATATAGGGTCGGGAGATTATAAGCTTTATGCGATAAATCCGGACGGAACAAAGAAGTGGGAATTTGAAACAGAAGGTTATATAGACTCGTCTCCTGCGATTGGCTCAGATGAAACTATCTATGTCGGCTCAGAGGATTATAAGCTCTATGCCATAAATCCTGATGGGACCAAAAAATGGGAATTTGAGACGGGAGACAGCATATGGTCATCTCCGGCTATCAGCTCGGATAGAACTATCTATGTGGGTTCAGCGGATCATAAGCTCTATGCCATAAACCCGGATGGAACAAAGAGATGGGAATTTGGAACAGATGGTTACATAGACTCATCTCCCTCCATCGGCCCGGATGGAACTGTATATGCAGGGTCATCTAATCACAGGCTTTATGCAATATATGGTTCGGGAACTCTTGCCGACAGTCCCTGGCCTATGTTTCACCATGATCTTCGCCACACCGGAAGAAAATAGTACGGCACAGCGACTTAAGTTCTGACCATGTCCTCCTGTTATTTCTTTGTCAGGTACTCATAGGCGGCGCGGAGCTGGGCGTCCTGGGGGCGGCCCACCAGGTGCGCGTCCATGGGGACCGCGATGTCCGGCTGGATTCCCTTCTTGTCTATGTTGCGGCCGGATGGGGTCATGTACAGGGCGGTTGTCATCTTGAGCGCCCCCCCGTCCCTCAGGTCGAAGAGGGTCTGAATGCTGCCTTTCCCGAAGGTGCGGGACCCGATAAGGATGGCCACCCGGTCATCCTGGAGGGCGCCGGAGACGATCTCGGCGGAACTGGCGGTGAAGTTGTTGACCAGGATCACCATCGGCAGGCGGTCATGGGGCGCGGCGCAGGTGGTCACGCTGTCCCTCTGACCGGTCTTGGGATTGGTGGTCGTGACCACCAGCGATCCCAGGGGCAGGAATTTTCCGCAGACGTCCCTGGCTCCGGTGACATAGCCTCCGCCGTTGTTTCTCATGTCCAGGATGAGGGCCTGAGCGTTCCGGTCCTCCACGTAGCGGAGGGCCTCCTCGAATTCCTGGCCGGTGTTTTCGCCGAAGACCCGGAGCTTGACGTAGCCGATCCGATTCTTCATCATGCGGGCCACCGCGCTTTTGACGTGGATGAAGTCCCGGGTTATTACGAATTTTCTGGGAGAGGAGAAAGACTTCCGTGAGATGGCGAGGGTTACCTGCGAACCCCTGGCCCCCCGGATTTTTCCGACCGCCTGATCCAGGTTAAGGCTGCCGGCCGGGTTGCCGTCTATGCGGACGATGACGTCCCCCGGCAGAAGACCGGATTTGTAGGCGGGCGTGTCTTCGATGGGCTCCACAATGGTGAGCAGGTTGTGATTGTTTTTATCCAGCTCGAGATAGATTCCGATTCCGTAATAGTTGTCGCCGTTCAGCGATTGTTCCCATTCGTTCCGCTCCTTGGTGCTGAAGAGGACGGTGTGTGGATCCTTATAGGGAGGATTGTGGATGGCCTCTACGGCACCCTTAAGGGCGCCGTAGGCGATCGCGCTTTCACCCAGTTTCCCTGAAGCGGCCTCGCAGGCGGAAGAAAATCTCTTCTCGAAGGCCCTGGCGCGGTCCCTCGGCTGGAGGCCCTCCTGGATAGGCGAAAGGTCCGGGACGGAAATCCGGGCCGCCTGAAGGGCCTTTTTCATCCCCGAGACGGCCCCGTTCAGGAGGTCCAGATCATTCACGTCGTGGACATACTGACGGTCAATGATGTTGAGCACCCTGTAGATCTCGCGCAGGCCCATCTGGGAAGAGGCGGCCTGGACCTCAAGAGGGAAGATAAAAATCGTCAAAAGGAGCAGAAAAAAGAATTTTATCTGTCTCTTCATGATGTCTCCTTTACTTCGGCAATTTGCCGAAGAATTGGCTCAGATCAAAGATGAGCGTCTTTTTTCCGGGACAGTTGGGACACTTAACTTCCACGTGGTCGAAGAAGAGTCCGTCATGAGAGACCAGGTTCTGGGCGAGGATGGTAAATTTTCCGCCGCAGGCGGTGCAGACGTGAGTCTTGAGGTAGTCCATCTCCTCGGAAATGTTTTTCACGCGGATGGCGTCTTCCTCGGATCCCCCTTCATCGAGGGAGGCCAGACCCGTGCCCTTAGCCGGCAGAGGATTTTTGGCCATGGCACCTCTTAAGTAGGAGATGGCCCGGGCCAGTTGGATGTCCTTCTTGGTCCCGATGAGGCGGAGGTCCATGGGAATGCTCTCGTCCGGATCGATCCCTCTCTTGTTGATGTCCCGCCCCTTGGGGGTCACGTAGGTGGCCGAGGTGATTTTGATGGCGGAACCGTCGGAGAGGGGAAAAATGTTCTGGACCCGGGCTTTACCGAAAGTGGTGGTCCCTATGATGCGTCCATAGCCCCCGTCCTGGACGGCGCCGGCGCTGATCTCGGAGGCGCTGGCGCTGTACTGGTTGACCAAAACGGCCAGCGGGTACTGCGGGCGCTGATTTTCTCCGGAGGCGTATTCCGCCTTGTTGGTATTTCTTCCCAGTACCGTCACCACCGGGCTTCCGGTGGGAAGAAAATTGGTGCACAGGTCCACCGCCGACATCATGTAGCCCCCGCCGTTGTTGCGAAGGTCCAGGATGAAGGAGCGGGCGCCTTTTTCGACGAGCGAGTCCTCCGCGGCTCTCAGTTCCTCCATCACGTTCTCGCCGAATGAGCGCAGGCGGATGTAGCCGATCTTTTTAGCTATGATTTTTTCACGGGCGATGCTTTTGACGTGGATCTCGGCCCGGGTCAGGCGGATGTTCCGTATCGGCTCCGGGGCGGGGCTGGTTTTAAGCGAGGCTTTTTTTGCGGTTCCCTTAATGGTTTTATTTCCCTTCGCCTGCTCCTCTCCGGCGATTGCAGGCCGGCCCTGGACGGTCAGAGTCACCTGGGAGCCCACCGGTCCCCTCATCCGGTTCTGCGACTCCTCCAGCGAGATGCCCTTCGTGCTGATCCCGTTTATCTTGAGGATCATGTCCCCGTGCTTGATGCCCGCCTTGAAGGCAGGGGTGTCCTCGATGGGTTCCACCACGGTCAGTTGTTTGTTGTTTTTCGGATCGAGTTCGATATAGATGCCCAGGCCGCCGAAAGATTTGTGGCTTAGGGATTCCTGGAGGCGTGAAAAATCAGCCGGGTTGAGGAAGACGGAGTATTCATCCTGAAGCGACTCCAGCATTCCCTGCAGGGCGGCGTAGATCAGGGTCGTCTTGTTGAAATCGCCATAAGTGGAAAGAATCTTATCTATCTGCTCATTAAACAGACGGGTCTGGTCGTCGGAGGGCGTGTCCTCGGGAAGAAGGGTGACGATTGAATCGTCTTTCTTGGCCGCCTGCAGGGCTTTTTTTGTCTCCAGCAGGCCCCCGTTCAGAATGGTCAGGAGGTCAACGCTCTTGTAGAATTCACTGTTGATTTTCTGGGCCAGGAGCTCAAGATCTCCTGTTTTGATGGGTGTCCCCGCTCTCGCTCCGGTGAGGCAGGAGCAGAGGATAAAAACAGAGAGGATGAGGACTCGAATCAGGGATGTCGCGTGTCTTTTCATGTTTATCACCTTTCTTTATAGTTTTCCCCTGGGATCGATGGGGGTGCCGTTCTGGCGCACCTCGAAGTGGAGATGAGGGCCGGTGCTGTTCCCCGTGCTTCCGACAAGGGCCACGACCTGTCCTTTGGCGACCTGCTGCCCGGCCCGGACGTAGAGGACGGAACAGTGCCCGTAGAGGGTGGAGAGGCCCGAGCCGTGGTCAATGACCACCGCATTGCCATACCCTCCGTACCAGGAGGCCAGGATCACGATTCCGGAATCGGCGGCGGTGACGGCCGTTCCATACTCGGCTGCGATGTCGACTCCCGTGTGGAAGATGTAACTGCGGTAGATGGGGTGAATTCTCCATCCGAACGGGGAAGAGATATAGCCGCCGCAGGGCCAGTTCAGGCGTCCGCTTCCGGCGTATTTTTTGCCGGACCTGGCATTGAGGCTCTGCTGGATGCGGATGAGTTCCTGCAGCTTTTTTTCTTCCTCGGCGCTCAGGTTCTCGAGCTGTATAACGTTCTGAGCGATGTTCTGGCGCTGGACCTGGACTTCCGTCAGGAGGTATTCCCGCTTTTCCTTCAGGGAAATGAGGGACTTCTCCTTGTCCTCGAGGCTTCTCTGAAAGCCCACCAGCTCTTCGTACTTTTCCCGAAACTGTTTTTCCTGGGACGTAAGGCTGGTGCGTTCGACTTTTATTTTCAAGAGCAATGTCAAATCTTCACGGACGATCAGGCTCAGAAAGTCCAGGCGGTTCAGAAAATCGGAGAAGCTCTCCGAATCCGAAAGGGCCGTCAGGTAGTTTATCTCCCCGTTCTCATAGATGTCCCGCAGGCGCAGTTTCATGGAACCCTGATGGCTGAGCAGCTTGTTTTTGGTAATCTGCAGGTTCTCCTGCAGAATGCCGAGCTGGATCCGGGTGCGCTTGATCCGGACGTAGAGTTCGTCCATGTCGGCTCCCACGTCCTTGAGCCTGCTGACCGTGGAGCAGAGCTGGTATGAGAGGTCCTCTTCCTTCCGGTTGACATGGTAGAGGCGCACCTTTTCATGGTGCAGTTTTTCATGGATCTGCTGAAGACGATTTCTTCTTTCGACGATGGCCTGACGGATCTGCTTCGGATTGATGCGCGGTTTCTTCCGGGCCCACGAGGCGGAGTCAACGCTTCCGACGAGTAGAGCGATGAGGAAAAAAAAGACAACGAATTTCTTCACGCCGGGCCTCATCAGGTCAGATGAAGGAATTTGTTGACTGAGATGATGCTCCCGGCCGCCCCGGTGAGGACGCCGGCCATAAGGAGCAGGGCGGTCAGGCGGGGGATCACCAGCTCGGGGGGAAGGATGGGTACAAAGATGAAGGCATTCTTGACGGAATCAGCCAGGAAGGGATAGGATAGGTTGATAAGAAAGACCGAGAGGATCGCGCCTCCCAGGCCCTGCAACATGCCCTCAATAACGAAGGGCCAGCGGATGAACCAGTTGGCGGCGCCTACGAGCTGCATGATACGTATTTCGCGTCTCCGGGCAAAGACGGTGAGGCGGATGGTGTTACTGACGATGAAGAGAGTGGAGACCAGGAGCAGGATCACGAAGACGGCGCCGGTCCAGTAAACCACCCGGCTGACGGAGATGATTTTCCTGGAGAGGTCCTGGCCGTAGCGAACCGTCTCCACTCCGGGAAGTTTCGTTATGCGCCCGGCGACGAGCTCAATCTCCCGGGGGCTCTTGAGGCTGACCTCGAAGTAGTTGGGCAGGGGATTTGCTCCCACGTCCGAGATGCTGATGCTCCTCCCGAGGTTTTTCTGAAGGCGGCGGAAAGCCTCGTCTTTTGAGATGAATTCCGCGGAGGAGACCTCCGGGATAAGAATGATTTTTTTCTTCAGATCCTGGATCTGCTCGACCTTCAGGGTCGGAGCCAGGCGCGCGGTAATCTGGAGCTGCTGGAGGACGTTTTCAGCCATGTGGTTGAGATTCATCGCCAGCAGAAGGAATATTCCCAGGATCATGACCAGGATCATGACGGTGGAGACCGAGGCGGCGTTCATGAGGGGGTTCCGCCTCATGTTGAAATAGACTTCTCTTAAGAAAAAGGAGAGGTTCATGGGCATCCACCAGCGGCGCTATCCGCTTTGGCGAGCGAGTAGGCGCCCTTTTCCTGGTCGCAGGTCATCCGGCCTTCGGCCAGGCCGATGACCCTCTTGCGCATGGTGTCCACTATGTTCTTATTATGGGTGGCCACCAGGAGCGTTGTCCCCTTCTGGTTTACCTGGGCCAGAAGCTGCATGATGTCCCAGGAGGTCTCCGGGTCCAGGTTTCCCGTGGGCTCATCGGCCAGGAGGATGACGGGATTGTTGACCAGGGCCCGGGCGATGGAGATCCGCTGCTGCTCGCCGCCGGACAGCTCTCCAGGGAAGTGATGGGCTTTTTCCCCCAGACCGACCATTGAGAGCGTCCTGTTGACCCAGCGGGCGATCTCGTAGCGCGGGGTGCCGATCACTTCGAGGGCGTAAGCCACGTTTTCATAGACGGTCTTTTGGAGCAGCAGCTTGAAGTCCTGGAAGATGACGCCGATTTTTCGCCGGAGCAAGGGTACTTTCGACCTCTTGAGGATGGAGAGGTCCTGGGAGTCCACCAGGATTTTCCCGCTCGTCGGGATCTCTTCCCGGTTGATCAGACGGAGAAAGCTGGATTTACCCGAGCCGGTCGGCCCGACCAGAAATACGAACTCGCCGGACTGTATGGAGACATCTATATCCGAGAGGGCCTGTGCGCCGTTGGGGTAGGTCAGGCTGACGGCCTTCATTTCGATCATTTTCTTCTCCTATGGTAAGCGCCCTTCTTTTTCCGATAAAGGTTCAGCGTATTATAGCACACCTTGATTTTGTTTTTCAACCGTTTCCGCCGGGTCTTCCCCCGCTAGCTCATGCAGAGAATCGGGGAGGATTCCTTCGATGATTTCCTTGACAATCCTGAAATTGTCCAGGCTGTTCTCGCGCAGAATTTCAACCTTGAGGGTCAGGTCCTCAAGAAAACTTTCCCTCTTCTCCTCCAGGGCGTGCACCTCCCGGATAAGGGCCTCATCGGTCAATTCATCGAGGGGGATTGAAGGGGCCTTGATCCGTTCCAGGAAACTCCTGACCTTGGGATCGTAGACGATGCCCACCATGGGCACCCCACCCAGCGCCGCAAAAACGAGGGAATGAAGACGCATGCCGACAAGAAAATCCATCCGGCCGATAAGTCCCAGGAGTTCCGGGGCGGAATATTCTCCCTCGACAATGATCGCCTGGTGTTTCATGAGGCGGGCGATTTCCCGGCACATCTGCATATCTTTGGAACGCTGGAAGGGTATGAGGACGGGCGTTGCCTTTTCGTGCTCGCAGAAGTAATCGGCCCCTTTGGCCAGGGAAAGGGGGTAATCCAGCGAGGTGGCCCAGGGCCTGGCGCAGATGGCTATTTTTTTGCCGTCCCGGCCGATTCGCTCGGCCCTCATGATTTCGTCAATCCTCTCAGGCGGCGCCGGTTCCAAGGCCAGGACGGGGTCGGCGGTGACATAGACCGGCGGTTTGAGGACACCGATTTGCCGAAGGAGTTTTCGGGAGTCCTGGTCCCTCACCGTGATGAAATCAAGAGTGTTGGAAATGAGTCGCGTCATTACTTTCCCGGGGGTGGTCTTCAAGGGGCCGATTCCCTGGGCTAAGATGACGGCTTTCCGCCGGAGGAGCTTGGCCAGAAGGATCATCCCCAGGTAATAGCCCAGGCTCGAAAGGCTGGTCACGTCCTGGATCAACCCGCCTCCGCCGCTTATGAAGAGGGAAGCCCGCCTCAGGCGGCTCAGGATTTTCCAGAAGTCATTCCGGTGCATGCTGTGGACGCCGTGTTCGCGGATGGTCCGGCGCGGATTCCGGGAGATGACGTGGATGGCCGCCTCCGGCATAAACTGCCGCAGAGAGGCAATCATGGCCGATAGAATGGCCTCGTCACCGGCGTTTCCAAATCCATAATAGCCGGAAATGACGATACTTGGCGGCTTTTTATCTGACATCCAGTGGTAATTAAACGGCTTAAGCCTATTTTCCTTCAGAGGAAGCGTCCCCGGGCGGCACCGCCCGGGTCTCATCGAGATTTTCGGAGGGAGGATGGCTTTCCCGGGGGCGATCCTGACCCAGGTTGGGCTCGGTGATGACCGGTTTTCTGGCCCCCGGCATCTGGAAAAGAAACTGAAGTTCACCTATGGTGATCATGTCGCCGGGGTTGAGGAATTTTTCCTGAATTCTCTGCCCGTTGATAAAGACTCCATTGGTGCTACCCAGGTCGCGCAGGAGGTAGCCGTCGGTAATGCGGAGTAGTTCCGCGTGTTTCCGGGAGACCTGTTCGTTGTTCAGGAGGATTTCACACGAGACGTCCCGGCCTATGGTCATAATGTCTTTATTGAGGGGAAAGCCGCTTTTCAGGCCCATTCCCTGCGGGACGAGCCAGGCCCAGAAGTCCTCGTCGCCTTCCATGTTTTTTAAGAGGGCGTCCTCTTCCTTTGAGGAGATTCTTTCTATGAACCTGGGAAGAACGACCATGGACAGGATCATGCACAAAAAGATGATGAGAGGGTACCAGGGCCGGGCGAGAGAGGGCAGGAGGCTCTTCAGAAGCAGGACGAGGAGGACGCCCAGGATGACGCCCGAGATCAGGCCCAGGAAGTAGAGAGGTGTTTTAGATGTTGTTTTGAGCGGGTTCATGTCTTCGGTCCTCTTTTAGTTTCAGTTCCGTAAATTGGGTCAAAATACCTTCTTTCAGAACCAGAACGGAATGTTTCCTTTTTGACGAAAAAAAGCGGGCAGGGCGGGGTAGACTTTTGAAATCAGCGGGAAGAGGTATTCGTAGAAGAAGATGAACAGCAGGAGGAGCAGGAGCAGGGTGTAGGGGACCCAGCGGATCCAGGCGAAGATGCGCAGGGGTGAAAATTTTTTTCTGCCCGCCGCCGGGAGCGGAGTTCCCGCTTTGGCTGGAAATACCTGCATCTGGGGGGGAGCGGGCGGGGGCTGGAGCAGTCCCAGGAGGTCTTTCTTCAGATCCAGGGCCGATTGGTAGCGCCGGGCAGGGTCGGTCTGCGTCGCCTTGATGACGATCTGCTCCATCGTCCCCGAGACGGCGGGGTTCAACTTGCGCGCGGGGGTGAAGCTGAAGGGGGTCTGGGTAGAGGTGGGATCGGATTTGGTCAGAAGGCGGTGCAGGACCACGCCGAGGGAAAAAATATCCGAGCGGGGGTCGGTCTGGCCGCCGTACTGTTCCGGAGGAGCATACCCCGGGGAGCCGATCCGAAGCGTGTCTCCTTTCTTGGCCGGGCTGTAGAGGCGGGCTATTCCGAAGTCAATCAGTTTCACGTGCCCGCCGCTGACCATGATATTGGAAGGCTTAAGGTCCCTGAAAATGACCGGGTGCGGATTCTGCCGGTGCAGGTAATAGAGCACGGTGGCGATCTGGACGGCGTATTCGGCCACGACTTTCTCAGGAAGACCGGAGGGGGAACGAGTTACGATCTTTTCAAGATCTTCTCCCTCGACGTAGTCCATGACCAGGCAGGGACGCCCCTGGAAGAGGAAATAGTCGGAGACCCTGGGGAGGTTGGGATGATCCAGTTTGGCCAGAAGAAAGGCCTCCAACTCGAATTGCTTCTGGGCCTGCGCCTGCTCTTCGGTTGAGGAGAATTTTGCGGTCAATTCCTTGAGCACGCACTCTTTCCCGGCCAGATGTCGATCGCGGCAGAGGTAGATGTTGCTCATGCCTCCCTGGCCGAGCACCCGGATCACCTCGTAGCGGGCTTCGATCCCATCGCCGATATTGAACATGGCTAAAATTCTCCGCCCTTCATCAGGGACGCAGGATAAAATAGTAGAAAAGCCAGACTGCTGCGGTCCCGGTGGCGAGAACCAGGAGCCAGAGGAAAAAGTTGGCCGCGGCGGGATTTTTCTTGCGTTGAACCCAGGATTGAACCGAGTCGGGTGACTGGTACTGTTCCATCGCGCCTTTCAGGTCTTTAACCATCTCCTGGAGGTTGGGATACCTTTCCCTGGGATCATAACGGGTGGCTTTCAGGATAATCTGGTTGAATTTATCGGAGACTTCAGGCCGGAGGCTCTGCGGGGCCGGGAGATTGAAGGGGGTGGAGGCAGGATTCACCTTCGTCAGGCAGTGGAAAAGGATGGCCCCGAGATTGTAGACCAGGGTGCGCATATCGAAGATTCCCTCTTCGGAAAACTGTTCCGGAGCGGCATAGTCCATGGACCCGGTCCGTTTGATGGCTTCCAGGTCCTGGCGGGTCTGGAAAAGCCTGGCCAGGCCCAGGTCTATGAGAGTAATGTTTCCCTGCCCCGAGACCAGAATGTTTCCCAGGTTAAGTTCTCTGAAAAACACCGCCGGCATTTTTCGGGAAAAAAGGTAATTCAAGGCGTCGGCCATTTGAATTCCCCATGAGAGGACTTCCTTTTCCTCGATGGGGTCTTTTTTGATGACGTTGCCCAGATCCACGGCCGGGGCGTACTCCCTGACTATGTAGAGGCTGTTTGAGTCAATGAAGAAGTCCACCACTTTGGCGATGTTGGGGTGGGAAAGGGCGGTGAGGTTGAGGGCCTCGGCATGAAACTGGCTCATTATCCTGTTTTTTTCCTGGGGATCGACGGCCACCATCTTCATTTCCTTGATGGCCCAGACCTTGCCTTTAAGGTGCAGATCCTCCACATAATAGACATTGAACATCTGGCTCTGATAGATGATGCGGGCAATCTTATACCTTGAGCGGAGGATCATTCCGACGCTGTAAGAGGTCATAGGGGGAAAATTCTCCCGTCGAAGGATATTTCCTTCCGGAAGTGAGGCGCTTTGGAAAGAAGGTGCGGGGGATGCCCCCGTCAGTCCTATTTGAAGGAGAGGTTGTTCTGAACGGCCAGTTTAATCTTATTAATGCCGGATTTGATAGCTTTACTGTGTTCGACGTATGAGCGCAGGCCGTAGAGGGCCAGGCAGGCTATGGCGGCCGGGAGAGAGGCGACTCCGGTGAAAGAAGCGGCGGAGGCCACTGCCGTGGCCGTATCCAATACTCCCAGCAGGATTTCTTTTTTATCCTTGTTATGGATGCCTTCCTTAAGTTCACGGACTCCGGCCGCACCGCTCAGGGCACAGCCGAAAACGCCCAGGCCGGTCGCCAGGAAGCCGACTTTGGAGCTGAGGGAGGCGGCGGTCTTAAGAAGCGAGCCCACTTTCCCGCCGGTGATGGCGGCGCCCGTCTCCACGAGGAGACCAGCGTTTCCCATGACCATGGCCGCGGACTGGCCGACCTCTCCCCCCGATTCCAGGATCGTCTGGACATCCTTTTTTTTGATGCCCTCTTTAAGATCTCTTACGGCCAGCACCCCCAGGAGAGAGTTGCTGACCACCCCCGTCGCATGGAGGGCGGAGGAAAGACCGGAAGGCATTAAAATACCGCCTGCGTCGAGGACGTCTTTCGTCAGGGAGTGATAGCTTAAGACGTCCACTGCTTTCAGGACGAAGCGGCCTCCCTTAAGGAGATCCTGCCAGCCTTTTCTCTTGTCTTCGGAGAGGCTATCCACCGAATTCTTGAGAAAATGTTCTTCGGAGGCATCCCCGGGTGGGGTCTTCTTCCCGGATGGCCTGAGGACTGCCGGCTCTCCCCCTGGAACAGAATTTAATGAGCGTATCGAATCCATACGCCGACATTATAGCATATCAGGCGGGGTTGATCCAGCCCCCATAATGTCCCTGATGGGGCTGCCAGGCGCAAGTAAAATATTGAAAAAACCGTGTCCCTGAGCGGGTTATCTTGTTTTTTTCTCAGCATGGAAAGAAGGAGAAAAACGCTTTTTGTCAAAAAGTTAACAAGTTTTTAACATTCAGCAACGGAGTTATGACATTGAGAAAACCACTTCGGGTCTTGATGGTTGTGAATTCAGAGGACGACGCTTCCCTGCTCCTGCGCCTTCTCAGAGAGGGCGGACATCATCCGGTCTCTGAACGCTTGAGGGAGCCGGAGGCTGTGCTGGCCGCTCTTCGAGAAAAGGAGTGGGATCTTGTTTTAGCGGACTATAACCTGCCTGGATTCAGCGGCTTGGAAGCACTCATGATTTTTCAGGAGGCGGGTGCTGACATCCCCTTCATCATCATCTCCGATAAGATGGGGGAAGAGATGGTCGTGGGGGCGATAAAAGCCGGCGCCCATGAGTATATTAAGAAAGATAACCTTTCCCGCCTCGTTCCAGCGATCGAGCGGGAATTGAGGGAAACTATTGTGCGGCGGGAGCGCAAACGGGTGGAAGATGCGCTCAATGAAAACGTCGAGAGATTCCGCAATCTCTTTGACAACATGAGCAGCGGGGTGGCTGTCTATGAGGCGATCAACGGTGCGGAGGATTTCATAATAAGAGATTTTAACAAGGCGGGGGAACGTATAGAAAACGTCAAGAGGGAGGAACTGGTGGGACGGAGCGTCCTGGATGCTTTTCCCGGCATAAAAGCCATGGGCTTATTTGAGGTCTTACAGCGTGTCTGGAGAACCGGACAGCCCGAGCATTACCCGGCCTCGGCATACAAGGACCGGCGAATTACCGGCTGGCGGGAAAACTACGTGTACAAACTCTCCTCCGGAGAGATAGTGGCCGTTTACGACGACGTCACCGAGCGAAAACAGGCCGAGGAGGAATTGCTTAAAGCCAAGGAGGCGGCCGAAGAATCGAACCGGGCCAAGAGTTCCTTCCTGGCCAACATGAGCCACGAGATTCGCACGCCGATGGCTGCCATCATAGGATTCACGGAGCTGATGCTGGGCTCCGAACTTAAGCCTGAGCAGCGCGAATACCTGCAAATCGTTCAAACCAGGAGCAGGGATCTCCTAACCCTCCTGAACGATCTGCTGGATTTTTCCAAGCTGGAAGCTGAAAAAATGGGATTGATTCAAATACCTTTTCATCTCGCCCAGACACTCGGCGAAGTGATGAAAATGTTCTCTATTATCGCCTCTCAGAAAAATCTGGCCATTTCGCTTAAAATTGCCGACGGCGTACCCGATGTTCTTTACGGGGATCCCCAGCGAATAAGGCAGGTTCTGGTCAACATGGTGGGTAATGCCGTCAAATTCACGGAAAGAGGAGGGGTGGCCGTCCTGGTGGGGCCGGATTATGAATCGTCCGACGGGCAATTAATCCTCCATTTCTGCGTGAAGGATTCAGGAATAGGCATCCCTCCGGACAAACTGGAATATATTTTTCAACCCTTTATCCAGGCGGACGGCTCTTATACGCGAAAATACGGGGGGACCGGCCTGGGCCTGAGTATATGCAGCCGGCTGGTGGAACTGATGGGCGGGAAGATCCGGGTGGAGAGCGAGGTCGGCCGGGGCAGTGCCTTCCATTTTTCGATTCCATTTCGGCAGCTCCCATTACAAGCAAAGCCGGAAGAATGCCGGCGTTTAGTGCAGATGGGCCTGCCCATGCTTCTTTGCGCATCCTGGTCGCGGATGATGATGAAAGCAGCATAAAGCTGACAGTTAAGCAACTGAGGGAGAAGGGGCACCAGGTGCTCACGGCGTTCAACGGGAAGGAAGCCCTGCGCCTCCTGGAGACGCAGGATTTCGATATGGTGCTGATGGATATCATGATGCCGGAGATGGATGGCCTGGAGGCCACCCGCCGGATTCGGGACCCGGCCTCGTCCGTCCGCAATCACGATGTGCCGGTGATCGCCATTACGGCCTGTGCCATGAGCGGCGATGAGGAGCGGTGCCGGGAGGCGGGTATTGATGCCTATGTCTCCAAGCCGGTAAGCATCGCGAGCCTGTTTGCAGTAATTGAAAAAAATCTTGAACGGACTGCTTCGTGAGAGATCAGGGAGATTTAAGTGATTGAAAAATTATGGTATTCCTGGATCAAGATCATCTTCGGGATAAAGATTCTCTCAAAATGTCCGGAGCTCTTCAAGTACCTCTTTCCCGAAAAAACAAGAAAATATCTTTAAGCACGCACCTCACGGCATCCCGGAAAGAAATACGGAGTAATCATCCCTTATGAGGTTGAAGTCCCTGGCCAGGATGATAAGCTGAACCCTGTTGTCCCTGATGTCCACGGCCGTTTTTTCTTTTCCGAAAAACCAGCGGGTCACCTCTCCAAAATGCTTCTGAGTCTCCGGCCCCCCATAGAGCTTGAGCGCCTTTTTGGCCGCATCGCCCACCCGGAGACTCTTGCTGGTCATGAAGCGGGTGCCCGGGAGAAGGTAGATGGCCTCGATGCGGTAATCCGAGGAGGGGATCTGGATGAGGAGGCGATCCCGGCCCGAATAGCGCCAGACGTCGTGGATATAGGAGTTCTTGCCCAGGTTATAGTTGTTATAGAGTGTTGTCTGGAAAGTGTTCAGAGCTATTGAGGGATCAGGGGAACCGGTGGGATGAATGGAGCAGCGGCTGAAGTTTTCCGGCAGGACGGTCTTTATTTTTCCGAAGGAGGCACCGGCGATCAGCACCAGCCCCAGGATGATTGCTGGAGTGGCCGCTCCCGGTGAAATACCCAGCCTCAGCAGGCAGGCCCGGGAGAGCAGGGCAATAAGCAGGGAGAGGCCGAAAAAAAATCCGGGTGTCCCGGGGATGAGGTCCACCGTCGTCAGGAAGTAGAGGAGGGTTTCGAGCCAGCCGAAAAAGGAAAACCACCAGACCAGTGTCAGGAGCCCGCCGAAGTCGGGGATGAAGCGGCAGGAATTTTGCAGTTTTACCGGAAGCCATCCGTTGACGTAGAAGAGCCAAAGGAGGCCGCGCATCAGTCCCTGCGGCCCGGAAGGGGCCGATGCAGGCTTCCCGGGCGCCTTGGCGCCACTTGGGGCCGGCCGCCGCGGGGCGGGATTAAGGGCATTGTTGAGGGCCTCCCTGAATTCATCTGCATCCTGAAAGCGCACTGCCGGGGCCATGCGGGTGGCTTTCTCTATGAGGGCGGTCATTTCCGGGGAGACGGCGGGGTTGAGCGCGTTCGCCGGGGCGAACTGGAAGGGATGGCTCACGGGATCCTCCAGGGTGAGGGCCTGGTGCAGAAGGACCCCCAGGGCGTAGAGGTCTGAACGAGGGTCGCTCTGCCGGCCGCTTCCGGGGTATTGCTCGGGCGCGGCGTAGCCCGGCGTTCCCAGGCAGACGGTGTCGTTTTTCTTGGCAGGGTCAAAGATCCGGGCGATCCCGAAGTCCACCAGCTCAAGGCGTCCGTTGGGCTGGAGCATGATGTTGGATGGCTTGAGGTCCCTGAAAATGACGGGGGCGGGGAGTTGGCGGTGCAGATATTCGAGGACATCGAGGAGCTGAAGGGCCCATCCGGCGGCTATCACTTCGAGAACGGGCTGTCCGGACTGATCGAGGACATTCTTAAGGCTGGTACCGGGGACGAATTCCATGACGAGGAAATAGCTTTGCCCTTCTGAGAAAAAGTCAAAGATGCGGGGAAGGCCGGAGTGGCGGAGGTTGGAAAGAATTCCGGCTTCCTTGAAGAAGAGGTCGATCGCCTCGTTTTGGCCGGCGGGGTCGGCGTGGTTATTTATGAGTTCCTTGACGGCGTATTTACGGACTGGTTCGGCCGCGTCGTGAGCCACCCAGACGGCCCCGCAGGCTCCCTGGCCCAGGAGGCGATCCAGGACGTATTTACCGTGAAGAATATTTCCGCTCTGCATGGGGACCTTCGCTGAAGGCGGCGGGAAATTGATTTGAGAGTTCATTAAATGCCTGCTGAGGGCTTTCAAAGGCCCGGCTTTTTTCTTCGAGGGGACAGGGACCGGTGCCTGCCCTGTTCAGGATGAGAGGGACTTTTCGATCATGTGAAAGAAGGACGCCGGAGGAAATGAGAAGGCTTTCGCCCTCCTCTGAAAGTAGGCGGGCATGGACAGCGGAAATGCCGCAGTAGAGAGCAAGCAGGGCGGTCGCCCGCCCGACGATACTGTCGGCAAGGGAGGCGCCCGCCAGTTCCTGTCCGTGTAAAAAAATGGCGCGGAGAAGGCCCGTGATCCCCTTTTCGGATGAAGAAAAAAGAACGGCTTTCCCTTTTACCAGTACAAGGGAGAGATCGGAGGAGTCAAGAATTTCCCTGGCCTTATTAATGTCGTCCATGAAAGATTCTTCTTCGGCAGGGGCTCCATTTCCTTGTCAAGAGGAAGATCCCGGCCTCAAAAGATTTCAAAAGGGTTTTTGCCATCTTCCTGAGAATATTTACTAAAACATATTCTCCACACAAAGGGGTGCCGGAATGCAAAGATGCAAAACAATGAAAGCTAAAGCTTCTCCCTCCATCCTGTTTCTGGTCTTGACCTGCTGCCTGCTTCTTTCAGGTTGCGCGGGAACCAGTTCGTCCCCCTCCGAGTCTCCGTCCGGCACCACTGGAAGCATGAGCGGAGTTGTCCAGATTTCAGGGGGCGGCCAGGCCACCCCGAAAGACGCCGTAGTCAAGGTGCAAAACGTCCTCCTCGCCAAGGGGAGTCAACCGTGCTACACGATCGTTCCGGATGAAAGCGGTAGCTGGTCGCTCTATGGCATCCCCCTGGGGACTTATTCCGTTCAGGTCTTTCTGAACGGCTATCTCCTGAAATCCACAACTGCCGGGATTACGGCCGATGCCGTGACGGCGGTGCCGGCGCTGGTCCTGCAGCCGGCCGTAAACCCGCCGACGATCTATACCTTCACTATTTCCCCTCCCAGCGGCCCGGTCGAAACATCCGGGGTCTTCTCCGTAGACGTCTCGCCCGTCTCTTCACGGAGCATCAAGTCAGTCGCTGTTTTTTCTTCAACAATGCATATAACCTACGCCCTGCCCAAGGTGGTCTCTTCCATAAAGACCTATGCGGCTGATTTTAAAGTGGATTCCAACTGGAACGGAACCATCACCTGGACCGCCTTTGCCGTGGACAGCTCCGACGCCGTCTCCAGCATAACCGCCACCTTCGAGGTGACGGAAATTACTCCGACCCCCTCTCCGACTCCGTCTTCAACCCCAAGTCCCACTCCGACTTCCTCGGCGACCCCCACGGCAACCCCCACTCCGAGCGGCGTACCGACTCCCACCCCCTCTTCCGGTCCCTCGCCCATCGGCACCTGGCAGTACATGGATCAGGGCTCAGTATTCGGGTTCCGCTACGTTATCACCCAGAGCGACATCAGGGAGGATATCTACTACGCTGGACAGTGGATTAACGGCCTGCCATATACCGAACAGGGTAAGGCTATTCGCTTTGTATCCGGAAATTCCAGGATCGAGGTCTATCGTCCACCGTTTACCGAAACCCTCGAGACCTTCTATGTGGGTTCAAATAATCATCTCTGGATTATCGACGAAAATGGTGTCGATTCCGATACCGAGGCCGTGAAAATTTAGCGGTCGGCTTCATGCAAAGGGTTGCCATTGCGGGAACGGGGTGACCGGCCCCCTTTAACAACGTGATGATTCGAGGTCCGCAACCTCTCTAGGCCGGGGCCTTCCTTTCTGCTATAATACTATTCATGCTGAATCGTCCTTACTGCTTTTTTACATACGGCTGCCAGATGAACGAGTACGACTCCGAGGCGCTCGCCGGCGCCCTGGAATCGCTCGGCTGCTGGCCGGTAAAGACCCCGGAAGAGGCCGGAATCGTTCTTTTCAACACCTGCTGCGTCCGGAAGAAGGCCGACGAGAAGGTCTATGGGCGCCTGGGCGACTTCAGGCGCCTGAAAGCGGCCGATCCCTCGGTCATCCTGATCGTTTGCGGCTGCCTGGCCCAGAAGGATGGAAAAGCCCTGCGCCGGCGCTTCCCTCACGTGGACCTGGTCATAGGGACGGGCAACCTGGCCCGCTTCGCGGAAATCCTGGAGGATTTCTCATCGAGCCGACAGGGCGGGGTCTTTCTGGACGGGGATGGGGGGGAGCCCCGGCTTCCGCTCAGCCGCAAAAGCAGCCTCTTTGCCTTCCTGCCCATCAGCACGGGATGCGACTGCTTCTGCACCTATTGCATCGTGCCCTTCGTAAGGGGGCGCTTTAAAAGCCGCTCTCCGGAAACCATCCTCAGAGAAATTGAAGATATGGCTTCGCAGGGATACCGGGAAGTGACCCTCCTGGGGCAGAACGTCAATTCCTATGGAGCGGACCTTCCCGGCTCCATGGATTTTGCGGAGCTCATGAACCGCGCCGGGAAGATTGATGGGATCCGGAGGCTCCGCTTCACCACTTCCCATCCCCGCGATTTGACCGTAAGGATCATTGAGGAGATCCGGGACAACCCTAAAGTCTGCGAGCACATCCACCTCCCTCTACAGTCCGGGAATGACGAGGTGCTGAGAAGGATGGGGCGCGGCTATACCGTAGACGAGTACCGCTCTCTCCTCAAAAGGATCAGGGACTCTATTCCGGGCGTGAGCGTCACCACCGATTTCATCGTGGGCTTTCCCGGCGAGACGGAGGAGCAGTTCCGGGAGACCCTGGAGCGGGTGGAGGAGTTTGAATTTGACGCCGCCTTCATGTTCGCTTACTCACCGCGCGAGGGGACGGCGGCGGCCGCCATGAAGGACTCTATTTTAAGCGGGGAGAAACTGCGCCGCCTCAACACGCTCATAGAAGCGCAGAACGCCATAACCATGCGCAAAAACAGGCTCCTGGAGGGAACACTCCAGGAAGTTCTGGTAGAGGGAGCCAGCCGGAAGGATCCCGGGACGCTCACCTCCCGCACAAAAAGCCATCGCATCGTTGCTTTTAAAGGCGAAGGGATCCAATCCGGCGACTTGAAAAAAGTCTTAATCGAGAAGGGATTCACCTGGGGTCTCACCGGCCGGCTGGAGCCGCAGGGGTAAGGCGCCTGACGCCTTCTTATATCTCAGATACAAGTCTTCAACTTTCTTTCGGGCCCAGGGGGTCCTTCGCAAAAAATTCAGGCTGGACGAGATGCTCGGGTCGCTGTTGAAGCACTTTATTTTGATCTTTTTCCCCAACCCGCCCCAGCCATAGCGCTCAACCAACTCGTTAAGAATCATCTCGAGAGTTATGCCGTGAAGGGGGTTTAAGGGCTGTTGTTCGGTCATTTATCAGCCATGCTCAGTTTCCACATCCATTCATACATGTATACTTTGCTAAAAATCCGGCTATTTGTCAAGTATGGTTACGCGCCTTTATCCTTATTTCTCCGCCTGCACCCTGATGTTCGTCACAGCATCCAGCGCCTTGCGAATTTCCTCCGGTTTTCCCTCGAACTGAGCCGTTGCATCGTTTGCCAGGTCTTCGGGGCGGCTTCCTGGCTCCTCCCGAGGTTAGGTGACATTAACTCTGCAAGTTCAACAGACTTCAGCTTCTTGCAGAGGTCTTCCGGAGAGACGCACCACCGCCCCCCAATTTTCTCGGCGCCGGGCACTCCCCCGGCTTCACACCGCCGGGCGAATGTCGGCGCAGACGGCGTTTTTGCCGAGCGAGCCATTGAATCCGATAAGTTTTCAAACTCCACTGGTTTCACCTTCCTAACCGACAGATTTTATAAGATAATCGCGTTTTTCTCAATCGGCATGTCCCGTACTTCCGCCCTCACTCCGCTGCCTCCCAGTGGCCGCCCTTTTTGGGACCGATCCTCTTTAAGAAGCCTTTCTCCTTGAGCTTCTTGATGTTGTTTTTTACATTCCGCAAGTTTATTCCTAAAATGCCCGCAAGCTGTTCAGCTGTCACTTTAGAACTCATGCGAACCTGCTCAATAATCTTGGTTTCATTTTTTGTTAGTGTCTCATTGGTGATCTTTTTAGTGTCATTTATAGTGTCTTTTTTAGTGTCGCCCGGTTTCCCCCAAAGTTCGGCGGGCCTGTAAAAAGTGACCAGAAAGCCGCTTTTGAGGACATTGAATTCCACCTTCACTCCCCGCTCGGCGCACTCGTCCGCGATTCGCTTGAGGCCCGAGCCCCAGCGCTCGATGTCCTTGGATTTAAACAGTGCATCGGCAATGAGCGGGTTTCTCAGGATGGAGCGTTCCTCTCCCTTGATGAAATCTTCGGGCTTGTATCCTTCGGGAAAGTCGCCTGGATTGTAGATTTCCACCCGGTCTCTGAATATGGCCACCTCGTTCCCTTTTGGGTTCCGGTAATCCCGGTGGCACAGCGAGTTAACGAGGGCCTCCCGCAGGGCATCCATCGGAACTTCCGGGATCTCGGTGCGTTCAAGACGGCCGAATTCCACCCTCCAGTCAATATGCTCCTTGACGTAGGTCTCCGCCTTCTGGAGCAGGTCGAAAATGTTTCCCTCGAACTGCTTGATGTCCAGAAAGGTGCGTTTGTCCGTGCCGGCAAAGACGGCGGCCTGAACTTCAAGCGGGCTGTCATCGCAGAACAGGACTTCAGCCGCGCGGAGCAGCTTTTCGCCTCTCTTCAGGCCAAGCTTATTTAATATGGTTTCGGCATTTGTGTACTCATAGTCAATCCGGCCGACCAGGTTGGCCTTCCTGACAAAAGTTTTCAGGGCCTTCGTGTTTATGTTGGAAAGCTTCTTCCCGGAAAGCTCCTCCTCCCAGCGCGGCTCGTCACGATGTTTTTTGAGCACCATCTTCTCCAGTTCCCTCGCGGAAAGCTGGCGGTCCTCATCTCCGACCCGGATATAAGCCCGGCCGCCGGCGAAATACGGAGCATCCTCTCCGGTGAACTCCACCTTGATGCAGTCTTTCCCGCTCAGGCGGACCTTCTGAACCCCGGGATAGACGCGGGGCTCGATCCCATCCGAGATGGCGCGGGAGACATCCCTGAGAGTCTGCTCGGAAACCTGGAGGCCGATGACCTCGCCGTTGTTTCTAATGCCGAAGTAGAGCTTACCCTTTTTGTGCTTGTTGAGGATCGCGCAAACGGAGACGACCGCGGCTTTGAGCTCGGCCGTGGACCTCTTGAGTTCCAGTGTCTCCGATTCCTTAAATCTCATGCTCCATCCCCCGCGCTACAGGCAAAATAAAATTGTTCCCCTGTCTTTTCCGCATATAGTTTACGTCTTATCAAGTTTTGTAATCTTAATCCCGTCTCCCCCGTCCCAGTATCATTGGCCTATTCTGTCAATTGTGTAGACGCGACCCCATTTCTCTGGGGGAGTTCGCTATCCCATCAACTTTTTTTCCTCTTCTCCCAGCAGGACTACTTTTACTTCTTTCTCTGGAAAATCCACTCTTCTACGCCCTTTCTCTTCTTCTTCATAAATTCTCTGATTCCTTATCCCTCCTTTCAAAATCCCTGACCACCAGCCAGCCGAGGGCTTCGGTGACGGAGAAGGCAGTGGAGGCGTTGATGGCGTTTCCGATGCCGGGGAGCCAGCCGACCAGGACTTGAGAGATGCCGCGGCCGATGGTGGTTCCCAGGGCTTCGGCGATGGCGGTCTTGGCGGCGGATTTGGTGATGCTGATTCCAAAGACGGCTCCAAGGGAGACGATCATGGCCACCTGGATGGGGACGATGACGGCTGCGTCGGAGCAGGGCAGTTGGGCCAGGCCCGCCCCCACCGCAGCGGCGGCTGTCGCCGCCGTGTGGATTATTCCGTGACACTTGTTTTTCTGCTCTTCGGTCATTGTCTTATCCCCCAATCGTAAATTTCCCTGGAGGAAGTGTCATCGCAATTTTGCTGCCATAACTCATCTTCTTGGTCACGGCGTAACTCTCCTCCAAAATTCCATGTTTCCTTTGCAACTTCTGTGCCCTGAATGCCATTATACCATCCCGCCTATGACAAAGACTGTCATTGTAAAAATATTGCCGTAATTTTTTCAAAAAAGCAAACTGGGAAGAATGAAGAAGTACGACTTCGACCGTTGTTTTTAAAGGGAAAGGCGTTCAATTCGGCGAATTGAACGTCCATTATTGAGAAAGGATACATAAGGGGCCTCCCGGGCTGGCTGGAGCAGCAGGGTGTCAGGAAGCTTCTTGGTTCCTTCTGAGGTACGGCGGGATTAACTCAGCCAGCTCAGCCGGTTCCAGTATCTGACAGCGCGTCGAATAATTAAGAAACCGGCAATAAGCAATGAGTGAAAAATCTGCAGGCGACAGATGAGCAAAGAAAATAGGCCACTACGCCGTCCCATCCTTCTCGTATCTCTTATTATCATGATTATAACCGGCTTCCTCATATATAAGTTTGGACGCTCGTTCTGGGAGCCGCTATACATGCGTTTACTGGGCCAAAAAACCGTCGCTGATGTGCTCAAGAAAGTCGGGCCGGAAGTTGAAAATAGATTAAAGCCGTATTTCCAGAAGACGAAGAGTGATTTTCCACCCAAAGAAATCACCCTTCTCGTCTTTAAAGACGAGAAAATTCTTGAACTCTGGATAAAAGGAAATGATAAATGGGACTATATCCGTTCTTATCCCGTTCTCGCAGCAAGTGGCAAAGCCGGCCCAAAACTTAAAGAGGGCGATCTTCAAGTTCCGGAGGGAATCTATAATATCATCGGTCTGAATCCCAATGGTTATTTCTATCTTACCATGTTGCTGGATTATCCTAATTTGTTTGATAAAAAGAATGCATCGGTTGAAAACCGCACGAATTTAGGAGGAGATATCTGCATTCACGGGAAAGCGGCATCCATAGGGTGTATAGCCATCGGCGATGTCGCTGTTGAAGAGGTCTTCGTTCTGGTGGCCCGGACAGGCCTGAAGAATACAAAGGTAATAATTGCCCCTAATGATCTCAGAGTAAAACCACCAATTGATGCTGGTCAACTGAAAGTTCCCTGGGTTCAAGAATTGTACGATTCCATCAAAGAAGAATTGAACAGATATCCCAAAGTATGACGGCATACGGCGCATACCATGACTTTGCCGCCGGCGGTTCTCGGCGATGTTAGATGCCGCTTGCTTTAAAGAACGGCATGAACAGTCTCCTTTTGATAATGTGATAACAGAAGGTTCGTAATTTCCCGGGCCGGGACTTTTTTTCTGCTATAATGCCCTGAATGCTGACCGTCCTGATTGCCTGTTTGCATTTGGCTGCCAGATGAACGAGTGCGACTTCGATGGTTGTTTTTAAAGGAGAAGGCGTTCAATCCGGCGAATTGAAAAAAGTCATTATTGAGAAAGGATACATAGGGGTCCTCCCGGGCCGGTTGTAGGCGGACCAGGCGGCGCCCGGTTTCAGATGAGTCTTATCGCGGAAACGACACCGGAAAGTTCCAGCATGTCTCAATCGGCTGTCTATGAAATGGCGGCCATAATGGCTTCTTCGACCAGTATCAAGGAGACGCTTGACCTGACGCTGGAAACCGTCGCCGGCATGATGAAGGCGGAGCGGGCTTTTGTCATGATGATAGACCAGGGCGCGAAGGAACTGTTCTGTGCGGCGGTCTGGGGAGTTGATAACGAATCCTTCGGCGCCCAACGGCTCAAATTGGGCGAGGGAATCGCCGGCTGGGTGGCTAAGAGCGGCAAGGCCTATGCGATGCAGGGCCGTGAAGATCCCCGATACGTCAAGTCACCGGGGAGTCACCGGGATTTCAAATCTCTCCTCTGTGTCCCCCTGAAATTGGAGGGGCATGTCGTCGGAGTTTTGGGCGTCGGCAGCCTCTACGAGTCCCGGAAACACTCGGCCGGAGAAATAAGCACTCTCTCGCTCATCTCTTCACTGGCGGCGCTGGCGATAGAAAATGCCTTCCTGAGCGCCAGGGAAAAGGAACAATCCCGGCTGCTTTCTGAGAGCAACAGAAAGCTCAAAATCCGCTCCAGGCAGCTCGTTGAAAAGACGGCCCAATTGGGCCAGACCAACAGGAAGCTCAGGGAGTCTTTGCGAAGCCTGGAAGAGAGCGTTGTCAGGGTCAAGGCCCTCTATGAAATCGGAGCCACGCTTTCGAGCACTCTCAATTTAAAGACAATTTTGAACAGTGCCATCACCGGGATTTTCGCCATGTCCTCTTTCCCGGTGGAAACCGTAATCATAGCAAGATTGGATGAGGCGGGCAGTCGCTTTGTCGTCGAGTCGGCACATACGCCTGCCGGGAAGCCGCTTGCGGCCACGTGGGTTAATCTGAGTCAGATCCCCCCGCGCCATCGCAAGAGATTAATCAAAGAAAAACAGCCGATATTTCTCAGTGATCTTTCGGATGAGCCGGAAGTCAAGAAGATTTTTTTCGCCAGGCGCCTCAAGTCCATTTATATCTGGCCGCTTATTGCCAGGGGGAAAGTGACCGGCTGTATGGCCATCACCTGCGCCAGGCGCTCGGTCGTTACAGAGGAAGAGCTTGAGACGATCGGGGTGGCGGCCCGGCAAGTCGGGATAGCCGTTGAGAATGCCCACCTTTACGAGGAAAGCCAGAACAGGGCCGTGGCCCTTTCCTCTCTCAATCAGCTGCTGTCGGCCATCTATCGGAGCATGGGCGATGGAGTCATGACGGTCGACTGGGAGCGAAGGGTGACGACCTTCAATGAAGCCGCGGAGCGCATCACGGGCTATTCAGCCGCGGAAGTTCTGGGCAAGTCCTGCGCCGCTCTTTTCTACGGGAGCGATCAGCGTGGAATCAATCAATGCCAGGACTCCTGTCCTCTTTTGGAATTATTCAAACAGAGTGAAAATCCGTCCAGCGGTATTAAGACTGAGAGTGTCATCAGAACGCGAGATGGAGAAGAAAAAAATGTCAGCTCCATTCACTCCATCCTGATGAGCGGGGAAGAGCCGATTGGCGGGGTGGTGGTTTTCAGGGACGTGACCCGGGAGAAAGCTCTTGAAAAGATGAGATCCGACCTGGTGGCCGCCATTTCACATGATGTGCGCACTCCGTTGACCAGCATCAAGGGTTATGTGGTCTCCCTGCTTCGCAAAGGAGAACAGTTCGATCGGAAGACCAAGGAAGAATGTCTCAAGATCACCAACTCGGAGATAGACAGGCTCACGAGGCTCCTGGACAACCTTCTCAATCTTTCACGCCTTGAGGCGGGCAGACTTGTCCCGGGGACTGAGGTTGTCAATCTGGTGCCCCTGGTAAATAGAGTGGTTGAGCTGAATCGGGTCAATTTATTCAAGCACTCGATAGTGAATAAAATCACAGGAGAAGTCCCCGATGTCATTGCGGATCCCGATCAAATGGAACAGGTGCTGAATAACCTTATTTCGAATGCCGTGAAGTATTCCCCGGAGGGAGGGGAAGTCCGCCTTCAGTGGGAATCAGACGGTCGTTTCATCCGGATCTGTGTCGCCGACAAGGGGATTGGGATCCCTCCTGATGAGCAGGAAAAAATATTCGAGCAGTATCATCGTTGTGACAGCCCGGCTGCGCGGGGAGTGGCCGGGACGGGCCTGGGCCTTCACATCACAAAGAAGCTGATAGAACTCCAGGGAGGCCGAATCTGGGTGGAGAGCTCTCCCTCATCCGGGTCGCGTTTCTATTTCACCATTCCCCTGGCGGCGGCCCCGGGGGAGGGTCTGCGTATTATTTAAGAAAGTTTTGAGGTGCCCAATGAGCAAACTGACTCCAAGGGAAGTTGTGGAGGAGCTGGATAAATATATTATCGGGCAGAAGGAGGCCAAGAAAGCGGTTGCCGTCGCCCTGAGAAACCGCTATCGCCGCGAGCTTTTGCCCGTCGAGCTTCGAGACGAGGTTATCCCTAAAAATATTCTGATGATCGGGCCCACCGGGGTCGGGAAGACCGAGATCGCCCGGCGCCTGGCCAGGCTGGCGGATGCCCCGTTTCTTAAGGTGGAGGCGACCAAGTATACGGAAGTGGGCTATATGGGGCGGGATGTGGAATCGATGATTCGCGACATGGTGGAAATATCCGTCCGGATGGAGCAGAAAAAACGCCTCCAGGAGGTCGAGAACAAAGCCGCATCTTACGCCGTGGAGCGGCTTCTTTCCATTCTCATGCCTCAGCACAGGAGGGAAGCGGCCCCCAATCCGCTCATGGCTTTTCTGGGAGGGGCATCCTCTCCGCAGTCTCCTCCCACCGAGCCGGAGAATGAGGCCCTGTTTGAAGAGCGCAGGGAGGAGCTGCGTTCTTCAATCCTGCGCGGGGATCTCGACAACAAGTTTGTAGAGATTGAAGTCGAAGAAGAACTGCCCTCGATGGTCGAAGTGTTCACCGGGACCGGCATGGAGGGCATGGGTGTGGATTTCGAAAAGATCCTCGGCGGCATGATTCCCAAAAAGAAAAAGAGAAGGAATGTAAAGATTCAGGAAGCCCTGCAGATACTGGCTCACGATGAAGCTCAGAAGCTCATCGATCCGGAGGAGGTCAAGCGGGATGCCGTCACTAAAGTTGAACGCCACGGGATCATCTTTGTCGACGAGATGGATAAAATCGCCGGCCGGGAGAGGGGATACGGGCCCGATGTCTCCCGTGAAGGGGTGCAGCGGGATATTCTTCCCATCGTGGAAGGGTCCACCGTTACGACCAAATACGGGCCGGTCAAGACCGATCACATCCTCTTCATCGGGGCCGGCGCCTTTCACACCAACAAGCCCTCGGATCTCATCCCGGAGCTTCAGGGCCGGTTCCCCATCAGGGTGGAACTGAAAAGTCTGACTAAGGAAGATTTTATCCTCATCCTTAAGGAACCGGAAAACGCGCTCGTCAAGCAGTATGCGGCTCTTTTGGCCACGGAGGGGATCACGATCACTTTTACCCCCGACGGGATAGAGGAGATCGCTCACCTGGCCGAGCTGGTAAACAGCCAGACTGAAAATATCGGGGCCCGCCGCCTCCATACCATGATGGAAAAGCTCCTGGAGGATCTCTCGTTTGAAGCGCCGGAATGCGGAGAGGTGAAAGTGGCCGTGGATCGGGCCTACGTTCGGGAAAAACTCGAAAGCATCGTCAAGAATGAAGATATGAGCAGGTATATTCTGTAATGTTTAAAATGTTTATCGATGAAAAGCTGACCTATCGCGCCGATGAGATTCGGGGGGTCGTCCTGGCACTGGTTGCTTTCGTGGTACTGGTCACCTCCCCCTGGGTCATCATCCGTTTTTCGATCATTCCTGCCGGGATTCTCCTTTGCCTCGTTCTGTTCTACTATGGCCTTATTTACCGGAGGATTTTCAAACATTTCTGCAGGAAAAAAACCTCAATCAATTCCTTCAAGCATCTTCAGTCGGTCTTCAACCTGCTGATTATCTCCGCTCTGGTCCATTATACCGGGGGAGTGGAGAGTTACTACACCTCTCTCTTCGTCTTTGAAATACTCATTTCCGGATTTCTTCTGAGCGCCCGGGAATGCCTCTGGGAGGCCAGCCTGGCCTGGATGCTCTATTCGCTGGTACTCTGGCTCGAGATGAATAAATCCCTGCCCCATGTCAGCATCTGGCCTGAGATGGAAGGGCAATACGCGATTTTATCCGTGGTGCTAATCTCGATAGCCAGGATGCTCTTTCTCTGCTATGCTTCTGCCCTCGCAGGCGCTTGTTTCAACCGCTTGTTCAAGAAGAAAAGCCGGGAAATCGAACATCTTGCTTCAAAGATCTCCCTCCTGACGCTTAAAATAGCAGACCTGGCCATCAATGATTCGGTTAGCGGCTTTTTTATTCAGAAGCACTTCCGCTTGCGCCTGCTGGAGCAGGTTTTGCATTCACATCGGTACAAGCGCCTTCTGAGCCTGACCTTCATCAGAATTAACCGCTTTAAGGATTTTGTCAAAACAGCCGGCAAGGAGAGTGCAGGGCAGGCGATTGCATCTTTATCCTCCCTGATGCGCCAGAGCTTCCGGGAAGTGGAAATCTTCAGCAGGTATGATGAAGATACTTTTGCAATTATCATGCCGGAGACCAACGGACAGGGGAGCGTTGCTGCAGTTGAGCGATTTTTTGAGAAAGTCAAGGATTGTGATTTCGGCCCCCGGGGCTCTGTCGAGCCCACCCGCCTTTCTTTGAACGGCGGGATCACAAGCTATCCCGACGATTCGAATAATCCGGATGGGCTTATTGAGAGGGCCTTATATGCTCTTTTCGAGGCAGGCAAAATGGGGGAAAACAGGATCTGTCTCTATGAGAAAATCTCGCGGCGCCACATGTAAAACCTCTTTTAAACAAAACCGTTTTTGAACTTGCCATGAAAAGACTGTTATGCTATACTTATGCCCGACACAATGACACACGTCCTGGATACCTGCGGGGGGTGCCCCAAAAGGGTCCCGCGGGAGTTGAAAGGGCGGAGGGAGCCCCGCCGATGGCGGAGCTCAAACCCGAAATCAGGGAGGAGGTGAAAAAAAGGTGGCTGTTATTTCAATGAAACAACTGCTGGAAGCAGGCGTCCACTTCGGGCACCAGACACGGCGCTGGAACCCCAAGATGGCGCGTTTTATCTTCACGGAAAGAAACGGCATCTACATCATTGACCTCCAGAAGACAGTCGTCAAGGTCAAAGAGGCCTATAACTTCCTCAAGGAAGTGGTTCGTTCCGGCAAGAAGATCCTGTTTGTGGGAACAAAAAAACAGGCCCAGGAAGCGGTCCAGGAAGATGCCCTCCGGTGCGGGATGTATTTTGTGAATCAGCGCTGGCTGGGTGGAATGCTCACGAACTTCAAGACAATCCAGAAGCGGATTAACCGCTTGAAAGAGATCGAGGCCATGAAGGCCGATGGAACTTACGAGCGTCTGCCTAAGAAGGAAGTTAAACACCTGGAAGACGAGCGTATAAAGCTGGAGCGTTTTCTCGGCGGGATCAAGGAGATGCACGAACTACCCGGTGCCATTTTTGCGATCGATCCCCGCAAGGAGCGGATCGCCGTTGCCGAGGCCCGGAAGCTCAAGATTCCGGTGGTGGCGATCGTGGATACCAACTGTGATCCCGATGAGATAGACTATCCCATTCCGGGAAACGACGACGCCATTCGCGCGGTGAAACTGCTCACCGCCAAGATGGCTGACGCCATCATCGAGGCCAAGATGGAAATCGAGGCGGAGGTGGCGGAAGCGGCGCTTGCAGCTCAGGAAGCCGGCGTCAAAGAGGAAGACTCCGAGGAGATCCCGAGCATGGCCGATGTCGAATCTCAGGTGCCGCCCCAGGAAACTCTGGTCCAGGCTGCCGGGGTCGTCAAAGCCGAGTCCTGAGAAGCACGCATGGGAACCTGATACTGAGGAGGGGGTAGGGCTTGCCTTACCCCCCCCTTTTGAAAGAGAGGGGAAAGTATTTTGTCAGTAACTATTTCAGCAGCACAGGTTAAGGAACTCCGGGACAAGACCGGGGCCGGCGTGATGGATTGCCGCCATGCCCTGGTAGATGCCGCCGGCGACCTTGGCAAGGCGGAGGAAATTCTGCGGGTCAAAGGGATCAAATCAGCCGAGAAAAAAGCGGGAAGGGTCGCCTCGGAAGGACTCGTCGAGGCTTATCTGCACATGGGTTCCAAGCTCGGCGTCATGATTGAGCTGAACTGCGAGACGGATTTCGTGGCCAAGACGGACGAATTCAAGGCTCTGGCCAGGGAGCTGGCCATGCAGCTTGCCGCCTACAAAGCCCGCTACATCAGCCGCGAAGAAATTTCTCAGGAAGAACTCGACAACGCCCGGCAGATTTTCAGAGAGCAGTACACCAAGGAAGGCAAGCCGGCCAATGTCCTTGAGAAGATCCTTGAAGGCAGGATGGAGAAATATTTCGAAGAAGTCTGTCTGATGGATCAGGGGTACATCAGGGATGACAGCAAGAAAATCCGCGATCTTATTAAGGAAACGGTTGCCAAGACAGGGGAAAATATTCTGGTGAAACGCTTTGCGCGTTTCAGCGTCGGCGAGAATTGAAATTAAGGACCTGCTACGGTAGGATTCTCCTCAAGATCAGCGGGGAGACCCTGGCTGGAGAAAATCGTTTCGGATTTGATTTTGGAATCATCCGCCGCCTGGCGGGAGAAGTGAAGGAATCTCAGGCAGCCGGGGTCCAGACGGCCGTTGTCCTGGGAGGGGGAAACATCTGGAGGGGCCGGATGGCCCCGGAGATGGAGCGTGTCGCGGCTGATTACATGGGAATGACGGCGACTGTTTTAAACGCCCTGGTTTTCCAGGAAATCCTGAAGGAAGAGGGCCTGGATCCGAAAGTCCTCACCTCCTTTGCCATGCAGCCGGTCGCGGAACCCTACCTTCGCTCCAGGGCCGTCAGGTATCTGGAAGAAGGAAAAGTAATCCTCCTCGCCGGCGGGACCGGAAGTCCCTATTTCACCACCGATACGTGTGCCGCCCTTCGGGCACTGGAGATCGGGGCCGATGTCCTGCTCAAAGGCACAAAGGTGGACGGAGTTTATGACCGGGATCCGAAGAAGGATTCTTCTGCTGAAAAATTTACGACCCTGGAATACCAGGAAGTACTCAGAAGGGGACTCGGGGTCATGGATCTGACGGCCATCGCGATGTGCATGGAGAACAAGTTGCCCGTGGTGGTCTTTGACGTGACCCGGGAGGGAAATCTAAGAAAAATCATATGCGGGGAGACGATTGGAACCACTATAAAGGAGGCACTGTGAGATGGCAGATACCAAGGTAATGGGCGTCGCCGAAGAGCGGATGAAAAAAACCATTGAAATAATGAAAAAAGATCTTCTTACGATTCGCACAGGAAGGGCCTCGCCGGCACTGCTGGACCGCATCGCGGTTGACTGTTACGGCGAGGCGATGCCCGTCAAACAGATCGCCAATATCACCATACCTGATTCGAAGACCATCATGCTTCAGCCCTGGGATCGCTCGGTGCTCGGCAATATTGAGAAAGCCATTCAGAAATCCGACTTGGGCTTAAACCCCATCAACGACGGGAAGACAATCCGCCTGGTCATCCCGCCGCTCACCGAGGAACGCCGCAAGGATCTGGTCAAGGTTCTCAAGAAGAAGACAGAGGAGAACAAGGTCTCTCTTCGGAATGTGCGAAGGGACACGATGGAGGATCTGAAGGACCTCGAAAAATCCGGGAAGGCCTCAGAAGACGAAGTAAAGCGCCTTCAAGAGCAGGCTCAGAAGCTGACCGACAGGTACGTGGATGAACTCGACCGGATTATGGCGGCCAAGGAAAAGGAGATCATGGAAATTTGAGGCTGCTGGGATACCCTTATGCGGAAGCCTTACATTTATTGGCGGGATCCGGAGAGGTTCCGCACAGAATATCCCTGACGGCGCCCCCGGGCAAACCGATCGGTCTCGGGCAGTTGCGGGTGGTTAAGGAGACGCTGTCAGAGGGGAAGCTGGAGATGGTTCTGGCCTATGAAGACTACGAAAAAGCAGGAGGTGCTCGAAAAAAGGGCGCCTCTTGTCATGGAAGCGATAGCGATGAACGAGGAGGAACTCCTCGCCGCAATTGAGCCCTCGAAGCTTCCGGAACACGTGGCCATTATAATGGACGGTAATCGCCGCTGGTCCAGACAGCGGAAACTGCCCGTCTTCATGGGGCACAGGCAGGGCGTGGAGACCTTCCGAATGGTCCTTGAAACCTGCCTGGAGCTGGGCATACGCGGTTTGAGCGTCTATGCCTTCTCCCAGGAGAACTGGAAGCGTTCCTCCAGGGAGATCGGTTTTCTGATGAACCTTTTCCGCTATTTTGCCAGGCGCGAGCGCCAGAATCTGCGCAACAGGGGAGTTAAGTTCCTGGCCATCGGAGATATTTCCGAGATGCCCCGGAATCTTCGCCAGGAGCTGCAAAAGACGGAGGAATACACCGCAGAATGCTCAGGACTGGCTCTCAACCTTTGTGTCAACTACAGCGCCCGCAGTGAGATAATAAAGGCTGCGCGGGAACTGGCAGGGGAGGTTCTGGCAGGGACCATCGCTCCGGAGGAGATCACGGAGGAGGTTTTTTCCAGCCGCCTCCTGACCCGGGCGACTCCGGATCCGGATCTTTTGATCCGGACGAGCGGGGAAGTGCGGCTCAGTAACTTTTTTCTCTGGCAGTGCGCCTACACGGAATTCTGGTTTTCTCCCGTTTTATGGCCGGATTTCGGAAAGAGGGATTTTCTTCAGGCTATCTATGAATATCAGTGCCGGGAGCGGCGCTACGGGGGGACAGCGGAGTAGATGTTACTGAAGCGGATGATAACGGGTTTTACTCTGGCGGCCCTCTCCATCGTTCTCGTCTGCTGGGGGCTCATTCCCATGGCCCTGGAGATCCTGTTGGTCAGCCTCTTCGGCCTCCTGGAATTTGATGAGATGGCCAGAAAAAAGGGCATTCGTCCCTCCAGGCCCACCAGCCTCTTCTGCGGATTTCTCATCGTGGCCTCGTCGGTCCTGGGGATCAAGTTCAGTCTCCCGATACTCGTTTTGTGCTCATTCATCATCTTTACCGTCTTTATCTTTCGCAAGGAATACCACGTCTCGTCCTACCTGGATGTCGGCGTTACCCTGATGGGGATCGTGTATATTCCATGGCTCTTCAGCTTCATGATTCATCTCAGAAACTTCACGGAAAAATTGACCATTGCCGGACTCACTCTGGATGTCGGCGCCTGGTACGTCCTCCTGGTATTTTTCGGCACCAGCTTCAGCGACATTTTTGCCTACTTCATAGGCCGGTTTTTCGGACGGGTCAAACTATGCCCCGGCATCAGCCCGGGGAAGACAGTCGAGGGCTCTCTGGCGGGTCTTCTGGCATCCGTGGCCGTGACGGCCGCCTTCGGGCAGATTCTGGGATGGCCAGTCCACCTTTCTGTCCTGCTGGGGCTCCTCCTTGGCGTGACCGCCCAGTTGGGGGATTTATGGGAATCGATTCTCAAGCGGGATGCGGGGGTCAAGGACTCCGGTTCCATTCTGGCGGGGCACGGCGGCATTCTGGACCGGTTTGATTCGTACTTTTTCACGGCGCCGGCGGCCTATTATTTCCTCATCCTCTTTGTGCGTCCGCCGGGATAAGTTATGAAGAAACGCATCGCCCTGCTGGGTTCCACCGGCTCCATCGGGCGGCAGGCCCTTGAAGTGATGGAGCGGTTTCCGGAAAAGTTTGAAATCAAGGCCTTAACCGCCGGGAGCAACTGGGAGCTGCTGGCCTCTCAGGCCTGTAAATTCAAGCCCGATCTGGTGGCCCTTCATGATGAGAAATTATTGCCGCGTCTGAAAGAGGCCCTGGGGAACTTTGCCGGGGAAATAGCAGTCGGCTCCGAGGGAATTCTCAGGGCCGCCACCCTTCCGGAGAGCGACCTGGTCCTCACCGCTCTGGTGGGAGTGGCCGGTCTTCTGCCGACAATGGCGGCTCTGGAAGAGGGAAAGGACATCGCTCTGGCCAACAAGGAGACCCTGGTGGTCGGCGGGGAACTGGTGATGATGAAGGCCCGTGAAAAGGGTTGTGCCATCCTCCCGGTGGACAGCGAGCATTCCGCCGTCTTTCAGTGTCTCCGCGGGGAGAGGCGGCGGGAGGTCAAAAAGATTATCCTGACCTCCTCGGGGGGGCCTTTCCGGGATTTTCCCATCAGGGAACTTGCCCGCGCCAGGGCCGCCGATGCGCTCAAACACCCCACCTGGAAGATGGGGCGCAAAATCACGGTTGATTCGGCGACGCTCATGAACAAGGGGTTCGAGGTCATCGAGGCCCGATGGCTCTTCGGCATTTCCCTGGAGAGGGTGGAGGTCGTCGTCCACCCGGAGAGTATCATTCACTCGATGGTCGAATTCAGAGACGGCTCGGTGAAAGCGCAGATGGGGTGGCCCGATATGCGCCTCCCGATTCAATATGCGCTGGGGTTCCCCGCACGGCTGGATCGGTCCTGGACGGATCTGGATCTCGTCCGCGTCGGCTCTTTGACCTTCGAGTCTCCCCGGGAGGAATTCCGCTGTCTCTTCCTGGCGAGGGAAGCTTCCCGGATGGGCGGTACGATGCCCGCCGTCCTCAACGGGGCCAATGAGGAGGCGGTCCGGCTCTTTCTGGATGACAAAATCGGCTTTCTTCAGATCGCCGAGGTGGTGGAGGGAGCGATGGCGGCGCATTCTCCCAGGGAAAATCCCGGTATCGAAGAACTTATGGAAGCCGACGCCTGGGCCCGGGAAAAAGTCAGGCGCAGTCTTAAGACAATAAGTGCAAGAGAGGAAAAATAATGGTCATTCCAATTCTTCTGACGATCTTTACCTTCGGATTCATGATTTTTGTTCACGAGTTGGGTCACTTCATCATGGCCCGGAGGGCCGGGGTTCGGGTCCTGGAATTTTCCCTCGGCCTGGGGCCGCGCCTGTTCGGGATCAAGAAGGGAGATACCGATTACAGCATCAAACTTATTCCCTTCGGCGGCGAGGTGCGCCTCGAGGGAAGCGACACCCAGGCGGATGCCTCAGATCCGAACAACTTGGAGTCCAAGTCGGCCTGGGTCAAAATGAAAGTCTTCGTCGGGGGATGCCTGATGAATTACCTGATAGGCATTCTTCTCTTCTGGTTCGTCGGTATTTTTTACGGCGTTGCAAACTTCGATTCCGCTGTCACCAACCGGGTGGGCATCGTGCTCCCAGGGAAGCCCGCTGAGCGCGCCGGGATCCGGCCCGGGGACGTAATCACCGAAATAGACGGCCTCCCCATGAAGGACGGCGAATCCGTTATGGATTATATTCACCAGCATCCGGAAAAAAAGCTGACCATAAACCTCCAGCGGAAAAAAGAAATACTCAATATAGCTGTCACTTCCGAGAGCCAGGAATTCGACACTCCCACCGGCAAGAAAAAGATGGGAGTCATCGGGTTCATGCCGGACCACGTGATGATTCCCAATTTCAAGAAAGTCCCGGTTCTTACTGCTCTTCAGGACGGCCTCGACAAGGCGCTGAAATTTACGGTAGGTCCCTTCGTCGCCATTGCGATGATTGTCAAAAAGCAGCTTCCGGCCCAGATGGTAGTAGACAGCTCGGGGGGACCCATCCTGATTTTTCAGATGATTCTTAGTTTCGCCCGGAAGGGAATCTTCCCCCTCCTGTACTTTGCCGCCATAATAAACATCCTTATCGGCTTCATGAACCTCATGCCCTTCCCTGGTCTGGACGGGGCGCACGTGCTGTTTCTGGTCATCGGCCTCATTCGGAAAAAACCAATCGACCCGGAAAAGGAAAACATGATCCATAACGTCGGCCTGATCATACTGCTCGTACTGGTCTTGCTCCTCTCGTATCAGGACGTGCTGCGGATCATTCAGGGGAGGAGTTTTATCAAATGAGTACGCCGTTTCCCCGCCGCCGGACGCGTGCGGTGCGGGCCGGGAAGCTCATTATCGGAGGCGGCGAACCGATCTCGGTCCAGACGATGACCAAGACCGACACCCGCGATGTCGGGCGTACGGTGGAGCAAATCCTGCGCCTGGAAGAGCTGGGCCTGTCTCTCATCCGCTGCGCCGTCCCGGACATGGAGGCCGCCCGGGCGCTGGGAAAAATCAGGGAGCGGGTTCACATACCCCTGGCCGCCGACATTCACTTCGACTTCCGCCTGGCGCTCGAGGCGCTGGAACAGGGAGTGGAAAAACTGCGCCTCAATCCTGGAAATATCCGGGAGCGGGAGAAGATCTCGCAGATAGCCCGGAAGGCCGGCGGGATGGGCGTCCCCATCAGGATCGGCGTGAATGCAGGGTCTCTTAATGAAGCTCTGCGAAGCAAGCACGGCGGGATCACGCCGGAGGCGATGGTCGAGAGCGCCCTGGAAGAAGTGGCGGTCCTGGAGTCAGCCGGCTTCGGCGACATCGTCATCTCACTTAAGGCCTCGGATATTCCGCTGACAATTCAGTCTTACCGGCTCCTGGCTGGAAAATGTCCCTATCCTTTCCATGCCGGGATCACGGAGGCCGGCACTCTTTACCCCGGCTCCATCCGCTCCGCCGCGGGGATCGGCATTCTGCTTTCGGAAGGTCTCTGCGACACCATCCGCGTATCCCTGACTGCCGATTCGGCGGAGGAAGTCAAGGCCGGCAATCTCATTCTGGAGTCTCTGGATCTCAAAAAGCGCGGTCCGCTTCTCATCTCCTGCCCGACCTGCGGCCGGACCGAAATAGATCTCTTCTCCCTGGCCGCCGAGGTTGAAAAGAAGCTTGAAAAAATCAAAACCCCGATTCGGGTTGCCGTCATGGGGTGCGTGGTGAACGGCCCCGGGGAAGCGCGTGAGGCGGACGTGGGAATTGCGGGCGGGAAGGGCTCCGGTATTCTCTTCCGCCGGGGCCAGATCGTCCGCACTCTTTCGGAGGCTGAACTTCTGTCCGCCCTCATGGAGGAGATAGAGAGAATGGGGGAGGAACAAGAAAGATGAAAATTATTCTAACCAGGCCGCACATGAGAGAAGTCTCCCTCATTGCTCCTCCTCTCGGCCTCGGCTATCTTTCTTCCTGCCTGCGTCAGGCCGGGCACGAGGTCGAGCTCATTGATGGACATGCGCTCTCTTTATCTTATTCTGAACTGGTACGGAAGTGCGTGGGAGCCGATGTCGTGGGGGTTAATTGCCTGACGATTTCTAAAAATGAGTCCATAGAACTCACCCGCGCTCTCAAAAAGGAGCATCACACCGTGGTACTCGGGGGGCCTCATGCGAGCGGCGCTTATAAGGAACTTATAGAGGCCTCCGGGGCCGATTATGTCGTAGTAGGCGAGGGAGAGGAGAGCTTTCCGATACTGGTTCGAAATCTTGAAGAAAAAAAAGAACCCAGGGGTCTTCTGGGTATTTTCAGAAGCGGGGAGAGGCGGGTCGTCAGGCGCCCCCTCATCCAGGATCTTGATTTAATCCCCTATCCGGACTGGGAGCAGATGGCCTCGAATCTATATGGGATGTATGCCTCATACAGGAAAAAATCAGGCGCCCCATCTTCCAGCGCGGCTCCATTCCTGGTTTCGCGGGGATGCTGCTGCGTCCCGGAGAACTGTCCCGGCAATCCGGTATGGGGGAAGACCCTGCGTTACCGCTCGCCGGAGAACATCGTGGGAGAAATGGAACTGCTGGTTCGGACGCATGGCTATACGGAAGTGCATCTGGAAGATGAGAATCCAGTGAAAGACAAGGAATGGTTTGAGAGGATCTGCCGCCTGATCATCGAGCGGGAGGTCTCCGTCGAGTGGGGCCTCACGACAGCGAACCCCGTATTTACGAAACTCGACATGGAGTCTCTTCATCTCATGCGGGAGAGCGGCTGCTATTTCCTCATGTTCGATCTGGGAAAATATGCGGAGAATCCTGCTTCTAAAGAATTCTCTTTTGTTGGAGAGCAGGTTGCTCTTGAAATGACCGGCCTGTCCAAAAAAAACGGCATGATCACGGGAGGATCCATCTCGTTAGAGCTGGTTCCCCTCACCGAGGAGGGAGTGGAGAAGACCTCCATTGCTCTGGAAAAAATATTTGCGCCGTTGGCGCTTGATATCTTTTGTCTGAACGTCCTGGTTTTCGGGGAACGTTCCGAGGCTGAGACTATGTTTCAAAAATTTCAGGAAAAAATAAGGAAGAGGCTCGAGTCCATTACGCCCTGTATCATCGTCCAGATGCTCACTCCCGGCACCAGTTTTTTGGGCGGAGATGCTCCTCCCTACCAGGACTGCTTTCCCGGATCCTGTCAGGGCGCCTGACGACAGATTGGGATGCAGGCATGAAGAGTTTTGAGAATCTGGCGGGGATCTACCGGAAGAAGTTCGGAAATCCGCCTTCGTTCAGAGCCAGGGCCCCGGGGCGGGTTAACCTGATAGGGGAGCATACGGATTACAACGAAGGATTCGTCTTCCCCGCCGCCCTGGAATGCGAGGTGCGGGTGGCGGCCGGCCCCGCCATTGACGGAAAGGTCCGCCTTTTTTCGGTTGATTTCAATGAAGAGGATCGCTTTGAGGCATCCGGTTTTTCAAGGAACGCCGAAAAACCCTGGACGAACTATGTTCGGGGGGTTCTCCAGCAGATGTTATCCCTGGGCGCCCGCCCTTTCAATGCCGTTATCTCCGGGAATGTGCCCCTGGGGAGCGGTCTTTCCTCTTCGGCGGCGCTCGAAGTGGCCACGGCCTTTGCCTTGAACCGCGTGTTCGGCCTTTCTATTCCGCCCGTCGAGCTGGCTCTCCTCTGCCAGCGGGCGGAAAACCAGTTCGTCGGTGTCCAATGCGGAATAATGGATCAATTCATCTCGGCGCTGGGGAGGGAGAATCACGCCCTCCTCATCGATTGCCGGGATCTCAGCTACAGGCCGGTTCCACTGAACCTGGAGGGTCACTCACTGGTGATCGCGGACAGTCGGGCCCCCAGGGAGTTGGCGGCGTCCGCCTACAATGAGAGGCGGGCCGAGTGCGAGGAGGGCGTCCGCCTTCTTGGCATAAGGTTCCCCGGTATCCGGGCACTCCGCGACGTGACCGGGGAGGCGTTTCAGGAGGCGGAGGGCGGCCTTCCGGAGCCGATTCGCCGGCGTTGCCGCCATGTAGTCTCGGAAAACATCCGCACCCTGGAGGCGGCCCGCGTACTTTCGGAGGGGGATCTGGCCCGCTTCGGAGAGCTGATGACGGCCTCCCATGTTTCTCTTCGGGACGATTACAAAGTCAGCTCAGAGTATCTGGATCTCCTCGTCGAGACCGCCCTGGATGGAGAGGAGTGCCTGGGTTCCCGCCTGACGGGCGCCGGTTTCGGGGGTTGCACCGTGAGCCTGGTGCGCTCGGAAGGCGTCCCCGGGTTTAAAGAGCGCCTCACCCGTGTTTACCGGAAGAAGACGGATCTGGTTCCCGTAATTTATGTCAGCCGCGCCTGCCGCGGTGCTGAGGCGGAAGCGATCAAAGGGTAAGCGCTCCCGTGCTTTTTTTCCGGGTGAGTTTTCCTCTTCGGGCATATTCATCGAGCAGAAGAGTTGCTTCAGGGAGCGGAGGCTCCAATCAGTTCATGAACTTCTTCCGCCCTGCTGTTTTTATAGTAGGACGAGGTGAAAATAAGGAAGAGGAGCTGCAACTGGTTGGCGATGGCTTCCAGGAAAATTTTCTGGTTCCTGGTGATATCCCTTCTGGGCAGTATGCAGAAAACGACAAGGTCAAGGCTTCTTTGCGTGGAGGTCACTATCGTGTAGTCTTTCAGGCGCTCGCTCTGAGGTTGGATCAAAAATTCGTTTTCGATGGGAGAATTAAGGAGAATGGCGTTGCCCCTGGCTACATGGGCTTCCCGGAGAGTCTTCCGGGTTTCCGGCTCGACGATCCTCAGGATAACCCAATCGGCATCCACGATGCCGAGGATGCGCCCGGCCAGGAATTCCATGATGTACTTCATCTCTTTCTTGTTTTCCGGGTACTTGATGGCATCGGAAAAAACGGAGCGGATTTCCTCGATTTGGACGTTGAGGGATCCGATGTACTTAAAGGCCTCATTCAGACGATCTTCCATTCCCATTTTGGCCTGCAGCATCTGCTGGCATTTAAGCCTGCTCTTTTCGGCTTCCCTTCGATAAAGGAGCAGGATTCCCAGGCTGATAATAACGAGGAGGCCCAGCAGGATGACTTCCACGGTCTCTTCCTGGAAGATTAAAAAATTATGCGTCACCAGGAATGGCGTCGTAATTGTGGCGAGAGCCAGGATGGCCATGACAGCCAGGTATATCGCCTCCAGGAGGCTTAATCTGTTTTTCTCGACAAGGTCTGATTTCATCGCTTTTAACGAGCTCCTCTTTTCGATATTCTGCGGTGAATTATAACATATCCAGCCGTGGGCTACAACGCCTCGAATTGCGCCATGGGAAAAACTTGCCGAATCCTTAAATATTTCTAGTTTTAGTGGCAGAGCGCCAAGAAACTAAGAAGGCCGACGGCAGGGCTAAGGCCCTGAGAACTCGTTTCAATCCGGATCAAAATGCTCTGAACGGAGCGGGCTCTTTGTCTCTTTGAAAGCAAATTCGACCAGATGTCTTCCGCCTGAAATCAAGTATCCTCCTATGATTAAAAACACAAGAGCACTGGCGATTTCTCCGCTCTGATTGCACAAGGCGGGTGGATAGATAGCTCCTCCCTGAATTATTACTTGTTTGTTACCTCCAAATGTTAAAACGGCGAGAACCTTGGCCAGTTGAGGGATCCCTAGGATGAGGCAGAAAACGCCGATAATTTTCAGGGCTAGAATGAAAACGGGTCTCCGCTTCAGTTCCTCTGCGTCGAGAGATAAAATTTCACTGTCTGCCGGAACGAGTTTCCCCGCGATGAAATCGCCCCATCTCAACAGGATATAAGCGAAGACGAGCGACAGAATGACTTCGAGAATATAGGCGGCAAGAAACACGTAAGGCATAAATCCCTGCCGTATCGGCTGAAAGAGCATGCCGCCCAATGAGATAAATCGGGGTATAGTCATGGCTGCATAAAGCAAGCAAAGGACAGCCAGAAATTTCAGTGAGATTGAAAAAATGTCTCGCTTTGTCATTTTTTTCCGCCTTACCTGAAAAGTCTAATAAAATATATGCTTTAAATTTCAATAAAAGGAGCCTTCTTCCTCTTAGGAGCTTTAACTTCCAATTTGCCCTGAACAGGCTTCGACTGAAAAATAGAGGGAGGTAGGAAAAGGGAGCCCGGAAAAAGAAACTCATTGCATGAATAATCAGGAGAGGTATTCCCGGCAGGTTGCGCTTCCGGAGATCGGCCTTGCGGGACAGGAGAAGCTTTTGAAAAGCCGGGTGGTCATCGTCGGCTGCGGGGCTCTGGGGAGCGTCTCCGCGGGCCTCATGGCGCGGGCGGGAGTCGGGGACATCCGGATCGTCGACCGGGATTTTGTGGAGCTTGACAACCTTCAGCGCCAGGATCTTTTTACTGAAAAAGACGCCGAGGATAGCGCCCCCAAGGCCCTCCGGGCGGCTGAGCATCTTCGCGAAATAAAATCAGGGATTCGGGTGGAGGGAATATTTGCCAACCTGAGTCACAGAAATGCCGAGCATCTTCTGGCCGCAGCCGATATCATTTTGGATGCCACCGATAATTTCCACACCCGCCTTCTCGTAAACGATGTCTCCCTGAAATTTAATATCCCCTGGATTTATGGCGGAGTCCTGGGGTCTTCCGGGATGACGATGAATATCCTGCCCTGCCGGACGGCGTGTTATAGATGTCTTCTCCCGATGCCTCCTCCGCCGGGCTCCGTCCCCACTTGTGAGACGGCGGGAGTCCTCTCTCCGGTGGTCCGCATCATCGCCTCCCTTCAGGTTCTGGAGGCCATGAAATACCTGGTGGGAGAAGAGAAGCTTTTGTCCGGCGACCTGGTCTTTTTTGACGGTTGGGACAACTCATTCCAGAGAATTACCATCGGGAGAAAAGACGATTGCCCCGCCTGCGTGAAAAAAGAGTGGATTTATCTTTATCCCAAAGAAGAACAGTTTTCGGTGACCACCCTCTGCGGCCGGGACGCCGTTCACGTGGAGGCGCCGGCGGGCAGCAGGGTATCCCTTGAGAGCCTGGCCGAAAAACTGAAGGATGCGGGCCGGGTGAGGCTTGAGCCTCATGTCCTTAATTTCACGGCGGAACCCTATCAAATTTTCATCTTCGAGGACGGGCGCGCCATCATCAAGGGCGTCCAGGACGAGAAAAAGGCCCTGGCTCTCTATGCCCGCTACGTGGGTATGTGACAGAATAAAATCCGGGTTGCTCTTCGATATGGCAGGGAGGCGGAATCGTTGAAGTGGCGGGAATGTCTGGTCAATCTTTTTTACCGGGCGGCGACGGGAAGCAGGGGGATTCGAAATCTGCTGACTCCGTTCGGGGCACTGTTTTTTGTCCTGATGCTCGCGTTGCTCGTTTTCGCTTCCTTCCGGCTGGATCGATTCCTGGGTTGGCCCGAATTTCCGGCTGGTTTCTGGACGCTCGTCCTCTGCGTTCTCTTTCTGGCCAAAGGACTTTTTCTCTGGCTGTGGTCTCTTGTTTGTTTTATTAAGGCCGGGGGGACCCCTGTGCCCTTTAACCCGCCGCCCAGGCTTTTGACCGATGGTCCTTACGCCTGGGTGAGGAACCCCATGATTTCAGGCGTATTTTGTCTGATGTTCGGGGTTGGCTTTCTGCTCAAGTCGCCCTCCCTGGTCTTTTTCTTCACGCCGGCTTTTATACTTATAAGTGTCCTGGAGCTGAAAATCATCGAGGAGCCGGAATTGGAGAAGCGCCTTGGCAGAGAGTACCTGGAATACAGGAAGATGGTTCCCATGTTTTTCCCCTGGGGGAATAAAAGCCCCGGAAGGAATTAAATGACTCCGGAAAAAGAACGGGAGAAACTACTCAAGCTGGTTCAGATTGGAATTTTTCTTTTCATTTTCCTGGTTTGGGGGGGCTTTCTCTTCTCCGTATGGGTCCGGCATTCCCTCCCGCCGGAGAAAGGAAATGTTCCATCATCCCGGAGTGTATCGGAGACTCCTGAAAAAAGTCCGGAGCCTGAAATCACTCCTGCTGCGGCGCCGACGGCGGCGGCATCCCCGACGCCCCGGAGCACGAAATTTCGGAAACAGAGCGTGGAAGACCCCCGGGAATCCCCTTCCGAGACTGTTCAGCCTGAAATGACCTCTCCTGCGGCCACTTTATTCCCGCAATCCTTCCTTCCGTCGCCTGAGCCGGAAGCTCAGGAGGATGACATATTCATCAGGGACATCATCTCCCCTGTTTTTACTCATGAGGAAAAAGTCCGGCCGACGGCTACGGAAGAGCGGCCCAGGCAGTATCTGCTGAACGGCGAAAAGATTTTTTATTCCCCTGATATTTCAGAGAAGAAACCTTCAGTTATCGAAGAAAATGGACAGATGAACAAAATCATAGACAAGGCGCTCCACTACCTGGAATCACGGTTTGAGTTTGTTTTTAATCGGCCTTTAGCGTTTGAGTTTGTCACCAGGGAGGAGATGGACAAGACCCTTAAAGACGGTCACATCGGCTTTTATCTGAAAGGATCAGATAGTGGGCAGCTTTTTCATCGGGTATATATAGAGAAAGACAAGATGTATGAAGAAATTTTTGATACGACCCTGCACGAGTTGACGCATGCCTGGCAGATTGAAAACTGTCCGCCGGATCAGGATGAAAAAATCATGGAGGGCTTTGCCACCTGGATCGCCTGCAAGGGGCTTTTCGACGACGGCGATTATGCCCTTTACCATCAATATATAGATCACATGCGCAATCCGGTTTACGGCGTCGGATTTCGTTATATACTTCATCTTGAGGATGAAATTGGAGAAAAAAAAGTCGTCGAATTCATGAAGACGGCCAGAGAATTGCCTGAGTACTAAAGAAGGGTGATTAGAGACTTTTCAAAATGGCCGGTCGAGGATTCCGTACTCCTTCCAGGTCTTATAGTCAAAGTGCCACCATTCGCTGGGGAAGGGTATAAACCCCTCGGCCTTCATGGCCTCCTCCAGCAATTTTCGGTTATGGATGGCCTCTTTCGGCGCTTTCATATCGTTTCGGCCCGCCCTGGGCGTGAAATCATCAAAACCCGTCGGCATTTCAAGCTCCCGTCCGCCGGCGTCCACCAGGGTGACGTCCACGGCGGCGCCCCGGTTATGTTTAGAGCCCTTCTTCGGGTCCGCCACGTAGCGGGGATCGGGCAGCAGGGTCCACATGTATTTCTGCACGGAGAGGGGACGGTAAGCATCCCAGATTTTAAGCCCCAGGTGCTCTTTTTTCAGGTTTCTCTGGACCCTCGCCAGGGCCTCGGCCACCGGCCTGCGGAGGAGGGCCAGGTTGGCCGAATATAATTTACGGTGAGTGAAATTATTCGGCGTGGCGTAGGGAATGGCCACAAGAATGCTTCGGTCCACGCTCCTGATATCTACCAGCGCGTTCGCATTCGGGGCCGGCGCGGCCCGGAATACAGGGAGAAAAAGGGTCAGAAGAAGAAAAAGAGGAAGGACGCTTAATTTTCTTTTCATCATCGCGTCACCGGCCCTGGTTTTTCAGCCAAACCCTCACTGCGTAACCGTCTTTTAAGCGGTAGGTTTTCTCAAGCGCAATGACCGGGGGACTCAAAGGCGTGATTGTCGCTGCGTTGATTAGGGTGTTGTATTCAACGACGAAATCTATTTTCCCATCGCCCTCGATGTCAATGCCTTCGCCGATCTTATCCGGGATCTTTCTTGTCCGGATCCAGTCCACCTGGATGAATCCCTTCTTCCTGGGCTTAAAGAGGCCCTGAAAGACGGGCTCGTGGATTTCGGTTTTGTAGTCTCCATGGTCAATCGTTTTTACGATCCGGCCTCCGTTGTACCAGGGAGAGATGCTGACGCCGGTGGCCGAGACCAGCGCCACGCTCCAGAACTTCATGCCGCCGAAGGTCGCGATGACAATAATTGTGCAGAGTATGGCCGCCGTGTATCCCAGGAATGCTTTAAATTTCATTTAGGTGCTCCTTTTCTTCCAGCGCCCATGAGTTAGAACAGGCTCCCGGTGGTAATCAACTTGAAAAGGCGGGCAATCGCTCCGGCGATCGTGCCTCCGCCGAAGGTCGCCCCAAACAGCCAGGCGGGATAGAGGAAGAGGTTGCGGTCCAGTATAGCCCTTTTGCACGCTTCCGTACCTTTAACATGGAAGGAGATGGCCTGTTTCGGACAGTTGTCCACGCACTTTCCACACTTGGTGCACGACAGGAGGGCGCGTCCCCCGGCCAGACTCTCTTCATCGATGGAAAGAGTCGGGCATAGCTGGATGCATTTTTTGCAGTGGACGCATTTTTCCGGGTCAATGCGCACGTCAAAGACGTTGACCGCGTTCGTCAGGGATTGAAAGGCCGCAAAGGGACAGAAGAGGCTGCACTGAGTGCGTTTGCCTGTGAGGATTGGGAGAAGGACCACCAGAAACAGGAAAAGCATGAAGAAGATAACAGTCTGAATGACTCTCGCCGAAGAGGTGACCTCCGGAAATTCGGTGACCGCCTTAAAGGGGCAGAGCCACTCGCAGTAGGATGGTGAGAGGGTGGCGGCTGAAATCAGCGCCATCCCGATGAGGACGGCCCATGGCAGGAGAGTGAAGCGCCGGTCAATTTTCTTGATTGGCGGCTTTCTGAGAATCTGAGCAAAGCCGGCGTCCATGCCGCCGAAAAAGCAGGCCCAGGAGCACCAGCCCCTCCCGAGGGCCAGGGAGGCCCCCAGCCAGATGACGACCATGGTGGCGACGGGGGCGAAACTTCCGAGGAGAGAGCCGGGGAATATGATCGTTTTCGTAAGGATCGCCGGGATAAGAATGAACGGCAGTACCAGATGACAGAAGGGGGTCTCCCCGGCCATCATGTCGGCGTCTTTAAGCAGCATGGAACCGCGGATTTCAATCAGGTTGGTTATAAAACCGAATACGAAGCAGACCGCCAGGGTGGTGAAGAAAATCGCGCGGTAGCGATTCGTCTTCTGGGTGGACATCATGAGATAGAACAGGGTGACCAGGAATACCCAGGTGATAATGACGGCTGTCAAGGTGATTGGATCTTTCGGTTTTTCCTTTCCGGTGAGGGTCATGGCCAGGAGGAGGGCCATGGGGATTGTCAATAGAAGGGGTTTAAGAAATTGCCATTTCTGCGGGGAGCCGGTTTTCATCTCATCGCTGTTCATTGAATTTTCATCCCTCCAATACACTTCATCATTCCCAGATAAAAATAGTACGCGCCCATCAGGACGGCAGTCATCTTTCCCACCATCCGCACCTGGGGGAAGCGGGTTAGAAGTCCCAGGAAAGGCATGGGAAGAAAAAACGGGAGCGTCCCCAGGAAAAACATGAAGAAGAAAGCAACGCTTCCAAGCAGGGTGGCGGTGTTCGACGAATCGGCGAGAGCCATGAGGAAAGGAGGGCAGATGTTGATCCCTGTCAGAAAACCGAGCAGGGCGGGAAAGAGAGCGCTTCCGCTCCTGATGAATTTCAAGGCGGAGGATTTAGCCGCGGCGTCGGCAGCACAGGGGATCCTGAAGTCAAAGAGCCCGTAAGCGGCCAGGAAGAGAGAAAGTATTATAAAGACCACGCCAAAGAAAATCTCGCGTTGCGGAAGGAATTTCAACAGGGTTTGCCCGGATTCCCAGGCGATTATGCCGAAGAGGAGGTAACCCAGCAGACGGCCCATCATAAACCGGATCAGCGAGAGGAAGTTTCCGCCTGTCTTCTTTCCCTCTCCAAGGAAGTATGGCGTCAGGACCGGCGCGCAGGAGAAAAGGCAGACCGTCCCGCTGGAAAGTCCCAGAAAAAATCCTTGAATTGGTATATGAGGCGCAAAGATCATGTAAGTATATTCTTTCTCTTTAATCCCCTTGTTTTTGATTATTTCTCCAAAAAGAAACCGTCTACCTTCATCTCCAGGGGACATAACCCTTTTTTGAGACTTGCGAGACGCGATACTATGGCGAGACGACCATATACATTCCCTCAACGGGATTATCCGCGGGTCTTCGCCTCACGGTCAGGTTGAGCGCAGAGCCGTCGCCTCCTGAAAACTCGAAATATTCCGCTGCCCAGGGGCCGAAGGCGCCCGCAGCCGGGTAGTCGTCATAAGCATCCGCCACGGGATAAGAAACAATTTTTTTAATGAGAAGTTCATCCGGAGAACCGGGGGGGGCATCGAAATGCTGCAGATCCATGGCCGGGAGGCTGCAAATACCTCCGCCTGTCCAGGTGTAGGTCGCGGCAGGGTAATTGTATGGGGTGCCCTGCGTATTGCACTTGTACAGGCAATTGGCGGCGATCCATTTTCGAAAAACATCGGGAAACCTGTCGCTGTATCCGGACGCCGACAGGGCGGCGTTGACGGCCTCTATGCCGACTTTATCGTTGTTGACGATGTTGAAACAGAGGTTGTTGGTATAATGCCGTATAAGGTAACTGGCGAACATGCCGGCAATGGCGTAGTCGTAAGAATCGGGACTGGGCGGAGCATGGTTCCACTCGGTCAGAGAACAATATGGCTTCTCGCAGAACCAGAAAGTTACATCCTGGGGGAAATCCATAAGTTCCGATGCGCCCATCGCCAGGCCCTCGCTTAACCAGGGGTCATCACCGTACTGTCCGGTTTTGATATATTTCTGGTAAATTTCGATCAGATGAAAAAATTCGTGAACGGAAACCGCTTCCAATCCATATATGTCCGTAGAAAGTGATTCTATATAAAACATTTTTCTCTCGTTGGAGTATGGAATCTGTTCGTTCTTGGGAAGCATGTCATATATCACCTGTGAAATATTGCTGTTAAAGAGGACGGTGACCTTCGTGTCTCCGTTTATTCCGACAGGCTGTTCTTCGCCGAACGCTGCGTGCATCCTGGGATAGATTTCGTCAAACCACCTCTGAAATTCATCAACAGAGCTCTGAGTCATGGCTCCTTTCCCCCACTCGGAATCCTGCACATAGACACAGCAATAGGCTCCGACCTTGCGGCAGGTGGCTCTCACCTGTTCCCCCATGAATGAATTCAAATAAAAAGCACGGGATTCTCCCTCGGCGTCTTTGCTTTGCACCGCTTTATATGACGAAATATCTGTGGATTGAGCGGAAAAAAGCTTTGTCGCTAATGGTGTCCCGCAGATAAAAGAACGGCCCTGGCCGGAATGAACCGGTACATTCTTTTCAGAGGGCTTGACTGCAGAAGTCTTTAATTTAGATGAGAGGCTGGCGGAATAGCTGAAAGAAGGCCGCGAGAGCGAGAAATCCCTGGCGTATATAACCATGTAAACCTTTGTTTGCGGGGAGAAACCATCGATGCTGTTACTTGAAACGCCGTTGACAAAGTTTAAATTGACAAGTCCCGCCCCCGGAACGGGTGCCGGAGCCTGGGTCGTGAGCGGAGCCGGCCCTGCCGAACCGCCCCCCCCGCCCCCCCAGGAAGTCAATAAAAATGCGATGACAACAAGAAAACCGGGTAGAATAATCTTTTGCCTCAAGCTGCGCCTCCTTGAGGGAAACTGGTCCAAACGATAAGTTACTTCTGAATTATTCTGTGAGAATCTGACTTATCCTTCGGCCCGTGGTATACCCCATGCCTGCCGGTGCGGCAGGTGCCAGGGAGCGCCGGGCCGCCGGCAAAGGGAGGGGCCGAATTCCCTTCCCTGAATCAGTTCGGAAGCAGAAAATATCAGGAGAGAAGGGAAAAGGCGAACTGCTTGAGAAAAAGCTATCAGCGGCAAGAGGAACAGGCATTGACTTATCAAACGTTCAGGGAGGGAAAGTCGTGAAAGTCACAGTTATTTCAGGGAGTCCCAAGGGTGAACATAGCGTCACACTCCGGTATCTGGAATACATCAAGAAGAGGTTCCCGGCCCATGAATACACCGTTTTCCATGCCGGGCGGGACATCCGGAAGATTGAAAACGATGAGGAGCTCTTTCAGTCCATCCTGGAGGCGGTGCGCCGTTCCGACGCCGTGCTCTGGTGCTTTCCCGTTTTCTACCTGTGCGTTCCCTCCCCCCTGAAACGTTTTATCGAGCTTGTTTTCGAGCATGGGAAGAAAGAGGTTTTCCAGGGCAAGTACGCCAGCGCCGTTACGACTTCGGGCCACTTCTTCGATCACGTCGCCCACAACTACGTCCACTCCGTCAGCGAAGATCTGGGGATGCAGTACCTTAAGGGTTTCTCGGCCGAGATGCAGGATCTCCTGAGGCCTGAGAGCCGCGAAAATCTGGATAACTTTGCCGAACGATTTTTCCGTACGGCTGTGGAAAAACAGCCGCTGGAAAAAGTATTTGAGCCGTTAAAGGCCGGCATTCCGGAATATCAACCAGGTGAGGTCGCTCCTTCCGCCAAAAGCGGGAAGTGGAAAGTCGTGCTGGTGACCGATGCCGCCGGGGACGACGTTAACCTTAAGCGGATGACGGATTCGTTCATGGCCTCCCTCCCGAATCCGGTTGAGGTGGTCAACCTGAACCGGATCCTGATGAAAGGCGGCTGCCTGAGCTGTTATCAGTGCGGGATAGACAACGTCTGCGTCTATGACGACGACGTCGGGAGCATCTACCGCGAGAAGCTGATGAAGGCCGATGCCATAGTATATGCCGCCGGAATCAGAGATCGTTTTTTTTCCTCCCGCATGAAGATGTTCTGGGATCGCTCTTTCTACCTGGGTCACGCCCCTCCGCTCATGGGGAAACAGGCGGCCTGGATTATCTCCGGACCGCTGCGGCAGATTCCGGACCTGCGCCAGATGATAGAGTCTCTCATGGAAAACTGTCCGATGTCACTCGTTGGAATCGTGACTGACGAGTACCCCGCTTCGGGGGAAATCACCGGTCTTCTTGAAAACATGGGGCGGGAAATCCTGTTGGCTGTCGAAAGGAAAATACGCCGGCAGCCGTCATTTTTCGGCGTTGGCGGGCACCTGCTCTTCCGGGATCTCATCTACAGAGGGAGTTATCTGTTCCGGGCTGACGACCGTTTCTACCGGAAGCACGGTTTATATGATTATCCCCAGAATAATCTGGGCGAGAGACTGACCAGCATCCTGCTCTGGAACCTTACTTCCATCCCCGCAATTCGCAGGAAGTTCTTTCAGGGGGCCTTCGAGAAGATGCTGGAGCCATATAAGAAGCTTCTCAAGGATGTCGGGCCCCGCCAGGGCTGTTAAAACACGCAGGGATCGCCCACGTTATCGTATCTTCTGGGTTTGTTCGGATAGTTTGAGCGCTTGATCACGAAGCTGTTCACCCGGAAGCCCCCGCAGTCGGGGGGCTCAATCTCGTGGTCGCCGTCTTTCCCGAAGCGGTCTTCCATGTATTTCTTGGGCCCCTTTTCGCCGTTATACTTGGCGACGCTGATGTGGCCGATGTCCAGGAAGTCCTTTCGTTCGCTCTTATAACCGACACAGTATTCATCGAAGACATTCCTGATTAATTTGACGAATTTGGTCGCCTCTGAAGATTTGCCCAGGTTGAATACGATGTAGCCGATGTCCTTTCCCGCAGCTCCCTGAGCGTGAAGGGTGGCTTTGCCGACTGCATTTTTCAGGCTGAAGGACACGGCCTTCTGAACGATTTTAGCCATGGCTTTATTGAAGTTCGAATCTTTTCTCGGGTCCTCTTTTGTTGTGAGCTCCACGAGGGTGGAATGAAGGTTCTCATAGGGATGGTCGCTGTCGTCAAAGTCGGTGTAAGCAAGTTTATGGACGCTGGAAAGGTAGTTGTAGATCTCGATCTGCCTGTCCAGGATGCTTCTCTTGGTGTCGCCGGGGAGCTCCAGGGCCAGAAAGTAGCCGCCCGTCTGCGCCGAGGCAGCGGATTTTGGATGATGAGTCGGGGCCCGGCCTGAAGTGCCTCCGGCCTTTCCATATTCGGCGAAAAGAAAAATTGAAATGAATAACGCGGTGGCGATGCTGATAGTTTTCATCTTCGTCATCTGCTCGACCTCCCGTTTCTACTTTGAAGAACCAAGGATCAGGCCCCGGCTTCCGACGAGGAAGACCTCCCCGGCAGAGGCGCCCCACACGGCGTTAAACTGGTTTTGAAAACCGGGAGAGCTGTTTTCCCAGACGCGTCCGTCATAATGCAGAAGAATTCCATTGTCGCCCGCCGCATAGACATCCGAGGAGTTGTTCCCCCATACGCTGATGAGCCACTCCTCGATGCCGCTGCTCATCAGCGCCCAGGACCGCCCGTCGTAGTGGAGGATGGTGCCTCCGTCACCCACCGCAAAGACGTCGGAGGGCGAGGTGCCCCAGATGCCGGAGAGCCAGACGGTAGCAAAGCCGGCCGTAATCCAGGATTGACCGTCATAGTGGATGATGATTCCGTTCTCGCCGACAGCAAAAATGTTTTTTTCGGAAGATCCCCACACGGCGTTCAGTTGAAAGGGAGTGCCTGAAGACATGGCATGCCAGGCGGTGCCGTTGAAATGGAGAATCGTACCGTTATCGCCCACGGAAAATACGTTGCCTGAGGAGCTTCCCCAGACGCTGTTGAGTGAGTTATCGGTGCCGCTTGTCATTGTTTGCCAGAAACTGCCGTCATAGCGCACAATTGTGCCGCTTGAGCCGACGGCAAAAATATTTGAGGAAGAAGTCCCCCAGAGGCCGAAAAGGTGCTCCTCCGTTCCGCCGTCCGCTGTCTGCCAGGAGGCGCCGTCGAAGTGCAGAATCGTCCCGTTGTCGCCTGCGGCGAAGATATTTGAAGAAGAAGCGCCCCAGACACCATAGAGCCATTCGGTGGTGCCGCTCATACTGCTCCATGAGGCACACTCGCGGCGTAGTATGGTGCCTCCGTCCCCGACGGCATAAGACTCGCCGGAGGGAAGGACGGCAAGTCCGTTCAGGGCTTCTCCGGTCCCGGAAGAGATGTCCTGCCATGAAGCGCCATCGTAGTGAAGAAGCGTTCCTTCGTCCCCCGCGGCGAAGACATCTGTACCGGAGGTGCCTTCGACTGCGGAGAGCCAGTCTCCCGTTCCGCTTGGCATGGCCGTCCAGGCAAATCCGTCATAATGAACGATGGTTCCACGGTCTCCGGCTGCAAAGACGTCGTTTTCTGAAGATCCCCATACGGCGGCCAGTGCCTCGCTGATTCCGCTTTCCATCGCAGTCCAGGCGGTGCCGTCATAATGTATAATCGTTCCGTTGTCGCCTACGGCGAATACATTATTTGAAGATGAGCCCCAGATATTAGAAAGGTTTTCCGAAGTGCCGGACATGGCATTCCATGAGGCCCCATCGTAGTGGAGGATCGTGCCCCCGTCTCCTACGGCGAAGATGTCGCTTCCGGAAGTTCCCCACACCCCGGAGAGCCATTCCGCGGTTCCTGAGGTCTGCTCTCTCCAGGAGCTCCCGTCGTAATGAAGAATCGTACCGCTTTCTCCCACGGCAAATGCGTCATTCGGCCCGTTCGCCCACACGGCGTTGAGATCCCGCCTGGTTCCGGCCGGCAGCGTGCTCCAGGTGGCGCCGTCATAAATGACGACAGCCCCATCATCGCCGACGGCGAAGATTGATGAAGGGGAAAGCGCCCGGATTTTATTGAGGTTGTTCGCCTGAGGAAGCGGGTTCTTCGGGGTAAACCGTAGCGGGGGCGCCGGCGAGATGATGTTGATTCTGGCACAACCGGCTGCGGCGATTGAAATCCACCCCAGGCACAGGAGAAGAAACCGGAGGGATTGACAGGGCTTTATTGCCGGATATTTTCTCATACTGGCAAATCCTCCTTCGATTGGGGCATCTTAAAAATTCTTGATAAAAGCCGGGATTCCTTTGCCGGCACGGGACTGTAATTGGTTGATAAACGGCTCTCGCTGAAGGAGTTTTTATTCTTCGAGAAGAAATATTTCAAGAAGAGAAGAAACTCAAGAGAACCGGATGCCGAAGAGATCCGTCGTGAGATCGTGTCTAAACCGGACAGATTAAGGCAGGAGAGAAAACGTTGAACGAAGATAAACCCGGAGGCAAGCAAACCACCCTCGAAGAACTTATCGCGGAAATGAATGTCCTGTTAAGAGGTTCTTCGGAAGAAAATAAAAAACTGGCGGCAAGCAGGCTCAACCCGGAGCATATCATGGCTGCTGTGATAGGTCAGCGGAACGAATTGAGCCAGCTTAATAAGAGCCTGGCAATGGCAAACGCTGAAGCGGCGGAATTACTGGCTGATCTTGAAGAAAATAACCGGGCGCTCAAGGATACAAACAGGCAACTGGCCCGGGCCAATGCTCATGCGGCCGAGCTGATGGCTGAGATCGAACTCAGGGACGAGAAAATCCAAAAACTCAATCATGCGCTTTCCCAGGCCAATGCCTATGCGGCAGAATTAGTGGCCAAGCTCGAGATCAGCCAGGAAGAATTATTGATGGCAAAAGCCAAGCTGGAAGAACAGTACGCTCAACTTCAGGAAGTGGAAGCGATGCGGGACAATCTTACGCATATGATCGTCCATGACATGCGGAATCCCCTGACTGGTATTTCGGGAAGTATTTACACCTTAAAAATACTCCTCGAAGGGCAACTCGACGAGACGGCGGCGGAAATCATAGATCAGGCTATTGAGTCCTCTTCGGTTCTTCTCGACATGATCAATTCACTGCTGGATGTCAGCCGGTTGGAAGCAGGCAAAATGCCGTTGCATATGCAGTACTGCGATATAGGTGATTTAGTGGAGAAAGCAGTTTCCATGTTGGGTTCGCTGGCGAAAAGCGGCAATATACGCTATGTCAAACCCCTCACATCCTCCATAGCATACGGTGATTCCGATGTCATTCGTCGGGTGGTCACCAACCTCGTGGCCAACGCGGTTCATTTCACTCCGCCGGATGGTGAGATACAAATCACGGTTGAGACGAACGATGACGGCGTCAAAGTTGCGGTAGCCGATACGGGTCCCGGAATCCCTTCCGAATACCATGAGAAGATTTTCGAAAAGTTTGGACAGGTGCAGATGCGTCAGGAAAGAAAAATGTTCTCATCCGGCCTGGGTTTGACCTTTTGCAAGCTGGCGGTCGAAGCTCATGGCGGTCGAATCGGCCTTGAAAGCGTGGTGGGAGATGGGAGTACTTTTTGGTTTTTGCTGCCGGCCCGATCGGAACCGGAAAAATAGAAATCAGCTGAGAGCAGGTTTTGTTCCCCGCAGGCAGAATCTATAAGTTTATTCTGTTTTTCAGCCGAAAATTGTCTAAGCGAGAGGATGCACATGTCAAAGACCATTGAGATTGACGCCATAGGAAAGAAATGCCCCCGTCCCATTGTGGAAATCGCCAAAGTTTTCAGAAGATCAGAGAAGGGCGACATGATTACCATCAAGGCTGACGATCTCGCTTTCGAAAGCGACGTGCATGCCTGGTGTGAAACCACCGGCAACGCTTTGGTGAGCCTCCTCAAAGAAGAAAATATCTATACGGCCGTTATTCGGATTGGAGAGTGAAGTCGTGGATTCATCAGCCGTTCCTCAACCTGCAAAAGTCGAGGTCGGAAATTATGCTGAGCGTCTTCACAACCTGGAGAATCAGGTCTCTCTTCTGAAGAGTGAACTTGAAGCGCAGCGCGAGAAAAAAAGCGTCAGTATCGTATGTTTCAGCGGGGAATGGGATCGTTTATTCGCCGCCTTTTCCATCGCCAATGGCGCTCTATCAATGGGATGCGAAGTTCACATGTTTTTCACCTTCTGGGCTGTTTGCGCGCTGCGTAAAGCCGGACATTTTAAGCCTGCCGGCAAATCTTTCACCCAAAAACTTTTGGGGCGGATGTTGCCGTGCGGTGCGAAAAACGTTCCTCTTTCAAAGATGAACTTCGGCGGAATGGGGAAGGCGATGTTGCAGAAGCTCATGAAAGAAAAAGGGGTGGATAATCTGGACGATCTTCTGGCGCAAGCTAGGGAACTTGGCGCCCATTTCTACCTCTGTGATACTTCTTTTGAGCTTTTTGGACTGAATTGCCAGGAACTGGTGGATGGAGAAAAACTGGAAAGGTGCGGCGTCGCCACCTTCCTCTCATATGCGATGCGGAGCAAAGTCTCGTTGTTTATCTAAAGGCACCGTTGCCGACACGGAAAGGAGCGAAATCATGAGTGAAGATTCAAGTTTGATGATTGTTTTGACTACCGGTAAGCAGGACAGGGGAACCCGGGCGACACTCGCATTTTCATGGGGGTGCGCGGCTCTTTCTCTGGGGAAAAAAGTCTCTCTTTATCTGACCATGGATGGCACCGTCTGGGCCATGCATGGCGCCATGAAGGGGGTAGAAGTCAATGGATTCGAACCTTTGAAAAATTATAAGGACCAGTTCGTTGAATTCGGCGGCGAAATTCTGGTATGCGCTCCCTGCAGTGAGTACTATTGTTCATCCGATCAGAAACAGCTTTCCGAATCCCTGATTGCCGAAGCAAAACTGGTTGGTCTCACCACCATTGCCGCCAAGGCCGATACGAAGACTCAGATAATAACCTTCTGATCGAGGTCCGACCGGGGCGGGGTGCAGCCACCTGTTTGTGAAATATCGAGGATAATAATAAGTATAACGCTGAGTTTTTCCCATCAGGTGGCTCAAAAAGAGAATTCTCAAGATAAACGATCAAAAGAGAAGAATTTCCCGAATTTTATTTGAATTCAAAATATTGAAAGATCCCGGGGATGGGCCAAAGTTAAATTCGGGAGGAAAATAAGAATAAAAATGAGCGCCCGTCCTCCCAATAGTACTTCTCGATACTGAAGGGATTTATTGCCGCGAAAAAAAAAGTTTTGGGCGGGAGGAAAGAAATGGAATTTTATGATGTTCTGAGAACGAGGCGATCAATACGGAGCTTCAAGCCAGATCCCGTTGACGAGGCGGTGCTGGAGCGGGTCCTGGAGGCCGCCCGAGTCGCCCCCAGCGGGAGCAACCGCCAGCCGTGGAAGTTTATCGTCATCAAAAGCCGGGAGACCCGCGAGAGGCTCGTTCCGGCCTGCCAGAACCAGAAGTTATTGGCGGAAGCCCCCGTCGTCATTGCGGCATTGAGTCTTCCGATCACATCCAACCGCGGAATGTACATGGGGAAGTTCAGCGTACTGCTGGATGTCTCCATCGCCTTTGATCACCTGCTCCTGGCGGCCCGCCGCGAAGGTCTGGGCACCTGCTGGATCGGCGCCTTCGACAACGGGGAAGTAAAAAATATTCTGGGAGTGCCGGAGGAAGTTCAGGTGGTGGCGCTCACTCCTCTGGGCTACCCAAAGGATCCGGAGGGTTTTCAACCGGTGAAGGATCGGAAAGCGATGAAGGAGATCGTTCTTCAGGAGAAGTGGCCGGGATAGCTCCGGGCGTCTCTTTGCGGTTTGGCGGCCAGGTATAAAAAGATGGGCAGGAGCGCCGAAAATCCTCCCGCCACCATGGAGACCTGGTAGCCGAAATGCTCTCCCACCTGGCTGAAAACGAGCGCGCCCAGGCTCTGGGAAAGGATGTTAAAGAGAGTCACCAGGGATGACAGGCCTCCGATGCGCTCTACGTCGAAGCGGGCCGCCATGCCTATGAGAAGGAGCGTGGCGGCAATTCCGTCTCCTGTTTCGTGCAGGATTCGCATGAAGAGCGAGAGGGAAAGAGGATGGAGGACCATAAGGATCTGCCCCAATCCAGACAGGGTGAAGGCCAGGATGGTCATACGATCTATGAGAGCTGTGTTTTTGTCGAGGCGCCGCCCCGTCAGAATGGAGGCCGCTCCCAGGCAGAAAATGGGGATTCCCATGTAGAATGCGCTGATTTCCTTTGACAGGTGGAAAAAGTCTCTCAGAAAAAGGCTGTAAGAGCTTGTTTCAGCCCCCCAGTGAAAGGCAAAGACGGCATAGACCAGGCAGAAGGAAAGAACACCCTTTTCGCGGAGGACTGAGAGGTAATCCGGGAGATGGATGCGGATGGTGGCGGCATCCCTGAGATATAATGAGGAAACGGCCAGGGCCAGGTGGGCCAGGGCCGCAAAATGCAGAAGATAACCTGTCGAAGCGTACTTCAGAATGAGCCCGCCCGCCATGATGCCAAGAGCCATCCCGAAATTGCCACCGCCTGAATAAAAACCGAGACGGAAGGAGCGGTGCCTCTCCCCCACCACCTTGAGGGCCAGGGATTGCACGGAGATGTTGGCCAGGTTGGCCGAGGCCCCTCCCAGGAGGAAAAGCAGGAGGAGAACAGGGAAGGGGCTCGCCTCTGCAAAGCAAAAATAAAAGAGGGCGCTTCCGAGAAGGGATAGACCGAGGAGGAAGCGCGATGGAATGCGATCATTCAGGACTCCGGAGGGAAGAGACAGGAGGATGGGCGTCAGGGTGTAAAGGGAGAGAAGGATGCCGATCTCAATTCCCGAAAAACCTCTCTCGTTCAGTATGAGCGCGAGAAAGAAATAGAGCAGACCCTGCAGAAAGCGGATCGAAGCATATAGAAAAATAATCCAGCGCAATATTTTTATCGCTCGTCGTCAGAGTGATTCCAAACGAGTTCATCTATTATACAAAATAGAGGCGATCCCTGCCTGAATGGGGAATAATAGCCGCGAGAATAACAGGAGGTTTTTGAATGTGAAAAAATTTATCATGTTTATTGCGGTTGTTCTGGCGCTGGTTCTGAATTGGAAAATCGCTTCCGCCGAGGAAGGGATGTGGACCCTGGACAACCTGCCGTTGAAGCAACTGGAGCAGAGCTATGGTTTCGTACCCTCTCCCCGGTGGATCGAACACGTGCGGCTGGCGAGCGTCCGCATCGGGGACGGCGGCTCCGGATCTTTTATCAGTCCCGGCGGCCTGGTTCTTACCAATCACCACGTCGCCGTGGGTCAACTCCAGAAGATGTCCACTCAGGAGAAGGACTATGTCAAAGACGGCTTTTATGCCGGGACTAAGGCCGAGGAGATCAAGTGTCCCGACATAGAGCTGAATGTGCTTGCCTCCATGGAAAATGTAACAGAGCGGGTAATGAAATCCGTTTCCGGCCTTGCGGGAGAGACGGCTCTTAAAGCCCGCAAGAAGGAGATCGCCGCCATCGAGAAGGAGAGCCTGGACAGAACAGGTCTCCTCCCGGAGGTGGTCCCCCTCTACAAGGGTGGTGAGTACTGGCTCTACAGCTATAAGAAATACCGGGATGTCCGGCTGGTCTTTGCGCCGGAAAAACAGATCGCCTTTTTCGGAGGCGACTCCGATAACTTCACCTACCCCCGCCACGACCTTGACTTCGCCCTCTTTCGGGTGTATGAAGACGGCAGGCCGCTTTCGGTCGAAAACTATTTCAAGCTTCAACCCGCGGGGGCCGGAGACGGTGAACTGGTCTTCATCACCGGGCATCCGGGTTCCACCAGCCGCCTCTTCACCTGCTCTCAGCTTTTTTTTGAAAGGGATATAAACTATCCCTCCTATCTGGAGAATCTGTATAGAAAAATCGCTCTTCTTTCCGGCTACTCGGAAAAAGGGCCGGAGGAGAGGCGCCGGGCCGCCACCTTGATGTTCGGCCTTCAAAATTCATTCAAGGCCCTTTCGGGTGAATATCAGGGACTGAAAAATCCCCGGCTGTCAAAGGAGTTTACGGCTCGCGAAAAAAATCTGAGGGAGCTTGTGAATAAAAATTCCGTTTTGAAAAAAGATGTCGCCGATTCCTGGGGGGCCATCTCGCGGGTGATGCTAACCCTGCGAAAAAAGTTCAATGATTTGAAATACCGATCGTTCCGCGGGTATCGGCTTCCGGATATCGCCACAGCCATCGTTTTTTATTCCAAGGAAATTTCAAAGCCAGATGGGGAACGCCTTAACGGTTTCCACGAGGCGCAGCTCGATACACTCAAATACCGCCTCCTCTCCCCGGCACCCTTCTATCTGGATCTCGAGGAGCTGATGCTGGCCGACTGGATGAAGCTGGCGTCCGAAAAACTGGGAGGGAACGACGGCTTTATCAAAACAATGCTGGGGGGGAAATCCCCGGAAGAGAGGGCCCGGGAGCTCATCCAGGACACCAAACTCTATGATCTTTCCTCACGCAAAGCCCTCCTGGAGGGGGGAGCAGAGGCTGTTTCGAAATCCACAGATCCTTTAATCCGTCTGGCCGTTGAAATGGAGCCTTCCCTTCGGGCGATGATTGAGTGGAAAGAAAAGACGATCGACAGCGTGGTGACCCCGGCCTCAGAAAAAATCGCCCAGGCGCGTTTTAAGATCTACGGAAAATCCACCTATCCCGATGCCACTTTTACCCTGCGGCTGACTTATGGAAAGGTAATGGGATACCCAATGAACGGCACCATGGCTCCGCCCTGGACGACCTTCTACGGCCTCTACGACCGATACCAGGGGTTCGGCCGGAAGGGGGATTGGTCGCTGCCGCTCCGTTTCGTGGAGAAAGAGAAGTCGCTTGCCCTGGAAACTCCTCTGGATTTTGTCTCCACCTGCGATATAATAGGCGGCAATTCAGGTTCCCCAGTCATCAACCGGGATCTGGAGCTGGTGGGGCTGGTTTTCGACGGGAACATCGAGAGCCTGGCCGGACGCTTCGCTTATGACATGGTGGCCAACCGGGCGGTATCGGTTCACGCGGGTGCCATCCTGGAGGCGCTCAACAAGATATTCGACGCCCGTCCGCTGGTGGAGGAGATAGAGGGGAAATAAGGGGGAATGGCTCTGATACGCCCTGTAGGCGGCGTAAACACGGGGAATTGGAGTGATGCCCAATGGAGGAAAAATCAGGTCGCGCCTGGGTGAAGATGCCTTTCTGCGTGATCGTTCCCTGCTTCAACGAGAAGGGAAACCTCGGTCCCCTGGTCGATTCAATTCTGGGAATATTCGATGAATTCAACCTGCCCGGCAGAATTCTTGTCGTAAATGACGGTTCCACCGATGGCACGGGGGAACTGGCCGATGAGCTGGCCTTAAAACACGAAAGGATTCGAGTGCTTCATCAGCCGGAAAACAGGGGCCTGGCCCGGGCATTGAGCCTGGCGTTTTCCGAGGTCAGGGAGGAGATCCTCATCACCATCGATGCCGATCAGAGCATGGATCCATCATATATCCCCGCACTGTTAAAAAACCTGGATGCCAGCGATCTGGTCATCGCCTCCCGCCATGTTAAAGGAGGCCGGATCGAGGGTTTCCCCGCTTACCGGATTTTTGGGAGCCGGATGGTCAATGCACTGGCTTCAAGTATTCTCAGGCTTGATATCCGGGATGTTACCTGCGGATACCGGGCTTACAAAAAAGAGTGTCTGAAAGGCGCTTCCATTACCGATACGCCCATGGCAAGTTTTCAGGTCGAAATTCTATGGCAGGCTGTAAAAAACGGAGCCCGGGTCAGTGAAGTTCCGATTATTGAAAAGCCGCGGGCTCATGGGGAATCCAAATTCAGGCTCGCAGTTGAAGTAACTTCCTTCATCAGGCTGCTTATCAAGCTGAGGTTTTCGTGAACGTACTGTTCTTGAATCTGCCTTCAAACTATATACGGGAAGGCCGCTGCCAGCAGAAAAAAAACACCCGCGCAACCTTTCTTCCGCCTCTTTCGCTGGCCTATGCCGCCTCTCTTCTCAGGGATAACGGTTTTAAAGTTCAGCTTCTGGACTGCGCCGCTCTTAAGATGAATCCGGACGGTTTGAGAAGTAACTGTCAGTTGTTTAAGCCGGACCTGGTAATCATGAGCACAAGCACGCCCTCGGCTGACGAGGACCTTGAAATAATCGGCGAAATAAAGTCCTGGTTGAAAGTTCCGATGGCCGCCCTGGGCCCCCATGCCACCGCCTGCGATGAGGAGCTGCTTAAGGGCGGCCTGGATATAGTGGTCAGGGGAGAGCCGGCTCATACCTGCCTTGAAGTGGCCAGGAATCTCGGCTCACCGGGACTTAAGGAAGTTCAGGGAATATCCTTTATTAAAAACGAGACCCTGATGCGCAACCCTCCCCGTCCTTTTATCAAGGACCTGGATTCCCTTCCTTTCCCGGCGCGCGACCTGCTTCCCAATGAGGAATACAGGCACGTGGTAAGCGGCCGCCCCTTTACGATGATCCAGACTTCCAGGGGTTGCCCGAATCAGTGCATTTTCTGCGTTTCCAGGCAGATTTATGGGCACGCCCTCCGCCAGCGGAGCGTTTCGAGCGTAATCGGGGAGATCCAGGAAGTTCAAAAACGTTTCGGCATCAATGACATCTACTTTTTTGCGGACACCTTCACCCTGGACCGGTCTTTCGTCCTTAACCTGTGCCAGGAAATCACAAGGCGCAAGCTGGGGATTTCATGGTGGACCAACAGCCGGGTGGACTGCCTGGACGACGAGATGCTGGGGTTGATGCGATCTGCCGGCTGCGAGACGATGGGCCTTGGTTATGAATCCGCTTCACAGGAGATTCTTGACAGGAGCCGTAAGGGCATTACGATCGAGCACTCGCGCCGGGCCGCGGAAATGTGCCGCAAAGCCGGAATCGAAGTCTTCGGTTTTTTTGTTTTCGGCCTTCCGGGCGAAACCAGGAAAACAATAAATGAAACCGTCCGCTTCGCCAGGAAACTGGACCCGGATTTTGCCGACTTTTTTCCCGCCGTGCCCTATCCCGGCACGGAATTATTCGAGATACTGAACTCCGAAGGGATGATCGTGGACCGCAAGTGGTCTAATTACGAATATTCTTCATGCGTCATTCGGACAAAGGACATGAATGCTTTTCAACTGCGGGCCAGGATACTGGCTGCTTATGCTGAGTTTTACCTCCGTCCTTCCCCAATGCTAAGAGTTTGGCGCAAAACTTCCCCGCTGGGGCTGGTGAAGGCCGGGTTCCGGTATTTGCTGAACCGATGAAGAATTACAGCATTCTAAGTTTTGACGTGGATTCCTGGAAGACGACCATGGAGGCCCATGGCCTAAAAAAAGACGTGGTTGGTGATTTTGTCATCCAGGAGGGTTTGCCCAATATCCTCGATCTGCTCGCCCGGCAGGGAGTAAAATCCACATTTTTTTTAACGGGCCGTGAAGTGCTCCTCTATCCCGGGGAGCACCGGAGGATTGTGGATAACGGGCATGAGGCCGCCAATCACACTTTTTCCCACCACCCCTACTTCGGCTCTATGTCCGAAGAAGAGAAGAAAAAAGAGATCATGGAGGCCGACCGGGTTGTTTCGGAATCCCTGGCCAAACCTGTTGGTTTCAGGGCCCCGGGTTACCAGATTGATGAAGTAACTTTGAAGATTCTCTCCGACATCGGCTATCTATACGATTCCTCAATTCTCCCGTATTTCTTGTTTTATCGCATGTTTCTCCACTCATCCCGGCAACCTCGCCATTCGGTTTCACCGATTCTGGAACTTCCAATTTCGTCTTCCGCGCTTTTCAGAATTCCCGTCAATGGGACCACGATAATAAACCTTGGGTATGAGTGGTTTAAAATTAATTGCCTTCTGCTGCTCAAAAAGGGCCTTCCGCTTAACATCAATTTTCACGCACGGGACGGCGTTAAATCTCTGCCGAAGGAAAAAGGCCTCCCTTTTTACCTGTATCGCAACAAACAGGTTTCCCTGGAAATAATAAAGAGGGTCATCGGATTTCTTCAGGAAAACACTCAATTGCTCACCTGCGCACAATTCGCCGGCAAAATGAAGGAATGTATTTTGTGAAATTTATCAAGGAGAGGAGCATGGGAATGAAGAGGCAGAGCAGCGATTTGGTCTCACGGGGAGGTTCTCCCTCTACCGAGCGCGTCAGGATAATGCGGGAGCGTTATCTTACCGAGCCGCTAATCATCGATACGGAGTACATTAAGTTATACACCGAGGCCCACCGTAGGACGGACGGGATGAATGTCCTGGAGCGAAGGGCCGAGTGCCACGCCTCCGCTCTCGAACGCCTGACGCCCGTCATCCGGGAGGCGGAGATGTTTGTCGGAAGCAAGACCCGCTTTGTGCGCGGGGCCATCCCCTACTGCCACTATGCCTCCAGCTATATCCTAAGGGAATTCAATAAGGAAGAACACGAGGCCCAGGACCAAGTGACGGAGGTGGGCACCGGGGGCGGAATCGCCCGGGCGCGGGAGATGGCCGGGAATGGTGACTATGAATTTTTCGCCCACAAGTTTCTTCTCTCGCGGGATGATAAGGAGAGCCTCCGGGAGACCGCCCTGTACTGGCAGGGGAAGTGCCTGCAGGACGTCGGAGACGACCTCTGGAAAAACGCTTTCGATAAAGCCGGTTATATTGAAAACGGCTGGAAAGCCGTGCTCTATACCGCGCCCCACGATACCGCCCCCGAGGGCCGCTATGTCCTTGATTTTGAGACGGCCCTGGGCCGGGGATTTAATCGCATCATCGAAGAGATGAGGGAAAAAATCCATAAGTTTCCGGTCACCGATTATCGCTCGGCGGAAAAAGTGTATTTCTGGCGGGCCGGTATCCGGGTGCTTGAGGGCACGATCCGCTGGGCGCGGAACTACGGCCGGAAGGCCCGGGAGATGGCCGAGTCCGAGAATGACCCGCTTCGCCGGGAGGAACTCCTTGCGATTGCCGGGCGCTGCGAGCGCGTTCCGGCCAGGCCTCCGGAAGATTTCAGGGAGGCGATGCAGGCTTTCTGGCTTATTTACCTGGCCGGACACATAGAGGGCGCCCAGCTCGGGTACAGCCCGGGCCGCTTTGATCGCTATATGTATCCATACTACAAAAAAGATGTGGACGCCGGACTGATCACAGCGGCGGAGGCCCTCGAGTGGCTCGAAGCCTTGCGCGTCAAAATGACCGAAATAGAGTACGTGGCCTCATTTTCATGGGAAGGCCTGGGCTCAGGCAACCTCTACCAGAACATGATCCTGGGCGGAGTGGATGAGCACGGCCACCGGGCCGACAACCCCCTCTCCCTCCTCGTCCTGCAGTCGGCGATCAACTGCCGCACCATCCAGCCCACCCTCTCCATCTGGTACGACGACAGCCTCTCGGAGGAGTTCCTTCTCAAGGCGATCGAGTGCGTGAAGACGGGGTGCGGTTTTCCCGCCTGGTTCAACCTCAAGGTTTACCTCCAGCACGAGCTGGAGAAAAGCGGCCTTCCCCTCTCTACCATTAGAAAGTATGCCGCCATGGGCGGCTGCACCGAGCCCACTCTGGAAGGGATGAGCTATGGCATCGTGCAGGCGGGCTTCATCAACCACATGAAGCTCTTTGAACTGGCCCTCTTCGGCGGAGTGGATCCGAGGACAGGGATCGCCTTTGACCAAACCGCGCCACCCGGGGATTATGCCGAACTTATGGCCGCCTATCTTTTTCATCTCAAGAATGCCATCCGCAACTGGCAGCAGTACTGGAACTATGTGATGGCGGCCCACCGCCAGACCTGCAATCTTGTCTATTCGTCGGTACTGGTCAGGGACTGCGTGGAGCGAGGGCTCTCTCTCGACGACGGAGGGGCCGTTTTAAACGGCACCCCGACCACCCTCAGCACGGGGATGGTGAACGTGGCCAACGCCCTGGCGGCGGTTAAGAAGCTGGTGGATGAGGAGAAGATCTGCACCATGAAAGATCTGTGCGAGGCCTGCCGCAAGAATTGGGAAGGCCATGAGGCCCTGCACCGGGAGGTTGTGGAGGCGCCCAAGTGGGGGAACAACGACGACTTCGTGGATAGGATCTACGAGGAGGTTTTCAACGTCTACTGCGATTTCGTTGGAGAACAGATAAACTACCTGGGGGTCCCCTACGATCCCTCCATGCTGGCCATCAGTACCCACGCGCCCTTCGGGAAGGTCTGCGGGGCGACGCCCGATGGGCGCCTGGCGGGGGAATCCCTCTGCGACGGAGTCACCTCTCCGGCTCCGGGGACGGATGTGAACGGGCCGCTCTCGGTGCTCCTCTCCGCCGGCAAGATAGATCACACCCGCATCCGGGGCGGCCTCCACAACATGAAGCTCCATCCCTCGGCGGTTCAGGGCCTGGAGGGATCGAGAAAACTCCTCTGTCTTATCAAGACCTACTTTGATCATCCCGGTTTTCAGATCCAGTTCAACATCGTGGACAGCACGATGCTGAAGGACGCCCAGGAGCACCCGGAGAACTACCGCGACCTCATCGTGCGGGTGGCGGGGTTCAGCGCCTTTTTCGTGGAGCTGGGGAAAGGCATCCAGGATCAGATCATCGCCCGGACCGAGCACGGACTGTGAATTCGTTTTTTCAAACAGGGATTAAGAATAGAAAGAGCATTGTATTTATGGTATAATACAGAAAAGATGGGAGAAAAGCAGACAAATACATGAAAGTACAATTCTTTGAGCTCCTCAGACAGAAGTTTTCAGAACGAAAATATATAGTCACTCTTCATGCCTACAATGAGGCGAGTGAGGAAGGGCTGGAAATTGCCGAAGTAAGGAAGGCTATTATAGCCGGAGAGGTAATAGAAGATTATCCGGAAGATGCCAGAGGGCATAGTTGCCTGGTATTGGGATGGATAGGGAATATACCGATTCATTCAGTCTGTGGGTTTAAGGAAGAAGAGGCGATACTGATTACAGTTTATGTGCCGGATTCGGAGAAATGGATAGATCTCAAAGTCAGGAGGAGATCAGAATGAAGACGTGTCTTTATTGCAAAGGCGACTTAGAAACAAAAAACATTGCTCTGGACAAACGATGGAGGGGCACTCTCTTTGTTATTGAAGGGGTCCCCGCTCTCGTGTGCAGGCAGTGCGGGGAGGTCTTCCTGGATGGTCCCGTGGCAGAACAGATTGACGAAATGGTCAAGTCCGGCCAATACGTCCGGCAAGTTGTTGTGCCCGTTTTTGAGTACAAGGCGGCTTGAAAACGGAGAACAGGTCGGAAATGTGATGCAATGGGAGAAAGCGGCTCGCGGTACTGATGGGAGGAAGTATCCCTGGGGGCATGGATGGGATCAGAGCAGATGCAATTATAACTCAAGCGGGACAGAGCCGGTGGGGTCGTATTCGAGTGGGGCATCTCCTTACGGTTGTCTGGACATGGCTGGTAATGTGTGGGAGTGGTGTAGTGACTGGTACGATGCGAATTACTATAGCAACCCTCCGCAGTCGAACCCGGAGGGTCCCGGGAGCGGTAGTTACCGCGTCCTCCGCAGCGGCTCGTGGGTCCCCGACGTCAATTTCAACTTTCGCGTAGACTTCCGTGGCAGGTACATCCCGGGCTTCTGGCTCAACACCGTCGGGTTTCGGGCTGCGCGATCCGTACGATAATTTCCTGTTAGGGGCGGGCGCAGGTTGCAGGAGGAGCCTTCCCCATGCCAGAGGAGGATATTGAAATTTTTTCTATCGAGGACGCCCTGAAAAATCTCCCGGAAGACCTTTAATGAAAGGCATTATCTTCAACATCCAGGAATATGCGGTGCAGGACGGCTCCGGCATCAGGACGACGGTCTTTTTGAAGGGCTGTCCCCTCCGCTGCCGCTGGTGCTCAAACCCCGAGGGGCAGGAAGCTTTCCCTGAATTGATGCATCAGAGGAGCCGCTGCCGGAAGTGCGGGCAGTGTCTCGGCTCATGTCCCAACGGGGCAGTATCCCTCGATGGAGATGGCTTTCCTCTCTTTCAGAGAGAGCTTTGCCGCACCTGCGCGGGAAAGGAATGCGAAAGGAAATGTCCCGCAAGAGCTCTCCGAATCATAGGGGAGGAGTGGACGGCGGAGGCCCTGTTGAAAAAAGTACGGACGAACGCTCTTTTCTTCCGAAACTCCGGAGGTGGGGTAACTCTCTCCGGGGGAGAGCCGCTCGCGCAACCCGGGTTCGTCGGGGAGTTTCTTTTCCGCTCTAAGGATGTCGGCCTCTCGGTGGGCCTTGAAACCTCCGGATTCTTCGAGTGGGAAAAGGTCGGGGGCTTCATGCCTCTATTTGATTTTATCTACTTCGACCTGAAGTGTCCCGATCCCGAAATTCACCGCCAAACGACCGGCCGAGATCTTGAGCCGATTCTCACGAACCTGCACCTGCTGGCGGAAGAGCTTCCCGGACGGATCATCGTGTCCATCCCCCTCGTCCCCGGCGTCAACACCTCGGATGAGATGATGGCCGGGATGGCGGAAATCTGCGCCCGGTGCGGCATCAGGAAAGTCCGTCTTCTTCCCTGCCACGCTTACGGGGCGGGAAAATACGAGGAACTGGGGCATAAATATCCAATGCCAGGAGCACTTCCTCCCGATCCGTCGCTCCTTGAGAAATGCGAAGGGTTCCTGGCTGAAAGGGGTCTCTTTTGCGGGGAGGAGAAAAACAGGGGGCGTGAAATTATTGGGAATGCGGCCTTCAAAAACATTTCGCTTGAAAGTTTTTTAAGCAAGAGGGAAACAAGGAATGAAGACAGATAAAATCATAGATGCGCGGGGCCAGATCTGCCCCAAACCGCTCATCCTGACTAAAAAGGGGCTCACGGAGGCGGCGCCGGGAGAGACTCTCAGGATACTCATAGATAATCCCACCTCTAAACAGAATGTCGAGCGGTTTTTGAAAGACAACGGCTATCCGGTGGCGATGGAGGAAGAGGATGGCCTCTTCACTCTCATCGTGACCGCCGGAGGAGCCACTCTGGCCCGCCCGGCCCCTGAGGCTTACTGCTCCCCGGCTGCGGTCAGACCCCATGTCGTCTTCATCGCTTCCGACCGCATCGGCGACGGCCCTGAAGATCTGGGCCGCCTTCTCCTGAAAGGCGTTCTGGCCGCGGTTCTTGAGACCTCTCCTCTCCCCGGGAAAATCATCCTCATGAATAACGGAGTTCTGCTCGCCGTGGAAGGCTCTCAGGTATTGGATACGCTTAAGGATCTGGAGCATAAGGGGGTCGGGATCCTGTCATGCGGTACCTGTCTTGACTATTTCGGAAGGAAGGCCGAGGTGCGCGTCGGCTCCGTTTCCAACGCCTACGACATCGTGCGGGCGCTGACGGACGCCGGTCATGTAATAGCCCTCTAGGCTTTTTGTGAACCTGATGACATTCAACGGATATTTTGACAACGCCGCAACTTCTTTTCCCAAGCCTCCTTCCGTCGCCGCGGCCTCGGCCGCCTATCTTGACGAAATCGGCGGGCCCTACGGACGCAGCGCATACGGAAGGGCGCTTGAAGTTTCACGCGCGGTCGAAGGCGCGCGCTCCCGGCTGGCGGATTTGTTCGGGGTTAAGGACAGCGCGCGGGTCGTATTTACGATGAACGCCACGCAAGCCGTAAATACCGTCCTCTTTGGCCTCGGCCTTAAAGACGCCCATGTCCTGGTCTCCCCACTGGAGCACAACGCCGTCATGAGACCTCTGGCAGCGTTGGAAAGGGCCGGTTTGTGCCGCTTCGAAGTGCTTCCTCACGCGCCGGACGGGCTGGTGGACCTCGAGGGGATAAGGCGGGTTCTAACGCCCAGGACCGCCCTGGTGGTGGTGAATCACATGAGCAACGTCAACGGCCTTATCCAGCCCGTAGCGCTAATCAAGAAGGCGGTCGGGGAGATCCCGCTCCTCGTGGACGGGGCGCAGTCGGCAGGCAATGTCCTTGTCAGCCTGGAGGAATGGGGAATTGACTTTTTCGCCTTTACCGGCCACAAAGGACTTCTCGGACCCACCGGCACCGGGGGGCTTTATATCCGCTGTCCTGAAAAACTGGAGCCGCTTATTTGCGGAGGCACCGGAAGCAGGTCGGACAGTTTTGAGATGCCGGAATTTTCTCCGGATCGTTTCGAGGCGGGCACCCACAACATCGCCGGAATTTTCGGTCTTTCCGCCGCGCTGGCCGACCGCCCGGAGGCCCGCCATCAGGAGGCAGACTTCATCCGCCTCATAGATAAGATCCGGCGCCTGAAAACATACCGACTGCTGCTGGCCGAAGACAAATGGCGGCAGGGGCGGCTTTTTTCCCTGTGCCACCGGAGCCTCCCTAGTTCCGAGGTGGCCCGCCGACTCTTCGAAGAGCACAAGATAGAAACCCGCTCGGGGCTCCACTGCGCCCCGCTGGCCCATAGAACACTAGGTACCTTTCCCGACGGGACCGTCCGCATCGCCGTCTCTCCCTATCACACCCCCGGCGACTTTAACCGCCTTCTTGACGCCTTGAAGGATATAGACGGATGAAAGGCAGGGTGCTCGCGCTTTTCAGATCCACCCACCAGGTCATCAAGGGCGAAGGTGCCTGCGGTGAGGCGAAAATTCCCTATCGCATCGTTCCGGTCCCGAAGAGCCTGTCCCCGGAATGCGGCATGGCCATCGAGATTGAGGAGAAGGATCGGCCGGCTTTGGAGAACGTCTTTCGCGAGTGCGGCCTGGACGTGCGCTTTCATGAAGAGGAGTGAGGTGGGCGGGTATGGATTTTGATCTTCTGACAACCGTCGAGTATGGAGGCTGTTCGGCCAAGGTGTCTTCCGAAAAGCTGGCTCATGCTCTCCTGGGGCTGGCTGCGTCCGGAGATCCCCATGTCCTGGTCGGGTTGGACTCTTATGACGACGCGGGGGTTTACCGCCTTTCCGAGGATCTGGCCCTCATCCAGACGGTGGATTTTTTCCCTCCAATCTGTTCCAATGCCTTTGAGTTCGGCGAGATCGCCGCCGCCAACGCCTTGAGCGACGTTTACGCCATGGGCGGAACGCCCCTGACGGCCATGAACCTGGTCATGTTCCCCTCATCCCAGATTCCCCTTGAAGTGCTAAGGGCGATCCTCGAAGGCGGACTTGAAAAGGTGACCGAGGCCGGAGCGGTTCTCATCGGCGGGCATACCATCGAGGACTTCCCTCCGAAATACGGCCTTTCCGTGACCGGGGCGGTGCATCCGGAACGCATCGTCTCAAATGACGGGGCCCGGACGGGCGACATCGTGATCCTCACCAAGCCCCTTGGTACCGGAATAATCGTGGCCGGAAAAAAAATGGAGCTGGCGGGAGAGGCCAATTATCGGGCGGCCCTTGATTCCATGAAGCAACTGCACAAAAATGCCGTCCCGCTGATGTGGGATTACAAAGTCCGCTGTGGGACCGATGTCACCGGTTTCGGCCTTCTCGGACACGCCTTGAAGATTGCCGCGATGAGCGGGGTATCGATTATCATCAACAGCTCCGAACTCCCCCTGTTGAATGGCGCCTATGAACTGGCGGAACAGGGGTGCATTCCGGGCGCCGCCTTCAGGAATATCAATGACGCCGAAGGCCGATGCGATTTCGCTTACGGCGGCGACTACTCGCTCAAGATGCTGATGGCGGACGCCCAGACCTCCGGCGGCCTTCTGCTCTGTGCGCCCCCTGCATCCGCCGAGAACCTGCTTTCCGAGCTTAAGAAAGCCGGCTTTTCTCACGCCGCCATCATCGGCGAAGTGGTGAAAAAACAGACGAAAGACCTCATCCTCAGATGAGACTCTCTTCAGAGATTCCAGTCCCTGTTGTTTAACTTGCCACTTACCGCAGCCGGCAGCGGGAAATAGGGAAATAGGGAGGAGATCCCTTTTTCCATGTCGTATCTTTCAAGAGGCTGAGAGGTTTTCTGGAAAGGGGTGGACGCTTTGAAGATGAGAGCTTTATTCCTGGCGGTTTCACTGTTCGTTTTTGCGATTTTTCTGGTCCGTAGCGCCTGGGGGCTGGATCCTGACTGGAAGCTGGTTGCACGGGTGACGGGAACTGTTGAAAGCCAGAAGGCCCAGCAGGACTCATGGAATTTCATCTGGGAATCCCGGATGCTCAAGGACGGCGACAAGGCCCGGACCTCGGCCAATTCGCGGGCCAAGATCTGCCTGGCCGACCAGAGCGTCCTCACCATCGGGGAAAATTCCCTGGTGGAAATGTCCGAGTTCAAGATGACTCCTCAGTCTCGAATAGTCAAGCTCAAACTTGAATTCGGGAAACTGCGCTCCCGGGTAGAGAAGTTCCTGGGGAAGGAATCCCGCTTCGAGGTCACCACCCCCAACGCCGTGCTGGCGGCCCGGGGGACGGATTTCCTGGTGGACCAGGAAAAAGTGACCCGGCAATTCGGTGTGGGCGGATGCTACATCGTGGTTTTCTCCGGGACCGTAAATGTAAACACTCCCACCGGCGCTTATTCGCTTATTCCAGGTCAAACCGGCCTGGTGACGACCGGGGGACAGTTCTTCCTGAATCCGCCTCAAGTTTCAACCGGGGGCGGAACTCCTTCGGTTCTTCCGCCCGGCGATCCCGATCTTTCGCAGCCGGATCCGGGAGGGCCGCCGCCGGGCGGCGGGCATCCCCATTACGACATTGTCCTGGGCGGATCTTCCTCCGGGAGTCACGGCGGCCCGCCCCCCAATGGGCAGATCATCATCAATCCCAATACCGGCAACACGGGCTCCCTGCCAATCATCATCAAATAGTGTCAGTACCGGGACGCCGGGTCGAGATCGGCGGTAAAGCAGGGCCATGAAGCAGAGCTTACTTGGAAAATCTCCCTTCACCAGGAGGCAGAGGGTCGTCTCTGTCCTGATTTGTCTTGCTGCTTTCATCCTGGTCTTACTTCTCTTCTTTGTTCTGGACGGCTTAAGGAAGGCCGATCCCTTCAGGTTCGCGGACAACCAGATTCAGAACTACTTTTTCAACACCCGGAACGCCCGGCAGGTCTCCCATGTCTTTGAAAAATTCGGAGAGCGTCTTGTAATCGTAAAGATCGATGAAAAAACACTGGCGGATAAGCGCTTCAAGCAATGGCCCTTCCCCAGGACTTTCATGGCCTCGATGCTCAATCGCTTGCAAAAAGGCCGCCCCAAGGTCATCGGGCTGGATATCATCTACTCGGAATACCGCAACCGCGAACAGGATACGGCCATGGCCGCCGCGCTCCGGGGAATGGACAATCTCGTTCTCCCGATCGCCTGCTACATGGCCGAAGGCCGCATGGTCATCAAGAAACCGATTGAGCTCTTCCTTAAAGCTCTCGGGAACCGGGAGGAAAATTACCTGGGTTATACCTATGAGCACCAGGATCCGGACGGGGTCGTCCGGAGGGCTCCACTCATCCTGCACGTGGGGGGAAAGCCCTACCTCTCCCTCGATATCCTGCTTCTGGCCAGGTACCTGGATATTCCCCTGGAGAAAGTGAGGGAAGAAGTTGCAGGCTGGAAGCATGAGACGCTCCTGGGCGACCGCCGGATTCCCACCAACGAGGGAACCATGTACATCAACTATGCCGTCAAGGGCGTCGAAAGCCTCCTGGACCGCAACAAACTCAGTCAGCTCGAAGAGGAGGTTCCCGGCTCCCGCATCATAGACTATGTCTCTTTCTGCGACCTGATGGATCCCCAAAAGATGCCCGACGATCAACTCGTCGGCCTTTTCAGGGACAAGATCGTCCTGGTTGGCGTGACGGCGGCGGCCGGAGAGGATATCAAGAAGACTCCGCTCGGGGACATGCCCGGGGTGGAGATTCACGCCAACATCATACTGACAGCGCTCGAAGGGAAATTCATAGTCCCCGTCGGGACGCTTCCGGCTATCCTCATTCTCCTGGGGTTGGCTCTTCTCATGGGCGCCGTTCTGCCGCGTTTAAATCCCAGGCTGGGTACGGTCTTCACCGTTCTTCTGGTGGGGGTCTTCTTCTTTGCCGCCTTCAGGCTCTTTGCCTCAAAAGGCCTGATCATGCCGGTAAGTCTTCCCTTGTTCACCGTCTTCCTCTGCTTCGTGGGGGTCAATATCTACCACTACCAGAGCGAACAGCACGCCAAGAAGCGCCTCAGCAATCTCCTCAAGGAATTTGCGCCCATGCCGGCCGAGATTATCGAGGAAGCGATTGCCTCCCGCAGCGGAGGGGCCAGGGTCGGCGGGACCAAGACGGAACTTTCGATTCTCTTCTCCGACATCCGCGGCTACACGGATATGTCCGAGCGTATGGACCCGGTGGCTGTCATGGACACCCTGAACGAATACCATGCGGCCATGGGAGACATCTTCGCCGAAAACGGCGGGGTAATTTTCGACTACCAGGGCGACGCCCAGATGGTGGTCTTCGGCCTGGTAGAGCCCTCGACGGACAACCACGCCGCTTATGCCATAAAAGCGGCCCTCAACATGCAGAAGACCCTGGATGAACTCCGGGAAAAGTGGCTGAAGGAAGGAAAGCACGTCTTTGAGATAGGCGTCGGAATCTGTTCCGGCGATGTCTCCCTCGGAATCGTCGGAAGCGCCCAGCGAAAGCAGTATGCGGCCATTGGTGATTCCACCAACGTCTCCGCCAGGCTGCAGGGGATGAGCAAACAGCTGAACAGCCCCGTACTTATTTCTGAATCCGCCTTCATCAAGGCCGGGGAATACCTGGTGGCGGACAAGCTCGATCCGGTCAAGCTGAAGGGCAAGAGCGAGCCGCTCCAGGTCTATCGTGCCAAATCAATAACCATTCCAACCGAGAAGAAAAAATGAACGAAG
>JAZDOK010000101.1:0-3316 GCA_043798715.1 bacterium
AGATCCATTATGTTGAGAGCAGTGTTATTCTCACTGCTGTTTGTGGCGGCTTTCACAGGCGTCGTTTGGGCGGATGCGATCAGTCCGTCCCAGGAGCAGGAATTTATTGATGCCCGGGGAGCCCTGGAGGCAGCGCGAGAGGCAGATGGTGGAAAATTTGCACCTTCATACATCAAACAGGCAGAGGATTTCCTGAAAACCGCCGGCGGTGCACGGTCAATACCGGATGCGGAGGGATTCAGCCGGGCTTCGCGTTTGGCCAGGGCTTATGCCGAGTTGGCCAAGGCTTCTGCTGAGCTGAATGCTGATGTTGAGATCCTTGCCGCAACCGATGAAGCACTGCTGAAGGCAAAGGCCGAGATCGACCGTTTGAAAAAATAACAGAATAAAGGAGCCAAATCCATGGACAAATATAAAGATCCAAGCCGGAAGATGCTTTCTATTCTATTATGGGGGATGATCATCCTGTTTCCGCTGACGGTCTGTGCTGAGGAAACCCCCTTCATGGTCATCGAAGCCGCCAAATCCGCCATTGACCAGGCCCGAAAGGCCGGGGCGGAGCAACAGGCCATTGATGATCTTTCCGCTGCAAAGTCCTGGCTTTCCCAGGCGGAGAAAGCCTACGAGGCAGCCAATTCCATCATGGCGAGGGTTAGCACCGCAAAAATGAAAAGAGCCAGGGAGGAAGAGGTCATTTACCTGGCCACCATGGCAAAAATAAAGGGCCTGACCGCGGAGGCCAAGGCGAAAAAACAGACGACGTCGGCCAAATTGAAGGAGACTCAGAAAGATCTTGCCGACTACCAGAGTGCCATTGCAGTCATGAAGGAAAAGCTGCAGGAGGCGGAGAATGCAAAAGAAATCCAGGCTAAAGCCGAGGCGGAGCGCAAGCATTTGGGAGAGTCCCAGCGAATGGCGGATGAGTTGGAAGCCCGGAAAAGAAAAGAGTTGGAGGAGGCTCAGCGAAAAACGGCGGAGCTTGAAGCCATGAAGCAGAGAGAAGTTCGGGAGGGGCGGCTGAAAGAAGAAAAGCTGATCGCGGAAAGGGAAAGAGAGATCAGCCAGGCCAAATTGATGGAAGCACAGGTGGGCGCCCAGCGGGCCAAGGAGGCGCAGGAGATCAGAACCAAGGAGGATAAGTTCGCTGCAGAGAAGGAGAAAATGGCCGTCATGCAGGCCAGACTACAGGCATTGGAACAGGAAAAGGCCATGCTAATCGCGGCCGGCAAGATTCCCCAAGTGACTGCCGAGGCTGGAGATAAAAAAATCATCATGACCATCCTGGCTACCGATCTCTTCACGTCTGCAAGCGATCTGACGCCAGCGGGGAAGAAGATTTTGGATGGTGTGGGGGATTTCTTAAAGAGCTATCCCAACAGCAAGGTTTTGACACGGGGGCATACGGACAGCATAGGAAAGACTGCCGCCAACCAAGCGGTATCGGAGAAACGGGCTCAGAAAGTCCGGGAATATCTGGTGGCTTACCGGAACGTTTCCCCCGGACGGGTCACGACGGAAGGGGTGGGATCGGCGCAACCAGTCGCGACCAATGCCTCCGCAGCGGGGCGGGCGTTGAATCGCCGAGTGGAGCTGATTGTCCTCACAGGAGAACCGTGAGATAAAGCGAATCGGGAATGCCAATGGCTGATATTCTTCATATCCTGGCGTTTCCGCCGAATCCCTCCGCGGTCTACTGCAAGCGCCGTCATTTCTGTCCTTCATGTCATCAGAAGCGAGTGGTGGAATTTGGCGAGCGGCTAATGCTGCGATGTCCAAGAAGGTTCCCCACCGGCATTTTGTCGCTCGTGCCCTTTAGGGTATCAGCGTCACGAATATACTACGTTGGTATCTCCATCAAGTTCAATCCGTAATCCTCACTTTAGATGTATATCCACGGCTGAGGACTTGTAGGAGACTACTGCCGGAACATTTCGTCTTTTCACTGATCAAACTCGCATATTTCCAGGAGAAAGGTGCTGGATAGCGTTATCAACCGCAAATCTCTATTTAGTAAACAAGGAAGAAAAATCATGAAGATTTTACACACCTCCGACTGGCACCTTGGCCGCGCCCTTTATGGCCGTAAGCGATATGACGAGTACGAAGCCTTCCTGAAGTGGCTGACCGGTCTGATCGAGGACGAAAATATCGATGTGTTGCTCGTGGCGGGGGATGTGTTTGACAACAGCACGCCCAGCAACCATGCCCAGGAATTGTATTACCGTTTCCTTTGCCGCGTGGCCGCCGCGCCAAACCGCCATGTGGTGGTCACGGCGGGAAATCACGATTCGCCCTCTTTTTTGAACGCCCCCCGGGAACTCCTGAAATTTCTCAACATCCATGTCGTCGGGTGCGCATCCGAATCTCCGGAAGATGAATTGATCATGATTGCCGGGCCGGATGATGAGCCCCGGCTGATCGTCTGCGCCATCCCCTATCTCCGGGACCGTGACATCCGCACCGCCGAGGCGGGAGAGAGCATCGAGGACAAGGAGCGGAAAATCATGGAAGGGATCAGGGCTCATTACCGGATGGTGTATGACGCGGCTCAAGAGAAACGCTCCCGTCTTAAAAAGCCTGTGCCCATTGTTGCCATGGGGCATCTGTACACCGAAGGCGGCCGTACCGTTGACGGTGACGGGGTGCGCGAGTTGTATATCGGCTCCCTTTTACATGTCGGGATGGATGTGTTTCCCGAATGTATTGACTATCTTGCCTTGGGGCATCTTCATATCCCGCAGACGGTGGGCGGTTCGGATTTTATACGCTATTCCGGTTCGCCTCTGCCGATCGGCTTCGGGGAAGCTGCGCAGGAAAAGAGTGTGGTTCTTGTGGAGTTTTCGGACGAGGCCCCCAAGGTCGCCAATATTCCCATACCCTGTTTCCGGGAGCTTACGACCCTGCGGGGATATTGGCAAACCATTGCCCGGGAAATCGATAGGTTGAAGTTCCGAGGAAGCAATGCCTGGCTGGAGATCATCTATGAAGGAGATGAGATTGCCGGTGATTTGTCCGCGCGCCTGGACGAGGCCGTTGCGGGAACGGGTATGGAGATTCTTCGCGTTAAAAACAACCGGATCGTGGAGCGCGCCATCAGGGGGATGGATACGGAAGAAACGCTTGATGATCTGGATGTGACGGATGTGTTCAAACGCTGCCTGGAAGCGCATGAAGTCCCGGAGGAGCAGCGCCCGGCGCTTTTGAGCGCCTATCAGGAAATAATTGTATCCCTGAACGAAGCGGACGCAATGGCTGAATAGCGTATTGTTTCCCCCTCCCCTCAATCCCCTCCCGCCGGGAGCCCGTGTCATAATGT
>JAZDOK010000103.1:0-43488 GCA_043798715.1 bacterium
ATCTGAGGATCAATCAAAAAAGATAATTGCTATTATGGCTTTTCGTGGCTCGGGAAAATCCACTATTCTTAATTTTTCCCTGGCTCTTTGGTCTGTTTTAGGAAAACATCAGAAAAAATTTGTACTTATCATCGGCCAGACAAATAAACAAGCGAGAACACATTTCGAGAATATCAAGCAAGCATTAATATATAATTCATGTTCTTTGGGTATAACACCCCAAAAATATCCTTCTAACACTTTTGTAAGAGTCAAATTGCCACAAGGGGCTCTCTCAATAAATAATTTATTGCTGCGAGTATTTTTATTTTTAAGAATGCCGTATAGAAGAAATTTGGGAGTAATTTCTTGAGCACCCATGACAGAAGTTTTCTCTAATGCAATTGAGACAGAATCCTGCAGATCTTTTGACCATATTATTTTCTCATCTTGAGAAGAGCTTCCAAAGGAACTGACTGACAACTTATCAGGGCTAAATCTTTCGTATAGATTATGAAAACATAATATATCAAAAGGAATATTTAAAAAAAGATCTGGGCGTTTCCATACAATATATGTAATATGCTCGGGTTGTAAAACCGTATCGCCCATTTTTAGAGCGTAACCGGTAGCAATTGTAATTAATTCTTGTGTATCACTGGACAATTTCAATTCTTTCATTGTTTAATAATTCCCTATCCTAATACCTTGATTCATAAATTTATACTTCGTGATTTCAATAAGCTGGACGTTGACCTACAGTTAGTACAAATATTACTACTAATACAACCGTAGTTGATACAACACCTAAAGTTGATCCTATACCAGTTCGCACTGCAGGAGCTAGTGGTTCAGAGTTAAGATTGACAGCATCCCAATAGCCAGGCGGATAACCAGGCTCTGAAGGTAGTATATCTGTAGGTATTACAGTCTGGCTTGGTAATCTTCTAAAATTAGGGGTAATAACATTATTGAGATTTACTGGGCCTTCATTGGGATTTACAGTTATACCAGGAGTTACACCGCCAATACTTCCTCCATAAGCTGCATGCGATTCGCAATCTCCTTTACCCACTGACGTACCACTGTTCGCTCCTGGTGCTGCAAAATATATCGGCCCCAAGAAGGGATCACGGGGTACAGGATTAACACCCCCGACAGGCCAGATGGATCGAGATGGGGACCTAGGGAACCCCCACGTGCTTGGTCCCCAAGCAGCACGAACGCTGGGGGGAAGATACATCGTGCCCCCTGGATCCACTAAGTTACCAGGATTATTCCCGCAATAGGCATACATATTCATCCCGCCGGAGAAGCCGATTGGATCCTGGCTGAGGAAGCGACCGATGCTTGGATCATAGTAGCGATTTCGCAGATACACCAGGCCGCTGGCGGATTCACTCTGCTGGCCGGTATAGCGATAAGGGTTGTAGGTGGTGTTTTGGGGAGGTTCCTGGAGAGACAGGGTGTTTCCGAAGGCATCGAAGGCGTAGGCATCGGTCACATTCGCGTTCTCATCCGTCAGCATTATCACACTTCCCAGGCCATCGGTGAGAGGATAGTGAAACACAGTGCCCCCACCTACCTCCTGCTTTAATGCCAGAGGGCCAGCCATGCTCCCACCAAGAATGTAGTAAGTCGAAGGGGGGCCGCCCTGACCGGAAGTCTCCTCCTTCAGTACATCTGAACCGGACAAAAGGTAATTCGTCTGTATTCCGCCAGTTGTCTTCCGTACCCGCAGCCCGTCCCCGTTGTATCCATAGCTCTCCATTGTTCCATCAGGAAGGGTAATCTGCACAAGATGGTTCTCATTATCGTAAGTATAATTTGTAGTCGCGTTCCCCTCAGTCTTACGGATGAGATTCCCGTTTCCATCCCAATGACAACTTATGGCGCCAGCGCTCAAAAGCTGATCCGTCGCGTCATACACCGAGTTTATACTCTCCTCGTTCTCTGCCCTCGAAAGCCTGTTTCCATTCGAATCATACGTGTAAACAACATCGTGAGTGTCAGGATAGGTCTCTTTTGTCAGCCGGTAGAGCGCATCGTAACTGTACCCCCAGACATGCTGCCCCTGAGCGTCAGTTACGGTCTTTGAAGTTCTATTCCCAATATTATCGTAGGTGTGCTGGAACGAAAGAAAAGAATTTTGCTGCACATGAGCCAGAAGAGTAAGCCAGTTGCACTCGTTGTAGCTGTAGGTTAGCTCCATCTTTGTCAGTCATTATGACTCTTCGGTCCATTCCTCCTCTCTTTCTCCTTGTCAAGCTTCCTCCTTAATTCAGTAAAAAAAGTCTCCCGAATATCTCTCTCATATTTGCCTGGCCAAAAAGGGCCTAACCAGTAAGGAATAACTTGTTTAGCTCGAATAGTGTCGATCCTTATTAAATAGGAATTCCATAACTGCCAATCAATACGCACTCTGATATTTGCTATTTGACTCCAAAGTATTTTTCGATAACGCCCAACCCGGGTAGATTTCCTTATATATAGAGCCTCTTCATCAAATTTAATATCAGTGATATAAAAAAACAACCTCGAAACACCAAGAAAAACAAGTAGAACACCACAAAGTATCATACCTAATCCTATCCAATACTGATGATCTTGAATGATTGGCCATAGAATTGAAGTTGTTATAAAAAGCAATCCAACCATAATCGTTAAAATCAAATGTATTATTGGTACTTTTGCCTCTTCAAAAACTATACTCGAAGATTTTGCATCTTCAATACTTGTTTCTCGTTGAGATGCTCTCATGATACATTCTTTTCTATCCATAGAAAAACAACAACCTCTTTTTATTTTTTCGCTTCTTTAAGTAACGTTTGTAATAAATTTTGCATATTGGCAATTATGTTCCCACTTGTCCTGCCAAGGATAAAATCCACTGTGGCACCTATGCCTGCACCTACGCCTGAAGCCAGACCAATTGTTCCCGCCTGATTCGATGGGGTCCCTGCAATAGTGAATGCGGGTCCAAGAGTTGCGGCGGCAAAACCTGATATATCTACATTAACATTTGGATGTACATTTCCTCTGCTTGCATCTGCAAGACTTGATGTATCACTCAAACCGACCTGAGCAGACACCACTCCGCCAAAACCAGGGCCAAAAGAAGGGCCTCCTGAAACAACTGAGATATAATCACCCGTAGCGGTGTCAATATAGTACGTGATACTAAAAGTTGCCCCAATAATACGTGTCAGACTAGTGCTGAACTGAAACGATACCACAAGTATTTCTCTGCCCCAGGGATCTACAAAAACCACCGGGTTATTCCCGCAATAGGCATAGAAGTTGGGGCCGGCAGAGAATCCAATTGGATCGCTTGTTATAAATCTCCCCACCTGCGGATCGTAGTACCTGGCCCGGAGATAGGTGAGACCGGTGGAGTCATCTGTCTGCTGGCCGGTATAGCGATAAGGGTTGTAGGTGGTGTTTGGGGGAGAGTCCTGGAGAGTGAGGGCGCTTCCGAAGGCATCGAAGGCGTAGGCATCGGTCATATTTGCGTTCTCATCCGTCAGCATCATCACGCTCCCCTGAGCATCAGTGAGGGGGAAGTGATAGACTGAATCGCTTTGACTGGGCTGCTTTAATGCCAGAGGGCCAGCCATGCTCCCACCAAGAATGTAGTAAGTCGAAGGGGGGCCGCCCTGACCGGAAGTCTCCTCCTTCAGTACATCTGAGCCGGACAAAAGGTAATTAGTATCAATCCCTCTTCTCGTCTTACTCACCCTGAGCCCATCTCCGTTGTATCCATAGCTCTCCATTGTTCCATCAGGAAGCGTGATCTGCGCAAGGTGGTTCTCAGGATCGTAAGCATAATTTGTCGTCGCGTTTCCCTCAGACTTACGGATGAGATTCCCGTTTCCATCCCAATGACAACTTATGACACCGGAGCTCAAAAGCTGATCCGCCGCGTCATATACCGAGTTTATACTCTCCCCGTTCTCTGCCCTCGAAAGCCTGTTCCCATTCGGATCATACATGTAAACCACGTCGTGTGTATCCGGATAAGTCTCGGTAGCAAGACGATACAGAGCATCATACGTATAACCCCAGACATGCTGCCCCTGAGCGTCAGTTACGGTCTTTGAAGTTCTATTCCCAATATTATCGTAGGTGTACTGGAACGAAAGAAAAGAATTTTGCTGCACATGAGCCAGAAGAGTAAGCCAGTTGCACTCGTTATAGCTGTAGTTCGTCACAATCCCATTCGGATAAAGACGATTCGTAAGTCTTCCGGCTGCATCATACTGGAAGGAAAAGATCTTCCCGTTGTTAGAAACTTGTAACAACCTGTTGCCGGCGTCATAGGCGTAATTCGTCGTCTGACCGCCCTCCGGATTCTCCACCGATAAAACGTTGCCAACGGTGTCATACCCGTAATTGACGCTTCTTCCGCGAGTCACAACAGAAATTAACCTGTTGGCCGCATTGTACCTGTATGTCGTGGCATTCCCGTCCCGGTCCTTAAGGAGAGTCTTCCTCCCGCCCAAGTCATACTGATACTCAACCGTGCTCTTATCTCCAAACGTCCGCCTCGTAAGCCTGTTTATATCATCATACCAATAAACCGTCGTGCTCCCTTTCCCATCAGTCCTGCTCGTCACGTTCCCTACCTCGTCATAACACACCGACGTCGTGCGGCCCAGAGGATCCTCTGTCTGGATAAGCCTTTCCAGTTCATCATAGGCAAAAGACGTCGTGTTCCCCCTCGCGTTGGTGATGGAAGAAAGCAAGCCATCCTGATTATAACTATAGCTGATACTCTGGTTCATCGAGTCCGTCACCCTGGAAATCATGTCCAGAGCCGTGTACTCGTAACTGATCGTGTTCCCGTTGGCGTCAGTCACCGAAGAGAGCTTTCCGTTCTTATCGTAAGAGAAGCTGGTGATGTGGTCCATCGGGTCTTTTACAGCTCTTGTCTGGTTGTTCAAGTTGTATGTCGTAAAAGTGGCATGGTTCAAAGGATCCTGGGCGCTTACCCTGTTTCCCCTCTCATCATACCCGAAAGTCCAGGTGTTTTGCAGGGGGTCGCATACGGAAGTTAAATTTCCCGTCATGTCGTAGCTGAACGTGGTGGTGTAGCCGCTGGCGTCGGTTACAGATGTCAACTGGCCATGTTTGTCATAAGAAAAACTCGAAGTCTCACCCAGGGGATTGGTGGTCGTGAGGCGGTTCCCTTTGGAATCATAGGTGAAGGTGCTGGTGTTCCCATTGGGGTCGGTGGCCGAGGTCACCTGGGAGAAATCGGGCTCGTAAGTAAAGGTGGTAACGATGTTATCGGGCTGTTCAATGCGGATGCAGTTGCCCTTGGCGTCATAAAAAAAGTTTGTGCCGTGAGATTTGGCGTCGAGCAGGCAGGTAAGATACCCCGCCTCATCGTAGATCGTGGCGGTCTCGTTCCCCAGGGGATCCATAATTCTCGTCTGAAACCCGGTATCGTAAGAGTATTCATAATTCGTCGTTTTCCCGTTAGTCGTTTCCCTGGCGGTGGATTCGCGAAAGTCATATTCCAAATTAAATTTCTGCCCGCCGTAGTTCTGGGAGACGACCCTGGGAAAATCGTCGTCATCATAGGTCTGCTCAAAATATTTCTGCCCCTTGGCATCGGTGATGGAGGCGATCTTCTTCTGCTCGTTATAGCCGTAATGCGTGACGTTCCCCATGGGGTCGGTGATGGAGGTGAGGAGGCCCTCCTGATTGTATGAGAAAGTGACGCTTCTTCCGGTAGGGTCCTCGATGGAGGTAAGCCTTTCGCCCGTGTAAGTGAAGGTAAAGCCCCTTTCCACCGTGTCTGATAGTGAAACCAGGCGGCCATCCGGGTCATAATGCAAATTGATGGTGTTTTGATTCCTGTCCCTGATGTAGGAAAGACAGGCGCAAATAGAGGCCCTCTTGCTGAAGCGGTATTCCGTGCCGTACTTGGTCATCAGGGTATACCCGTTGGGATCTTCCGTCAGGGTATTATGGGTGCCGGGAGGGGAAACGAAGCCGCCGCTTTCCTTTGGTCTGTAGGTATCCCTTCTGCCATCCCCCCAGAGGATGACCCTAGCATGGTTGGAATCAGGGATGATATAAGTCTCGAAGCTGTGGCTCCAGCCCTCGCCCATCGGGCCGGGAACAATCTCCTGGCTGTTGTAGTAGGCGGTGATTACCGTGCTCATCCCGCGGGAAGGAAGGGACAGGAGTGTTTTTTCCCTGATATAATTACCGCTGTTCAGCCGGACCGGCTCCTGATTGGTGGGGCAGTTAGGGCCGTTCTCGTCCTGAGCGTCGGACCTCTCTGTATCCCCATTTGTGCCATCAGATTCCGTGTTAGTTCCGTCTCCGGGCCAGGGTGTGCAACCCCAGGCCAAGTCACGAGGCGCAATCAGAATTTCAAAAAGAGACATCACAAGGATGAAGAGGGCTATTCGCTTAATGATCTTCATCTTTAATCTCCCCCTCCTGCCTTCCGGCTTCTGACTTCTGCGTTCTTAATTCTTCCTTCCCCGTTCTGGATGTAGCACTTGAATCCGTTCACTCCATAGTGGTCAAAGTGGTCGCAGACATGGACACTGACCCGGTGTAGTCCGTCGGAAAAACGGGTAGTGTCCAGCTTCCACTCCCCAATGTCGGACCATTCTTCTTTGACTTTCTTATTCCTTATCTTCGGGTCTTTCACAAGGAGAAAGTTGCTCTGGTCGAAGAGCTTCCCATCCACTGACAACTCTACTTCGTAGCCGTTCTTAAGGGCGTAGCCGGAATGCATCTTGTCTACCTTGACTTTGAGTACGACGGTGCCTTTGAGATAGTAGGCGCTATTCATGGAGTCCCTTTTATGTTCGCCCTCAAGCTCCAATTTGGCTCCCAACATCCCGCAACGGGAGAGGGCGTGATACTTGTGATCGCAAAGGGCTTTTTTGGGGCGTATCATGCCCTGCACATCCGAGAGATTTTCAGTGGTGGGAAGCAGGGATTTCACTGTGGGAGGTGCTGAAGACCCCATTTTCTCTTCAGCAAAAACCGGGATGGCAAAAAAACACATCAGCAGTATCGCCACAAACAATTTCCGCATCTCAGTTTTTTCCTCCAGTCTCTAGTCTCTAAGCTCAGTGCCCCTTTATAACAACGGCTCCACACTGGGGAGTGGCACCAAGATTGTCCTGGTCTACCCCCTCAATGTAAAAGGTATATGGGGAAGGAGGCGCTACCGGGTCTCCCTGGGCCGAGAGGCCGTCCCAATGCTCGATGTGCGGGCCGGCGGACCTCGGTTGTTTCACAAAAAGGGTTCGAATAAATCTCAGTTCGGGATAGGTCCCATCATAAATTTTGATGGAGATCGTCATGTCTCTTGAAAGAGTATAGGACAGGTCTGTGCCCATGCCCTTATCCGGGTCAATGATGACGGGATTAGCCTGAAGATTTGTGATTTCAGGGTTCTTCCCCTCAGTGATAATGAAGTTGTCGGGAAGAGTATGAGCCCAGAGCACTCCGCGGATCTTAGGCTGCCAGAACAAAATGGAAACGTCCCAAAGCTTCTCTGATCTGCCATTCCAATACTCGGTGTGGCTTCCGGAAAGTTGTGGGCTATATCCTCCTATTCCATACCAGTGAAGGTCGCAGGTCATTTCATCAGGCGAGCCCATCCCGATCCTTACCCAAGAAGGTTTGTCAATTGTATAGTTAATCTCACATTTTTCATTCCTCTGGGGCTTGAAGCTGGGTGAAAGTGAGACTTGGGTCGGGGTGACTTTCACCAGGCCGTCCGAGGGGTAGTAGATCTGGATGCTCTGATCGGAGATTTTCTGGGCTTCGATGGAAAAAGTATAGGCGGTATCGTCAACCGCCTGCGGGCCGGGGCCTTTCCCTTTCCAGACGAAGGTGTGTGGGCCGATGGATTGGACTCCTGGAACATAGGAGTCTACGGTTTCTTTGTAGGCGTTGTAAAACTTTATCTTCACCTCGCTCTGTGCGGCGAGTGTATAAGCAATGCTTGTGGTCTCCCCCGCATAGGGGTTGAATTTAACAGGATCCACGGAAATGCCTGTGATATGGGTGCAATTCTCCAGGAAAATATGCTCTTTTGCTACGCTCTGGCTTTTCCCATCGGCATATACCGTGAGCCGAATCTTGTATTCCCCGCCCTTGAATCCTTCAGTCTCCCAGACGCCGAGTATGTCCCTCTCAAGATCAACGCTGGGTTCCGGCACCGGTGTGTTTCCCTGAGCTAGGGTCTGCCACGGTCCCTTAGGTTGCTTCCAGACCTCCAGGACATAGGAGTTAAACTCACTCTTGGCCTGGGCTATCCCCGCTATTTTGACTGTCCCATAGAGCCGGCCCCACTCCTCAGGGTAGTCTAGCCTGACGGTATCACTTTGGGTCCGCGAAAAAAAAGTAATCCTGGCGCATCCGGCTAGAACGGCCAAAAGCAAGATAAGAAAGAAAAAACAACGGCGTTTTTTCATCCAAATCACCCCTTCCAACTGGCTGACGGCTGACTGCTGCTGGCTGGAAGCCTGAATTGTACCTTCACTTTGCCCTTCGGTTTTCCAGGATTGATACTGTAAACAGTTTGAGGGTCCGATACGGGGATCTCGTCCTGGCTGGCAGAGAGGAGTTTATTTGTCTGTGAGAAGTTTATCTTGGCGTTGACCAAGCGCAGGTACATCCGTCGAGAGGTTTTATACGCCGGCTTCATGGAGTCCCCCCCTGTGCCGAAAAATCGGAACCATCCTAAATATCTCTATTTCCCTACCTTTTCAGAATTCCTGCCTATCCGATGCGAATTGTCCAAAAGATACTGAAGTTTGTTCAAATGGACATTGCATTTTGACAAAAAGAACTATAGCTGGTTTTGACATATTATCTTACCCCTGCCGTGCCGTCACGCTCCGGTTATAGCGGACACCCCTCTCCTCTAGGTGCTTCATCAGGAAATTAAAGCAGTCTTCTTCCTCCCCAAGGAACTCCGGCGGACAGATTCCCTTTCTCTTGAACATTCCTCCCGCCAGCAGGCGGACGGCCCCCGTGCAGGCGTAGCCGGTGGTGCGCGCCATCGAGGTGACGCGTTTCTCCCGGTCGAAGCGGTCAAGGAGATTGTACACTATGGTTTCGCGGCGTCCCTCCCGCGAAGTCCCCTCGATGGTCACCCGCATCGCCGTAAAATCATCTTCGTCCTCCTTGAGGCGCCACTTCGGAAAAAGGATGCGGGAGGTGAATTCGAGCGGAGATATGCGGAGGCCGTGAAATTCCATCGGCTCCTTGTCAAAGAAGCCGGAGTCCCGGAAAGCCTGCATCAACAGGGCATGGCCCGGATAGCGCATGGTCTTCTCCTTCATGTTAGGGGCTTTCATGGTGCGCTCCAGGGTGCGAAGACCGTCGGTATTGAAGGCCTCCAGGGTCCCCACGTCATCTATAAATATTTGCTCCACGTCGGTGAGCGCGGGACGCAAGACCTCCCGGCCGTTCTCCACGTAGCGTGCTGTCCGCGTATATTCCTCGATGACGTCGCTCGGAGAAAAAACCGCCCGGTACTCGAAGGGCCGCTCCCGGATTACGGGAAGTCCTCCCACCAGGCATTCGAAGCGCTCGACCGACTGCATCTTTTTGCTGTGGTAACCCATGAAAACATTGGACATGCCCGGAGCCACGCCGAAATCCACCACTGCCGTAACGTCGTTCTTTCGGGCCAATTCGTCCAGATCAAAGGGATCCTCCGGGAAGAAGGCTATGTCCACCGCATTCTTCCCCGCCGAGATGACCGCCGTCAGGGCCTGCTTTCCCATAAAGCCCGGCAGGGCTCCGACGACCAGATCGAAGGGCTCGACGATCTTTTGGATGGTTTCGGGGCGGGAGAGATCCGCCTGGATCGTCTCGACAGGAGATCCGGTAAAAGCCGATTTGAGCGCTTCGGCGCTCATGTCGACGGAGGTCACCTTAAACTCCAGGCAAAGGTCCCGGGCCACTTCCTTCCCCACCATCCCGGCACCCAGAACGACAATCTTTTTCATCTCAAATTCTCCTTCGCTTATTCCAAGTTATCCATATCTGAAGTGTTTTTCGCGATTAAAAGGAAAATCCCCGCTCTCCCAGAACATTTCTCTGCGAGGGGGGGGGAGTTATTTGATCCGCTTTCATAGGAATGGTTTCATGGTCATGATGGACAGCGAGGGAAAGGCCCACATCCTGGATTCCAAGGAGAGTTTGAAGGACATAGCGACCTATATCTGGCAGAACGAGTCCCTGAAAAATTACCGGATAGCCGGCGACGATGCTCTCAAGGATATTAAAGATGTTCTTTTTGTCGAGCTGGGCAAGGAGAAGCAACCGCGTCTGCGGGGCCTCTCCGAGAGCGATTCCTTCTACGACGGGGCTTTATAGCCCTGCCGCCCCCGCTTGCAGTAACTTCCGGTAATATTCTGAAAATAAACGTGTATTTTAACAGGTTATTTCGCTTGGCTTGTCGTATATATTCAGTATAAACCACGGCTTTATTTGACGGTATGGACAATATAGAAGATTAAGCAATCAGGTGAATAATGGGAAAAAAAGGGACTGAGAAACTGGGCGTATTCCTATGCGGATGCGGTCCCAATATCAGTGGAATCCTGGATCTAGACAACCTCGGCAGGTTCTGCCTGAAATTCCCGGAGGTTTCCTGGGTGGGGAAACACGGCCTTCTCTGTTCGGAAGAAGGGCACCGGGAAATCATCAAACAAGTTAAAGATAACGGCCTTGACAGGATTGTTATAGCCGCATGTTCGCCGAAAGAACATGAACACAACTTTCGCAAGGTTTGCATACAAGCCGGGCTCAACCCTTTCCTCATGCATGTTGCCAATATCCGGGAGCAGTGCGCCTGGGTCGTCTCTGACAAGCAACAGGCCGGTAAAAAAGCTGAAACCATATTAAGAGCAGCCATCAGACGCGTACTGGTTCAGGAACCGCTTGAGTTAAAAGAAATCTCCATGGAAACCGACACCCTGGTGGTGGGCGCGGGATCTGCGGGAATCGAGGCCTCTCTGCTTCTCGCCCAGAAGGGGAGGAAGGTTTATCTGGTGGAACGGGACCCTTGTGTGGGAGGTCACATAACCCGCTACGAAGAGGTGTTCCCCAACCTTGAATGCGCCACCTGCCTGATGGAAGGAAAAATAGACGAACTCCTGCATAAGGACAATATAAAGGTCATGACCTGCAGCACCGTGGAGGAGGTCCTGGGCTACTTCGGTCAGTTCAGGGTGAAGGTAAGAAGGAAAGCCCGTTCGGTTGATCCGGAAAAATGCATAGGCTGCGGGGTTTGCTATGAATCCTGTCCTCAGGAAGTTCCCAACGAGTTCAATGAGGGCATGGGAACACGAAAAGCAATTTACAGTCCATATGCGGGCTCTCTTCCCAATGTTCCGGTTATTGACCGCAACAGTTGTTTGCGCTTTCGCGGTCAGGAGTGTTCAGCCTGCAAGGACGCCTGCCCGTTTGATGCCGTTGATTTCAACCAGGAGGACAGTATAGAAGAAATCTCTGCAGGAGCCGTTGTGGTCGCCACCGGATTTTCAGTTATTAATCCGGCAGAAATCTATGGTGATGGAGCCGCTCTTCCCGGGGTCTATACAAGCATGAAGTTTGAACGGCTGTGCAGCTCTACCGGGCCGACATCCGGAAAAATCGTGCTGGAGAATGGCCAGGAGCCGGGTTCCGTAGTCCTGGTCCACTGTGTAGGAAGCCGTGATATTAATCACCATCATTATTGCTCCGGAGTTTGCTGCATGACGGCATTGAAATTTTCACATATCCTTAAAAACAAGGTCCCTGACGCAAAAATTACTCACCTTTATTCCGACTGGTGCCTGGGAGGAAAAGGATACCAGGAATTCAAGCAAACCCTTTTGCCCGGCCGGAATCCGGCATTCATCAGGATTGAGGACATGACGGAAGTGAGGTTGAATCGGGGGGCGGACTCAAAGATAGCGGTGACCTTCCCGGGATCAGAGGGAAGCCGGGATTCTTTGACTGCGGACATGGTGATACTGTTGACTGCGATGGAACCACAAAGCGATGCCGAAAAGGTGGCTGACCTGTTTTCCATATCAAGGGACGAGGAAGGCTTTTTCAAGGAAGAGCATCAAAAAGTCGATCCTGTATCAACGACCACCAAAGGCATATACATTGCGGGATGCGCCCAGGGTCCAAAGGATATCCCGGAATCAGTTGCTCAGGGAGGTGCGGCCGCAGGTCGGATCCTCTCAATCCTAATGCCGGGAGAGAAGCATGAAATTGAACCTCAAACTGCAAAAATCAACGAGGAATTATGCGGCGGGTGTAAAACCTGCATTTCGGTCTGCCCCTACAAGGCCATAATTTTCGATTCAGAAAAAAAGATATCCGTGGTGGAAGATGTCCTGTGTCAGGGATGCGGGACCTGCGCTTCCGCCTGTCCGAGCGGGGCGGCGGAACACAATAATTTTACGGTGAAACAGCTTTCCGCCGAGATAGAGGAAATGGTTTATGGAAAAATTTGAACCGGTGCTTACAGGATTTCTGTGCCGGTGGTGTTCGTATGCCGCCGCTGATATGGCCGGGAATGCACGGATGCATTATCCCCCAAACCTCGGCGTAATACGGACCATGTGTTCCGGGAGGGTGGACCCGCAACTTGTGCTCAAAGCTTTTGCCGACGAAGCAGACGGCGTACTTATAATGGGCTGCCATCCCGGCGACTGTCACTACAAGGAAGGAAACTACCGGGCGCTCAACAGGTTTTACCTGTTACAAAAGGTTGTCGAACAGATGGGAATTGATAAAAGAAGACTCCGTCTCGAATGGATTTCAGCCACCGAAGCTAAAAAGTTCGTCCAGGTTGTTGAGGAAATGGTGGAAGAACTCAGACAACTGGGCCCTCTTGCCCGGCATGAGCGAGAACGGCCTCGTCCGGAAGAAGCGGTTTTAAACCGCGATTAATATTTGCAAAAAGGAGGTGAAATATGGCGAATAAAGTTCTTGATGCAACGGGACTTAAGTGTCCCCAGCCGATTTTGAAAATGACGGTTGCAATGACGGAAATGAAGCCCGGCGACACGCTGGAGGTGGTCGCGGATTGCCCCACCTTTGAAAAGGATGCGCGGGCATGGTGTGAACGGCTGAAAAAACCACTCCTCTGGATGCGGAACGAGGGGGGGTCAAAGATGAGGTGCCAGATTCAATTCTAAAAAGATACTGTAATTATTCAGCCACTGAGACGCAAAGACACAAAGGAGACATATTCCCTTTCTCTCCTGTATCCTGTTTGTCGATCAGCGGATTAATTTTAGTGTCTTTGTGGTTGAGAAATTACGAGGAGGTAAAAAACAATGAAAAATGAAGGTGAAAAAACCGCTGAAGTCAACTCTTTGAAGGAACAAATAAAAAAACTTAACGAGGAAAACATAAATATCAGGCAGGAGCTGGAATCTCAGACCACGGAGTATGAGAGCGTCTCCATGGACATGGCGCTGGCGCTGGCCGAAGATTTTGATGCGTTGAACCGGGCGAGCAATGGGGATTTTTCAGCCAGAGCCTATGAGGATTCAAAAAACGAATTGCTTGCAAAACTGGGCCAGATGATTAACAAAATGATTGACACAAACAAAGAAATGCTGGATGGAACACTGGATCAAGTGAAGCTTACCAACGAGAAACTTCACGCCAGTCAAAAGACGATTCTGGACATGTCAACGCCGGTCATACAGGTATGGAAAGGGATTCTCGTCCTCCCGCTCATCGGCGTTGTGGACAGTCACCGGGCTCACCAGGCAAGGGAAACGCTTTTGAATCGAATCGTCGAAGAAGAAGCAAAAATGGTCATTATAGATATTACCGGGGTTCCTGTTGTTGATTCCGTAGTGGCAAAGTACCTTGCTCAAACCTGTGCAGCCATCAAGCTGATCGGGGCTGAAGGGATTCTTACGGGAATCAGCGTTAATGTCGCCCAGATACTGGTAAGGCTCGGTATAGATTTCACCGGGATTATAACAAAGAGCAACCTCGCCGAAGGATTGGAAGTCTCGCTTAAGAAAACAGGGCTGGCAGTTTTCCCGTTAAAGAAGCAGTAGTCGGTATTTCTCCTGTGCGGATTAATTCGTAGCCTTAACGTCTTTATGGTTGAGCGCAAATTGTAAGATTCTGCCATAAAAAGGAGATTTTTCTATGGCAAAACCAAAAGCTGCATTTTACTGGGCCGCAGGCTGCGGGGGATGCGAAGAAGCCATCGTTGACCTTGATGCGGACCTTCTCGATGTAGTTGAAGCCGTAGAGATCGTGTTCTGGCCGGCAGCCTTTGATTTCAAACGCAGTGACGTGGAAGCAATGGACGACGCTGAGATTGCCGTATGTTTCATCAACGGCGCGGTTAGAACTGGCGATCAAAAGGAAATGGTAAAACTTTTGCGGCAGAAGTCTGGCTTGGTGGTGGCCTTTGGAGCCTGTGCCTGTCTGGGGGGGATTCCGGGCCTCGCCAACTTCTGGGACAGGGAGTCAATCTTAAACAGGGCTTACAGAGAAGTGCCTTCGGTTGTCAACCCAGAGGGAATTCTTCCCGGGATCCGTACCGTGTCCACTGAGGGAAAACTCGTGTTGCCTGAATTTTTCAATGAAGTCCTTACCCTGGATCAGGTGATTGCGGTGGACTATTTTCTCCCGGGATGCGCTCCGCCTGCTGATTTGATTTTACAGGCGTTGAAAGCGATTCTGGAAGGGACCCTGCCGGAAAAGGGTTCGGTGCTCGCACCGGACAAGCAGTTGTGCGACACCTGCCCGCGCCGGGATTCAAAACCGGAAAAGATATTGATAAAAGAATTCAAGCGGGTACACGAGCTGAAGACGGATACTGAAAAATGTTTTCTCGTGGACGGAATTATTTGCATGGGCTCGGCAACCCGTTCGGGCTGCGGGGAACGATGCATCAAGGCCAACATGCCGTGTCTCGGCTGTTTCGGTCCAACGGCCCCTGTGTTGGACCAGGGCGCCAAGTTCCTGTCGGCTCTTGCCTCAATCATGGATGCAAAAGATGAGGATGAAGCCCGACGCATTGCCGATACCATTGCCGATCCGGCAGGTATGTTTTATATGTACAGTATGCCTGCATCGCTGTTGCGCCGTTGCCGTGAGGAGGAAATTTATGACAAAAAACAAGATTACAATTGAGCCGATTACCAGGCTGGAAGGACACGGCAAAATTGAAATCTTTCTCGATGAAGAAGGAGATGTTTCCCGGGCCTATTTCCAGGTACCCGAATTCAGGGGATTCGAAAAGTTCGCAGAGGGAAGACCGGCTGAGGAGATGCCTGTAATTACATCGAGAATTTGCGGTGTTTGTCCCACTGCTCATCACATGGCTTCGGGCAAAGCGGTTGACAGCCTGTTCCATGTTGATCCTCCCTTACCCGCGAAAAAAATTCGGGAGCTGATGTATTCCGCATTCATTGTCGAGGACCACGCGCTCCACTTCTTCTTCCTGGGGGGACCTGATTTTATTGTGGGTTCCGACGCACCGGCCGCTGAACGCAACATCCTCGGCGTGATCAAAAAAGTCGGGATGGAAATCGGAAAAGAAGTAATAAATATCCGGAAACAGTGCCGCCATATCATTTCAACGCTGGGCGGGAAAGTGATACATCCGGTCTGTAACCTGCCCGGAGGAGTCTCGCGGGGGGTAAGTAAAGAAGAGCAGAAAGAGTTCATCGAAACAGGAAAATCATCGGTGGCGTTTGCGGAGTTTACATTGAAAATTTTTGAGGACATTGTCCTTAAAAACAAAGAACATCTCGATTTAATAGCCGGGGATACATACAGACATGAAACCTATTACATGGGAATGGTGGACGATAACAACAGAGTCAATTTCTATGACGGCAATATACGCGTTATAGATCCCAACGGGAAAGAAACAGCCCGATTTGCCCCCGCCGATTACCTCGGACACATTGCGGAACATGTCGAACCCTGGAGCTATATGAAGTTCGCATACCTCAAGAATGTGGGTTGGCAGGGATTTACAGACGGCAAGCAAAGCGGCGTCTATCGGGTGGGGCCTCTTGCCCGGCTGAATGTTTCCGAAGGGATGGCCACACCGAGGGCTCAATCCGAATACGAACGGATGTTTGAAATGTTTGGCGGAAAACCGGTGCACAATACACTGGCATACCACTGGGCAAGGCTGATAGAACTTCAATATGCCGCGGAGAGATTATTGGAATTGGCCCGCGACGATGAAATTCTTAGTCCGAATATCCGGACCATACCCACTGCAACGCCTTCAGAAGGAGTTGGCGTTGTTGAAGCGCCCAGGGGCACCTTGATTCATCACTATCAGGCAGACGAGAAAGGGCTTATAAAAAAAGTCAACCTTATCGTTGCCACTACGAATAACGCAGCCGCAATATGCATGTCCGTTGAGCGCGCGGCAAAGAAACTGATCAATAAGGGGAAGGTGTCGGATGGCATCCTGAACATGGTTGAAATGGCTTTCAGGGCTTATGATCCTTGTCTGGCCTGCGCCACCCATTCGCTTCCCGGCCGGATGCCGTTAATGATAAGAATATGTAATCATAAGAACGAAACAGTTCAGGTGATAAAAAGAGACTGATATGAAAACGCTGATTCTGGGTCTAGGAAACCCCATACGCGGTGATGACGCCATCGGATGGGTGGCAGCTGAAAAAGTTTATGAAAGGGTTAAGGCGCCCGGGCTGTTCCTCGATCTTGCCAGTGTCGGGGGGGTCTATCTTCTTGATCTTCTCGTTGGATACAACCGGGCATTAATCGTGGATGCGGCAGAGACCGGCGAACATGAAACAGGCACCCTTTTCCGCGTTGAAGTCGGAAAAGGAGATTCGAAATCCTCTTTTTGTACGATGCACCAGATTGATATTTTTCAGGCTCTGGACCTGGGAATGAAACTGAAACTGGATATGCCTGAAACAATAAATTTTTACGGCATAGAGGTAGAAAACTGTCAAAACTATTCAGAAGAGCTCAGCCCGCATGTTAAAACCGCCATTCCTGAAATTGTAAATCAAATCTGCTCTGAAGAGTTTGGGTAAGAGAGGTATTTATGGAAGCAAAAACATGTTTTTCGAAGGTGGCGATGCATATTACGCAGGGTTGCCTTGTGGTGCCCATCCAGGGAGAACTCTACGATGAATTTGTCCTACAAATTCAGAATGATGTATTAGAAAAGGTTAATGAGACCGGCATAAAGGGAGTAATTATCGATCTCTCCGGAGTAGATGTAATAGACTCTTTCATTGGCCAGGCAATCTCTGATACAGCCCGAATGGCATCCATGTTGGGAGCAACAACAGTTCTTACGGGCTTTAAGCCGGAGGTGGTGGTATCGCTTATTGATTTGGGAATTGAACTTAAAGATGTTCAGACAGCTATCACCCTGGAAGAGGGATTTCACAGGTTACAGTCCATAGTAACGCCTGAAGAAATGGAAGAAATTACGGAAGAAAGAGAAGACTCTGATGATGAAACCATAGAGGACTTGGAAGAGCCAGGCGAAGAGCCAGGCGAAGAGCCGGAAGAAGAGCCGGAAGAAGAACTCGAAGATGGAAAATAATGTGAAACAAATTATCATCACCCATGAGGTTGACATTGCCATCGCCACTTCTGAGGCCAGAGTATTAGCTGCGGCAGGCGGCTTTCAACAGACTGAACAATACATGATTGCAACGGCAGTCTCTGAGCTGGCGAGAAATATATTCCGCTATGCAAAAAAAGGTGAAGTCACCATGAAAATCATCGAGGAGAAAACAAAAAAAGGCATTGAGATAGTTGCCCGGGACGATGGCCCGGGAATCAAGAATATCGAGCGGGCGATGACAGACCATTTCAGCACAGGAAATAGTTTAGGTTTAGGACTTCCCGGCGTAAAAAGGCTGATGGATGAATTTGAAATAGAAAGTGATTGCAAAAAGGGAACAAAAATCACTGCAAGAAAATGGGGTTAGAAATAAATGCCACAGTTGGATTATTTTTTATCTAAAAGATCGTTTTTTCATCACAAGGATATTGAATGTGGTGATACAGGGGTCATCAAGGAATTTGATGACAAGTTATTCATCGGCATTGTGGATGTATTGGGACACGGCAGCGAGGCCCATAAACTTGCAGTTATCTGCCAGGATTTTTTAGAGAAAAATTACAGGCGGAACCTGATAGAAACTATGAACGCTCTCCATGAGTATATAAAAGATTCCAGGGGCGCTGTAGTGGGATTATGCCTTTTAGATATAAGTTCAGGGGTTCTGCAATATGTTGGAGTGGGTGATATAACCGCAAGAAAATTCGGTGTCAATCAGGTAAAGCTCATCTCCCAGGATGGAATAGTCGGATATATAATGAAAACCCTCAAAGAAGGGACAATGAGACTGGATGACGGAGATGTCTTCGTTCTGTATACGGACGGAGTTAAAGAGCATTTTGAATTAGAGGATTATCCGGAGCTTTTCAGAGACGACGCCAGGAAAATAGCCACACATATCATCCAGCAATTCGGGAAAGAAGAAGATGACGCCACTTGCATAGCAGTGAGGTGGAAAAAATGATTGTCCTTGGCACAATTTTAATAAAGGATGAGAGTTCCATAGTTGAGTCAAGAAACAAAATCCGCCTCCTGGCGGAAGATCTCAAATTCGGTTCCATCGCCGCCACCAGGCTTGCCACCATAACCTCGGAACTCAGCCGCATTATCTATCAAAAAAACGAGGAATCAAGCATAGTCGTGGGGTTTGATAAAAAAGATGATGCTTTCGGGTTGATACTTATATTTAAAAGCAAAAAAGAAGACATGAATACAGGCAAGGCTGAAGTTTTCTTTGATAAATTAAGGACATATCACACAAAAGAAGGATTTAAGGAAGTCGAAGCTTTTAAATACATCCCGGATCCGGAATTCAAGCCAACTGATGAATTCATTCATATGGAGAAGGAAAGACTCATTCGTCTGTCAAGCGCGGAGCTGATAAACGAGGTCAAAAGGAAGAATGAATCGTTGTTGAAGCTCTTGGATGAAGTCAAGGAACGCGCGAAAAAAGAAAAAGAACTCCTGGCAACCACAGCGGCAGCAGAGGCTGAGAAGATAAAAGCAACGGAGTCCAGCAGGATAAAATCGGAATTTCTTGCCAATATGTCTCATGAGTTGCGTACCCCCTTGAATTCAATCATCGGCTTTTCTGAGATTCTAATTGAAAAGACTTTCGGCGACTTGAACGATAAACAGACAAAGTATGCCGGAAATATCCACCGAAGCGGCAAGCACCTTCTAACCCTCATCAATGACATCCTGGATCTCTCCAAGGTAGAGGCCGGAAAGATAGAACTCCATTTTGAGGAGTTTTCCATGAATGAAGTGCTCACTGAATGCCAGACTCTGGTCAAGTCCCTGGCATCAAAGAAGAATCTTTCTCTTAATGTCAGGGTCGAGGGCATTTCCACAATAAACGCAGACCCGACAAGATTCAAACAGATTATGTATAATCTCCTTTCCAATGCCATCAAATTCACCCCTGAAAGAGGAAAGGTGGATGTAGAGGCAACGCAAGTAGATGAAGCGGTGCAAATTACCGTAAAAGACACGGGCATTGGAATAGCCAGAGAGGACTTTTCAAAAGCCTTTGAAGAATTCGGTCAGATAGACAGCTCGTACAGCAAGCAATATGCCGGTACGGGCCTTGGCCTTCCCTTGACAAAAAAGCTGGTGGAACTGCATGGGGGACGGATCTGGCTGGAAAGTGAATTGGGAAAGGGAAGCACCTTTACCTTCACCATACCCCTTCATCCGAAAGAAGCAGCCGTGGGAGCTGAGACAACTGAAGTTTTGGAGGTGAACTGATGCCGGAAGAGAAGATTTTAGTCGTGGAGGACACACCATTAAACATGGAGCTGTTCAGGGATCTGCTTGAGGTGGCAGGTTACGTTATTGATGAAGCTACAGATGCCCAACAGGCGATAGAACGGGCCAGACAGGAAAAATTCGACCTTATCCTGATGGACATTCAGCTTCCGGGAATGGACGGGCTTGCGGCAACAAAGATAATAAAAGAAGAGTCAGCAAACAAAGACACTCCCATTGTGGCTCTCACTGCCTATGCGATGAAAGGGGACCAGGAGAAGATAGGGGCCGCCGGTTGCAATGGCTATATCACCAAGCCAATCAATGCCAAAGAATTTGCCCAGACTGTAGCCGAATTTTTAGGGACCAGGAAATTATAATAGAGAGCGTGAGATAATGTCAATTGAGGAAAAGGCGGCATTTGACTCCCAGTTCGGGAAACACAATCCTCTTCAGATACTCATTGTTGACGATAACGAGTTAAACCGGGAGTTGGCTCTGGCCATTCTGGAGCAATTGGGCTATCATGCCGACGTGGCCGAAAACGGATATGAAGCAGTACAAGCCGTAAAGCGCCAGCCCTGCGATGTAGTGCTGATGGATGTGGAAATGCCTGAAATGGACGGCATTGAAGCCACCCGCGTTATCCGCCGGGAACTTGAAACAGCATCGCAGCCGAGCATCATCGCCATGACGGCGGCCGACATACAGGACGATCGGGAAAGATGCCTGAAGGCCGGTATGAACGACTACATCAGCAAACCGATAATCGTGCAACAGCTGATAGAGGCCCTGTCCCGATGTCTGCCCCTTTCCAAAAGGGGATCATCGCGCCCGCCAGACCAAACGGCGGAGCGGCAGGCTCCCGGAAAAGGTGTCAGGACCGGCGCCGCAGATGTTCTCGATTTGACCGCCTTCGACCGCCTTAGAGCCACCCTGGGAAAGCAGGCGAAAGAGATGCTCCCGGGATTAATTGACGGCTTCGTCGGGGAAGCGCCCCGGATGATCGAGCGCGCCCGCCAGGCCCTGGAAAAGAAAAATGAGTCCGAACTTCGCAGGGAGGCCCATACACTCAAGTCCAACGCCGCCTGTTTCGGGGTGACGGCGCTGTCTGAGGCGGCCCGGGCTCTTGAAATCACGGCTAAAAACAGGGCGTTGGACGGGGCTGAAAAATTGATCGAGCGGATTAAAGCCGAATTCGCCCAGGCTGAAGAAGCACTGCAAGAAGTGCGAAAGGGGATGTAAGCATACAATGAAATCAAAAATGCTTGTTGTCGATGATGATATGCTCAACCGCGTGCTCCTCTCGACCAACCTTGAGGAGGCGGGGTATCTGGTTTCGACCGCCGAGAATGGAGAGCAGGCTCTGGAGATGCTTCGCGATTTAAAATTCGATACAGTCTTCCTCGATCTTATGATGCCCGTTATGAACGGTTATGAAGTTCTCGAACACATGAAAAGCGATAAGGAATTGCGGAAAATTCCCGTCATCGTCATTTCGGCCGAAGAAGATATGGACAGCGTGGTGCGATGTATTGAATTGGGGGCGACGGACCTCCTGATCAAGCCGTTCAACCCTGTCATACTACATGCCAGGATTAACGCATCGCTTTCCTCCAAGCGTCTTCTCGATCAGGAAGAGGCCCATCGCAGGGAGATTGAGGAATACAACCTTCATCTGGAAGAAACGGTGACGCAGAAAATAAGAGAACTTAGAAAATCCATGGAAGAACAGATGGCACTGCAAAAGGAACTGCACGAAAAGGAAAAAGAGCGAATGGCTTTTGAAAAAGCCAGCCAGATGAAGTCCGAGTTCATTGCCTATGTTTCCCACGAACTGCGCAGTCCGCTCACGGTAATCAAGGGCGCCGCCGCCACGATGTTGTATGACACCGAAGGGACCCTGGATCGCGAGGTGCGGGCGGAGTTTTATGATTCCATAGAATCGGAAGCGGATCGCCTTCTCGTCTTGATTAACGAGTTTCTGGACAGCTCCCGTCTTGAGGCGGGCTGCCCCCTTCAAATAAATCGCAGGGAAACGAGTATCGAGACGATTTTAAAATCAATCTCCCGGATGATGAAGAATTACAAGTACTTTACCGAGGCCCATCGTTTTGAATTTGAGTTAGCCGAGCCTCTGCCCCGGTTGAATGTGGATCAAGACAAGATTACCCAGGTCATCTCCAACCTGGTAACCAATGCCATAAAATACTCCCCCGAAGGTGGTGCCATAAAACTCGGAGCCGCCGTCAAGAACGGCAACATGTTGATAACGGTTTCAGACGAGGGACTGGGCATGGATCATGAACAGCTCTCCAGACTTTTCGGCCGCTACGAGAGGCTGGAGCGCGAGGAGATTAAACAAATCTCCGGAACGGGTCTTGGATTGTATCTGGCCAAGACCATGGTTGACCTGCACGGCGGGCGTATTTGGGCCGAGAGCACAAAAGGCAAAGGAAGCTCCTTTTTCCTGGAACTTCCGCTTTGAAAGCAATACTAAGGAATAGAGAAGACTCCAGATATTGGAACAGATTCGGATGAATCTGTTCCAATATCTCCTTGAAATTCACAGGTATCTCACCTATGTAAAATAATCAGACAGTAAGGGCGATTAATCAATCGCCCCTGCCTCCGGTTCTTCTTCCTCAGGGAGAGCCCCCGGCACCCGCTCCAGGTAGAACCTGGGCACGAAACGGCCCCAGCCTTCCTCCCCGACAAACTGCCCGTCCCTGGCCAGAATCTTCCCCCTGGAAAGGGTGTACTTGGGCCATCCCGAAACCTCCAGCCCCTCATAGGGCGAAAAGTCCAGGTTCATGTGAAGATTGGAGTGAGACAGAGTCCTCTTCGCCGCCGGATCAAATACGACGATGTCGGCGTCGGCCCCTATCGCCAGGCTCCCCTTCTGCGGATAGAGCCCGAAGAGCCTGGCCGGCGTGGCCGAGGTGACTTCAACGAGCTGATTCATGGTGAGCCTTCCCTTCGCAACTCCCTCTGAGTAGACGAGTGGCAGCAGGGTCTCAATCCCAGGAAGTCCATTGGGAATTTTGGTGAAGTCATCCTTGCCCATCTGCCGCTGCTGGCGTGTCAGTGGGCAGTGGTCGGTGGCGACGGCCGAGATGGTGCCGGCCTGCAGGCCCCTCCAGAGGCCATCGCAGTCCTCTTTCTTCCGGAGCGGCGGCCCGGTGGGATAGTTAATCCCCTCCTCGCCCTCGTACTTCTCGTCGGTGAGAAGCAGGTACTGCGGGCAAGTCTCTGCAAAGACCGAAAGGCCCCTGGCCCTTGCATCGGAGACCAGTTGAACCCCCTCCTTGGTGGACATGTGGAATATATAGAGACGGCTCCTGGTTATTTCCGTCCAGTAGATGGCCCGGCTGATGGCCTCGGCCTCCACGTAGTTGGGGCGGGAAAGACCGTGCCAGCGGGCCTCGGTCTTCCCCTCATGAAGGAATTTAGCCACGTTGTGATCTATTATAAATGGGTTTTCGGCATGCACCCCGACGAGCCCGCCGCAGTCCCGGGCCTTCTCCAGAACGGCGAAGAGCGATCCGTCATCGGCCATCCAGCCCTCCTTCGCGTAGATCATGAAGAGCTTGAATGAGGGGATTCCATACTGGATGATCTGGGGAATCTCCGCCAGGGTGGCCTCGCTGAAATCCGTGATCGCGGCGTGAAGCGAGTAGTCAATGCAGACCTTCCCGTCCGCCTCCTTCCGGCGGTTCTCCACGGCCTCCATGAGGGCCCTCGACTTCGCCTGGATGGCGAAGTCGATGAAGGAGGTCACACCGCCGCAGGCCGCCGCCTTGGTGCCGGTGACGAAATCATCGGCGGAAACCGTCCGCATGAAGGGAAGCTGGAAATGCGTGTGGACATCAATGGCGCCGGGAAGGACGAACATTTCCTTCGCCTCAATCACCTCTGCGTCCCAGGGTTCGATGTGCTCGGCGATGTTGGCGATTTTCCCGTTCTTGATGCCGATATCGGCCACAAAGCTATCGGTGGCCGTCACCAGGATCCCGCTCTTCACGATCATATCCATAAGCCATTTGCCTCCATTTATTTGGGTAGCCTTCAGTCCCGCCGCCGTCGGCCCTTTTCTTTATGCGTAATCTGCGGTTTCTCCCGAATATCAGGGCAGGAGACGCGCGATGTCCGTGTAAGTCTCCGGGCGCCGATCCCGGAAAAACTGCCATTGGTTGCGGATCTCGCGAACCATGTCGAGATCAAATTCGGCCACCAGCACATCGTCATCCTTGTCGCCGCACTGGGCGATGATTTCGCCGCGGGGATTGCAGAAAAAGCTGGAGCCGTAGAAATCCATCTTGTCTTCGATTCCGACGCGATTGACCCCGCCGATGAACAGGCCGTTGGCGATGGCGTGGGCCTTAAGCTCGATTTCCCACAGGTACTTGTATGTCCCCTTGGTCGCCGTGGGGACGAACATCATGTCGGCCCCGTGGAGACCGAACAACCGCGGTCCTTCCGGAAAATGGCGGTCATAGCAGATATAGACGGCGATGTTTCCGAACGGGGTCTTGAAAACCGGGTAGCCCAGGTTCCCTGGTTTGAAATAAAATTTTTCAAAGAACATGGGCAGTTCCGGGATATGGTTTTTGCGGTAGCGGCCCAGTATTTCCCCTTCGTTGTTGATGACCACCGCCGTGTTGTAATAGACCCCGGTAATGATCTTCTCGTAGAGCGGAACTATGAGGACGACGTTGTTCTTCCTGGCCACCTCCTGCATTTTCACGACGGTGGGGCCGGGAATGCTCTCCGCCCAGTCGTAGTACTTGGAGTCAACGTACTGAGCGAAATAAATCCCATTGAATAGTTCCTGAAGGCAGACGATATTGGCCCCCTTCTCGGCGGCGGATTGGATGTGGCGGATGGCCCGCTCGACGATCTCCTCCCGATCTTCCCCGCACTTCATCTGTACCAGAGCAGCTTTGACGATCATATTCACCCTCCTTATCTTTATTCAGCCTCTAAACGGCCGCCGGTTCGACTTTTTTCATAGTGACGCAATCCCAGACGGGGCACACCTGCATACAGAGGGAACACCCGGAACACTTCTCCTCGTCGGTGTGGGGCAATCTCTCCTCGTTAAGCGAGATCGCCTGATAGCCGCCGTCCCGGCAGGCGACGTAGCACAGATCGCACTTGACGCAAACGGAGGTATCAATCGAGGAAATCACCTTGTAGGACTTGTCCAGGTTGCTCACCAAATTCAGCTTGGGCAGAACCTTTCCGCTCATCTCCTTTATGGATGAAAATCCCTTGTCTTCCATGTAATTTACAAGGCCTTCCTTGAGATCCGAGATGATCTCAATCCCGCTCACCATGACCGCGGTGCAGACCTGGAGGGTTGTGGCCCCGACCAGGAGAAACTCGGCGGCGTCCTTCCAGGTGGTAATTCCGCCGATCCCCGAGATGGGCAGGCCCGCAGCCCTGGCGATCTCAGAGACGCAACGGAGGGCGATGGGCTTGACCGCCGGACCCGAGTAACCGCCATAAGCCGAATGGCCGTTGACCGAGGGCATCGGCTCCAGCGTATCAAGGTTGATCCCGATGAGGGTGCTCACGGTGTTGATGGCGGACAGGGCGTTCGCGCCGCCCTTTTTGGCCGCCAGGGCCGCCAGAGTGATATCGGTGATGTTGGGGGTCAGCTTAACCAGGATTGGAATCTTCACCGCCTCCCGCACCCAGCGGGTGATTCTCTCGACCAACTCCGGGTGCTGCCCGATGGCGGCCCCCATCCCCCGATCCGGCATTCCATGCGGGCAGGAGAAATTGAGCTCCAGGGCCATGGCGCCGGCTTTCTCGCAGCGGGAGGCCAGAAGCTGCCAGTCCTCCCTGGAGGAAGCATCGGCCATGATGCTGGCGATGGTGACGTGTTCCGGATAGTTCTTGACCAGGCAGGCGATCTCTTCCAGCCAGATTCCAAGGGGCCGATCGGTGATCAGCTCGATGTTCTCCAGCCCGTAGAGTTTCCGGGGTTCATCCCCGCCGGAGTCGAAGGCCAGGCTGTGAAGCCTGGGGGAGACGTTTATCACTTCCTCCTTTTCCAAAGCCAGGGTCTTGGTAACCGCTCCGCCCCACCCCGCCTTGTAGGCTTTCTCCATCATCTCGCCCGTCGTAGTCGGGGGAGCCGATGAGAGAAGGAAGGGATTGGTAAAATGGAGCCCGCAGAAATCCACCCCGAGCATCTGTTCCCTGTTCATAATATTACTCGTCCTCCTCCTAAAAATTGATCTATCCCCTCGGCGGCCCGGCAGCCGTCTGCGACCGCCTGAACCACCGTCTTTCCGCCGTTTACGAGATCGCCCCCGGCGAAAATCCCCCGCGCCGAAGTCATGCCGTTCTCATCCGCGAGGATATGACCCGTCCCGTCCTGCCGGATCTCCGAAAACAGCCCGTCGGGAACCTGTCCCAGGGCTTCGATTGCAAAGTCGGAGGGAACCTGAAATTCGCTTCCCTCTAAAGCCCGAAAACTTAAGCGCCCCGAGGCGTCCGGCTCGCCCAGAGATGTCTTAAGGCATTCCACCGCCGAAAGGCGGCCATTCTCTGCAACAAAGCGCTTCGGTTGGCAGAGGAAGACAAAGCTGACGCCCACTTCTTCTGCATCTGCGATCTCCTCTTCCCAGGCCGGCATCTCGGAACGCGAGCGGCGGTACAAAATGCTGACTTCGGCCCCCAGGCGCAGGGCCACGGAAGCGCAATCCAGGGCCACGTTCCCGCCCCCGATGACCGCCACCTTTTTTCCTGCATATTGCAGGGAACGATTCCCCTCCAAAAGCTTCTCGTAGGCTTCCCGGAGAAAATCCCTCCAGGTGAGGATCCCCTCCGTCTCCCGGCCCGGGATTGGGAGGTGCTGATCTTTCTGAAGGCCGGTAGCCAGAAAAACGGCCTCGAAGCCGTTCCCAAGGAGCGTCCCGGGAGATTCCACCCGGATGCCGGTTTGGATTGATACCCCGTGCCGGGCCACCAGCTCGATTTCACCGTCCAGAATCTCCCTGGGGAGGCGATAAGGCGGAATCCCGTAGCGGAGGAGTCCGCCGGGCCTCTCCTCCTTCTCGAAAATCACGACCTCATAGCCCCGGCAAGCCAGGCGGCTTGCGGCGGCCAGGCCCGAGGGTCCGGCGCCGATCACCGCAACCTTCTTCCCGTTTGAAGGTTCGACGGGAAGCGACTTGAAACCCTGTTTGACCTCGGTGTCCATGAGAAATCGTTGAAGTTCCCCGATGGCGATCGGCTCGGCCAGATCGGAGCTGGAGCAGGACTTTTCGCAGAGGGCCTCCTGGGGACAGACCCGGGCGCAGACCCCGCCCAGAATATTTTTTTCCCGGATGATTCTGATGCCGGATCTGAAATTCTGGGAGCGCAATGCCCGAATGAACCCCTTGACGTCAACCCCCGCGGGACATCCCTGGTTGCACGGGGGATCATTGCAGAGGATGCAGCGATTGGCCTCCCCGACGGCCGCCTGAGGGCGGACTACGGAGGTGATTTCCTTAAAATCCTTCTTCCTCTCATCGGGCGAAAGCCTTGGAACAGGGATTCTCTTCGCCATGCTCCTCCTTGTTTTATAAGGATGTTGAATTATTCCACAGTTCGCGAAACTTGTCCTTCCGCCGGGGGAAGTTTCAAGACCTCCCGTGAAGAGCCAGAAGTTTTTTTAGTTGCTCATTATCGAGCGGCTTCTCCCCGCCTAGGGTGCGGGCGACAAAGACGACCCGGGCCAGAAGTTCCAGCGTCTCCATGCGGTGAGCGGCCTCTCCGACGTTTTTCCCCAGGGTCAGGGCCCCGTGGTTGGCCAGGAGGAAGGCCTGGTTTATTTTCAGGCAGCGGTCGAGTTTTTCGGGCACCTCTTCGGTTGAGGGCGTCCCGTACTCGACGAGCGGGATATGACCCAGGATGAGGACGGCCTCGGGAAGGACGGCGGAATTCAGCGGGATCCCGGCAGAAGCAAAACCGGTGCAGAAGGGCGGATGCGCGTGGACCACGGAAACGGCGTCCGGGCGCCTCCGGTATATCAGGCGGTGCATCCGGTACTCAGAAGAGGCCGCGAGTTCTCCCTCGATCTTCTGCCCCTCCAGGTTCATCCGGATGAGCTGGTTCGGGCGGAGATGCTCCTTGCTGACGCCGGAGGGCGTGATGAGAAATTCCCCCTCCCCCAGGCGGACGCTTACATTCCCGGATGTGCCGGCAAAGAAACCCTGTAGGCGCAGACTCCGGCAGACCTCGACAATCCGCTTGCCCAGGGATTCTCTATTTGTCCTTAGTATTGTCCCTGCGATCGCCCGGGCTATGGTCAACTCTAAAGAAGAAAGCTCTCCGGCGCCCGGATGTGAGGAAAGATCCGTCAGGACCGCCGCGGCAATCTTCCTCACTTTTTCTTCATCGAATGAATCCAGCACGGCGCCTCACAGACTAAAATTCATGGAAGGGGATCCAGCGGGTCAGGAAGGCGGAGAGAACCGAGAAGCGGTCAAAGAAAATGAGCGCTCCCACCGCCATCAGAAGAAGGCCGCTTCCCCTGGTCACCCAGGGCATGAAACGGCGGTATTTTCTCATTGCCCGCATGAAGGCATCCACGGCGAAAGCGGCCAGTACAAAAGGAATCCCGAGGCCCAGCGAATAGGCCATAAGGAGCAGCATCCCCTTCCCCACCGTCTCGGCGGTCGAGGCCATGGCCAGAATGGAACCCAGAAAGGCACCCACGCAGGGGGTCCAGCCCGCCCCGAAGGCCATCCCGGTCACGATGGAGCCCAGGTAGCCGGCGGGGTGAATTTTCAGCTCCACTCTGCGCTCCATTGAGAAAAAATTAAACTTGATGATTTCGAGGAACTGGAAGCCCAGGAGGAAGATAATTACCCCGGCCGTCCGGCGCACAACTTCCTGGTGGTTGGCAAGAAACTGGCCGATGTTGCTGGCAAAAGCCCCCATGAAGACGAAGAGAATGGTAAATCCCATGACGAAGAAGAGCGCATGCCACACGACGCGTCGCCGCATCGCCGGAGTGCTCCCCTCCCCCGCCAGCTCGTCGTAGGAGACGCCAGAGAGGTAGCAGAGGTAGCCGGGCACCAGCGGGAGGACGCAGGGGAGGCGAAGGAGAGAAATCCGAAAAAAAGGGCGATGAAAAAAGAAAAAAAGCCGCTCTGTTCCATGCCGGAAAATTCGACGGATGCGCCCCGCTCTCCTCCGCAGGAATACCGCTACCGCCGAGTCACTTTACTTTCTTTAGCGAGGCGGCTTTTTCAGAATGGGCTCGGAGAGGATTTGTGGGGGCTCTTTTCCGAGGGAGCGATAGACGTTTCTTAAATGCAGGCGGTAGAGATCGTCAAATTTTGTGGAATAGGCATATTCCATGGTGTCGAACCACCAGGCGTAGTCGCTTCCCTCGGCGGTGTAGAGAGCCTCCCAGGCATCCCTGATTTTTTTCTTATCCCCTACTCCCCTGCATAGCCCCGGAAGGGCCTTCCTCACCAGGGCCAGAAGTTCCCATGCCCGATTCTTTCCCGGGGAGCCGATCCAACGGAGGAGGTTCCCCGAGACCCAGGAGCCGGTGGCCAAGTGCTCGATTTCATCCTCAGGCTGAAATTTATCCAGATACTCCTTTGCGGTCACCAGGCGGAATCCGCCGTCTTTTGAGATTTCTCCGTATAGAGTCCTGAGGAAGACTTCCTTGTCCTCCGGGTAGTGTTCCCAGCAGTTCTCCCCGTCCAGGGCGATCGTGACCAAGTGCGGTCCTTTGTCCCCTTTCATCGCTGCCCGGGCCGCCCTGAGACGCTCAAGCAGATCTCCGGCGGCCTCCTGCCCCGAGTGTTTGGAATATTCAAAGCCGATCAGGTCGGAGAGGAACTGATCGCGGAAGAGAAAGGCCAGCGATGACTTTCCGCTGACGGCCCGGTAGGGGCGGTAGAGAACATCCGGTTCCTTGAGAGTTGGGCCGGCATTGCCGGTGACATAGACCTGATCCTGTTTTTTCGGCGGCCGGGAGGCTCCGCGCAGGCTGATTTCCAGCGATTGCCCCAGAATCTGCTCGTCGGTGACGGCCCATTGGATCCCCTGATCGGCCAGGAGGGGTATTATCCCGGGGCTGACGGCCTGCTCCGAAGGCCACATCCCCGCGGGATCTTCCCCGAAGACCCGGTGATGAAACACCACGGCCCTCTCCACCTGTATCCGGGCATCTTCCGGGTGGGCGAAGCGCGCAGCGGGAAGAGGCACGGCGGGGCACTCCCTTCGGGCTGAATCGGTGTCGATGAGGAGCGGCAGGATCGGGTGATAGAAGGGTGTAGTGACGAGTTCGATCTGCCCCTTTTCGGCCAGCTCACGGTGGAGGGCGAGCGTCTTTTTCATGATGTCCAGGTGCTTTTCCAGCACCCGGGCCTTCTCGGCCTCCGTATAGCCTTTTCCCTTGGCAAGGAGCGCCTGCAGGGCCTCATCCCCATTGAAGAGCGTCGTATCAATCCAGGCCAGGTTGAAGAGAATTTGAAGATCCATGAAATCCGCGGCTGTGAATTTTGCCGGTGAAGTCTCCGCCTTTTCTTTCAGCTCCATCAGGCGGACGAAGGCCGGCTGACTCCCTTCGCGGGCCACCCGCGGAATTGCGAAAAAGTTCTGAAGAAGAAACTTCTTCTCCCCGGTTGAAAGTGCTTCCGGATTCTTCCGGGAAAGAAGGAAATGCTCGTCCCGCGCGCCCCTCACATAATCTTCAATCTGAAGGACCAGCGAGGGGGTAAGATTGAAGGTCTGGTGCAGGAGGGGGTACTCTCCGAGGATGGCCGCCATCGGGTAGTAGTCCTTGACGCAGTGGAGGCGCACCCATGGTTGGGTGTATCTCCCGGTGATCGAGTCCTTATAGGAGGGCTGATGTTGATTCCAGATGAAGGCGATATAGAGCGGCTTTTGGGGCATGGAGGATGATGTTTCTCCTTTCGTCTCTTCTATGGCTTTCGGCGACGCCGAAAGGAGGAGGACCGCAATAATAAGGAACAAGGCGCCCTGTGCGGGCCATAACTTTTTACTCATATTTTCTTTTTCTTTCCCGGCGGCCAAACTCCTCCGCAGGAACTGAAATATCTCAGGAGGATTCCACTCGCCTTCCCCGAATACTCACTTTTTAATAAGGAGGTAGGCCGATGAGAGTCAAGCTGGATAACTTCAAGTGCACCGGTTGCCGCACGTGCGAGATGATTTGCTCCATGGTTCAGTTCCGCGAAAACAATCCCAAGAAAGCCGCCCTGAGGGTCCAGGGAAAGTTCCCGGCCCCCGGGGAATACAAGGTCAGATTCTGCACCCAGTGCGGTAAGTGCGCCGAGGTCTGCCCGGTGGGGGCCATCGAGGAAAAAAATGGCATCTATAAGATCAACCCCCAGAAATGCACCGGCTGCTGGACTTGTGTACAGGCCTGCCCTGAGGAGGCCATCTTCATCCACAAGGACTCCCCGGTCCCCATCAAATGCACCTGGTGCAGGGCCTGCATGGACATCTGTCCCAGGCGTGTCATTCGGTTGAAAGATTAGAACAGGAGGCTCTTGAGCATGAACGGATACGCAGGAAAGATTCTAAGGGTCAACCTCTCGAAGGGAGAGGTCTCCACCGAGCCGCTTACGGAGAAGATGGCCCGTGATTACATCGGCGGAAGGGGTTTCGCCGCCAAGATTCTCTACGACGAAGTCCCGAAAGGGACCGACCCCCTCGGTGAGCACAACAAGCTGATCCTGGCATCGGGCCCCCTGGCCGGTACTCTCGTGCCCGGAGCCGGCAAGATCACCCTGGCGGCCCTCTCACCGGCTACAGGCTCCTATGGCGACAGCAACATGGGAGGCCACATCGCGACCGAGCTGCGCTATGCCGGTTACGACGTCATCGTCGTCGAGGGAAAATCCACCTACCCGGCCTATCTCTACATAGACGACGAAGTGGTGGAGATCCGCGATGCAACCGGCTACTGGGGCAAAGGCGCCCTCCAGACCGAGACCCTGCTCAAATGCAGCCTCGGAGATGATTTTCAGATTTGCACCATCGGCCCCGCCGGAGAAAACCTGGTCAAGTACGCCTGCGTCTCCCATGACTTCGGCCGGCAGGCAGGCCGGACCGGCACGGGGACCGTCATGGGCTCCAAAAAGCTGAAAGCCGTGGCCATCCGGGGTTCCAAGTCCATCCCCCTGGCCAATTTCAATGAGGCCCTCAAAATCGGCCGTGAACTCTTCAGAGACTGCATGGCGCACCCGGCCCTCAAGGAATGGCAGGACTACGGCACCGCCGGCGTCGTCGAGTGGGCCAATGAAATCGGCGCCTTCCCGACCCGCAACTTCCAGTCCGGCTACTTCGAGGACTACAAGAACCTCAGCGGGAAAGTCATGCGCAAGCATATCGTTAAAAACGACAAGGCCTGCTTCTGCTGCCCGATGTGCTGCGGCAAATACAGCCACGTCAAGACGCCAACTATCGAGTTTTACGTCGAGGGACCCGAATACGAGACCACCGCCCTTGTGGGCGGAAACTGCGCCATCGGCAAGATAGAGGACGTGGCCTATATAAACTGGCTCTGCGATGATCTTGGATTGGACACCATCTCAGCCGGGAACGTCATCGGCTTCGTCATGGAGTGCTACGAGAAGGGCTTACTCAATAAATCCAAGACGGACGGCCTGGAACTCAAATTCGGAAACGTGGTGGCCGCAGCGGCCCTCCTCCATAAGATTGCCAAGCGGGAGGGCATCGGGGACATGCTGGCTGAAGGCGTCCGCTTTGCCTCCGAGAAGATCGGAAAAGGCTCCGAGAAGTTCGCCATCCAGGTCAAGGGTCTCGAGTGGAGCGGTTACGAGTCCCGCAACGCCCCGGCCATGATGCTATCCTACCTCACCTCCGACATCGGCGCCCACCACAACCGATCCTGGGCCATCACCCACGACATCGCCGTCGGAAGAGACCAGGTGGATGGCAAGGCCCAGAAAGTCGTCCAACTACAGCACATCCGCCCCATGTTCGACATGCTAGGCCTCTGCCGCCTTCAGTGGGTGGAGCTGGCCATAGATCTCAATAAGTATGCGACTGTCTTCAAGGCCATCACCGGCATCAACTACAACCTGGACGACCTGCTTAAGGCCTCGGAGCGGGTCTGGAACCTGACCCGCCTCTTCCTCCTGAGAGAACAGGGTCTCAAAGGGAAAGAACACGACAAATCCCCGGCCCGTTTCTACGAGGAGCGGGTGCCCTCCGGCCCCTCCAAGGGCAAGGTTATCAGCAAAGAAGAGATTCAATATATGCTCGACGACTACTATCACCTCAGGGGGTGGACTTCCGACGGAGTCCCGACTTTAGGAAAACTGAAGGAACTCGGGCTGGATGCGATGGACATTCCCCAGGATATCCTGGAGGCGGCCAAAAAACCTGTAGCCATAACGCCTAAGACCCCGCCGAAGAAAGCGTCTTTCAAGGAAGTTCCAGCCAAAACCCTGGAGATCAAAAAACCTGCGCCAGCCCCTAAGAAAGCGGAGCCTTCCAAGCCCGCGGCCAAAAAGCCGGCCCCGAAGAAAGCGGCAGCTCCAAAACCCGCGGCCAAGAAGCCGGTCGCGAAGAAGGCGGCAGCACCCAAGCCCGCGGCTAAGAAGCCGGTCGCGAAGAAGGCGGCAGCGCCCAAGTTCGCGGCCAAGAAGCCGGTCGCGAAGAAGGCGGCAGCGCCCAAGCCTGCGGCCAAGAAGCCGGTCGCAAAGAAGGCGGCAGCGCCGAAGCCCGCGGCCAAAAAGCCGGTCGCGAAGAAGGCGTCAACTCCCAAACCCGCGGCCAAGAAGCCGACTCCTAAAAAAGCGCCTGCAAAAAAACGCTAAAGATTCTTAATATATACAATGGCAAGAGAGGGACCGGATGTCCCCTTATTCAAAAACCATGAAGGTAAAGATTTGTCCCGTCGGGATCCTTAAACGCCACATAGGCGGTAAGGACTCCTGCTCCCTGGAAATCCCGATAGATTCCTCAGTCCGGGAAGCGCTCACGGCTGCAAAAATCCCCCCGGACGAAGTCATGGCCGTCTCGGTAAACAAGGAGCGGGAGGACAAGGACTATTCCCTCTCCGAGGGGGATGAAATTCTTTTGATCCCCTTCATCGGGGGGGGATAGCGGATCGTATCAGGGGCACAAAAGCCACGCCTCCGTGGTTCCGTCGCTCGAGTTTATTTCCAACTTTCCGGATCTCCCAGAGCGTCTGGATTAATCCGGGGGAACCCACGGGAAGCACGAGACGCCCCCCATCTTTCAACTGCCGTATAAGAGGCTGGGGAACGTCTTCCGGAGCGCATGTGACCAGGATCCCATCGTAGGGAGCATGTTCCTCCCACCCGAGAAATCCGTCCCCCACCCTCAGAAAGACATTGCGGCAATCCAATCTGTCCAGGGTTTTGCGAGCCCGGAGAGCCAGCTCGGAAATCCGCTCAACCGAGTAAACCTCGGCGGCCAGGCGGGAGAGGATTGCCGTCTGATAGCCCGACCCCCCACCCACCTCCAGAATCCGCTCAGCCCCGCGGAGACCCAGCAATTCCGTCATCAGCGCAACAATATAAGGTTGTGAGATCGTCTGATCGCATCCAATGGAGAGCGGGTGATCCTCATAGGCCCGAGCTCTGAGGGCCGGCGGCCCGAACTCCTCCCTGGGCACCTCGGCCATGGCCCGGAGCACCCTTTCGTCGGAGATTCCCCGGCCCCTGAGATGGTGCTCTATCATCTGTTCCTTCTGCATGAACTTCCCCTCCCTGTAACTCTATTGCATAAAGCGGATGCTCTTGCAGACCAGATTCAGAAGCGGCGCCTGTTTTTCGAATAGAGACATTCCGGCTTCCGCCCGGATTGAATAGAAATTTATATTATTAAGGAGATAAACCACCCTGGCCCGCATTCTCCCTTTCCCATCGCCTTCCCAGGAATATTCACGCTCCACGGCGTTCTCCGGGCCGATCCTGCAGAATCCAAAAGAGAGGCTCTGGAAAGACTTGAGGGACTTCACAGCACGAGCAAAGACCTGATCGGCCTGGTTCACCAGAGAGGTGTTGATCAAAGACGAAGTTTTAACGACTCCTAATTTTGCCGTCTCTCCTCCCCCCCCGCCTGCAGAAAAACAAACGCCGCCCTCAGACACCTCCCCGCTTTCTATCCAACCTTTCGGGACAGCCAGACTAATACCCAGGGAGGCAACTCTCTTAATAGCTATGGGACTCAATAAAGCCAGAGAAAATGCCAGCCCGAGAACCAGAAGGAGGGCGATTCCATTGTTAACCGCCGCCCATGTCACGGGAGCAGACCCTTCCGGCCTTTCCGTCAAGCCATGGGAAGGTCTTGCCTTGTCTTCGAGGTTCATCCTTCTGAAATTGCCCAAAAGAATGAGAAGAGCGATAACTGCGGAAAGAATCGCCGGTCCCGCCGCATTGAAGAGGGCGGCATAGAGGAAACTCGCGTGCAGGAGCGAGGCGTAAAGAAGTCCTCTCCTGAGAATACCGGCGCCGTTCCCCGGCGCGAACCGGGCCCTCCCGAGGTAAGAACCCAGGAGCGCCGAAAAGAGGATATGCGCGCCCAGGTAAATCCCACCCCTCAAAAGGCCGAGCCCGAAGGCATCCGGAAGACCGCAGTCAGCCCGAAAGCGGACAAGTGTGCCGGCGGATAGAAAGAGAAAATAGCCCAGGGCGGCTGTCGCTCCATAGACCAGACCGTAAGTTCCTCTGGTGAAACGGGCGGAGCGCCAGGTAATACACATCATGCTGAAAAGCTTTCCGGCCTCGTGGAGAAAACAGGCGAGAAAAGCCGCAAGGAAGACGGTCAAGAGCCCGAAATATCCCCAGCATTCAAGGGGGCGGTTGACCATGGCCTGAAGCAGCGAGACAGGAACAGCCGCCAGAGCGCCTGTGACAAAGACCAAGGCCATCAGACGCGCCTGCCCCAGGAAAAACGTCCGGTTCATGACATAAAATCCCACGAACCAAAGGGCACCCGCAATCAGAACCAGAAAAAATAAATCCATAACTCCCGGGACTCCTGCGCTTCTTCGGTCTCACAGGGGACCCGTCTCCTGTCTGTCAAATGTTACAAGATTGGCTGGTACCCCGGACGGTTATTTTTCCAGGATTTTTAATTTAAATAAAATCCCCGCCAGTATTCCACCCAGGCACGGGAATACCAGGAAAAGCCAGAGCTGTTCCAGCGCTTTGCCGCCGACAAGCAGAGCCGGCCCCAGGCTTCGGGCAGGGTTGACCGAGACGCCGGTTATCGAGATGCCGAAAATATGAATTACGACCAGGGTCAGACCGATTGCCAGTCCCGCCATTTTAGCGGGCGCTCCATCCTGGGTAGAACCCAGGATTACCACTATGAACAGGAAAGTGGCCACGAATTCAAAAAGCGCTGCTGAACTCAAGCCAAAACCACCCTGATAATCGGGTCCCCAGCCATTCTGGCCCAGACCGGCAATTCCTATGTCGTAACCGGCCAATTTCCCCTGGACAATCACTGCCAGCACCCCGGCTGCGGCAATGGCACCCACGCACTGGCCGATCACGTACCCGATGAAATCCTTGAAACTCATGCGGCCCGCAATGAGGGCTCCCAGGCTGACTGCCGGATTGATGTGGCATCCCGAAATGGGCCCGATCCCGTAGGCCATGCCTAACAGCGCCAGCCCAAAGGCAAACGCGATGCCCACGATCCCGACTTTGTCCCCGGCCACCACGGCCGTCCCGCATCCGAAGAGAACCAGGGTAAAAGTGCCGATCAGTTCCGCCAGGTATTTTTTCATCTTTTCCGCCTCCCCTCAATAGGAACTTTATTCTTCAAGAGGTATTAGCTTTCCTTTACTCAGGGCAGAACAGTCGGCCTCCGGCCACGCAACGGTCCCGGCCGACCCAAAAAGACAACCCGGGTGGCAGGACGATCCTGAGGACCATGACCTTCGTGGAAAGGACCCGCGGCATCAACGGCTCTTGTCGGGGCAGAGCGGATGGAGCGTCTTTTCAGGCGCCGGCCAGATATTTCCTGATATTTTGCAGTTTCCCGTAGCAGATGAGGATATCATCCGGTTTTATTTTTTCCGTTTCCGATGGGATTGGAATAAACGATTCATCCCTTTCGATCGCCAGAATAGAAAATTCATTTGATGCCGGATTGAGCTCTCGAATCGTTTTTTCACAAATTGAGTTCGTCGTTAAGACCTGTACCCTGGCCAGACCATGACCGTTTTTGGAATTCATGAATTTCTCGATTATCAGGACTGTCTCAGCACCGGGAATTTTAAAATATTTTTCCACCATCCTGAACACGGGGTTTGTGATAAAAAGAGTGCCGAATAAAAATCCCAGGCAGACAATAACGGGCAGAAAGACCATAAAGTCATGTAATAAATTATGGTTGAATTTAGTCTGGACGCTCTGAATAAGGGTGACCACAACGGTAATCAGCCCGGCATTTCCAAGGATAATAAGCCAGGAAACGATCTTCCTTCTTTTCGGGTCATTCAGGGCGTTTTCAGACATGCTTGTCGTGAAACCGCAGCCGGTGAAAGCCGAAACTGACTGGAACACGGCATTTTCCCACTTCATGCCCGTCAGCCTTAATGCGATCGTGCCGATGCGGATGATGATCATTGAAAGGAAAACGGCTATTAAAAATAAAACGAGATAAATCATTTTTCCTTAGCTTTCATTTCCTTTGTATTTGCGTTCAAGTGTGCGTCATCATGCATGTGCATGATATCTGCTGAAATGCATTTCTCTATGTCCGCATTGTTTCCGTAGCACAGGAGCCGATCGTTTAAATAAATTTTTTCGTCTTTCCCGGGGAGGGTGATGCAGTTATCATTTCTTAAAATCCCGATGTTTATAATTTCGCCGCATTCGATTTCATCCAGGGTCCGGCCGCACACGGGACTGTCTTCCCCGATGGTCACCACCGCCAGGCCGAAGCCGCGTCTCTGGACAAACATATTATCGTAACCCAGATGAAGGAAAACGATCCTTTTTGTTATCTGATTTTCAATCAGATTGTCGAGTTTCGTCATTAATTTCTTGTAGGATGTCAGACTGCAGAGCACCAGGAAACAGAGGATGATGACCCCGATCTCCAGGATTTCTCTTGAAAGATGGTTGATGACTCCGGCCGTGGAGCTTTTGAATATTGTGACAAAAACCGAGGCAATCCCGGCGTTTCCAAGGATGATCAGCCAGGTGATGATTCGTCGCCTGAGAGGGTCCTGAATTACCATTTCCGATTCCCGTGTCGTAAAGCCGGTCCTGGAAAAAGCAGACAACGCCTGAAAAAGAGCAATATCCCGTTTCATACCCGTCAGCTTGAGCGCAATGGCTCCGGTCCTGACGATCAGGAACGAGATGATGAGGGTTATGGCGAAGATTAAAAAATAAAACATTTTCTATCCTGGTAAATTCACCGGCGAACTTAAGGATCCTTTTCCATGACTGACGAAAAACTATTCCTGCCGGATGAGAGGAGTAACTTCCTTCCTTATTGAAAAAAGTACCGGGTGATTACGAAACTGAATAAATTGCATCGATTTTATCAACGGAATTCCCGGCGCTGATCACCCCGGGGATCTGCTTGGGGTAAGATAACAAGAAGTAAGGAGGTCCCTGTATGAAAATCCTGGTCGCTTATGTTTCATGGACCGGAAACACCCGTAAGATTGCCGAAGCAATTTTTCAGGAGCTCCCGGGGAAAAAAGAACTGAAACAGTTCAATGAGATTCAGAGCCTGGAGGACTGCGATTTTACCTTTGTCGGCTTCCCGATTCACGGATTCGGTCATCCGGCGGATGAGGCCGGGGACTTCCTGGAGAGATATTGCAAGGGGAAAAAAACGGCGATTTTCATAACCCATTCCGCTCCCGTAGACTCTCCCTATATTCCAGATTGGCTTGAAAACTGCAGGGAGGCGGCCAAGGGCGTCCAACTTATCGGCATATGCGACTTCCAGGGGCAGATCTCACTTGCTCAAGTGGATGCGACGCTTCAGAGCCCGGACCCCATGGCTTTTGAACTCGCCCGAAACGTGGTCCATTCCTCCCTGGGAAAGCCGGATGAAGAGCAGTTTGAGCGTGCCCGCGCCTTCGCGAGGGAAATAGTGCAAAAAGTGGGCGCGTGAGCCTATCCGCCCGCTTTACACTGGCCCCCGTCAGGTCTTGCCCTATGCCGGGATCTGTGGTAAGCTATCACCATGAAAAACAAACTTTATCTTATTGCGCTGGTTCTCGCCGTAACCATCCTGCTTGGAGCCGGGCCGTGGCGTCATCTTGCAATGGCCGGGTCAACCGGAACTATTACGGTCTGTAACGAGAGCAATAAAGATCTCTACATCTCCATCGATGATCGCAATGAGGGTCCGGTGGACAAAAATTCCAGCGAGGATTTCAAAGTGAAACTGGGAGAACACAAGATCTGCGCCTCATGGGACAACTCCAGTATAAAGGAGTACTGCAACCTGACGGAATCCTCGCCTGACTACACCTGGTCCATTTCCAAAAACGACACGGAATAACCCATGGATTCCCCAAAGAGCATTGGGGGTCGGTTTTTTTTCCTCGCAGCTGTGATTTACCTTATATCATCAGGCGTGGCGATGGGCAGGGAACAGCACGGTCCCACGGCAGAAAATTTGAACGAATTCTTTGCAAAAGGACGTCTTTCCGGCCTGTTTCGCACGTTTTACATGAACCGTGAATTCAGAGTGCCCTTGAATAAAATTCAGGAAACCAATGCCTCCGGCGGCTGGTTGAACTATCGCAGCGCTTCATGGAACGGTTTTACGCTCGGTCTGACCGGGTATATCGCCGAGAAGTTATTCATCGGGAACTCCGACAGGGACGGCGCCAGCCTGCTCGCTCCGGGGCAGACGGGATACGCCATTCTCGGGCAGGCTTTCCTGCAACAGCAAGCCGGCACTACCATGTTCCGCCTTTATCGCCAGGAACTGGCTACGCCGTTTATCAACCCCCATGACGTGAGGCTCATCCCAAAGACAATGGAAGCCTATACGTGGGAAGGAAGCATTTCAAGAACACTCTCCTTCATCTCGTCCCATGTCACCCGGATTAAAGGATGGAACGCAAGTGAGTTCAGAAGCATGTCGGCTTACGCGGGATTTCCGGGGACCGATGAATCCGTGACGCTTATTGGCCTCAAGTACAGACCCGGAGAAAACTGTACTTTCCAGGCGTGGAACTATGTATGCTGGAATTTCATGAATATCGTCTACTTCCAGGGGGACTTCTGCTGGAAGATGAAGCGGCAGCATGACCTGACGATGTCGGTGCAGGCCATTGACCAGGGAGACATCGGCAGAGCAATAGGCGGAAGATTCCATACGGGAACGCAGGGGATCAAGGCCCTTTACCAGGGCCCCCGGGGCTTGGTGTGGCTGGCGTACACCATGACTTCGGACGGAGCCGACGTTAAAAATCCCTGGGGCTCTTACCCGGGGTTTACATCGATTATGGAGGAGGACAGCGATCTCGCCGGCGAACAGGCATGGGCTATCGGGTTTATGTATGACTTAAGGAATGCACGCGTCCGGGGATGGAGCATATCCGTATCGCATTCACGCTGTTACAAGCCCGGAAGCAGCGATTTTGAATATCCGGGGCAGCTCGAGACTGATTTCGACGCGACGTATCACTTTGGCAGAAAAACGGACCTTCGCCTGCGCAGAGCCCTGGTGTACAACGCACACAACATGGGAAATATAAACTACACCGATATCCGGGCAATTTTAAATTTCAGTTTCTGAGGCGCTGGTCGCCGCTTGCCGGGTACAAGGAGATGGGGTGCTTTTTCAAGCCCCCTCTCGATATTCACAAGCCAGGTTCGAGTAATTGAGCGCGTGCATTTTGAAATCCGCTTTCTCCTCCTCCGTGAGGGCACGCGACTTTCTGGCGGGAACGCCGACATAGAGGTGTCCCTCCTCCAGGACGGTCCCCTCCGGCACCAGGGCGCCGGCGCCGACGATGCAGTGCCTTGAGACCCTGGATCCGGAGAGAACGATGGCGCCGATGCCCACCAGGGCCTCATCTTCCACGGAGCAGGCGTGGAGGCAGGCCATGTGCCCCACGGTCACATAGTCGCCGAGCGTGCAGGAACGCTCCGAATCCACGTGCAGGACCGCCCCGTCCTGAATATTCGAGAAGCGCCCCACGGAAATAGAATTTATATCGCCCCTGAGAACCGCCTGCGGCCAGACACTCGCTCCCTCCCCGAGGGACACCGAGCCGATGAGTTCAGCGCTTTCGGCGATGAAGGCGGTCTCGTGAATCCCTGGTTTATGACCTTTAAAATTGCAAATCATCGAAGTTCCACTCCATCCGCTGCACGCGGAGGATCAGGGACCTGGTTTTGACAAAGCCCTCCTTGGGGGACGGCTTGAACTCCACATATTTGACAAAAAGGTTCCCATACTCGTCCGCCATGAATTTCCCGACGAGACCGGATTTCACGCCCTTCTGAGTGTAGTTCAGCCTTTCGCCGTCAAAGGCGAAGGTCGCGCCGTAACCGGCATGATAAAAGATCCTGCCGTCGGCCATGATCACCTGCGACGGATCCAGGCTGACCGATGCGACTATTTTGGGCTTGTAGGCGGGGTCATGGGTGGAGCGGCATTTCTCCTCCCGGATGGTCGCCGCCGAAACCAGGCCAGTGGCCAGAAGCAGGAACACCAGGACTGTCATGAGTGTTTTTTTCATCGTTGCATCTCCTTTACATCCCGGGGTTTGGCCCCGGCATGCCTTACCAGCGCCCTTGGGGCCGTCCCTGGAGCCGCATCTTCATCTTCTGCAATTTTATTCAACGAACAGCCCGACGTTTTCTTTCGCGAAGAACCTTCTCAGTCCTTTTTTCCGGCTTTTCATAAAACAAATTGCAGCTGCTTTTCGAAGGAGGGAAGATCCGACATCCATAGAATATTTTTTGACATATTATCAATATTAGTGCAACAGGCTTGATTATGGCAAACAAAAGGATTCTGGATATTCTTTCAAAAATAACGCTTCTGATTCTATCCCTGATTATTTCCTTTATAATTGGAATAGCGATTGAATCTTATTTTTTTTGCCCTCCCAGCAGTGATATTTCCTGGCGTGATTCCAATATTCAATTTGACAGTGAATTAGGCTGGAAACCCTTTCCTGGCAGAAGTATAATTACGTTTGGCGATAAAAAAGTATCTTCAAACTCAAGCGGGTTCAGATCTCCCGAAATTGACAGTTCAAAAGAGCATATACTGGTGGCGGGAGATTCTGTCGCCTGGGGATATGGAGTAGGCGATGATGAAACCGTCAGCAGTTATTTGCAAGGCCTTACAGGCAGCGAAAATCGTAATTTCCAGGTCTTAAACCTGGGGGTTTCGGGTTATGCAGTAGATCAATATTTGATGCATTTGCAAAAGAACATAAGCAAAACAAATCCCAGGGTGATTATCGTGATTTTTTGTCAAAATAATGACCTGTGCGAAACCGGAAGAAATTACGCATGGGGAAAAAGCAAGCCGTTATTTACCATCAAACATGGTAAATTGGAAAACATCAACAAGCATGTTCATAAATACTCCCGCACAAGCCTGCTTACCAGCAGCCGGATATCCAACAGCCGGTTATTTCAATTCCTTATCAATACAATTGCTCCTTCCGGGCGTTTACATCAGATAATTTTAGGGCAGAAAGAATTGAATCCGGACTTACGTGATTCTGTATGTGCCGCACTAATCGGACAAATCCATGATTTAGCAGCACGGCATAATGCAAGCCTGCTTTTTGTTATTTCCCCCAGTAAACGTTATTTTACAGACAGAGATGATTATTCACTGAATTCCAGCTACCTCTACTTTAAAAATCTTTTCGATAAAAACGGCTGCAATTATATTGATTTTTTTGAAAGAGTTACTCATGACAAAACAAATGTAGATAAGCTCTTCCTGCATGACGATGACTGCCACTATTCACCTTATGGCAACAAATATCTTGCAAAAGTGATATATGAAAAATTAGAGGTGATACAGGTATGGGAAAGACAGTTCCCCGATCCATCCGTCTGGAAAATGTGTTATTAGACTTTCTAAAAAACATCGCCAAGGCTCAAAATAGAAGTCTTAATAATTTAATAGAAACCGTGCTGCGGGAATATGCCGAAGAATATCAGCTTCTTGCACTTCCCGAGTTCCGGAAAGCCTTGAAGGAATCTAAAACCGACGAAGGCACCCCCTGGAGAAAGGTTCCGGGGCTTGTTTGAAGTCCGCCTCACCAAGAAACCTCTGAAATACATAAAAAGAATTCCTGAAAAAGTTCGGCAGACTCTTATAATTTGTTTTGAAAAACTGGAAGAAACCCCTTTTCTTGTCGCCGAACCCCTTCACGGCCCACTCAAGGGGAAATGGAAGATCACGGTCGGCGATTTGATGGTCATCGTGTCTATAGACATAGATCGGAAAGTTATCAAGGTCTTCTATATCGGCCATCGAGGCGATGCCTACAAATAACATATCTCAGTTTCTCTTGCGTCTTCCCGACCGACCTGTTTCAATCCTCTCCCGGCCCGCAGGCCGGAAGCAATGGGAGTAAGAAAATAGTATTATGTCCCCATTTTCCCCCACCCCTCCCCCCTTCAATCCTGCCA
>JAZDOK010000041.1:0-12128 GCA_043798715.1 bacterium
CATTTCTACCCTGCGGTTATTTTTCTTGCTTTGCGGGATATAAATATTTTTTGTGGGGGCCCCCCGCGGGGGGCGGGGCGCCCCTGCTAATCATATCTCGAAGACCATGTCCTTCAGGACTTCGATAAAGCGCCTTTTGGCCGAAAATTCAGGCTTATTCTGGCGGTAGAAGTTATAGATGCGATTTGGGGGCCTGATCTCCGCCCGATCACCAACTTCTTTCAGGCTGACGCCGAGTCGTTCGAGCAGGAAGCGGATGTGCTTCCACTGCTCTTTGCTGATCTTGTCAACCATGACGGATGGAAGTTCGGAAATGAGACGATAGAGTTCATTAAAAGTCTTGATGCGTTGGATATTCCTGAACGACTCGATACCGGTCACCTGGTAGAGGTGCAGGCACTCGTCGGGACTCAATCGCTGATCTCCGCGGAAAACGAGGTTTCGCAGGCGGGTCTCCGGGATGCCGGACCGTTCGTGGAGCTTCTCGAAGGCGCACTCCTCGGCGCTGATCCAGTCCCGAAGTTCCCAGCGCATCCGGTGGGTGACAAGAAAATTGTCTTGATCCGGCGGGGGTTTGGGTTCGACCGGAACCTTGATCGGGACAAGAATAAGATCTTCTTCCCCCTCTGCTGCGGGTTCCGCCGCAGGCTCTTCAACCGGTTCCTCGACCTCCTCCTCTTCCTCCGGATCCTCTCCGGCGGCCAGATCCAGGTCGGGGTCCTTCTCAAAGTCGGATTCGATCTTTTTCACAGAAGAGGCCTTTTTCAAAGCTCCTTCCTCCTCTTTTTTCATCATTATAGGGGCCGGTTGCCGCGCGCTCCTACTGCAAAGTGCCCCTACAAGTTCTTCACCGGCGAAAAAGATCCTTCTTTAATAAAGGCGGGGAATCAATGCAGAGGCGCAAAGAGCTCAGGGCGAAAAAATGACGGATGCTCTGCGTAGGGGCGACGCATGCGTCGCCCCTACAAACGGGGCAAACGGAAGAGGTATAGTCCCCCCCCGTGGCAGAGGAGGATCCGGCTTCCGTCCGGCGAGAAAGAGAGGCTGTCCTCCCTGGAAAAGTTTTTCTCAAGCTGCTTGAGAACGGTCTGCTTCCCGCTTGAAACCTGAAGAGCCCGCAATTCGCGCCCCTGGCCATAGACGACCACCGAGCCGTCCCGGGCGATTGCCGCCGGTATCCCGACTGTAACGAACCGGGTTTTGTCCGCTGAAGACGTCGTGTCTATCAGCGATATTTTCTCCCGGCTGAGGAAAGCCAGGGTCCTGCCATCCGCTATCCATTGGAAATGCAGGGGCACATCATTATGTGCCCCTGCTCTTTCCCCGACCGGGGCCGAAGCCACCGGCACCCGCGTGTTCACATCTTCCCCCCTGGTCCAGACGAAAAGCTTCTTCTCCCCCTGCGTCTTTTCCATGAAGGCCAGCATCATCCCGTCCGGCGACCAGGAGGGAGAAGAGTCGGCAATGGCAACTCCGGAAGATTCCACCAGGCGGCTTGAGCCGGAACCAGTGGCCCCGACCCGCCAGAGGCCCGAGATGCGCCGGTCTTCCTTCCCCATGCCTGAGGCAGTGGCGGTCCCGAACAGCAGAAAGCGGTTGTCGGCCTCCCAGCCGGCCGGGCTGTAGATGGAGGGTAGTGGATCGCGCAGGCGGCGCACATTATAAAGGTCGAGCGAATAAAGATGATTGTCCTCAAGCCGGATCGTCCAGGGAGACTCATGGTAGCCCTCCCGCCGTCCGAACCAGCAGGCCGTGAGAAAGGCGACCATTTTCCCATCGGGAGAGAAGCGCGGCGTCAGGCAGGCGTTGTTTCCCCCGAATTTTTCGGGACCCGGAGAGAAGATTTTCCTGAGTCCCTTTCCATCCGCGCGCATGCGGAGGAGCTCGCCATAGACTTGTCCCCCCGGGGCGCGTTTACGGGAGCAGAAGATGAGGCCCCTGCTGTCAGGGGACCAGACGGCGTCAAGATAGGTCGCGTCTTTACCGGGAGGCAACGCCAGCACCTGGACAAGGCCCCGGGAGAGCGTCGCTCCGGCCGCCGGCCGCTTTGACGGTCCGGAAGGGGAAGATTCCTCCACTATCTCCTGGGGCGCGGGGATTCCCTCTATGGCCGGGGGCGGCTCCTGGGGAAGCAGCCCGGGGGCCCTCTCCGGAGCTGCCGGTGGTTCGGCAGAGGAAGTAGGAGGGGCATCCAGGCTGATAGCCCGCCCGGGCAGGGCCGCCAGGGTCTTTCCCGGCTCAAGCGAGGGTGATCCGGCCCGCCCCATCCCCCTGGAGAGGGCCAGGAGCCTCCGGGCGACCGGGTCAACCAGGACGATGTCGGAAATTCTCCCGCTCCGCCCTCCCGCCGTCTCCCTGACCGAGAGGATTATCCTCCCGGAAGAGGCCCATGAAAAACTTACCACTCCATCCAGAAGGCGGACTTCTCCCTTTCCCCGGGCGCTCGCCACCCAGAGGGCGCCCTCCCGAAGGAAGGCCACTTGTTTTAAAGCGGCGGAAAATGAGGCCTCCGTCCCTCGGCAGATGTCCCTGTCTCCCGTGCCGTCCGGGCGGACAATGTGAAAATGCGGCTCCCCATCCTGGCCGGGGACATAGTAGCCGAGTCCGCTTCCGCCTGGAAGCCACTGAGGGAGATAGCCCGAAGGGGCCAGACGTTTTCTCCCTGTCCCGTCGAAATTCATGACCCAGATTCCCTGCTTCCCGCCGCCGGCGGGACCTTCCTGGAAGGCGATTTTTCGCCCATCAGGGGACCAGGCCGGCGAAAGCTCCTTCCCATGCCCGGGAAAGGAAAAAAAGGATCCGCTCCGGCGCTCCACCAGACCCAAATGGTAATCGGGCTCCACCATCTGCGCCGCGGCCCTGCTCCCGTCGGGGGACCAGATGTATTCTCCCCCGCGGCGCGTCAGAATGCGCTTCTTTCCGTTCTTGAGATCCAAAAGTCCCAGGGCGGAATTCCCGTTCCCCAGGGGGCTGACGAATGAGATCTCCGACGGGGAAAGCCAGGTAAGAAAAGTGGCCTGCTCTCCCTCTCCGGTGAGCCGCTTAAACTCCCCTGTCCCGGGGTTAATGGTCCAGATGGAGAAGGAAGAACCGCCGCCCCGGGTGGAGTCAAAGGCAATGAGCTTCCCGTCGGGCGACCAGCGCGGATTTTCCTCCACGAAAGCATCCCGGGTGAGCTGTCTTAGGCCGCTGCCGTCCGAATTTACGATATAGAGGTCGCTCGTCCCCTCTGATTCCAGGACAAAGACGATGCGGGCCGGGCCGGACGAGAAGGCCGCGCCGGGACAGGCCGCCAGGAAAAGAAGAAGGACGAGGAGGAAGTTTTTCAAATCTCTATGAACCTTTTAATTTTCTCGAACTTTTTTCCGCTCAGGCCGGGGACCGATTTTACTTCCTCGAGGGAAGTGAAGGGACCGAAGGAATCCCGGTATTCTTTTATCTTTGCGGCCAGCTCCGGCCCCACCCCCGGAAGCCGCCTGAGGTTTTCCTCGGAGGCCGTGTTGATGAAGATCTTTTCACCCTCCCGGAGGACTTTCGGAGATGCTCCCTCCTTGCTTTTTTTAGCGGTCTTTTTCGGCGGGCGGGGTGTCTTCTTTTTTACCGTCTTAATCTTCATCTTTTTGGCGGGTACAATGACGCTGGCCCCGTCTTTAAGTTTCATGGCCATGCGCACCCGGGCCAGGTCGGCGGCTGAGGTTGTTCCCCCAGCCAGCAGAATGGCGTCAATGACACGGCTGCCCCGGGCCAGCGTGAGGATTCCCGGGCGCTTGACCTCTCCTGAAACATGGACCTTTATGTTGGCGACGGTCGGCCGGGGAGCGGGAATGGGAGTTGCCGAAGGAGGGACGGTGGGAGCGCCGGCGCCGCCGGCGCCGCGGGGGAGATGCCGGAAAATAAGGATACCGCCTCCGGTGGCGACCAGCAGGAGGAGGAGAAATCCCAGGAACTTTTGAGAGGGAGAAAAGGAGAATTTCATGCTTCCACCGTAAGGCCTGACTTTTCAGGCTCAAAGTCTAAAATTTCAGCCCCGGCTCCTCTCAGGGCCTCTATAATACCGTTTCTTTTTTCCGGAGGCGCCATGGTCAGGAGGCACCCTCCGCCCCCCGCTCCGCAGATCTTCGAGGCTAAAGACCCCGCCTGTGCGGCCGCGCCTATGATGGTCTCGATTTTCTCATTGGTGACTCCGTCCGCCAGGTTCTTTCTTAGATCCCATTCTTCGCGGAGGGATTCGGCCACCGAGAGAAAATCTCCCTCCAGAAGACGCTCTCTCATCATTATGGCCGTTCGGCGGATCCCGCGCAATCCCTCTACCGCCGCTTTTTCCCTGTCGATGTAGCGCTTCATCATGGCCCAGTTATTGGTGCCGGAAAAATGTGAGATGCCGGTAAAAGAGAGGATCATCCACCCGGCCAGGACGGAAAGACCCGCCGCTTCAGCCACCAGCGCCTCAAGAGTGATCCCTCGCTCGGTGAACCAGATGGCATTCAAGCCTCCGCAGAGGGCCGCATAGTAGTCCTGTTTGCCGGTGGGGATGCCCAGGATCTGGGCCTCCAGGTTGGCCGCCCAATCTACCAGTTCATGCTTCGGGGGTTCCTCACCGGTCAGCTTTCCGAGGGCGCCGCAGATGGCTATGAGAAGGCTGGAGGAGGCCCCAAGGCCGGAGCCCGGAGGGGCCGTATTGCAAGTCGTAAGTTCAAAGCCGCAGGAGGGGCGGTAGAAGCGGACGGCACGGGCCGCCAGGCTAAGCGGTCCGTCCGGGGAAAGCGAATCGAGCGATTCGGCCTCCTGGACCAGGTTGAGATCCTCGGATAAAATCCGGATCCGCCTGTCCCGGCGGGTCTTAATTTCCACCCGGGACCGCAGGTTGACTGCCAGATTAATCGTCAATCCACCGCCCTCGAAGAGGTATAGGGGAAAGATGTCCAGCGTACCGCCCGCCAGGTCTATGCGCGTCGGCGCCGTTGCCGTTATGACTATGGGGTCAGGTCTTGAAATATAGTGTTTTTTCAATTAATCAGCCCTTCAAACCTGTCATAGACTCGTTGGCGACCAAGAATTTTTGATTCATAAAATCACTATATTTCAAGACCTGACCCCTTTCTTTTCGTCTTCCCGGTCAGGATCTCATACTGTTTTAGGGCCCATGGCATCCCGGGCTCCATCTTCAGGAGTTCCCCGAGGCAATAAAGCGCCTTCTTTTTCTCGCCCAGGCGAATCCAGGAATGGGTCAGGAGCCGAAGTGTGTTCTGGCGTTCGAGCTGTGTCGTCCGCCCCTTAATGGCCCGCTCAAGGTAAATGACCGCCTGGGCGTACCTCTTCAAGTGGAAGCAAACGAACCCCATTGTCTGAAGGAGGTCGCTGTTTTCCGGATTGTTCCTGAGGCCATCGGATAGGAACTTAAGTCCCTCATCGCCCCTCCCGAGATTCACCGCCAGGTGGTAGCCCCCGAAATCATAGGCCGCGGCGAATTGCGGGTCCAGTATTGTGACGAAGCGGATCATGGGGACGATCTCGGTGTTCTTCTTCCAGTCGTGTCCCTCGGCGATCATTTCGTGGTGGTAGATGTCCACCTTGATCCAGAGGTAAGCCGCCAGGGTGTAGCGCATCTCTCCCAGGGCCTCCATAAGGAGTCCCATAGGGGTCAGTTGTTCCTGTTTCATGGGGATCATGGAAACCTTGGTCCTTCCGACCGCCTGTCCCAGAAAAAAAATGACCAGGATGAGCAGGCAGGGAAGCAGAATGTCGCTCAGACGCTTTTTCACCTGGATCCCCGCCGTTTCCGCCTCATCAATCCATGCGGACCCGTCGCCAGAAACACGATCCAGAGAAAGACCGTCGCGCCCAGGACCCATCGGAGATGGGCGTAGATGAACTTCTGGGGATCGGGCAGTCTCCAGAGTTCGTTATGAAACTCTTTATCGTACAGATCATTCATCTCGGAGTGCTCGTGGTTCTCCTCCTGGAGGGATGAGGCCACAGCCGGAAAACAAGCGCCTGTCAGTAAGACAGTGAAGAGCAGGAAGTAAGCAGTGAGCAGTAAACAAATTTCCTGGCCTCTTCTGTCTCCTGCATTCCGACTTCTGCATTCTGACTTCTGCATTCTAACCCCTCACAGATCCTTGTGCCGAAGCGAGAATTCCCCCAGGAGCATCAGAAGCCAGATATAGACCGCTCCGTAGAGGGTGGCCGCCGGCAGGTAGCGGGGATCTATAATATAGTCGTGCACCACGGAATTCTTAATGTCAAAATAGTCGAAGTGCGGCAGGAGGTCCTTAATGAGCTTGACGAAAAAAATTCCGATGCCGTTCGGGGTCTGCGCGGCCAGGTATTGGATATAGACGGCCGAGAGACTGCCGAGGAGGTATAAAAAAACCGCCAGGGAGAGGGTCATCGGGTAGGAAAAGCGGATAGAGAAAAAGAGTACCAGGGCGCCCACCACGCCGCACTGGAGAAAGTAAAGGAAGACGCAGGGGAAAATGCTGAAGTAAGCCGCATTGCTGTTCAATTTAAGGATAAAAAAGAGTTCCAGGGCCAGGATGGCCATATTGAGGAACACCAGGAAATAGTTTCCCAGAAATTTACCCCAGAGGTACTCCGAGCGGCTTAAGGGTTTGGTCAGCAGGGGATAGATGGTTTTCCCTTCGATCTCGCGGGGAATGGCATTGAGGTACATGGCGAGCGTGAAGATAAGCCCGAAAAAATTAATCCCGGTCAGGGAAAAATCCTTGATCAGCCTCACCTGTGCTCCGAGGTTGAAGACATTGACGAAATTGGCGCCCGCCACCAGGATGACGCTCAGGAATAAAATCAGGTATAGAATCTTTTTCCTGAGACTCTCCTCGGCGGTCATGCTGGCGATTCGCAGCACGTTAAGAAGATTCATTCTGCTCTCTCTCCTTAATCAGCTTGAAAAATGCCTCCTCAAGAGTTGGAGAGTCGGCCTTCAAAAAGCTTTTTAAGGGTCCCGAGGCCAACATCTTTCCCAGGTGGATAATCCCGATCGTATCGCATATGTGCTCCACTTCGGTCAGTTTGTGGGAGCTGAAAAAGATGGTGATCCCGCGCTCTTTAAGGCGCATGATGATATCTTTGATCTCCTTCTGCCCGATGGGATCGAGCCCCGAGGTGGGCTCGTCCAGGACAAGAAGAGGAGGGTTGCTTATGAGGGCCTGGGCGATGCCGAAGCGCTGGATCATCCCCTTGGACAGATCCCGGAGCTTCGCCTCTTTCTTCCCTGAGAGACCCACCAGCGCGAGGATCTCACCAATCCTCTTTTCACGATCGAGGCGGGAAATTCCGTAGAAAGATCCATAGAAGTGCAGAAGCTTTCCGACCTCCATGAAATCGTAATAATAGGCGATCTCGGAGAGGTAGCCTATCTGTCTCTTGGCCCGAATGCTGCCGGCCGGCTCTCCCAAAATAAAGGCTGCTCCGCTAGTGGGCGAAATAAGGCCCATCAGGAGCTTGATAGTGGTTGTTTTTCCGGCCCCGTTGGGGCCGATAAAGCCATAGACCTCCCCCCGGGCGACGCTGATATTGAGATCCCAAAGCGCCTGGACCTTGGAATTGCGGCCGCTTCCAGGGTAGGTCTTTTTTAAATTTTCAGTCAAGATCGCTTCAGGCATACCCGGTGAAATTCTACGCCGTCCGCGGAAATCCTCCAGATCCGGCCTGTGGCCAACAGGGTAGGGGTCAATAATTATTGACCCCTACCTTACATCCAATTCGATATCGTCAAACCAGGCCTGCCCCGTGCCGGAGAGGAGACAGAAAACCCTCACCTTGTCCGTCTCCTGGGGCACCAAGAGGGCACAGGAGACCGCTTTCCAATCGGTGTTCCCCAGCAGAGGCCCGGTCGTTGCGGAAACCAGAATTTTCTGTTGATCATAACTTAAGCACTGGATCGCCACGGCGGCGAAGTTTGCGACATTTCTGGTCTTGATGACCGCGGTAAGAACCACGTGACGCCCCCGCGGAAGACTTTCCACAATTTCCTGGGACCAGTTGGGAGGGGGCTCTTTACCTCGGACGGCGGGATCCGTGGAGATAATGGTGAGGCTGTGCTGGCCGGAAAACCTTTCTTCATCATCCACGGCGAAGGTTACCCCGGGGTAGAGCCCCACCCGGGACCAGCCCACCGGGCCCTTCCATAGCAAATCCTCTCCCCCGGAATTACGGAGAAAACCCTCTCCAATGCCTCCGGAAGCCAGTATAAAAAGGAACACCCCCGCCAGCAGGACTGCTCTTGCTAATCTCAAGGCATTCATCGCGCTCACCTCTATTGTTGTTGTCAACCGTCAATTGTCAATTGTCTCCCGGCCGCCAGGAGGTTCCGCCCGGCGATTTCATCGCCGGGCCGAAGTTCAAGGACCCTGTTGTAAGAGGCAATCGCTTCCTCTACCTTCCCCATTCTCTGCAGAAGAGTTCCCCTGGCCAGGTGCAGATCGGGGCAGGAATCCTGAAGAACCAAAGCCTTCTCATAGAAGGAAAGAGCCTCGCTCCTCTCTCCCAGCCTCTGGCAGCAGATGGCCAGGTTGAAGAGGCAGGCAAAGTCCTCAGGATTGAATTCCAGGGCCTTTTTGTAAGCCGATGCCGCCTCCCCGGGACGCCCCATCTTCAGCAGCGAGAGCGCTTTTCCGGACCAGGCGGGATAATATTCACTCTTTATGGCGATCGTCTTTTCGAAGAATCCGAGTGCTTCTCCCATCCGCCCCGTCTCCTGAAGGAGCAGGGCTTTCCGGAAGAGGGCCTTCCACTCCTCCGGATGGAGCGCCAGAACGCGATCCATAGCCTCCAGCGCCTCTTTCTGGCGGCTCAGGCTATGAAGGGCGGTTCCCCGTCCCAGAAGGGCCGGGAGGAAGGCGTCATCGGAGCAGAGAGCCTCGTCAAACGACTTGAGGGCTTCCTCGGGCTTCCCGGCGGCCTCGAGCGCCTCTCCCCGCCTGGAGAGGAGAAGCGGATCTCCCGGCTTTGCCGAAAGAGCTGTCCCGTAGACCTCCAGGGCCTCATCGATGCGGCCTGCTTCCAGAAGGGAGCGGCCGAGGAGGTCAACCATGGAGACGTCCTCCGCATACTGTAAAAGGGAGTTTTTTATGAAATCCAGGGTCACTTCCGCGCTGCCCGTCTTTTTAAGGCATACCAGGCGGTTGACCCGGGCAATCCTGTTGCCGGGCTCAAGGGCCTGGGCCCTGGAATAATAACCGGCGGCCTCCTCGAAATCTCCTACCTCCTGAAGCGACCAGCCTGCCATTAAAAGCGCTGTCATGTTGGAAGGGTCTTCTTCCAGAACGCTTCTTAAGACCCTGGCGGCTTTTTCAAAGCGATTCAACTTAAAGAGTGATTCGGCCTGCGCGATCTCAAGAGCCTGGTCAACCTGGCCGAACTGGCGGGCTTTCTCGAAGCTGGCCAGGGCCTCCTCATAGCGGCCCAGGCGGTGCAACAACCGGCCTCGTTCCCGGTGGATCGCGGGATCTTCCGGCGTCAGGTAGGCCATGACTTCAAAAACATCGAGGGCGTCGGAGGGCCGGTGCATCTCCACCAGGAGGTCGGCTTTGAATTGGAGACGCGAAAGATCGTCCGGATGAAGGAAGAGAAATTTCTCGCAGGCGATATAGGATTCTGTGAGATTTCCGGCGGCTCTCCAGGCCTGGGCGGCCCGGGAGAGCGCTTCCTGATCCTTCGGGATGAGGCCCAGAAGGGCGTTCCACGCCGCTCCCTCTTCCCCGAACCTCCCCATCTCGCCCAGTAGAATGGCTTTTTTTCTGAACAGCTCGGGATCCCCGGGTTTCTCCCTTATGATATCATCGAGACCCTGAAGGATCTCCCCGGGGTGTCCCTTTTTCTCGTAACAGGAAAGCCGCATATCAAGGGCCTCGTGGTTGCCGGGAGAGAGGGCGAGAATGCGGTCATAGACGTCGCAGGCATGCTCCAATTCCCCCATCTCGTCGAGCACCGCGGCGCTCCTGAAAAACAGGGTCAAATCTTTGGGGAAGCGGGCGAGAGCCTCGTTAAGGACAGAAAGTGCCTCAGGCCTGGACCCTGAAGAAAGGAGGAGATCCGCTTTTTTCTTGAAAAAAAACGAATCTCTGGGAGAAATTCTCAAAATACGATCGAGCGCCTCCAGGGACTCGGAGACCTTTCCCAGCGCCTCAAGACACTCAAAGCGTCCCGTCAGCACTTCCATGCTGGCCGGGCGCATGCCGAGAGCCCGTTCGTAGGCGGCCAGGGCCTCCTCAAACAGTTTTTGCTTTTTCAGGAGGCCGGCCAGCGAAATCCGCATGTCCACGTCGTCCGGGTAAACCTGAAGGGCCGCCCGATAAGACACGGTGGCCTCTTCCGTCCGGTCGAGACGGTGAAGGAGGCGGGCTTTCTTCACCAGTAGGGGGCCCTCGTCCGGCTTGAGACGGAGCAGGGCCTCCACTGCCTTAAGGCTCTCGATGGGGCGATCCAGGTTTTCATAGCACTCCAGGCTTCCCTCAAGGGAGCCGTGGTCGTCGGCGTTCTTATCGAGGACCACTTTGAAAGCTTTGAGGGCCTCTTCAAAGCGGCCCAGTGCCTTAAGACACAATCCCCGGGAGAAGTGCGCTTCAGGCTCCTCAAGTCCCCCGGCAATTACGGATTCGTAGAGGGCGAGAGCGTCCTCGAAGCGTCCCGCGAGGCGGAGGCCGTGGGCCTTCTGCAACATGTCGGGAACGTTGTCGGGACGAAAGGAGAGAGCGGCAGAAAATTCCGCGACGGCGTCCTCGGCTTTTCCCAGGTCTAAAAGGACGCGGGCCAGCATGGAGTGGGCCTCCGCGTCGTCGGGAATCAGCGCCAGCCCCAGTTTGAATTCCTCGGCGGCCTCTCCGAGTTTCCCTTCGGAGCGCAGTATGATGGCCTGCGTGAAATGCTCCCGGCCCCGCTCAAGGTCTTTTTCGGATGGTTCCATCTCGGTTCACCTCAGGGAAATCTTCGCAACCACATTCATAATTTCCTCTTCCTCCGTCATCCTCCCCGAGGAGATTCAAAGTTGGCGAAGAACACCCATTACCCGGCCCAGAATGGTGACTTCTCTTAGCAGAATAGACGTTAAGCGGCGATTTTCAGGCTCCAGCCGAACGTAATCACGGAACCCAAAATATCTCCTGATTATGGTCTCCTCCTCCACCAGTGCCACCACCAGATCTCCGTCTTCGGCGCGATCCTGGCGCCGCGCGACGACGTAATCCCCATCGAGAATGGCCGCCTCCTTCATGCTTTCACCCTGCATCCGGACTAAAAATCCCGGCGCGTCCGAGAGCATGGCTGCAGGAACAGGGAACTTCTCCCGGGTTTCCCGCCCTTTTTCCAGAAGAGGCAAAAGGACACAGGGAGAAACAATCGGGGAATGGTCCGTGACCTCGATGGTGCGCGGCTTGGAAGAATCACGGCGGATAAAACCCTTGATCTCCAGGGCCTTAAGGTGACTATGGACGGTGGAACTGGAAGATAAGCCGACGGCGTTCCCGATCTCCCGGATGGAAGGGGGATAACCCTTTTTATTAATAGTCGCCAGGATAAAATCCAGAATGCCGCTCTGGCGGTCGGTCAGGCCTCTTTCAGCAGGAATTTTCTTCCCCGTCATGCATCCACCCTCCATAGCAGCATTTATTCCATTATATCACAGCCGCAAAGGCGCCGCAAGAATGTGCAGGAGACGGGAGGCAGGAGGCAGAAGAAAGACGATCATAAAATGCGGACCATAGACTTTAGACCTTGGATGAAAAATGGAGGTATTGCGTGAAAATCGGATTTTTAACCGCCTGCCTGCCGGACGAATCTCTGCAGGAAATTGTTCTGTGGGCTGCCGGGAACGGCTTTTCGGCGCTGGAAGTGGCCTGTTGGCCGGACTCTGCGGGCAAGGACCGCCGCTATGCCGGCACGCACCACATCGAGGTCGAAAAGCTCGATGAAAAAAAGGCCGCTCATATTAAAAAGCTTTTCCGGGAGCACAATCTTTTAATCTCGGCCCTGGCTTACTACCCCAATAATCTGGATCCTGAACCCTCCCGGCGAAAATTTTACCATGCCCCCCTGAAGAAGACGATTGACGCGGCGGCCCTCCTCGGAGTCGGGCGGGTGGGGACCTTCGCGGGCAGGGTCCCCGATCT
>JAZDOK010000057.1:0-8928 GCA_043798715.1 bacterium
TGGAAGAGCCCTTCCTGGTGCTGGCCACGCAGAATCCCATCGAGCAGGAGGGGACCTATCCCCTCCCCGAGGCCCAGGTGGACCGATTCATGCTCAAAATAAAGATAACCTATCCCCAGCGTGAAGAAGAGCTTCAGATCATGGAGCGGATGACCACCGGGGAGGAACTTCGGGCCGGGAAGATCGTTACACCGGCAGACATTCTCAGGGCCCGCTCGGTGGTCAACTCAATCTACATGGACCGGAAAGTGAAGGACTACATCCTGGACATCGTCTTCGCCACCCGCCAGCCGGATAAATTCAGGTTGGAAAAATTAAAGCCGCTCATCGCCTACGGGGCCTCTCCCAGGGCTACCATTTACCTGGCCCTGGCGGCCAAGGCCTATGCCTTCATCCGGGGACGGGGCTACGTCACTCCCGATGACATCAAGACGATCGGCCCGGACGTGCTCCGTCACCGGGTCATACCCACCTTTGAGGCCGATGCCCAGGAGAAGACCTCCGATGATATCGTAAAAATGATCTTCGACGAGGTCGAGGTGCCGTAATGCTGCCTCTGGAGGCCCTGCACGCCCTGCGCCGGATCGAGATTCCCGCCCGGAAACTGGCGGACGAGGTCTTTTCCGGACGCTATAAAAGCTCCTTCAAGGGGCGGGGCATGGAATTTTCGGAGGTCCGTGAGTACCTCCCCGGGGATGATCTCAGGATCATAGACTGGAACGTCACCGCCCGCTACGGCCGCCCCTTTGTAAAAAAATTCGTCGAGGAAAGGGAATTGACCCTGCTTCTCCTGGTGGACCTCAGCGGATCCGAATTTTTCGGGAGCGCCGCCCGGACCAAGCGGGACCTGGCCTGTGAACTGGGCGCCATCCTGGCCTTCTCCGCCCTGACCAACAACGACAAGGTGGGACTCATCCTTTTTACCGACCGCATCGAGGAGTATGTGCCCCCCAGGAAAGGGCGGCGCCACAGCCTCCGGGTCATGCGCGACATCCTGGCCTTTGAGCCGGCCAGCCGGGGGACCGACTTGAACGGAGCCTTCGCCTTCCTCAACGACGTGATCCGCAAGAAAGCCATCGTCTTTGTTATCTCGGATTTTGTGGCCCCCGATTTCGAGCGGTCCCTTCGAATCACCGCCAGAAGGCATGACCTATCCGCGTTTACCATCGTGGATCCCCGCGAACTCTCCCTGGACGTCCCCGGAAAAGGCCTTCCAATCCTGCTCTCCCTCGATGATCCTGAGACGGGAAAGAGCCGGACGGTTAACTTGAGAGACACCCGATTCCTCCAAAACTTTGCTGAGACGGGGGAGGGCCGTTTGCGGGATCTTTCGGGCAAATTCTCCGCCGCCGGGGTTGATCAGGCCCTCTTCAGGACGGATGTTGATTATATGAAGGAGCTCCTGCGCTTTTTTGAAAAAAAACACCGGAAAGCGCGATATTAGAATGCAGAAGTCGGAATTAAGAAGTCTGAAGCCGGGAGATTGGAATTTGTATTCCAGATTTTGTGTTTTATTTTTGCTGTTCCTTCTTCTGGTCTTGCCGCTTGCAGCCGAGCCTCCGGTTTCGGTCTCGGCCACCTTGGACAAAAAAACCGCCACCATCGGGGAGCCGATCGAACTGACAATAACTCTAACTTACGATTCCCGCGTCGTTCTCGAAGAGCCCCTCATAGCCGCTCTGGTTAAATCACTGGCGGAGCCCAAAGAGGGCCTGGACTCGCAGGTCTTCGATATCCTTGAGGAAAAGCCCCCGGAGTCGCGAATGGAACAAAGGAAAAAGGCGGAGATCTTTCACTACCGGATCGCCTTTTTCAAGAGCGGAAAGACGGCCTTCCCGGAACTGCCCGTCAACTTCAAAGACCTGAAGGGACGCGCCGCCCGGGCCCGCTCCAGCCCGGTCGAGATCGAAATTAAAAGCGCGCTGGCCGCCGGGAAAAACCCGAAGGATATCCGGGACATCAAGGGCCCCCTCTGGATGAATTACCCATGGTACTATTACGCCGCCGGAGTTCTGCTTCTTCTGCTTTTCGCCCTCCTGGTGCTGTTCCTCCTTCACCTGAGACGGAAGAGCCGGGCGGCCACGGAAGCCGTCAAACCCGTAAGGCCGCCCTGGGAGACGGCGCTTGAGAACTTCTCGGCCCTTGAAAATTCAGGCCTGATCTCCGATGGCAAGATAAAGGAATTCTATGTCAGGTTGACCGACATATTCCGCATCTACCTGGAAGAACGCTACGGAATTCCCGCTCTCGACCGCACCACTATGGAACTCTATGGGGAAATGAAGAAGGGAGAAGTTCCGAGGGAACACGCCGGCGCCGCCAGGGATCTGCTGGCCCGCTGCGACCAGGTGAAATTCGCCAAATATGTCCCGCCCGAAGAAGAAATAAAAACGGCTCTGGCCGAGGGACGACGGATCGTGCAGGTTACCATTCCCAATTCTCCGCCGGTTCCGGGAGAGAGGGGGACTGCATCATGACGTTTGCCTCTCCCTGGTTTTTCGTTCTGCTGCTCTTCCTTCCCCTCATGGCCCTGCGCCTGGCCGGGAAAAAGCCTTCGGGCATGGCCTTTCCGGACACCGCTCACGTCGCGAAGGCCGCAGGAAGGGTGAGCGACGGGCGGTTCCTCCTGGGCTGCTTAAGAATCCTGGCTGCGGCCCTCATCATCACGGCCCTGGCCCGCCCCCAGTGGGGCGAGGTCATCGGCGAGACATCCACCAGGGGCATCGACATCATCCTCTGCCTCGACACCTCCGGCTCCATGCAGACAGTGGACGTGTCCCCCGACCGCCAGGGGACACTAACGGGGAAGGAACTGGAGAAGATGAGAAACCGGGTGGATGCCGCCAAGGTTGTGGCCGCGGACTTCATCCGGGGGCGGAAGAACGACCGGATCGGCCTGGTCGTCTTTGCCGGAGTCAGCTACACCCAGTGCCCTCTCACGATTGACCATCGGGCCCTTCTGGAACTTCTTTTGAAGGTTAAAGCCATGATGACCGGCACCGACGGCACCGCCATTGGAAACGCTCTTGTCACCTCCACCAACCGCCTTAAAAAAAGTGACGGCAAGAGCCGGGTCATCATTCTCCTCACGGACGGGCGGAATAATATGGGGGAGGTTGATCCCCTGACGGCCGCCAGGGCGACCAATGCCCTGGGAATCAAGATCTACGCCATCGGCTGCGGATCCAGCGGAGGGAGCTTCATCCCGGTCGAGACTCTCTTTGGAATGCATTGGCAGCCGATCCGGGAGGACCTCGACGAGGTGGCCCTCCGGAAGATCGCCGACTTGACCGGCGGAACTTATTTCAAAGCCGAGGACGAGGAATCCCTCGCCGGTATTTTCAAGCAGATTGACCGAATGGAGAAGCGGGAAATAAAGACGACCGTCATCAAGCGCTACCTGGAGCGATATGCCTGGCTGCTCCTGCCGGCTTTCCTCCTTCTGGCCTTCGAGACCCTGCTCGGGCATACGATTCTGAGGAGGATTCCGTAAAGCCATGAAATTCGCCCATCCTAACCTTTTCTTTCTCATGGCCCTTCTTCCGCTCCTGGCGGTATTCTTCATCGTATCCTTCAGAACGAAGAGAAAACTCCTGGACCGCCTCATCTCGCCCGCCATGCAGGAGAAGCTCATCTTGGGCCTGAGTTTCCGCCGCGAGAAAGTAAAGCTCGTCCTCCTGCTCCTGGCCTTCTTCTTTCTCCTTCTGGCCTGGAGCGGGCCGCTGTGGGGCAGCCGCCTGGTGGAAGTCAAGCAAAAAGGTCTGGATGTCTTTATCGCCATAGACTGCTCGCTCAGCATGAACGCCCGGGACATCAAGCCCGACCGCCTTACGCGAGCCAAGGCGGACATGAAAGACCTCATCTCGCGCCTTCAGCCCAACCGGATCGGGATCATCGCCTTCGCCGGGAGCGCCTTCGTCCAGTGCCCCCTCACCATGGACGAGGACGCCGCTCTCATGTTCGTGGACCTCATCGAGCCGGGCCTCATCCCCATGCCGGGGACGGCCATTGGAGAGGCCATCCGCCTGGCCGCCCGCTCATTCCCCACAAAAGATCCCAAGTTCAAGGCGCTCGTCCTCCTCTCCGACGGGGAGGACCACCGTTCAAAGCCACTGGAAGCGGCGCAGGAGGCGGCCAAAGAAGGCGTGCGGATTTTCACCATCGGCTTTGGAAGCACCCGGGGCGAGCCCATCCCCATTAAAGACGAAAAGGGCTCGCTCAAGGAATACAAGAAAAAGCGCTCCGGAGAAATGGTCCTCAGCAAGCTCAATGAGACGGATCTCATCCGGATCGCCGCCGCCACCAAGGGTGAATACTACCGGGCCTCCGGAGGGGGGATAGCCGTGGATCGGGTCGCGGGGGACATCCTCTCGATGGAGAAAAAGCAATTGAAAGACCGCTGGGAAAACGAACTGGAGAGCCGCTTCCAGTTTCCGCTGGCCCTGGCTTTTATTCTGCTGCTGTCCGAGTTCTTTATCTCGGAGCGGGGGAAGAGCGGTTCCCGTATAAAGGGGAAACTTCCGATCCTCCTGGCGGCAGTTTTTTTCCTGCTCCTGCTTCAGCACGCAGAGCCACTCCTGGCCTCACCGGCCGGAAGCGTGCAGAAGGGATGGGGCCTCTACCATAAGGAAAAATATCCGGAGGCCGATGCGGCCTTCAAAAAGGGAATAGAAAAGAACCCCGAGTCGCATCTCCTCCATTTCAACGACGGGGCGGCCCTCTACCGGATGGGAAAATTCCAGGACGCCGCCGCCGAGTTTACCCGGGCCGCCGCCTCGCCCGACAAGAGCCTGCGCTCAAAGGCCCTCTATAACCTGGGGAATTCGCTCTACCGCGCCCAGAAAGAAAAAGAGGCCCTGGCCGCTTTCAAGGATTCTCTCAAGGTAAACCCGGATGACCCCGATGCCAAATTCAACTACGAATTCATCCGAAAAAAAATGCAGGAGCAGAAAAAAAAGGAACAGCAAAAAAAGAAGGAAGAACAGAAGAAGAAGGAAGAGCAGAAGAAAAAACCCGGGAAAGATAAGAAGCCTTCTCCCTCACCATCCCCTTCTCCCTCGGCGGCCCCTTCCGCCACACCGACCCCCTCACCGGGCGGCATGAGCAAGGAAGACGCCGAGCGCCTTCTCAACGCGCTAAAGGACGAAGAAAAGCAAGCGCTCAAAGCCAGGAAAGTGCCCACCCAGGGCGTGCCCCGGGTGGAAGAAGACTGGTAAGGGCGACGCATGCGTCGCCCCTACACTAAGGAGACTAAGTTGATGAAAAAGTTTTCAGGAACGATTATCTGTTTTATTCTCCTCATGCTCATGGCCCCCTCGATTCGGGCCGCCGGGGACGGGGGAAACATCCTCGAAATGACCTATCCCTATGACGAGGCGACGATCTACTGGCCGACAGCCCAACCCTTCAAAATTGAAAAGGCCGCCTTCGGCCTGACCAAGGGCGGCTGGTGGTACGCCTCAAATAATTACGCGGCCTCCGAACACGGAGGGACGCATGTGGACGCCCCCCTCCACTTCGCCAGAGACGGACGCACGATCGAGAAGGTTCCCCTCCGGGAGTGGATCGGCCCGGCCGTTAAAATTGATGTGACCGCCAAATGCGACAAGAACCGCGACTATATCCTTACGGTGGACGACATTCTTGAGTGGGAGAAGGCGAACGGCCGGATTCCGGATCGGGCCTGGGTGCTGATGTACACGGGCCTCGACACCCGTTTCTATCCCGACCGGAAAAAAGTGCTGGGGACCGACAAGACGGGGGCGGAGGCCGTTCCCCTCCTGAGTTTTCCGGGCTTTTCGCCGGAAGCAGCCGCCTTTCTCGTCAGGGAGCGGAACATCACGGGAATAGGACTGGACACGCCGAGCATAGATTATGGAAAATCGCCTGATTTCAAAGTGCATCAGATAATCTGCGGCGCGGACAAGCTGGGGCTTGAAAACATCGCCAACCTGGACAAGCTGCCTACAACGGGAGCCGTTCTCTACGTCATCCCCATGCTCATCCGCGGAGGCACCGGCGCCCCGGCGCGGGTTTTCACCATTCTGCCCTGAAACCGACATCTTGCAAATGGGGTCGTGTAGGGGCGACGCATCCATCGCCCCTACAGTGAGAGCATGAGGCGGTAGATTTCGTTACGGGGCATCCGGCTCATCTCGACAGCCCGGGAAACCGCGTCTTTCCGGCTGAGACCCTGCGCAAGAAGAGAGCGCAGAAGATTCTCGATCTCCTGCGGATCCGCCTCCTTCTCCTCCCCTGCCCGCCCCTCGATGACGAGGGTGCACTCGCCCCTGACCTCCGGCCTTTTGCCTAGCTCCAGGCATATTTCCGAGAGGCGGCCCCTCAGGTTCTCCTCATAGAGCTTAGTGCCCTCGCGCAGGAGGCTCGCCTGCCGATCTCCCAGCGCTCCAATAAATTCATCGATGGTTTTGATTAAACGGCGGGGGCTCTCGTAGAGAACGATGGTGCGCCTTTCCAGAGCCATGTTTTCAAGAAATTCTTTTCTCTTTCCCCCCCCCCGCGGGATGAATCCCTCAAAAACAAAAGCCCGCGTCGAAAGTCCGGAGGAGGCCAGGGCGAGAAGAACGGCGGAAGGGCCCGGGACCGCCGTCACGGGGATCTCCTCGCGTATACAGAGACGGACCAGCTCTTCCCCCGGATCGGAGATGCCGGGCATCCCGGCGTCGCTCACCAGGGCAACCCTGGAGCCCGATTTCATTTTTTCAATCAGCTCCGGTCCGCGGGCGGCATGATTGTGCTCGTTGTAGCTTAAAAGCTTAGTGTGAATGTCATAATGGGCAAGGAGCTTCCGGGTGTGGCGAGTGTCCTCGGCGGCGATCAAGTCCGCCTCCTTAAGAATCCGAAGAACGCGCAGCGAAATATCCTCGAGATTTCCGATGGGAGTCCCGCACAGGAAAAGCGCCCCGCTCAAAGCTTTTTCCCCCTCCCGAACTTCCATTTCTAATTCAAGCCGATTACAGCCAGGCGGCGGCGGTGTTCCGGTAATCCAGAATCTCCGTCTTTTCAAAGAAAACCGCGATCTCCCGCTCCGCGCTCTCAGGCGAATCCGATCCGTGAATGATGTTGTGTTCAATCCTAACGCCAAAGTCGCCCCGAATGCTGCCGGGGGCGGCTTTCCCCGGATCCGTGGCCCCCATCATCGCCCGCACCTGGGCGATGAGGTTCTCGCCTGAAAGGACCAGGGCTAAGATGGGGCCGGAGGTGATGTAATCCACCAGTGGTTCGTAAAAACCTTTTCCCTTGTGGGGCAGGTAAAGTTCTTCCGCCAACTTCCGGTCGGCGTGGAGCATCTTCATGGCCCCGATGACAAAGCCCTTGTCCTCTATGCGGCTCAGAATCTTCCCCATCAGGCCGCGGGCCACTCCGTCCGGCTTGATTAAAACAAGCATTTTTTCCATTGTTTCACCCTTCTCTATTATTTGGTAACTCGACGCCGCCCAGAAGGGCGACGAACTCTATTTTCCTGAAAAGCTCCTGGGCCACTTTCTCCCAGGTGTATTCCTGGGCGGTCTTACGGCCGTTGTCACGCAGCCATTCCTTGTCTTTCGGATGAAGTTCAAGGTTGATTAGGTAGGATACGATTTCACGCGGATCCTCGGTCTCCAGGACGATGGAGTTCTGGAAGGAGTCGGCGTAATCCTCGCCCGTGGATCCGGTAAAGACCAGCCCCCCGCAGGCCATGACTTCGAGGCCTACGATTCCGAATGGCTCGTGGCCGCTGTTGGCCAACACGGCATCGGCGGAGGCATAGAGCAGGCGAAGAAATTCCTCCGGCACGAAGAAACGAAGTTCAATCAGGTTGAAGTCTTTTACCGAGGTAAGGCCCTCGATGCAATTCTCGATTGTGGGCTGGCTGACGCGAAGTTCCGTGAAGCTCAGCCCGTGTGATGAGGCCCGGGCCAGGATGTCCCCGCGATGCGGCTCCATCCCGCCCCGAATGACCATGTGCGGATGGTAGCCCTTGCGCTTCATCTCCGCGAAGGCGTCTATGGCCATGATCCAGCGCTTGTCGGGATCGTAGCGGCCTATCTTGACCAGGAACATATCCTGGCCGAAGACCCCGCGCAGCTTCTTCACCCGCTGGGGGGACGGCCTTTCCAATAGCCTGGAGGGAATCCCGTTGGGAATGGTCAGCGGGTTCATTCCCATGGCCCACATATAATGTTTCATGTAGCGGCTGACCGTGGTGATGGTGGATACGGCCCGGAGGCGGTTCCAGTCAATCCGCCAGAAAGAGAAAATGTTGTTGGCGTTCCAGAGGAAGACGCATTTGTCCCTGAATCCCGAGTAAAAAAGAAGATCGTGCAGGCGGATGAGGGTGGAGGTGGTGTGCCACTCTTCCCCCATTACCACCACCACTTTTTTTTCGGCGGCCGCGGGTTTGACGATATTCTCGGCGATATATTCAGGGACGCTTTTCTCGTAATCCCAGAGTTTCCCGTTCTCGTTCTCATAGACGCCGGAGGGATGGTACTGGCTGACCCACTGGCACCAGCGGTGGAGGTGGAGCTTTCCGTTGTACATGGTCTCCTCCCCTACCTTGTGCGGATCGCCCACGAAGAAGAGGTGGGTTTCAAAGCCCAGCTCGGCGAGAGTCCGGCATAGTTCCGTGGCCCGCACCCCGAGTCCCCCGGCCTGGGAATACAGATCCGGACCTTCAAAGGAGAGCATGACAAAGACAGCATTGTTCGTCGTTATTTCACTCATACCTGAGATTTCTACGGAAGGGGATTGTTTCCTCCACGCGAATCTAGAGGAGTGATTTCTCTTAAGGCAAAACTCCTTTTTTTTCTCGTTATTTTTATTTTATTCACTCAGTCCGTTCCCGCTCAAAAAGCCGTTTCTCTCTCCGCAGAACTTAACGCTCTACTAGGAAATCGCCGCGGCTGCATAATTCTCCTTGAGGCC
>JAZDOK010000108.1:0-23918 GCA_043798715.1 bacterium
GACCCTTAGAAAGGAGACGGGGGAAGACTTCTCCATCCAGGATCTTCCGGAGAACACGATGATCTTCACCGCTCCCGATGGGACTCAGGTCACCTTCATAGACACTCCCGACGAGCACATCACGGAGAGAATCGGGGAGCATGAAATAATTATCCACGAGAACGAAGACGGGTCTCTTTCGGTTCCGGAGGATGACAAGACGGTGACCTACTATCCCGAGGGGAGCCGCCTGGTGGTGGATTCATCGGGGACTGAGGAGCGGTATGACGAGGAAGGGATCCTGGTATCCCGTAAAACTTTCGAAGGGGAAGTGACTTATTATCTCCCCGATGGCGCCATAGCCATGAGGTGCCATGCAAACGGCGAGATGGAGTTCCAGCAGCCGGACGGTTCAATGGTGCGAAAGAACGGGGAAGGGACGATTATCGCGCTGACCCTCCCCGATGGAACGCCCGCCTCCCTCCAGGGGGACGGCACCTGGCAGGTTACGGACACTGAGGGCGGAGTCCACACGTATGCGGCGGATGGTGCGCCCCTTTCCCTGGTGCTTCAGGACTCCACGCTCACCTATTTTAAAAACGGGGTGACGCGGACGAGCTTCGGCGATGGAAGTATCCGCTGGACCGCGCCCTTGGGCCTGACAGTGGATGTCGCCCCGGACGGCACCCTTGCCGGATCTGATTCCCAGGGCGTCGCCATGACTTGTGCCTGGTCCGACGTTAATCACGAGATCATCCGGATTCAGCACCCGGATTCTTCTTATACCTTGCTTTACGCCGACGGGGCCGCGGAAAGATACTTCCCCAACGACGTGGATTTTTTATGCGAACCGGACGGGAGAAAGGTTATTTTCATCTCCAATCAAACGGAGGTGCTCCTCTATCCCGATGGGACAATCAGCTCTCACGACGCCGCCGAGAACCCTCTTCCCGTCGTTCAGGAGTATGATGGAAAAATCGTCATCTACTATCCCGACGGGAGAGTGGCCACCGTGATGCCGGAGGGCACGGAGTATTTCTCCTCCGCTTCCGGCTGTGTCCGGAAAACTTCGCCGGATGGATTCAGAACTTTTTATCTTCCGCACGGCATCACCCTCACCCAGCGTCCCGATTCCGACCCCGAAGCCATGGACGAAGAGGGAGCGAGCCTTGCGGTCACCCTCCTTGAGAACGGTTATTACGAAGTCGAGGAGACCTCAGGTGAGACATTTACCCTGGATCCCATCGCCTTGAGCGGCACTTTCCGCCGGAACGACGCAACCCGCGTGGAGGTGGCCACCTCGGGGATCATCACCGTCTATGACGCCCAGGGGAGGATCTTGGACAAAATCGAGCCGGACGGAAAGCATACCCAATATGTATATTTCGAGGGCGGGGGCATGCGGGTGCACTATCCCGACAACAGCCGGGAGGAATACGATCCATCCGGGAGGCTGATCTTGAAGGAAGACCCCGAGGGGGTTCCCACCATATATAACCCCGACGGAAGTTACACCGTAAAGTACTATAACGGCCAGATGGATGAATACAGCGCCGAGGGGGTTCTTCTCTCCCGGCGCACCCCCGAGGGATACCTCCTCACCTATCGCACGGACGGGAGCACCGAAATGAAAGCGCCGAGCGATCTTGCGAAGGAAACCTTCGCCGACGGCTCCATGCGCTGGACTTTTCCCGGCTGGAAGCTCGGCATACTGAAGGACTCGGCCGGGACGCCCGGAGACTTGGTGGTGGACGTAGCCGCCGACGGCAATCTCTCCGCCAATATCGGCGGCTACTCCGTTCCCGTGGAAGTCTTTGGCGACCACGGTTACAACGTGCGCCACCCGGACGGCTCTCTGATCCTCCTTGACGGCGATGAATTCACCGTGACCCGAACTTACGGGCAGGGAATTCGAAGAAGTGCAAGTCCTTCAGGGGAGATCCTCATCTCCGGTTTTGAAGGGCGGATCACGATCACTCCTTCCACGGACGACGAAAACCCCTCTCCCGCCCTTTCCGCCGAAGACGAAGAGGGCAACCCGCTTTCAGCCGCCTGGGAAGGCGAGGGCGCTCCCCTCACGATGGAGGAGGCCGTAACACGCACCATCTGCATCACCCGGGCGGACGGGAGCTTTGAAAAATACTTCCCCGACCTCTCCGCGGAGTTTTACAACGCCGGGGGCGTCCTTACCTCCAGACTTTTCCCGGACAACGAAAAAATCGTTTACGACGGCCAGGGCGGCATTCTTTCCCGCTACCTTCCCGGCGGGAACTCCATCGCACCCGGCTCTCTGGGTCTTTCCTACATCCGCAATTCTGAGGGCCTCCTGGACGACGTGGTTCTTCCGGGCGGGGGGCCCCATTGCCAGCGTCAGTCGGACGGCTCCTTCCTGGGCACTCTCGTTCCCGGCCTGGAATACGTCATCACGGCTGATGGCGAGGCGAACCTCAACCTCCCCGAAGGCGGCACTTCTTCTTCCGAGGGCGATTACATCCGCATCACTTTCCCCGAGGGCTCTTCCCTTGTGAGCCTTCTTCGCCTCCCCGACGGCCCGGTGGTTGAATTCACCGCGGCGGGCCAATCCCCCCGGAGCATCACCTACCTCCCGGCGGGCGGATGGGAGATCTCCTCCCCCGGGCGGACGGACCGCTATGATATTCAGGGGCGCTTTTACGAGACGTGCGATTCTCAGGGGGTCCTCACCGTGCTTGATTCCATGGGGCGGCCGGCTGTAAAGGAGCATCCCGGCGGCGCCATCGTCACTTTCACTTACAGCCTCGACGGAAGCTATGTGATAGACGACCCCTCCCTCACGAAAACCAGGGAATACTACCGCGGCCCTGCTGAGGGCGGTTACCTCTACAAAAAAGAATACGAGGACGGCACCGTCGAGGAGTATGAGGCCCAGGGCCGGATGAACAGAATCCACCGCCCTTCCGGAGAGATCCTTGAGATCGAATACTTCGAAAACGGCGAGCGGGAACTCACCTCTTCCGCCGGCACGATCGTGAGGGAGGCCGCCGGAGGCGTCCTCCTCTGGACGGCTCGGGTGGAGTCCGACGGCCGGAAAATCTATTTCTACCCCGACGGCCGGGTGGAGCAGTACCGCCCCGCCGTTGGCGGGGGGACCCTGGCGGTTCGATCCTATCCCCAGGGCGGCCACCCTCTCAACCCCGCTGTGACCGTGGAGGAATTCGCCGAGGACGGGATGACTCTGCTTGAACTCCATCTGGCCGACGGAACCGTTTTCTTTTTCAATTCAGACGGAACCTATACGAAAGATTATTCCTGGGGGACGCTGGAGACCTACCAGAAAGCCCAGGAGTTTGATCCCTATCACCCCGAAGGGCGCCTCATTGAGACCAGGGAGGCCGGGGCCGAAAGGAGCACGACTTATTTTTACGCGGAAGACGGGAGCCTGCGCATCACTTACCCCGACGAGAGCCGGGAGTATTTCCGCCCGCCCGCGGAGGGCGAGAGCCGGGGCAGCCTCAGCCGAAGGGACGTCGAAGAGCGTGAGGAGGGCCGGCCTTTAAGCGCGACCCGGAGCACCTACTACGCCGAGGACGGCGTGACCGTCACAAAGATTGTGGAGCCGGACGGCACCACGAGGGAGTATCGCCCGGACGGTTCAGTGAGCCGTCTTTATTTTCCCAGCGGCAAGATCCAGGACTTCGACGAGCAGGGCCGGGTCACCCGCGAGGTTCTCCCCTCCGCCATCGGGAACATCACGGTGGATTACTGCGCGGATGGAAGGATCCTCCGCACTTATGCGGACGAAACCGTGGAGGAATACCGCGCCGACGGCACGCTCGAAAAAAGAACCGCTCCGGCAGGATCGGAAGAGACCTTTGACGCCCTGGGGAGGCTGGCCGAAATCTCTTACGCCGACGGCACCCGCATCACCCTCGTCACGGACGGCACCCGGACCCTTATCCTTCCCGAGGGCACGGAGTATCACTTTGACACGGAGGACCGCCTCGTCGGGGTGACCCTGCCGGGGACGGCGCCTCAGACTTACACGATTATCCCCGAGACCGGGGCGCTCAACCTTGGGAATCCCACCATCACGAACAATCCGGACGGCACGGTCACCTGGGCTTTCGGAGGAGGCGAGACGGAGACTTTCGACTCCCAGGGCCGCCTTGCCGAAATCAAACTTCCCTACCCCGAAGGCGGGCCGCAGGGCTATAACACGACGACGTTCTCCCATGCATCCGACAACGCCAGAACGACCACCTTCCCGGACGGGCGCACCCTGGTGGAGAATTACGGCGAGACCCGAAAATTTTACCGCGCCGACGGAACCCTCGAAGAGATCTTCTTCTCCGGAGGCTACTTCCACTACTATGACCCCTCCGAGCGCCTCTCGGCGGGAAGGTCGCAGGCCGGCTTGTTCCTCACCCGTTTCCTCTACGAGGGCTTTTCCCTGGCCTTCCCTTCGGGAGAAGTGGAGATAAGAAGGGCCGACACGACGATGAAGAAACGGCTCTACCCCGACGGCAAGGTCGAGTCTTACAATGCGAGGGAGCAGCTCACCGAGCGCCTTTACGCCGACGGGCGAAGAGAGGTTTACGTTGGAGGCGGGGACGTCCGCTACTACCGCGCCGACGGGTCGCTGGAAAAAGTGACTCATCCCGGCCGGAGCTTTGAGCTTTACGACACCTCCGGCAACCTCATTCAGAGCTTCGATGACAACGGCGTCAGCACCGAGCACCTCCCGGACGGGAGCACCGTCCTCACCTATTCCGATTTCTCCACGGAGAGCTACAGCCCCGATGGGGTGATCACCGCCAGAACTTATCCGGGAGGGATTTCCGAGAGCTTCGATTCTTTCGGCAAGCTGATTAGCCGCAGTTATCCGGACGGCACGAGCGTCACTTACACCTCCGACGGGACGCGGGCTCTCATTTTGCAAAACGGGGTGCATTATTGTTTCGACGCCGAAGGGCGGCTCCCCGAAGTGACGCTTCCCGGAACCACGCCCGCAACCTATGCTTTCAACCTGGAAACCGGGGCCCTCATTCTTTCCGATCCTGCGATCACGGAGAACCCCGACGGCACCGTCACCTGGACTTTCGCGGGAGGCGAAGAGGAGGTCTTTGACTCCCAGGGGAAGCTTTTCTTCATCCGCCTGCCTTACCCGGCGGGCGGCCCGCAGGGCGAAGAAGTCATCGCCTTTGAATACCTCCCCGAGAACATCCGGAAGACGACTTTCTCTGAGGGCAGGATCCTACTTGAGTCTTCCGCCTCGCGGGAGTACTTCCGTCCCGACGGGAGCCGGGAAGAGTGTTACGCCGCATGGCTTGAGCCGCAAATGATTTCCCACGAGACTTTCAATCCGACCGGGGGATGCGCATCGAGATGGCTTTCCACGGGTTCGATTACGACCTTCTTTTTGAACGGGCGGGAATCCACGGTTTCAAGCGATGAAGTCCTGTGCCTTCGAAGAGCCGACGGCACCCTGCTAAGAAAGCTCTATGCAAGTGGGGAGATCGCCCAGGAGGATTTCGATTTCCAGGAGCGTCTGAGCCGGCAGATCCTCTCCGACGGCACGATCAAAAATTACACCTACTCATCCGGCGGCGGTTTCACAATCAACTTCTCCACCGGCAAAATCGAGGACTACGACGCCTCCTCCCGCCTCCTCAAAATCACCAATCCCGACGGAAGCTGGGAGACCTTCCAGTATTACGAGAACGGAAACCGCCGGATCACTTATTCGACCGGCGAGAAAAAGGTCTATGACGCCCAGAACCAGCTCGTCCACTGGGAAGAGGCCGATGGAAGCGGCGTCTTTGACTTTACCTACCAGGCCGAAGGGGTGACCCGGACGGCCGCCTCCGGCCTCTTATGCCTGGAAAGAACACAGGGAAGCCGTCTCTTCATTCTTCCCGACGGAACGACGTTGGAAGTTTCCGCCGACGGCCTGACGGCCTTCGCCGAAAAAGAAGGACAGAGTGCGCCCACTGAAATTCTCCCGGATGGAAAGATCAGGATCTTAAATTCCGACGGCACCTCCACCCTCCTCAATCCCCAGGAATACGATCTTCTGATATCCGCCGTAAACGGCCTTTCCCTTCTCATCATGGCCGACAATGTAAAAATATGGACTCAGCCGGACGGCGTAACCACCCGCCTCAAGACGGATGGTACGGTGGACTGCACGAGGGATTCCTCGCAGGAGCTTCTCCCCACGAGCATCCTTCCGGACGGGAGGATTGCGATCCTGGAGAAGGGCGGGACTACGATAAGCATAAATCCCGATTTCTCCGTCACCCGCACCTCCCGGAATGGTCTCGTACAGACACTCCGCCTGGACGGGCGGCTCGAATATACTTTCAGGAACGATGAAGGAGCAGAGGCACCGGTCATCACGGCCACACTCGATCCGGACGGAACGCTCTCCGAGAGTGCCGTCCGGGATTCCCAGGGGAATATTCTTTCCGCCTCCCTGGATCCCGACGGCTCCCTCCGCATCGTTTCCGGCTCTCTCACCCACATTATCAAATCGGGTCTTACCCGCGAAGTTCTTACGCAAAGCAACCTCAAAGTGGAATACCGGGCCGACGGCCGCGAAATCTGGACCCAGCCGGACGGCACCAGTACCTATCTGAAGGCCGACGGGAGCGTCGCCTCTTTCGAGGAGGCCGCAAGGAGCGGCAATGAGGGCACCCGGACTTCAGACGGCCGAATCCTCGCCACTCAAATCCTGGCCGGAAGGATCCGCATAACCAATTCGGACGGAAGTCTGATCGTCCTTAACCCCGACTATGGCATGGATTCGATGACGAATGCCAACCATCCCCTTTTCTTAAGGATCAACCCGGACAACTGGCGGGAGTTCATCACTTGGAACGGTCTTGTCACCCGCTTAAGCCCGGATAAACAGACGATAGAATCGTTTGACTCAGGCGGAAACCCCGTGGCCTGCCACACGAAACCGGACGGCAAGATCGTCCTTGACATCAACCCTAACCTGACGATTGAAATTAAGGAGAACAACCGCAGGCTCTCCCTGGAGATGCTCACCGGCGCCGGCGACCGCTTTGGAATCATGGAAAGTGGAAGCTTCTACGGCCGCTTGAAAAACGGCTCATGGGCCTATGCGAGCAGGCAAGCCGACGGCGGGATAGAAATCGCCGATCGTTTGGGACAGCCGCTCTTCAAGACCGTCGTTAACACCGACTTCACCCAGACCGTCACCTGGCGCGGGACTACGAAAACGATTCGTCGCGACGGCGCCTGCACTTTCCTTGCCGCCAACGGCATGCACATTGAGCTTGATCCGCAGAACACTATTATGGGAGCTGTGGATAAGGACGATAATCCCCTGAATGCCGCGTGGGAGGGGGAGGGTCTTCTTCGAATCACCCGGCTTGGGGAGGAAGGATCTGTCACCTATTTGGACACCCTTGAATTCACGCTTTCCACCCTCACCACCGTTCCGACCTTCGGAATCTCAAAAAAGGTGACTTCGCGCGACAACTATCTCGAAGAGGTTTTCATCTTCCCGGACGACATGCGCACCATGATAAAGAAGTACTATAGCGGGAATCAAAAAGAGATCAGCACCTATGATTCTTCCAACCGCTTTAAATCCAGTTGGCTCAATAATGACGGCTCATTCACCCTCTCGGATTACTTCTGCGGCCTCCCGGCTACTTTCGCTGCGGATCTGTCTTCGATCACGGTGACCGCGAACAATGGCGTCATTCGGAAAATAAACCCGGATGGAACTATCCTTTACCGCCACCCGGATGGCTTCAACGTCATTCTCGGAAGCGATGGAACCACCGTTCAGGTAACCGATTCGCAAGGCGCCGAACTCTCCGCTCTCTACCAGGACGGCCTGATGACCTTTGAGGATTCAAAAAGCTATCACTATACCGTGAGTGATAACCTGGAGTGGAAAATCGAGTCGGCCAGCGGAGTTAAGGTGGAGCATTTCGCCGATGGGCAGACTCTCTGTACCCAGCCTGACGGAACTACGACCAGACTGCCGGCTAACGGAGGAACAAATGGTTCCTTTTCCCGGGATGTTGCCGGGAATGCTCTCTGGACCTCGAAAGATTCCCATGGCAGTCTGGTTATCAAGAACACAAACGGCACCACCACCCTCTTGAAATCGGATTTGACCCGAATCATTCTGGCAAGTGACGGAAAGCGACTGATCTTTTCTCCCACAAACGCCCTTACGGCCCAAATCTCTTTCCCTGTCCGGGCGGAAATCTTCCAGGAGGAAGACGGGAGCCTCCTTGCGGTGGATCTAATGGGGAATGAGTACCCTGTGCTGAGAATGCCCGATGATTCCCTGGAAATCCAGTTCTCCTCATCAATGTGGGGTATCATGGACGCCCAGGGCAACTACCAGCTGGCGGCTCTTAACGGTATTTTCAAGGAAATACGGGCGGATGGATCTCAGATGATTCATCTTCCCGAGGGAATCACCATCTCGTTGGACAAAACCGGGAGACTTTCCGCCGACGGGAAGATATACGACTCTGCAGGGCTCCTCCCGCAGAGAGCCTCCCAGGATGCGGACGGCACCCTTCGTTTTACTTTCAGGGATGGCCGTCTGGGCGTTTTATCTCCTGATTTCACTTTGACGACGATTCAGCATTCGGGGGCGACCACGCTCGAGACGATTGTGCATCCCGACAGCTCCAGCACCACAACTCAGATCACCACAATTCGTGAGGAGAGCAACGCTATCTACGGCTTGAGCCGCGAGGAGGTCACTCAAACCGACGGAAGCCGCATCCTTCGTCAGTACGACGGCTCCGTCCTTCAAAAAGATGCCTCGGGCGCCATCCTCTCCTTCCTCACCCGTGACAATACGGCTCCAACGATAAACGAAGACGGCTCCTTCACCGCCCTTCTCTCGGACGGCTCCGTCTCACACTATGAGGCGGACTTCACGTTCATTGAAAATTCCAAGACTTTCGCCGACGGCTACACAAGGATTATTAAAAGCGACGGAACCCTGCGCTTTGAGCTGGAGAGTGGAAACATCCGGGTGGAGGTTCGGGGGGGAGCGGTGACCGCACGGGAGGGAGACGCCGTTCTTTCGGCCTCAAAAGCCCAGGATGGCGCCTTGACCGTCCAGTCCCAGGGCAAAAAGTACGTCCTCTCGATGTCGGAAATAAAATTCTACGAGGACGTCCACCAGAATATCAATGCAACCAGCGAGGACCTCGAAAAAACTCTCACCTGGGTTCTTTTCCCGGACGGACGAAAAAGCTTTTACAACTCCGATGGGAGTATCACCCATAGAGATGCTTCCGGGACGCTTCTTCGCATCGAGATCCCCGTCCACCTTATGGCCGCCTCCGGCGAGACTCAACCGCTCCTCCAGAGCGACGGCACCTGGCAGGCCGTTCTTTTTGACGGAAGCATTTCAAGCTTTGACGCCGAGGGGAACTTCGTCAAAAATACCCAGGAGAACCCTCACTTGACCCGGACTTTCCAGGATGGAAAGTGGTGGTACCAGAATGGCCTTTCCAAGGAGGTCCTCCTGGATGGAAGTTTCATCTGGACGAAATGGGAAGCGGGCGACGTCGTCTTTAAAGCCACGATCCATCCGGATGGGAGCTTCCTCGTCGAGGACGAGAACGGCGACCCCATCTCAGGCTGCGGTTGGAATAAAAACGGAAGGCTGATTGTCCCCAATCAGGACGGGACCCAGACCCGCCTCTACTTCAACGGTCTTCTTCTTACAACAAGCGGAACTCAGGTTGTTGGGGTTGAGTCGCCCTACAGTGGAAGCGTCCCTCTACCCTCCGTCTCCTATGATACCTATGTCCACGAATTCAAATGGACACTTTCCCTGCCGGGCTACCTCACCCTGGAATTCAACGCGGACACCTCTCAGTACTGGAACTTCGCCGACGGCTCTCATTTCAACATTTATGCATCCGGGAATGGTTCCGGCTGGAAGTCCGGCGGTTTCTACTACTTAACCGGCCTTTTCGGCGGCGGCTGGCGATATAATACTCTTCCATACTGGAATATCTATCCGCAATATTACATGAAGGTCAAGGCGGATCCCGACCTTAGTTTGCTTTATGAAGAAGCCAACGGCCTGACCCGCAGAGTTCTATGGGACGGGAGCTCCGTTGTGTTAAGGCCCTCCACGGGACTTACTTCCGGCGAGATTCCCGGTTACCTCACGGAATATATCGCCTCGAATGGGGATGTCGCTTACACCGCTCAAAACGGCCTGACCATGGCTCTATGTCACGACCACACGGTCAGTTGGGCCCTGGCGGATGGAACGTCTCTCTATCTTAAACCCGACGGTACTATCAGCCGAGTGACAGGGAGCTACACGTCAGCCCAGAAGCTCTCAGACGGCAGTTTTCTCATCAACCGGGCAAGCGGCGGCGCCTGGGTCACCCAGGACATCATCAAGCCCGACTTCACCCATATCATCAAGTACCGCTTCGGCCTCGAAGAGGAGAGGCGGCCCGACGGCTCTGTCATTATGAGAAACTCCCAGGGGCAAGTCATCCCCTATGCCGTCCCCACGCAGGAGGAGGCCCCTCCTGAGCCTCTGTATTCCGCCGATTCTCTGCACGCGGCGGCCCATCAGCTTATGGACGGCGTCTCCGGCGCCAGCCACCCTTACATAGACTACATCGGAACTTACGTTTATAACGGGCTTGCCTCCGGACGAGAGGACGCCCTGGCCCTGTGCAGGGAAGCGATTCACGAAGCGGCCCGGGTCAAACTCAATTATTACTACACCACGACCTCGCAACTGGCCTGGGTGGAGAGTAAGGCGAAGGCGATGGTCGGATTTTGCGGCCTTGCGGCCCTTCCGGATTCCATCACCCCAGAAATCCTGCGGCTGGCCTGCTACGGACTGATGGGGGATCTCTCAGGGGCAACCAACGCCTGCAAGGACGGGATCGCCGAGAAAATCGAGGAGAAACTGCGCCATGGACGAAGCGATTACGTGACCCTGTTCGAGGATTCCATACGAGAGGCGGGGGAGGAGGGGGCCTCCTCGGCGCACGAGCGGGCTCTTCTTTTAGCCCGATACCTTGGATTAGGGGACCTTCCTTCCGGGGTTACGGCGCAGGCGCTTCACGATGCCGCCCGGAGCGCGATGGCGGAGGTCGCGGAAACGACAACTGCGTTTAAGGACGCTATCGCCTCAGGCATCGAAAAGGCTCTCCGCTGCGGCCAAAACGACTACATCTCCCTTGCCGAAGACGCCATCAAGGAGGCTGCGCTCGATATTCTGGGCGTCACCTACACGACCTCCGCTCAGTCGGCCTGGGTTTATGAAAAAGCCAGAGAAATCATGCGGACTGCCGGGCTCCTTCCGCTCCCCGGAGGAGTCACCAGCCAGGACATCCACGATGCCGCCTGGGGCGTGATGAACGGAGTCGGTGGAGCCTCCACCGCCTACAAGGACTACATCGCGTTCTATTTTGAAAGCGGCCTGCGGCAGGGAAGAAGCGATTACCTGCAACTGGCCGGGGACTCCATCCATGAGGCGGCCCGGGTGAAACTCAACTGGTACTACACCACCGCCTCTCAACTGGCCTGGGTTGAGACCAAGGCCACCGCCCTGATCGCGAACCTGGGCCTTTCCTCGCAGCCGGCCTCGCCTCCGCCCCTTCCCTCCGGCCTCACCTCCCAGGGCATCCATGATTCGGCCTGGAACGCTCTGGCCGATGTTCCCGACGCCACGGCCTCTTTCAAAGACGAAATCGGCCGCCTCATCGAGGAGGGACTAAGAGCCGGACGGACGGACTCCATCGCCCTTGCGGAAGAAGCCATCCACCGGGCGGGCGCGATGAAGCTCAACCAGCTCTATGCCACTTCGGAAGAAAGAGCTTGGGCGGCCCAGAGGGCCTCTCAAATCATAGCCAACCTGGGCCTGGTGTCTCTGCCCGAGGGAGTCACCTCGCAGGGCCTCAAAGACGCCGCTTATGCGGTGATGAACGGGGAATCCGGGGCCACGGCCGCCTACAAGGACTACATCGCCTGGTACTTTGAAAACGGCATCCGGCGCGGAAGTACGGATTACCTCCAACTGGCCAAGGACTCCATCCACGAATCCGCCCGGGTCAAGCTCAATTACTACTACACCACCCAGAGCCAGCTCAACTGGGTTTCCGCCAAAGCCGAAGGGCTTATCAAGAACGCGGGTCTCATCGCTTTGCCGGAAGGAGTCACCTCCGACCTCATCTCAAGAGCCGCCTGGGGGGCCATGCAGGGAGAATCCGGGGCCACGACCGCCTACAAGGATTATATCGCGAGCTACTTCGAGAGCGGCTTAAAGCATGGAAGAACCGATTACCTCCAGCTCGGAAAGGACTCCATCCACGAATCCGCCCGGGTCAAGCTCAATTACTACTACACCACGGAAGGCCAGCTCACCTGGGTGAGCAACAAGGCCACCCTCATCCTCAAGAGCCTTAGCCTTGGCGATCTCCCGACCGGAATAACCGCACAATCGCTCCATGAGGCTGCTTCCTCCGCCCTCGCCGGGGAGACGGAAGCCTTCCGGGAGGCCGTGGCCCTGGCCGCCGAAAGACTCTTCCGCCACGGAAGAACCGACTCCCTCGCCGTCCTTCGGGACGCCCTCCACGTCGCGGCCAAAGATGCCCTTTCAACAAGCTACACGACCGCATCCGAGATCGCCTGGGTGGAGCAGAAGGCGAACCAGATGTTTTCCTCCCTCGGCCTCATCGCCTTACCTGAAGGCTTGACCTCGCAGAGTATCCATGACGCCGCCTGGGCCGTCATGAACGGAGTCGGCGGGGCGACTACCGCGTATAAGGACTACATCGCCACCTGCTTCGAAAGCGGAATACGCCACGGGAGGAGCGACTACCTCCAGCTCGGAAAGGATTCCATCTGCGAGGCGGCCCGGGTCAAACTCAATTATTACTACACCACCCCATCTCAGCTCGCCTGGGTGGCCACCAAGGCCGGCGCCATGATCACGCCCCTGGGGTTGCTTTCCCTTCCCGCCAACACCGCCTCAGCCGGGATCAAAGACCTGGCCTGGACGGTGATGAACGGAGTAGGCGGAGCCACTTCGGCCTACAAGGATTACATCGCCTTCTATTTCGAGAGCGGCATAAGACACGGGAGGACGGACTATCTGCAACTGGCCAAAGATTCCATCGTCGAATCGGCCCGGGTCAAACTCAATTATTACTACACCACCCAATCTCAACTTGCCTGGGTGGACGCCCAGGCCAACCTCATTGCCAACCGCTTGAACTATTTCACTCAAAACGGCAAATACACCCTATCCCTTTCCGGCGGGGCAACGGAAGAGCATTTCGGGAGTGGGGAGGTTGTGCTCCACCGGGCCGACGGGACTACGAAGGCCACCCACCCCGACGGCTCCTGGGAGGACAAAAACGCCTCCGGGCAGATCACCCAGGGGCGCCTGTCCGACGGAAGAACGGCGACTTACGCCTACAACCCGGATGGGAGCTTTGTAAGGAGTCTCTCGGACGGTTCAATCGAAAGCCATGATGCAACCGGCCTCCTCCTTCGCACCGATTATTCCGGCGGGAGCTACCGCCTGTATAGCTCCGATGGAACCTCTGTGCTCCACGAGACGGACGGCGGCTCAAAGATGGCCGACGCCGGAGGGTTTGTCATCCGATATGAGAAAGCAAACGGCGACGTGGAGCAATATTTTCACGACGGCACCAGGAAAGTGACCCACGCCGACGGCTCCTGGGCGGAATACGACGCCTCCGGGCTTATCTCAAGATCGGAGTACGGCGGAATCACTGTAACTTACTTCCATTACGGTGGTGGGTTTGAGACCCGCCTCTCCAGCGACGGCACGGTGAGGAAATATGACGCCTCCGGAAACCTCCTGAGCGAGACGGTGCCGGAACGCTTCTCGGTCACAAGCATGACCGTAAAAGAAGATGGAGCCCGCGTGATCAGCCTTTCGGACGGCACGAAAGAGACTTACCGGGCCGACGGGAACATCCTCATGAAAAGGGAGGCGGACGGGTGCGTCTCCTACTTCTTCCCCGATGGGACGAAGCTCCTTCTTGCCTCCGATCGGGTGGCGGAGGAAGCCGACGGTTCCATCACTTTCCAGGCTGAAAACGGCGTGGAAGTTAATTTGGGAACGGATGGCGCATTCATCTGGAACGGCCCCCTGACGGGCAGTCTCTCCTCCTCCGACGGGTGCTCCCTTTCCGACGGAAGGCTCCGCTTCCTCCGCGGCGGCGCCGTCATGGATATTGACCCCATGACCTTCACCGAGGAGGTGAAGTACCAGAGCGGCCTCTGGATTAAGCTGGACGCGGAAGGGAACACCGAATACTTCCAACCGAACCTGACCAGGAGCCTAAGGAGCGCCAGCGGCGCCCTTTCCTCCACCGACGTCTGGGGGAGGCAGGCGGCGACCACTCTTCTTGCGGACGGCGGCCTTGAAGTCGGTACGACGGACGGAACGAATACGAGAAACACCCTTTACGCAAACGGAACCATCCTCCACCGGAACCCCGATGGAAGCCTCATTACCTGGGACGAAAATGGAACCTTCATCTCCCTGAGCATCCCGGGCGGGACGATGCCGCTCAGGAGATCGGACGGCACCTATTATGCGACCCTTCCGGACGGCTCATATTCCGAGTATGCAAGCGACGGGAGCCTCATCCAAAATTACATCACCACGGCCGACGGTAAAACCCGGATTCTCTCCGGAGACGGCACCGTGGAATATAACCCCTACAAGCCGACCGACAACATCATCATCCAGAACCGCAACCAGATCCACGCCGAGATCTACGCCGACCGCACCCAGGTTTATTCCAACGCCGACCTCCGCATCGAAATTACGCCTGACGGCTGGGAAACCTGGAGAACCGCCCGGGGAGATATCATCGTTCTGGACAAAAATCGCCTGGTACGCACCGATTTGAGCTACTTCCTGGGCAAGAGCTTCGATGTCTATCCGCCTCAAGACATCAGGGTCTATAGTGATAGAATCGAAGTGGAGTTTGTGGCTAAAGAGAAAATTTATCTTCCCAACCTCCAGTATGATTTCAACGCCGTCGATGTTCTTCCGAGGGCGAGCGGGTTCGTCAAGCCCAATGCTTCCATCATCCAGACCCAGGTTCAAGAGGATGGGAATATCATTTTCAAGCATTCCGACGGCGCGGTGACCGTCTTAAAACCTGATTATACCTGGGAGACGACGGCGGCAAACGGCCTGACGCACCGGAAGTACATTGACGGAAAAGAAGAATGGGTGCTTCCGAATGAAGACTGGATCTCGATTGACGCCGGCGGTACAATCCAGGCTTTCAGCTTCAGTGAAAAGAATCGGAGCTTTCCGGTCTCCAGAAACGCCGAAGGGATCATCCAGGTCATTTATCCCAATGACGATGTCCTCGTCGTGGATCCCCGCACTTTCTGCCTCACCCGGTGGAGCCTGGATGGAACCAAACGAGTGGAATATTCGGACGGCCGCTTTGAGGTCTTTAACGCTCAGAGATGCCCTGTTACGGGCCTTCAGCCGGTGGTCATCAATAACCTGGATGGGAGCGCCGTCTCCCGCATGGCTGATGGAGAGATCACTTTCCAGTTAAACGACGGGACCGTGCCGACCCGGAATTACGACGGCACCTGGACGGCCGCTTATCTGAACGGGGACATCGTAAAATACACGCCTGCCGGGAAACTTTCGAGCTGGTTCGTCGCCTCAAAAGGCTACACCCGCTTCTATCGGAAAGACGGGAGCCTGGCCCATATCGAGACTTTAAGCGGAATCAAGGAATATTTTGAGACCAAAGGGAACAAGGTGGACTCTTATATCATCCTGCCCGATTATTCCGGAATCAGGGTCTCTCGCAGTCAGGGATTCGTCAATATCTCCATGCCGGACCGTCGCACGGTTTACACCGGTTATCTTCAGCCGGACGGCAGCATTTACCTGGTGAAAGCCGACGGGAAGATCTTCAAGATCATCACGCCGGACCTGGTCGTGAAGACCCTGGACGAGTCGGGACGGGTGGCCTCCCAGCTTCTGCCGGGGGGAGACACGGAATTCTATCATCCCTGGGGAGCCCTTTCGTACATCGTGGCTCCGGACGGGAGCCGGGGGGTTCGCCAGGCGGACGGGAGCACCCTTTACAAGGATGCCGCCGGAAATATCGTCAGAATCGTGCTTGCCGACGGAACCCACGCGGCTCTTCAGGAGGACGGCGCCTACCTGGCCGTATCGCTGGACGGGGCGACGACAAGATACCGGGCGGATGGAAGCCCCTCCCTTAAGACCTACCCAGCCGGAAGCCCCATCGCCCAGGTTCAGTATGCTCCAACGGGTGAAAGGAGCGAGAACTGGACGGACGGCGCCGTCAAGGAGTTCAGGGCGGACGGCACCCAGAGCTTTGAGAGATGCGCCGATGGCACGGAGAAGGAATACGACCTGAAAGGCCGGATCCTGCACGTCAGCAATCACCCGGTCGAAGGCGCCATTGATTACCTCTACCGGGTGGATGGAACTTTCACCGCAACCTGCGAGAGCGGGAAAATCGAGGACTTCCGGGCCGATGGGACCCTGATGCGAAGAATCTCGTCCGAGGAAACCATCACCCTCTACGACCAGCACGGGAGGCTCATTTCCGAGACCCTCTCCGACGGCGCGACCACCACCTTCGTCTTCCACGCCGACGGCACGAAGACCGGCACCTGCACGGACGGAAGCACGCTGTCTTATAATGCCGCCGGCACCCTGACGCGCAAGCTCCTGGCCGACGGCTCAGAGATTCTTTACACTGAGGAAAAGACCGCGACGAACTTTATAAGCGGCGTTGTGAAGGAGGAGTTCACCTCCGGCGATATAGCTCTTCGCTGGACCATCCCGTCTTCCCTGACCGGTTCCCAGATCCTCCTCACCAAATCTGCCGATGGCATCTGGAACTACCCCGTCACCGAGGTCACTGAAAACTCTGCGTCCTCCGCGTCTCTGCGGTTCTCTTTAGAAGACGGAACTTTCCTTCTCCTCAGATCTGACGGCTCCGCCGATCTTCTGGATTCTGGATTCTTACTTCTGGATTCTCTCTCCTCCGCCGGAACACTCTTGACTTACGGCCCGGGCGGCGCCCTCATCTCCGAACAGGCCAAAGACGGAAGTCTCAAGCTCTACCAACCCGACGGCAGCATTACCGCAAAGAACGCCTCCGGCGATATCGTCAGCATCACTCTGACGGATGGAACTCCGGCCGCCTGGGATGCGCAGAACGCCTATTACAAGGCTGTTAAGGCCGACGGCAGCGTGACCAGGTTCGATGTCCAGGGCATCCTCTTCTCCGTTCTTTCTTCGGATGGCACACTCTCCCTCTATGCCCCCGACCGCTCCCTCGTCGTCACCAACGACGACAATTCGATGGCGTATTACCGGGCGGACGGCACCCTTCGCAAGCGTGTCTCCTCAGACGGAAAAACAATCGAGGAATACAATGCTTCCGAGATCATCACATCGAGGAAGCACTATGACGAAAGCCTTGCGACGGTTCTCTCCGAAGACCATTTCGATTCAAGCGGCGTCATCCTTCATACGCATTTCCTGAACGGCGACATCTCTTATGTGCAGGCCGACGGTTCCGTAAGAAGGGAGAACAGCCAGGGCGTCCTCCTCTCCATCACGCTTTCAGACGGCACCCCCGCCAACCTGCAGTCCGACGGCGGATACCTGGCCATCCAGGCGGACGAGACGAAGACCTATTTCAACACAAGCGGTATCCCGATAAGAACAGTCAACAAGGAGGGAACCGTCACCACCCTCTATCACGAAAATGGAGACATCGTCACGGAGGATTCCGCCCTCCACACCCGGATCACTCAAAAAGCCGACAGGACCCGGATCGAAGAAAACCTGGCCACCGGCGAGAGAACGACTTACCAGGTCGGCGGGGACATCGTCACTGAGACCACTATTGGCGGAGTTCCGGTCACCATCACCCAGAAGGCGTCCGGCAGCCTGACGACGGCCTACGGGGACGAAGCCCTGGTGGAAGAGCAGGCCGATCGGGGCTTACTTGCCTCGTTCATGGATGTCCAGGGGAACGTGGCCGAGACCATCCGGCGGGATTCCCACGGCCGCATCTTCCGCAAGGTCGGAAGCGGCGAGGAGGAACAGCTTTCCATCCAGGGATTCTACTCGGCTACTTTGACAAACGGCGTCTGCCTCAAGTGGGCCTCCGACGGCTCCATCACGACCGAATACCCGGATGGGCGATTCGAAAAGGACGAGGTGGGCGGCCGGAGGACCCTGTTTGTGCCCGCCGAGAGCGGATCTTCGGTGGGCGAGACTACGGTGTGGCATGTTTATGGCGCTGTTGAAGTCACCCACGCCGACGGCTCAAAACTCTTCACCCACACCGACGGAACCACAGTGGCCACGGATGCAAACGGCGCGATCACGGTGACGCCGGCCTCGGAAGATACGATCTACACAGAGACCGGAGACGTGAAAGTGGAAAATGTAGGGCAGACCTTCAGGTCTGCATCTACCTGCAAGACCGATGGTTCTGTTGAAGAAGAATCCTTCGAGCTGATAAACAATGTCTGGCAGAGAACATCCTTTACGGCGTATGCGCCGACCGGGACCATCACCAGCCAGGAATTCGAGCTTGAAGATCCGGCCAAAGTCACCACCACCATCCAGCAGTATAACGGCACGGTCATCGTCCAGAATCCTGATGGAAGCGGCACGGAGACCCGCTTTGACGGCACTTACATTCAAATTGAGTCGGACGGGACGAGGTTCACCCTCATGTCCGATGGAAAGACCCGCCTCACGGAGCTTACCGACGGTTCCTCCATCCGGAGGAATGCGGACGGGAGCCTCACCGTCCAGGCCGTTGAGAATTCAACTCTCCTCGTTCAAGAGGCTTCGGGCGACTGGCAAACTCTGCGACCCGCCGATGTCACGATCACCTGGAAGAATGACGGCTCAGGCCGCATCATGACCCGCCGTCCGGAGGAGGGCCAGACAGCCAAATTCTGCACGGTGACGGAAAACCTGGATGGAACCATCGTTACGGAGAAGTCGGACGGCTCCATCATGACCAGCTATCCCTCCGGAGCGACGATAACCAGGTACCAGGATGGCCGGGTGCTGGTCAGCCAGGTTTCCGGCGCAAGTTTCCTCCTTGACCCGGCCGGCAAATTCACTTTCGGCCGCGCCGACAACTCGGAAGAGACCATTTACACGAGCGGCCTCCGGGAGGTTCGATACCTTGATGGTTCCATTACGACTTTTTATCTCTCCGGGGTCAAGGTCACAAAAGCCGCCGACAAGAGCCTCACGGTCGAGGCGCCGGATGCATCGAAGCTCACGAAGAGCCTCAGTGGGAACCTCACACTTGAGATAAATCCGGAGAGCCAGTATATCTCCAGGGCTGCGCAAGGCGATTACCTGGTGAAAACGGATGATGGCCAATTCATCCACATTTACGGAAAAGAGCCGGGCGGCGAACAGACCTCTGTCTATGGCAACGCCGAGGAGACAAATGACGGCACCCGTTTTGAGTTCAAGGACGACGGTACCATCATAAAATACAGCGGTGATACGATCACTCGCTGGGAGGCCGACGGAAGCGTAACGGAACTTAAAGGAAGCGGAAAAATTTACTGGGAGGCCTCAACCGGCCGTGTTCTCTACTATGAAAACGATAAGCTTCGGTTGGTTGTGGAACCAGACAATACGGAGACGGAGTATCTCCCGGACGGGCAGTATATTACGCGGGTGCCCGAGGCAGGCGAAATTACTGAGAAGAGCATCGAGGCCCTGGGCCAGGGCTACTGGGACAGCCTGGTGGGAACTGTATCGTGCAACGGGAGAAGAAAAATCGTCATCGAGGACGGCTCCCAAGTCTGTTACATGAAGGGCGAAAACACCATCACCCGGATTCCCTACCGCACCATTCTAATCAACGGGCAGCACCCGAGTGTTCAGTGGAAAGATAATTGGGCCAGCGCCCGCATACGGCCGTGGACCATGGCTCCTGTAAAATATTATACCATGACCTCCGAGGGCCCGAAACTCCTCATCCCGAAGGAATCTCTCAAACAACTGGCGGATGCATATAAAGCCGGTTACAAGTTCGTGGTAGCCTACATAGCCAATAATCACTTTGTTCCATTATATGCTGCAAATAACATTATTGAAGAAGATTGTTGGGTAAGAGCCCAAGAAGGAATGGTTCTCACCCCTCCTGGGCCGGAGTGGGCTTTTAATTATTGGCATACGGACAAAAGTGGTTATAAAGTCAATCCAGATGGAAGCATGGCTGTTTTCACCGGAATCTGGCGGGGAATGTCTCAGGGCGTGTCAATGAATACTTATACCCTTCCTCCCCTCGGAGACCGCGGAGATGGCACTAACGGAGTTGTTAATCCAACCACCGGCGAAGCCAACAAGCCTGATCAAAAACGCTATAAGATTACTTATGAAAACTGCTCCTGTCATTTAGGGGAACCAGGCTACGAGGATATGGTGCCCGGCGAAGGGATACGAACCATTAATTCAAAAAGTCAGCCGACAGACATTCACCGCTGCGCCGACGACTGCCACTGGATTTTCACGGTAAAAGACCAAAATGGATATGAAATAAAGTATCATTCTGACATTCGTCCTATTGTCGAATATCAAGATCCCCAATATCCGCCGGGCAATGCTCCTCCAAAACTCAAACAGGAATTATTATTAAAAAGTATTAGTTTTAACACGATGAGAATCCCTCTCGATCCAGACATAATTGATCAAATTTCCAGGAAATCGAATAAGTTGCTTTTGCATGGCGACGCGGAAGGTATAAGATGGTTTGGAGCAGAATTGGGGAAGCGACTAGCACTCTGCGAGAAGGATCTTGATAGAGCAAGGTATGTATTTTCTCTCATTGAAAAACTCGATATACTTAAGACCGCATATACATCTAAACATTATAGTGATTTAAATGAGGTAAGAAGCATGAAGAAGCCGTATGATCCTTATTGGACGCTGGCTACGAATAAAAGGGGCGGATGTGGCGAATGGGCATATGTCTTACAACATTTATTTACTGAAGCTGGTATAGAGCGTAATAATGTAAGAATGATTTGGGCTACAATGATTCCATTTCCGCTTTTGGAGGGAATTAATAACCATGCTGGAGTTGTGGTCAAAGATAGCAAGGGAAGAGAATTCGTATTCGACGTTTGGAAGTATGGGAAGAATAACAACGGCGAATTGAAAGGCCTTGGAAATAGCGCATATAACGCAATGCCAATAGAACAATGGAAAGCACAAGAAAGAAGGGAAGGCAAATTATTTTTTAAGTATGAGTAAAGGGATAGGGGGATAACAGTGTCTCGTCCCAGCGATCTTGACCACTTGAATCCCGTGGGAAATTGCCGGTAATCTGGCTGGGATGAGGGCAATTCACGTTCATTGAAGCAAGGGGCATGGGGTCAGCAAGGGGCATGGGGTCAAATCTTCATCCTTGACAATTAGAAGGAGATAAGCTAAAATAAAATCATGGCTAGAGCACTGCGCATCCAGTACGAAGGCGCCTTTTATCATGTCACCTGTCGTGGCAACGAAAGAAGAGAAATCTTTAAGAGGGGAAGGGGGTCAAATCTTCATCCTTGACAATCAGGAGGAAATGAGCTAAAATCAAATCATGGCCAGAGCACTACGCATACAATACGAAGGTGCCTTTTATCATGTCACCTGCCGTGGCAACGAAAGAAGAGAAATCTTCAAGGATGACCATGACCGGCAGAAGTTCCTGCGAATCCTGAAGGATTCTCTCGATACTTACCAGGCCCAGCAGGGGGTCAAATCTTCATCCTTGACAATCAGGAGGAGATAAGCTAAAATCAAATCATGGCCAGAGCACTGCGCATCCAGTACGAAGGCGCTATTTATCATGTCACCTGCCGTGGCAACGAAAGAAGAGAAATCTTTAAGGATGACCACGACCGGGAGAAGTTCCTGCGAATCCTGAAGGATTCTCTCGATACTTACCAGGTGAAACTCCATGCCTACGTCCTGATGGAAAATCATTTTCACCTGCTCCTTGAAACGCCGCTGGCCAACCTCAGCGAGTTCATGCGTTCCTTCAATATCACCTATACTTCCTATTACAACCACAAGTATGACCGCGTGGGGCACCTTTACCAAGGCCGCTTTAAGAGTTTGCTGGTTGAAAAGGAGTCCTACCTGGCCGTTTTATCACGATACATCCACCTCAACCCAATCAAGACTGATGCCATATCAAAACTTCCCATGAAGGAGCGAGAAAAGATGCTTCTCCAGTATCGCTGGAGCAGTCTTCCGGGTTATCTGAAGGAGAAAAATAAGGAAGACTTTGTATCCTATGAGTTGGTCTTTGATGCCTACAGTGGGGACAATGACGGAGGACGCAAGAACTATTGGATGACCCTCCGCAGAGATATGGCCAATGGACTTGAGATTAAGGACAAGATTGTGGCTCAGAGCCTCCTTGGGGGCGAAGGCTTTATCAAGCGGATGAAGAAGTTTCTGGCTGGCAGAGTTGACCGAGAGGTTCCCTCATCACGAACGATTCAGCATTATCAAGAGAAGGATAGGATTATTCAGGCGGTATGCGAGAAGACAGGACTTGAATTTGAAGAGCTTCGCCGGAGTCGAGATGTCCTGCGGTGGGTGATGATGGATTTATTGTATCGCCTGGGAGGGATGAAGGGCGAGGAGATTGGAGATTTGCTGGGTGTAACCTATAGCACGGTGAGCCAGGGCCGAAGACGATTGCGTGAGAAGATGAAGGAGGATCTTGAATTGTCCTTGCTTGTCAAAAGAATTGAAGATAAGTTGTCAAGGATGAAGATTTGACCCCCCTTCCTCCTTTAATCCGGCCGCGGGTGGCTATGTTTGCTCCGGGCTTTAATGAAGAAAGAGTGATTACCGGCATCTACGGGTGCGGGATGCTCTTTCTTTCCGGATGCAACATGCACTGCGTCTTCTGCCAGAACTACGAGATCAACATCGAGGGTAAAGGGGAAGATTGCAGCACGGACGACCTGGCCGGGATGATGCTGGACATGCAGGAAAGAGGCGCCCAGTGCATCAACTGGGTCACCCCCACCCACCAGGCGAACTTCCTCATCGAGGCATGGAAAACGGCCAAAGAAAAAGGCCTCAATGTTCCCATCGTGTACAACTGCGGGGGCTACGAACCGCTGCCCATCCTGCGCAAGCTGGAAGGCGTCGTGGACATCTACCTTCCCGATTTTAAATTCTGGGACGAGGAATCGGCCTACAAATATTGCGGGGTCAAAAATTACCCGGAAACCGCGATAGAGGCCATCAAGGAGATGCACCGGCAGGTGGGCGATCTGGTGCTGGACGATCAGGGTTGGGCCACCCGCGGCCTGATTGTGCGGCATTTGGTGATGCCGGAAGATTTAGGCAATTGCTCCGAGATCTTCCGCTGGATCGCCGAGGAGGTCTCCCCCGATACCTTCACGACCCTGCTGATGCAGTATCATCCCTTCCACCGGGCTTCTGAATTCCCCGAGATCAACCGTCATATCACCGAAGAAGAGTACAGACAGGCCCTCGACTCGGCCAATCGGGCTGGCCTCTCGCGTATCTATCAGCAATGAACAGCTTGCCTTATGTCCATTTTGAGGCAGGGGGTCAATTCAGCACTATCAATAGAAGATAGGATACAGGTCGCTTTGCCACGGCTCTGAAAAGCTGACAGCTCCTGCTTCCTGAGCCGGGGATCCCCGGCGGACCTTTTCGATTTAGGTATAAAACGGCTTGCCGGGCCGGTTTTCTTGTTTTTGTCGAACATTATTTCGATTTTGTCCCGCTTTTGGACGTGGCGCAAACCCGGTGTTTACGTCGGGCCAAAAATTGTCAAAAATAAATTTTTCTCGGCACCGTTATCACGTTTTTTGCA
>JAZDOK010000015.1:0-3592 GCA_043798715.1 bacterium
CGTTTCGCGGATGATTGTCCGCTCGCCCTGGATGTCCAGGAGGTGTTTGGGCATTTTCTCCCGGCTCCGGGGCCAGAACCGCGCCCCCTTTCCCCCGGCCATGATGACGGCAAACATAGGCTATCCTCCCCCTTCTCCCTCTTTTTCCGAAAAGCGGAGCGGCCGATACCCTACCAGAAGGCGCGAGGATTCGCAACCGGAGGTTGCTCCGTTACCGGAATTGGAAATTATTCCCTTGATATACAAAACTGATTGTCTTATGATCCACCTGTCGAAAAGCAATATTGTATCCGTGATCAGTATCCGTTGAAGCAGAAGGTGCCGTTCAAGAAGTTAGGAGATGCCAGCGGGAGAGAGGCGGCCGCACTGGCGCAATCCCCGACAAGATGAACAAAAAGAGAGGGGCTCATGGAGAACGGTGGGCTCCTCTCTTTGCATAGGCATTAAGGAGAAAATTGAATGTTATTAATCGTCTTTCTGGGCCTTACAGTTGTTTGTTGCGTCATCAGCCTGATCCGGAATCGAAAGGGCCTGTCGGCACCCGGAGTTGTCGACATCCTTCTCTTCTATATTCTTTTGATCAATGTCGGTTTTTCCGGTCTTTTTTCCTTTTTCGGACACGCGTTTCTTGCCGATCAGGTGGCCGCTTCCATCGGCTGGGCTAAGGGAAGCCCTTTCCAGTTTGAAGTCGCGGTGGCGAATCTGGCCTTCGGTGTGCTGGGCGTTCTCTGTGTTTTTTTCAAGGACGGCTTCTGGCTGGCCACAGGCATCGGATATTCCGTTTTCCTCTTTGGCGCCGCCTTCGGCCACATCCGCGAGATCATCACGGCGGGCAACCTCGCAATCAACAACGCTGGGCCGGTCCTCTACATAGGCGACATAGCGATGCCGGCGCTGATTCTCGCCCTGCTGATGATGAAATGGCGCATGAGACAATCGACCTGAAAAAAGATCGGCAGGCTTTCTGCACGTAGAACTGCTCAACCGCATCATTCCCTGCTCAGAAGATGAAGGCGTATTCTTTTGAAGGAAAGGGCGGACATTCTTGATGAAAAAACTGAATGAAAATAAATTGATTTCGAATCGTTGCATATTGTTCCTGCTCGGCCTTTCCATAAGTCTTGTATCCTGTCTGAACTGGATCATGGAGAAACCCTCCATCGTCCTCCATGAAATCGTCCTCAACCCCAGCTCCCTCACGGAGATGACCCTTATCCTCGGTCTCGACGTTCAAAATCCGAATCGTTTTGACCTTACCCTCAAGTCTTTCGAATACGTTTTTTTCCTTAACAACGAAGAAATCGGGTCCGGCCGCCTGGAAAAGGAGATTCCCGTTCCTTCGTCATCGACAACGCGGATGAAGGTCTCTGTCGATGCAAAGTTTAAAGACTTGGGCGTTATCCTGAAGACAATCATCACCGGTCATGACCTGCCTTACAAGATAGAAGGAAAGGCCTATATTAAGACGGTCTTTGGTGGCCGCTTCTTCCCTTTCTCTAAAGACGGGCGTATTAATCTGAAAACTGATTAAATCGGAAGTGAGCATGAATAGGATGAACCTGAATTATGCCTCCGTCAGATGAATGTGATTCCGCGCCTTTCCGTCCGTGAAGAACCCCGTAACGAATTGGTAGAACGCGAACAGCTCGAGTGAGAAAGGGATGTAGCCGAAATAGCCCGCGAGCGGCATCTCGAATGCGTGGAGGCTGTCGGCATACGGGATCCGATAGATCCACTTCGGCCAGGAATAAAAGTTCCACATCTCCCAGAAGAAGCCGCAGATGAGGCAGCCGGTGGAGAGGGCGATCACCGGCCGCCAGTCGCCCCGGGTCAGGTCGTCCAAGAGCGAGCGGTTTCCCAGTCGGACGTTCAGGGGCTCGATGATGCAGTAAACGGAACCCCAGACAAGAGGGAAAAAGACCTTGGGCCAGACGAGCAGCAGGAGCAGCATCAGGCAGCCGGCGGCGAAAAGACCGCGCAGGAGGGCGGGCGTCTTCCGGATGATTGGACCGGGGCCGAGACGCCTCACCTTTTTCCAGACGCCCACCCACTCCGCCGTGCCGAAGACGGCGGGCATCACCGTGGAAAAACTCAGCGTCGAGAAGGCCGCGTATTGAAGGGTCGAAAATGCTTCTTCTCCGAGATAGAACCAATTCTGCGTTCGGAGGTTGATCAGTTCGAAAAGCCACCAGGCGGGGGCGGATACGAAAAAGAGGCCTGCCCAGACGGCGGGATTCCGGGTGAGGAGCGAATGGCCCTTCCGTCGGAAGACGAGGGCATCCACGGTGAGACTGTAGCCGAGCCAGAGGGGAAAGAAGCCCCAGTGGGTCCGTGTTCCGGGTAACGACCAGTTCAGGACCCAGAAGACGGCGATCAGCACGAGACCGATCCAGCCGTGGACCGGCCATTTTCCCGTTTGTCCCGTCGCGATCCCGGCCATCTCGGACGCTCCTTCTCCCTTTATTACCTCCTTCATACCACATTCCGCGGACGATCGGTAGGCCGGAGGGGGCTTCCACAGAACACCGCAGAAAAATTTCTCATGCAAAACAGAAACGATTCTGATACCATTCCGATCACTTCGCAAAAAAGCTCTAAACGGAGGGAGAAAAGGCATGAAAAAGATTCTGGTGTTGCACGGCATCAATTTGAACATGTTCGGGAAGCGGGACCAGGCCCAGTACGGGACCGTCACCCTGGATGAGATCGATCGGAAACTGGAGGCGCTGGGGAAAGAACTCGGCTGTGCCGTCGAGACTTTCCAGACGAATCACGAAGGCGCGATCTGCGAGAAGATCCATGAGGCGCACCAGCAGAGAGTCGATGCCGTTCTCATCAACGCCGGCGCCTGGGCCCATTACAACTATGCCCTGCGGGACGCCCTGGCCATTTTGACGGTTCCCATCGTGGAGGTTCACATGTCCAACATCCATGCGCGGGAAGAATTCCGTCACCATTCGGTCATCGCGCCGCTGGCCAAGGGGCAGATCGCGGGATTCGGCCTCCAGAGCTATCTCCTCGGCCTCAGAGCCGCTGTGGAACTTCTGAAGGAGTCATAGAAAATCGAAAGGAATCAGCGTAATTTTCCGTTGTTATCCTAATTCTTCCTGTCCATAACCTGTAGTATCGGGAGAAACAAGTCCACTATCATGCTGAAAAAGCTGAAACGGATCTGCACTTAAAATATAGAGTTGGTTACACAATCTTTTTCTGCATTCGATCGGATACTTCTCTCAGCAGCTTCAGGATCGCTTCGGCCTTGTCCGGGGTCAGGCTGCCCATGCCGCAGGAAGGGGTGATGAGGCTTTGCCGCAGGATCGTCTTCTTATCGATGCCTTCCTGCTGCAGACGCTGGATGCCCGCTTCGAGTTTGGAGACGAGCAGCTCAGCGGTCTCGTTCCCGGTGAATGCGCCTGCCGGAACGACACCCCAGGCGAGCGCGCCGCCACGGCCAAAGAACTTCTTGATATCAGCGGGGTAGAGCATCACTTTTTCCATATATCCGAAGGCGTCGAAGTTCACGATATCCACCTTGGTATTCAATATCATGGACCAGTCGGCGTTGCCGCAGCAATGGATACCGGCAAGGCCT
>JAZDOK010000017.1:0-28058 GCA_043798715.1 bacterium
AGGGTTTCACTCTGGTGGAGATTCTGGTGGCCATGGCGATTCTGCTGCTGTTCCTGTCTATTGTCGGCGGGTTGGTATGGCGGGGCATGATTGCCTACGAACGGGGCCAGACGGCGACACAACTACAGCAGACCTGCCGGATGGCGGTGGACACGGTTTCCGCGGATCTAAGGCAGGCCTATATGGGGACGGTGGCTGAGGACAGCTCACATCCAAACGGGTGGAAATTCATGATCAAGGATCCACTCTACAACACAGCTCAACCAACTCCGGAGCACCCGGTCCAGGAGCCTGCAATTATGTGTTGGTTGGAGAACAACAGCCTCTACAGACAGGTTGAGAGTGGAACTCCCACTGTCATAGCCTCGAACATAACCAGTTTCAGTATAAGCCAACAGGGCAACGAAAAGTTGTGGCAGGTGAGCGTCACGGTGACGGTACCTAAGCCCGGTACGCAGACGACCGAGAGCCTGTCTTTGACTGAGAACGCGGAGCTGCGTTCGAGCGAGGACTGGGGGGCGCTGTCGCAGAAGAATCTGGGGCTCCCCCAGGTGAGTTTGTCATCGGGCGGCACGTCCTCCGGCGGCACGTCATCTGGCGGCGCGTCATCCGGCGGCACGTCATCTGGCGGCACGTCCTCGGGCGGCGCGTCATCTGGCGGCACGTCATCCGGCGGCACGTCATCGGGTGGCACCTCTTCGGGCGGCTCCTCGTCCAGCGGCGGCCCGACCCCGACCCCGAAACCGATAACCACTCCCGATCCCCTGGCCACTCCTCTTCCTACTCCCCTCTTTCCTACTCCCACTCCCTTCCCTACTTTTACTCCCTTCCCCACCGATCAGCCCACTTTACCCCCTACCGGTGAAACGTCCTCTTCCTCGGGCGGCACCAACAACTCCACCAGAAATACCACAGCGGCGGACCTCCTGAATGTGGCCCGCCGCACCGACCGGGTAGTGGAGAATTTCGGGCGTTACAACCTGAATCGTTTCTTTGAAACTCCTCTGGGCTCCCAGGCCGAGACTACCGCACTCGACCGCTTCCTGGCCTCGCAGAATCCGACGCTCCGACGGGTGACTTCGTCCGTTTCCAGTCTGGCCAGTGTGGGGCTGGGCGGGCTTGGAATTTATGACGCATATCAGGGGTTCAGCAACGGAGACGCGGTTGCAGGCTGGAGCGGAGTAGCCAATGCGGCCAGCGGTATTGGTTCGGCTTTATCGGTGGCCCCGAGCACGATCAATATAGGGAATACGGCTCTCAACCTATCCGGAGTCGCCGGGACCTTCGGCGGTGGCCTGGCGGTGGCTCCCGTTCTGGGAGGCATCGGGGGAGCCATTAATATCGGCGTGGGCGGCTATCAAATGTATCAGGGCTATGAGCAGCAGAACGGCGATTTGCTGGTGAGAGGGGGGCTCCAGACGGTCCAGGGGGGACTGGCCGTCGCCTCGGCTGTCTGCTTCATGTCCGGAGTCGGTGCTCCGGTCGGCGCGGCTCTCCTGGCGGCTTCTCTGGTGGTTGCCGGAGCCCAGCTTGTCTATGACTTAATGCCTGAAGCCTGGAGGAATACTATAGCCAGCGGAGCTCTGGCGGCGACGAACTACGTTGTAAATGGTGTCAGAACGGTGGCTTCCGCCATCGGGAATGCCGCCACCAGCGCCTTCAACTCAGTGCGCAATACGGTCTCCAACGTGGCCAGCACGGTGCGAAGTACGGTTTCCAGCGTGGCCAGCGCGGTTCGCAATACGGTCTCCAACGTGGCCAGCGCGGTGCGCAACACGGTCTCCAACGTGGCCAACGCGGTGCGCAATACGGTCTCCAACGTGGCCAGCGCGGTGCGCAATACGGTCTCCAACGTGGCCAGCGCGGTTCGTAACACGGTCTCCAACGTGGCCAGCGCAGTGCGCAACACGGTTTCCAATGTAAGCCGCGCGGTTTCCAACACGGTTTCCAACGTGAGCCGTGCGGTTTCCAACACGGTCTCCAACGTGACCAGCACTTTGAGCCGTGCGGCCTCAAACGTCGGCAATGCGGTCAGTAATTTCTTCAGCGGCTGGTAAAAGTCTCTCGTCTGGTTCATTATTTTGAAGGGCGTCTCTAAGAGACGCCCTTTTTTAGTGCGCATTGGGGAGAAAATATTTTCAATTGTTACGGTTTCGTTTCACGCTGGTGGAGATTCTGGCGGCGATGGTGAGTTGATAGGAGACGCCGGGGCCGATAGTCACGTCGGGACCCACTCCGTCTATACAGCAGCAGGGGCACCCAGCCTTCCGGCGGGATGCCCCTGCATTCAGGTTCTGCGAACCGCTTTCTACTTCATGGAAATCTTGGCGCCGACTTCCTTGAATTTTTCGATGATCTTTTCGGCTTCTTCCTTGGTCACGCCTTCTTTGAAGACCTTTGGAGCGGCATCCACCATGTCCTTGGCCTCCTTGAGACCCAGAGTGGTGAATTCCCGCACGACCTTGATGACCTGGATCTTGTTGGCGCCCACATCGGTCAGTTCCATGTCAAAGGTGGTCTTCTCCTCGGCTGCCGGGGCTGCAGCCGCTCCGCCCATGGGCATCGCGGCCATCATGGCCATGGCTGGGGCCGCTGAAACTCCGAATTTTTCCTCCAGAGCTTTTACGAGCTCGGAGAGATCCAGAACGGACATGGCGCTGATTGCTTCGATGAGTTCATCTTTTGTCATAGTTGGCATTTTATTTCCTCCTTCATTTTGTTATGCCGCAGATTCTGCAGCAGGTTCTGTAGCTGATTCTTTCATTTTTTTGATTTCGTTCAGAACGTTCACCATGTTCACGAGCGTTCCATTGAGCACATTCATCAGGCCGCGGATGGGCGCCTGCAGGGTACCCAGAACCTGGCCTAAAATGACCTGCTTAGATGGGAGCGCAGCCAGCGCTCTCACCCTGGCGACATCCAGGATGACTCCGTCCATGTAGGCAACTTTGATCGCCGGGAGACCCTCGTCGTTAATGGGGCCTTTGCGTTCCCTGGCAAAATCCACCACGACCTTGGCCACGCCGACCGGATCGTCAAATCCGAACGTGATGGCTGTCGGCTTGATAAAATAGGAGTCCAGCTCCGAGATCCCGGCCTTCTTCAAGGCCCGGCACGCCAGCGTGTTTTTTACGACCTGGAAGCGGCCTTTCTGTTCGCGAAGTTTCTTCCGCAGATCCTTGAAATCCTTGACCGTCAGGCCGCCGCCCTTCCCCCGATAATCGGTGAGGATGGCGATGCTGGCCTCCTGGAGATCCCGGGTCAGGTTCTCCACGACTCCGGTTTTGTTCGCAATCGCCTGTTTATGTTTCGGTTTGGTCGCTCTATTCACTTCTCTAACACCTCCCTTCAAAAGAAAAAAGTTCCCGCAGAAAGAGGAACCTTGAGAACAAGGCCATTTTTGTCACCTCTGCAGGCGGCTCGGAGAGCCCTTAAGTATCAGATACACCTGCTTTCTACGGCAGATTCAATTCTATGATAAAGTGGCCTTCTTGTCAAGAAGAGTTCGAATAAACCGCTGATTGCGCCGATAAACAAAAAGGTAAGAGGACGTTCTCCGGGGAAGGAGTCAAAAAGAAAAGGGATAATTAAGAGATGATAAAAATCGTTAAGGAGAAAAAAGATGAGAAGATTTAATGCGGCCCCATGTTTTTTTCTGATCCTGATAGTCGCTTTCGTTCTCATTTTTATCGGGCCGGCCCCGGCATCTGCCGATTCCAGCCTGATCCTGGCCACAACTACCAGCACCCGGGACAGCGGCCTCCTGGATGAAATTCTGCCGCTTTTCGAAAAGGAGAACCACTGCCTGGTTAAAGTCGTCGCCGTGGGCACCGGCGCCGCTCTGCGCATGGGGAAGGATGGGGATGCCGACGTCATGCTGGTGCATGATCCCGCCGCCGAGGAGGCCGCCATCCGGGAAGGATTCGCCGTCAGGCGGAAATATGTAATGTACAACGACTTTGTCCTCGTCGGCCCCAAAGCCGATCCGGCAGGGATTCTGGGCGCCGGGGATATACTGAACGCTTTAAAAAAAATCGCAGACCGAAAGGCTGTTTTTGTCTCCCGGGGAGATCAGTCCGGCACTAACATGATGGAACTTCGCCTCTGGAAGGAGGTCTCCATCCGGCCGAAAGGGTCCTGGTATCTTGAGAGCGGGAGCGGCATGGCCGCCACCCTGCGCGTCGCCGCAGAAAAGAAGGCCTATTGCCTGACGGATCGGGCCACCTGGCTCTCCCTTGAAAAGGAGCTGGGTCTCGCGCTCCTGCTTTCGGGCGACCGGCGGCTGTTCAACCAATATCACGTTATGGCGGTTTCGCCGAAGGTGCATCCGAATGTCCAATTCGCCCTGGCCGAAAAGTTCATCGCCTTCCTCCTCTCTCCCCGCATCCAGAAGAGAATCGGTGCCTTCGGTGTAAAGAAGTTTGGAGAGCCTCTTTATCACCCGGCTCCGCCCGGAAAGAGATGACGGGCAACCTCAGTGCCTCCTTGTCAGAGGCCCTGGGGCTCCTCCTCCGGGCGGATGCCGAGCTCTGGCGTATTGTATTGCTCTCTCTTTTCGTTTCCTCCCTGGCGGTCACTCTTTCGGCCCTTCTGGCCCTGCCGGTGGCTCTGGCCGTGGCCTGGGGAGAATTCCCCGGGAAAAGAATAGTGATTGGCCTGGTGAACAGCCTGATCGCCGTTCCCGCCGTCGTCATCGGCCTCCTTCTTTACCTGGCTCTCAGCCGCAGCGGCCCTTTCGGCGCCCTGGGACTTTTGTTTACCCCCCGCGCCATGATCCTGGCCCAGGCACTTTTGGCCCTGCCGCTTTTAACGGGTCTGTTTATCGCCGCCTTTCAGTCGGTCGGCCGGCGGGTGAAGGAGACGGCCCTCACCTTGGGCGCCTCTCCTCTCCAGGCGGCGCTAGCGCTGCTTCGGGAAGCGAGGTTCGCCCTGTTGGCGGCCTATACCACCGGCTTTGCCCGCCTGCTTGGAGAGACGGGGATGACGATGATGGTGGGAGGAAACATCCGTGGACAGACCCGGGTCATGACGACGGCCATCGCCCTGGAGACGCTCCGCGGTAATTTCGAGCTTGGAATCGCCCTGGGAATCATTTTGTTCACGGTGGCCATTGGCGTCAACATAATTCTTCAGATCATGCAAGGGAGGGCCGGGCGGTGAGAATCGAGGCCCGCGGCATAGTGAAAAGATTCGAAGAGAGAACGGCTCTCGGAGGAGTTGATCTGCTCCTGGATAGGCCGGGAGTCTTTGTCTTGGCCGGCCCAAACGGCTCCGGCAAGACCACTCTTCTGAGAATTTTATCCCTTCTGGAGCGGCCGGATGAAGGGCAGTTGCTTATGGATGGCTTGCCAGTAAATTTCCGCTCGGGACACAGTACGATCCTCCGCCTCCGCAGAAGGGTCATGATGGTGCATGCCCCGGCCGTAATGCTCAGGGGAAGCGTCCTCGAAAATATTGAATATGGCCTCGCGGTTCGTGGAGTAACCCGCAAGAAGCGTCTGAAAAAGGCGATCGAAGTTATAGAGAGGCTGCGCCTTAAGGGATTCGAGCGGCGCGATGCCGCCGCTTTATCGGCCGGCGAAACCCAGCGGGTGGCCCTGGCGCGGGCTTTGGCCGTTTCCCCGGAAGTTCTCCTTCTGGATGAACCCACTTCCAACCTGGATCCCCTGAGCGTGTGCCTGATAGAAGAGACCATTCGTACCATGGCCTCCGGCGGCACCTGCGTGTTTCTGGCCACCCACCACTTGCAAATGGCAGAGTCACTGGCGGAGCGGGTCTGGGAGATGAAGGAAGGGAGTATTGTCCGGATCGAGACTTTTGAAGGACCATCCGGAAAAGTGAAACAGGCGCATCCATGACGAAGGATTGAAGAAGTGAGAGGATGAAAAAGCAGAGATGATAACTATGGAAGAAGCTGAAAAAATTCTGCATGAGTGGCCCCTTCAAACGAAGGAGGAGGAAATTGAGCTTTCGGATTGCTCCGGAAGAGTTCTTTCACGGGATGTCCTCTCCTCAGTGGATATGCCTCCTTTTGACCGCTCGGCCATGGACGGCTACGCCCTCCTCTCCTCGGACAAATCTGAAAGATTCAAAATATTGGAGACCCTGGCGGCCGGGGATATCCCGGAGATGCCGATCCATCCCGGAGAATGCTCCCGCATCATGACCGGGGCCATGCTCCCCCCGGGTGCGGATCGCGTTGTCAAGCGCGAAGTGACGGCGGAGGAAGACGGATTCATGCGGTTAACCGGGGAGGATCCAAACGACAACATCCGCCGCCTGGGGGAGGACCTCTGCAAAGGTTCCGTGATGATCCGGAAGGGAAACCGCATCCGGCCGCAGGAAGCGGCCCTTCTGGCCTCAGCCGGCCTGAAGAGAATTTATGTCTGTAAAAAACCCGTTGTTGGAATCCTCACCACCGGTTCGGAACTTGTGGAGCCGGGCGAGAGCCTCCGGAGCGGCCAAATCTATAACAGCAACGCCACTTCCATCGCCGCCCAGATACAGGGGATGGGGGCGGAGAGCCGCCCATTAGGCACGGTTCCGGACAAAGAGGAGGCGATTCGCTCCGCCATCGAGAGCCTTCTCCCGGCCTGCGATCTCCTCATTCTCTCCGGGGGCGTCTCGGCGGGAGACTATGACTTTGTTCCCGGCGTCCTCCGCTCCCTGGGAGTCGCCCTTCACTTTGAGAAAGTCGCCGTCCAGCCGGGGATGCCGACGGTGTTCGGGACGAGAGGGAAAAAATGTTTCTTCGGACTGCCCGGCAACCCGGTTTCCACTTTCGTCATCTTTGAAATTTTCATCAAGCCATTCCTCTTCCGGATGATGGGACACGAATGGCCTCCGCTTCTCATCAGGGCCACCCTGGGAGAGACTTGCCGGAGAAAAAACGCCGAGCGCGCCGCTTTTATTCCAGTCATCTATCGCGAGGGAAAGGCGAGTCTCCTCCCTTATCACGGAGCCGCCCATCTCCTGGCCCTGAGCCGCGCTAACGCCTTGATGCAGGTCCCCCGGGGGGTTCTTGAAATTTCCGCCGGAAGCGCCGTGGATGTACGACCGATTTAACCGAAAGATTGATTACATCCGCATCTCCGACATCCACTGGGTGTGGAAGATTAAGGGATCAGGTTGACACTTTTAACAGAATTGAAATTATCCTGGTAATCAGCGGCGTAAGGATGATACTCGCAGTCAGAATAAACTAACGGGGACAGGATTTTATGCCGTGCTTTAAGTCGTATTTCTGGTGATATTCTTCGGCCGGGTAGAATTCGGAGGCGGGCACTATTTCGGTGACTATCTTCCTGCCGAATTTTCCTGATTTTTCCAGGCGCTCTTTAGATTCCAGCGCGGCTTTCTCCTGGCTTTCATTCCAATAAAATATCGCCGAGCGATAGTTGCTCCCCACGTCGGGACCCTGGCGGTTGGGCGTGGTGGGGTCATGTATCTTCCAGAAGAAATCCAGCAATTTTTCATACGAAACTATTGACGGATCGTATTCAACCTCCACCGCTTCGGCATGGCCGGTCCCGCCGGCGCAGACGTCCTCATAGGTCGGATTCTTCATCGTCCCTCCGGTATAGCCGACCCGGGTCGAAACCACGCCTTTCTGCGTTCTGAACGTTTCTTCCACGCCCCAGAAACATCCCGCGGCGAACGTGGCCTTTTCGATGCGCTTTATCTTTTTTTCCGCCGGCACAAATGTAAGTGCCGCAGCGTTGATGCAATATCGTTCATGGCTCGGCGTCGGTCCGTCGTCAAAAATATGGCCCAGATGCGCTCCGCATCGCGCGCACAGCACTTCGGTCCTCTTCATTCCGAAGCTGTCATCAGACTCTTCCCTGATATTCAGTTTGGAGACCGGATTCCAGAAACTCGGCCAGCCCGTATGTGATTCGAATTTATTTTCAACGCTGAACAGATCCGTACCGCAGCCGACGCATTTGTAAATGCCGCCTGTTTCGCCAATCCCGCATTTCCCCGTAAAGGGCGCCTCAGTCTCCTTTTTTCGCGTGACACTGTATTGCTCCGGAGTCAGGATTTTTCTCCATTCGGCATCGGTCCTGACCACTCTATCGACTTCTTCAACCTTGCCTGTCTCGGCGTTAAAGATTGGTATTTTCTCTTTTTTCTCCGGGGCGTTTGCGTCTTTCATGCAGGCCTCCATCAACAAGAAGATTGCAGCCAATAAAAGCAGATATTTTATGTATCTCATGGCATCTCCTGTATGCACCGGCTGTCAATATTTATTCGCCGTTCATAAACGGATAGCGAAAGTCGGCGGGCGGGCAGAACGTCTCCTTGATGGTCCGGGGCGAGGTCCAGCGCAATAAATTATAGGTGAAACCGGACTTGTCGTTGGTCCCGGAGGCGCGGGAGCCGCCGAAGGGCTGCTGGCCTACGGCCGCTCCGGTGGGCTTGTCGTTGATGTAGAAATTGCCGGCCGCATAACGAAGAAGTACGCAGGCCTCCTGGATGGCCAGGCGATCCCGGGCGAAGATGGAGCCGGTCAGCGCATAGGGGGAAGTCCGGTTGCAGATTTCAAGCGTCTCGCGGTATTCGGCATCCGGATAGACGAAGACGGTCAGAACCGGCCCGAAGATCTCCTCCTCCATCATCCGGTTATGCGGATTGGTGGTGAGAATTAGAGTGGGTCGGATGAAATAGCCCTCGCGGTCGTCGCACTCGCCGCCCGAGATTATTTCGGTTTCAGGGCAGCTCCCGGCAAAGTCAATGTACTCCTTGATGCGATCGAAGGCCTTCCGGTCAATTACGGCACCCATGAAATTCGAAAAATCGCGGATGTCGCCGAACTTGATTTCCCGCATCTGCTCTATCAACAGACGGGAGAGTTCCGGCCAGAGTGATTCCGGAATATAGGCCCGGCTGGCAGCCGAACATTTTTGACCCTGGTACTCGAAGGCGCCCCGGATTAGTGCGGCCGCCAGGGACTCCACTCCGGCGGAGGCATGGGCAAAGACAAAATCCTTGCCTCCGGTCTCTCCCACCAGGCGGGGATAACTGCGATAAGACTTAAGATGTCCGGAGACCTTATTCCAAATATCCGAGAAGACCTCGGTGCTACCGGTAAAGTGGACCCCGGCCAGGTCCGGATATTTCACCATTTCATCGCTTATCTCGGAACCGGAACCGGGAACCATATTGATGACCCCGTCCGGCAGGCCCGCCTCCCGATAGATCCGGACAAGCAGGTGAGCCGAATACATGGCCGTGCTGGCTGGCTTCCAGACTACCGTGTTTCCCATCATGGCGGGGGCGGAGACCAGGTTGGCCGCGATGGCGGTGAAGTTGAAAGGAGAGACCGCGAAAACGAATCCTTCAAGCGGCCGGTGTTCGATCATATTCCAGGCACCCGCCGGGGAGCCCGGCTGAGGCTGCATGATGTTCATCATGAAGAAGGGATTGAACCTCCAGAAGTCGGCTGTCTCGCATATGGAGTCAATCTCCGACTGGTGCACCGTCTTGCTCTGACCCAGCATGGTGGCGGCGTTGAACAGGGCGCGATACTTCCCGGTCAGGATCTCGGCCGCTTTAAGGAAGATGGCCGCCCTCGCATGCCAGGGCAGGCTGTGCCAGGCCGGCCAGGCATCCCGCGCCGCCTGGACCGCCTTTTCGACCTCTTGCCTTCCCCCGATATGATAGCGTCCCAGAAGATGGCGATGATCGTGGGGCGGGCGTATCTCCCCCATGGTGCCCGTTCGAACTTCCTTCCCCCCGATGAAGAGGGGCACTTCCATATCCGTCCGATACATCTCCTCCAACTGATTTTTAATCTCCCGCCGCTCGGGTGTTCCGGGGGCGTAAGAGAGGACGGGTTCGTTCTGTGGTTCCGGAATCTTAAAAATTGCGTTTGACATGAGATCCTCCTGAAAAAATATTCTATCCACGTTTCCTTTCACGATTATCGAATCATCGAACGCTCGCCGGTAGGCGCATAATTGACAAATACAGTCTTGATTTCTGTAAAGAAATTGAGGCCGATTTGAGACATTTCACGGTCACCAACACCGGTAGCTCTGATGCCGCCAAATGGCAATTGCGCCTCGCCTCCGATGGTCGGCTCGTTGATATGCGTCATGCCCGAATGAATTTCGTTGATGAATCGTTGAGAGAAAACGAAGTCATTAGTGAAGATGGCGGAGGTAAGTCCATATCTGGAGTTGTTCGCAAGACGGAGGGCTTCATCGAAATCCTTTGCTTCAGTAACGGCCAGTACCGGTCCGAAAACCTCTTCCTGAAATAAACGCATATCAGGCGTGACACAGTCAAAAATAGTCGGGCGAATAAAATGCCCATTGCCCGCGCTTGTATCCAGGCAGCCGCCGACAAGCAACTTTGCGCCTTCCGATTTAGCGATTTCGCAGTAACCGAGGTCTGTTTCGAGTTGAGACCTGTCTACGGCAGGCCCCATTTCAATATCGGGCATCATGCCGTTACCGACCTTCATTGATTCGGCCTTATCCACAAGGATATCCAATAGAGTCTTCTTGACGGACGGTTGCACGATTAGTCGGGATGTCGCCGTGCAACGCTGACCTGTTGAACCGAAAGCGCTGCCGATGATAGCTTTAACGGCTTTGTCGATATCGGCATCGTCAAGAACGACTAAAGGATTCTTGCCGCCCATTTCACAAGTGACCTTTGCCAACCTTCTCGACGCCTCAACGTATAAAGCTACCCCGACTTCGTTTGAACCCGTGAACGAGATGGCTTTGATACCGGGATGTTTAACAATTGTATTTCCCACATCCGAACCGGAGCCGACAACCATATTGCATACGCCTGGCGGGAGACCCGCTTCATCAAGGATTTCGATAAGAATTGCAGCCGTCAGCGGCGTCAGCGAAGCTGGCTTGAAAACCACGGTATTTCCAGCCACCAAAGCAGGCGCGATCTTCCAACATGGAATTGCCCAGGGAAAGTTCCACGGAGATATGACGCCAACCGGGCCTAACGGCTGGCGTATGGTATAAGCGGTGGTATTTGGGACCTCTGATGGGAAAGTACTGCCCTGAATTCTGAAACCTTCGCCGGCGAAAAATTCCAGGACGTTGATACCCTTGAGGGTTTCACCTTTAGCTTCGGGCAATATCTTGCCCTCTTCCAGTGTGATCATCCTTGCAATTTCATCGAGACGTTGGCGGGCAATAGTTGCGGCACGTGCAATGTATCGTCCGCGCTCTGGGGCCGGTACGCTTGACCACCCCGAATATGCGGCTTCCGCCGCCTCGATGGCCCTCAAGGCGTCTTCGGAAGAAGCGGCTGGAAAGTCGGCGACCACTTCATCCAGTGAGGCGGGGTTCACATTGTGAATGCGTTTTTTGGAAGAAGGCATGAACCATTTCCCGTTGATGAACGAACCCATATTACTCATTGCATATAACTCCTCTGGCCAAGAATACGCCCTGTCGTTCGACATAAGCCTGACATCTGGTTTTAAGTCAATCCGGCCTCAATATTCGCCTCGAAGAGGCGTAAAGCGCACACCCGAGAGCCCCGACGATCTGAGGGTCTTCCGGGGTCAGTACGGGAAAGCCGACAGCCGATTCCAGAAGAGCCCGCATGCAGGAGTTCAGTGCGACGCCGCCTGCGAAAACGAGATCCCTACTAATCTTAATTCTCTCCAGCATGGCCATCGTCCTGCCGATGACAGCCTGGTGGATGCCCAGTGCCACCTCCTCCCGCACTTTTCCTCTGGCGATGGTGGAAATTACTTCGGACTCGGCGAATACCGTGCACATGCTGTTTATGCGCTCGGCCCGCGCCGCCGAGCGGGCCGCTTCCCCGAACTCAGGAAGAGGAAATCCCAGGGCTAAGGCCATTATCTCAAGGAAGCGGCCCGTACCGGCGGCGCACTTGTCGTTCATCTCGAACTTGTTCAGGCGGCCTTCGGAAGAAAGCGAGATGGCCTTCGTGTCCTGTCCCCCTATGTCGAGGAGCGTCCGGCAGGATGGAAAAAGGAAGGCGCCTCCCAGACAGAAGGCTTTGATCTCGTTTAAAGATTCACAGCCCAAATGAGCGCTTATTAGGCGCCTTCCATATCCGGTTGCTATGATTTTATCAAAAGACAGGCCGTCGAGAAGCTCCCGGCAGGTTTTCAGTGTGTCAAAGGTATTCTCCGCCTTCCGGACCAGGGAGATTTCCCTGTCCCGCAGCAGGACCACCTTCACGCTCCTAGAGCCGATATCTATTCCGGCACAATTCATCGCTTGTCCTTGAGCCGTTCGATGAAGGCCTCAACCCGGGTCCGAACCTGCTCCACGTCCTCCTGGCTGTAATCGGTATCCAGGCGCAAAACCGGGATGCCCTCCGCCTCCAGCTCTCGCTCCACCGTCCCGCTCTCCATCTGGTATGGCTGGCAGAACTGGATGCAGTAGTGAATGACCCCTTGGGCGCGGTATTTTTGAACCATCTCTCGGATGTGCTGCAGGCGGTCGGGGTTCGGGGTGAAGACGGCGCAATCCACCTTAAAATACCGCTCGACGATATTGTCGAGAAGCGTCTCAACACTCGCGCCGTCCTCATTGGTGAGATTCCGCGTCCCACGTTCCCCGACGCAGGATTCCTCCCCGACGATGACCGCGCCCTGGGACTCCACGATGGCCGGAATCTTCCAGTTGGGCACGGCCATGGGGCAGCCCGAGACCAGAACCCTCGGGGTTTCCTTTGGAAAGACGCCCTGGCCCCGGGCCACCCGCTCCTCGAGCTCGTCGGCGATCGCATTGACCGATTGGGTGAAACGGGGCGTATCGTCATAGAAGAAGACCTGGTTGATGAGAAGAGCATCCAGGCCGGATATCGGCGCGGGCGAGGCGTCCCTTAGAGCCGCGATCCGATGGACGGCCTTTCTCTTCTCGTTGACGGTTTTGATGGCCGCTCTTAAGTTTTCCACTTCGATTTTCCTGCCGGAGATCTCTTCCAGCACCCGCATGAACTTGCGGTACTCAGCCTTGAAGAGGGCTCTCCCTTCTTCGCTCTTTATCTGCGGGAGATCCATGACATGGAGCTTTCTGACAAGGGTGTTCAAAATTTCGTAGGACTTTTTCTTGCCGTCGCAGGTGTTTTCTCCGACGATGAGATCGCTGGCCTCAAGGTAGGGGCAGACTTTTCCGAGCTTGAAACCGAAGGCGGACTTGATGAGGGAGCAGGTGTTGCGCGGCAGGACCTTTTCGGCCTCGGCAAAGCCGAATTCCGCACCGGCGCAGAGTCCAACCGAAACGCCGTTGACGGCCAGGATCAGCTCCTCGGGGACAAAGACACAGTAGGAACCGATGACTTTCCGCCCGGCGGCCTGGGCATCAAGCAATTCCCGGATGCGCAGGCCGTGGACTTCGCTCATGACGAAGTCGAAGTACTTCATTCCTTCGGGACGATTTTTCTGGGTGAGATAGACTCCCTGGTAGGCCTGGCCCAAAACCCCCAGCAGGACGTCATGGGCCGCCAGATCAAGACCGAGTTCCGACCACATTGGGCGATAATTTTCCGACATAAAACCTCCTTTTGCTGATGCCGCGGCTTTCCCGCGACTCAGGCAACTGAAGGTTTCAGACGAGAGGAAGCGGGAGAGCGGCGAAAATTGGATGCGAATCGGACCGAACCGGCCCGGCACAGCCCGCTCAAGTGAAGGGCCGCATTTTATTTCTGTGTATCACGAAACCGCCTCCCTCCTTTTAAAAATAACGGACAGTCCAATGCTGTCTAACTTTTTTTCGGCGGAGAAACTCCTTCTTCCTTCTCCGGGCTGAAGTGCCGTTGACTGCCATTCAGAATTCATGTAAACTGGCTTTTGATATCTCCGAGCCTGACGCCTAAAATCCCGGAGGGATCATGGCTGAAGGCCGGTTCCGGCCCAGATGGTCGGCGAGGGTCCAGCGGAAAACTGCTGCGCCTCCCTGTTTTTGGAAAGGAGATTACTTCGCTTTTTTATCCTTTCCCGCACAGGGAGAGGATTTTTTTTTGGAGGTGCGTCTAATGCGGGTAAAAGAAAAAAATCAGGTGGAAGAATTGTTGAACCGGCTTGGATTGGAGGTGCTCAACCCCGGCGCCAGCTCCGGCCCGGGAGGCTGGTCGGGAGTTGAGGGCCGCGAAATACTGGAATCGGTCTCCCCAATAGACGGAAAGGTGATTGGGAAGGTGGCGCTCTGCAACCCCGGGGACTACGAGAGAATACTCGATGAATCCCGGAGCGGTTTTACCGCATGGCGGGCGATACCCGGTCCCCGCCGCGGCGAGATCGTCCGTGAGATCGGCAACCAGCTGAGATTCCACAAGGAGGATCTGGGGCGCCTCATTTCTCTTGAAGTCGGCAAAGTCATCTCCGAAGGGGAGGGAGAAATCCAGGAGATGATAGACATCGCCGACTTCGCCCTGGGGCTTTCGAGGCAGCTCTACGGCCTGACCATTCAGTCCGAGCGCGAACACCACCGCCTCTACGAGCAATGGCTTCCGCTGGGAGCTGTCGGGATTATAACCTCTTTTAATTTTCCTGCCGCCGTCTATTCCTGGAACGCCTTCATCGCCGGCGTCTGCGGAGACGTCAACATCTGGAAGCCCTCGTCATCGGCTCCGTTATGCGCGGTGGCCGTGCAAAAAATCGTCGAGAAGGCCCTGGAAAAATTCTCCGTCCCCAGGGGAGTTTTCAATCTTCTGATCGGCCGGGGAAGCGTGGTCGGCGAATCTCTTCTTTCGGACAGCCGGGTACCCCTGGTCTCCTTTACCGGATCCACCCGCATGGGAAGCCACGTCTCGGAGATGGTTCACGCGCGTTTCGGACGGACCATCCTGGAACTGGGCGGCAACAACGCCGCCGTCGTGATGGCCGATGCCGATTTCAGAATCGCCAAGAAAGCGGTCCTTTTCGGTGCGGTGGGAACCGCCGGCCAGCGGTGCACTTCCACCCGCCGCCTGCTGGTCCACGAAAAAATCTACGACAACTTTGTTTCGGAACTGGTTAAACTCTATCGTCAAATTCAGGTGGGCAACCCCCTTGAGCCGGGTATTCTCTGCGGCCCCCTCGTCGATGCGGATGCGGTGCGTGACTATGAAAGCGCCATTTTAGCGATCAGGGCGGAAGGCGGACGCATCCTGACCGGCGGCCGGACCATCCCGGGGGACGGCTTCTATGTCGAGCCGACAATCGCCGAAACACACCCGGACATGAAGATCGTTCAAAAAGAGACCTTTGCCCCCATTCTCCACGTCATGAAAGTGCGGAGCATCGAGGAGGCCATCGCCATCAACAACGGCGTTCCGCAGGGCCTCTCGTCGTCCATTTTCACCAATAATCTTAAGGAGGCCGAGAAATTTCTGGCCGCCTCCGGCAGCGACTGCGGCCTGGCGAATGTCAACACCAGCACTTCCGGAGCGGAAATAGGCGGCGCCTTCGGAGGCGAGAAAGAAACCGGCGGCGGACGGGAGTCGGGCAGCGACGCCTGGAAGGCCTACATGCGGCGACAGACGGTGACCATCAATTACGGAGACGACCTGCCGCTGGCCCAGGGGCTCAGCTTCAACCTGGATTTCAGCCACTGATATCCGGAACGCATTCCGCCTCATCGGCGTTCCTGGACGATCTCGCTCTAAAACCTGAACGGCATGAAGGATAAAGCGGCTGTGGGAAGAAATCATGGCCGTATGACGGAATTTGAAATAGAATCAGTAAATATTTCTTAAAAAAAGGGAGTGCCACTCGCATGCGCCATATACGAGGCAGCCGGTGACTGTATCATGCCCCGCCACGGCATCTTCGCCCGGGTATTGAAGGGAGGAGTGATTCGTGCTCAGGATCGCGGTCATTACGGTCTCTGACCGGGCCTTTCGGGGCGAATACGAGGACCTCTCCGGCCCTCGCATCCGAGAGATTCTCCTTAAGGGCTTTCCGGACGCCGAGGTCTCCCTCGAAGTCGTTCCCGATGAAAAGGAGTCTCTTCGAAAAGCCATCGAGAGCCGTCTCGGGGCCGATTATATCTTTACCACCGGGGGCACCGGCCTCTCTCCACGCGACATCACCCCGGAGGTCACCGCTCTGATCTGCGAGCGGGAACTGCCGGGAATAAGTGAGTATCTCCGTATCAAGTCAGTGGAAGAGACGCCCAACGCCGTCTTCTCCCGCGGTTTCAGCGGCATCCGGGGAAGCACGATTCTCGTCAATTTTCCCGGCTCCGTAAAAGCCGTGACGCTCTGCACCAGCCTCCTGCTTCCGGTTATGGAACACGGCGCCGAAATGCTCCGCGGCGGCGGACATTAAGGACGATTGCAGGCAGGAAATTAAGGCTTCAAACAGAAGTTAAGCTTATACCTGTGCCTGCGAGGTGCCTGATTGATAGCGAAAATTGAGGAACACATCCGGGAAAGCGTGAAAACCAAGGAGAAGATGCTGGCCCTCTCCGGGGAGATTGCCTCGGCGGCCTCTCTTCTTATCTCCGCCCTTGAACGGAAAAACAAGATTCTCATCTTCGGAAACGGGGGCAGCGCCGCCGACGCCCAGCACATCGCCGCCGAGCTGGTGGGACGCTTCGAAAAAGACCACCGCCCACTCCCGGCCCTGGCTCTCACCACCAATACCTCCGTCCTCACCTCCATCGGCAATGACTTTGACTTCAATGTGATTTTTTCCAAGCAGGTCGAGGCTTTCGGGAGGGAGGGAGACGCGGCCATCGCCATCAGCACCTCGGGCCGATCTCCCAACGTCCTTGAGGCCGTCCGAACGGCCAGACGGCTTGGACTGGCGACGATCGGCCTGGCCGGAAAGGATGGCGGTCCCCTGAAGGATCTGGTGGATATCTGCCTCACCGTGCCCTCGGATCGCACCGCCCGCATTCAGGAGGGGCACGTCCTCATCGCCCACATCCTTTGCAAACTGGTGGAGGAGGCGACCGTCCCCGCATGAACATCGGCATCTTCACCAACGCCTACCACCCGATCATCAGCGGCGTGGTCAACGCCATCGCCCTCTTCCGCCGGGGCCTCCTGGACCTGGGGCACAACGTCCATGTCTTCGCCCCCGCCTTTCCGGGTTTTAAGGACGCTGAGGAGAAAATCCACCGATTCCGCTCCGTCAGCCTGACCTCGAAGGTCAAGTTTCCCCTGGCTCTTCCGTACTCCCATCGCCTCTTTAAACTCATCCCTGAATTGAAGCTGGATATAATTCACACGCATCACCCATTCATACTGGGTGAGGTGGGAGCCCATTTTGCCAAAAAATTAAAAATTCCCCTGGTTTACACCTTTCATACCCAGTTTGAGCAGTATGCTCACTACATCCCCTTCAACCAGGATCTGGTCAAAATGCTGGCCCGCCTCTCGGTCATCAACTACACCCAGAAGTGCGACTGCATCATCACCCCGGCTCCCTCCATCCGCGACCTTCTCATAAGCTACGGAGTGACCCGGCGGCTGGAACTCCTCCCTAACGCCATAGATCTTCAGTCCTTCAAAAAGGGCGATCCCTCCGTCGTGCGGCGGGAGTACGCCATCCCGGAGGACGCGGTCCTCCTCCTTTACGTGGGCAGGATGGGGCTGGAAAAGAACCTGGGTTTCATGCTTCAGTCCCTCAAGAAGATGCTGGAGGAGGAGAAGAAGGTCCGCCTCCTCATAGTGGGGGAAGGCCCCGAGGAAGGGGCCCTCCGGGAGCAGGCGCGTCGGATGGGTCTGGGAGATTCCGCAATTTTCACCGGACGCATCGAATATTCAAGAATACCGGCTTTTTACGCCGCTGCTGATTTCTTCGTCATGTCCTCCGTGACCGAGGTAAAACCGCTGGCTCTCCTCGAGGCCATGGCCAGTGGTCTTCCGGTGGTGGCCGTGGCCGCCTCCGGCTCCTCCGACACGGTGACCTCGGGCCAAGACGGGATCCTGACGGATCTTTCGCTGGACAACTTTACGTCCGCCTGCCTTAAGCTCATCCAGGACAAAGAAGAAAGACAGAAGATGGCCCGGAACGCCCAGACGGCCTCCAGGAAATACTCCATCGAGGAGACCAGCCGCCGTCTGGCCGAAGTTTACATGGAACTCATCGAAGAGAAAAAATCCGCCCAGGCGAACTGAGTCTCAGACGGACTTCTCCCTCAGTAATCGTGCCCGCCTCCGTCCAGGAGGACGTCCAGCTTTCTCAGTTCTTCCCGGGCCGTCTGGTTGCGCGGATCCAGCTCCAGAACAACCCGCCATGTTTCGCAGGCCTTATCCATATTGCCGAGCTCGGTATAAATTGCCGCCAGGCGGATGTGAATTTCCTTTTTCAGAGGCAGAATTTCCCGGGCCTTAAGGTATTCCTGAAGGGCCGAGTGGGCCTTACCGGCCTTTAGCAGGCGATCCCCCTCCATAAGGTGCCACTTGCACGAGGATGGATTGGGCTGGAGGGCGCAGTAACAGAGGACGACGAGAAACCCGGTGAAAAAGGCCAGCCGAAGGGGCATGGAGATGAGAGTGGGGCGTCGGCTCACCTGGACATTCAGGATCCAGGCTACAAAGGCACCGCCCACGAATCCGCCCAGGTGGGCGGCGCTGTCGATGCCCTGCTGGGGTGCGCCGAACACCTGGTTGACCAGGAGAAATGGGACCAGCGCCAGGAGCAGCATGAGGAGGTGTTTCCGGGGCAGGTGCATCCGGTTCTGCCAGGCGAAGAGACAAAGCCCCCCGACGAGCCCGAAGACGGCCCCTGAAGCCCCGACAGAGGGGTTCGGATTCAGAAGAACGCTGAAAAGATTGCCGATGATCCCGGATAAGAGGTAAAGAAGGAGGAGCCTCTTTGAGCCGATGAAGGCCTCCAGGATCGTTCCGAAACAATAGAGGGCGAAACTGTTGATAAGAAAATGCGGGAGAGAACGGTGGATAAAGACGGCGCTCAGAAGACGCCATAACTGCCCGGCCCAGATGCCCTCATTGTATTTTATAAAAAGGTCCTGAACGCCGAGCCACCCGTTCTTATCCAGGAAAAAGATAACGGCGTTCAGAAAGAGGAGAGCCCAGGTGGCCGGCATCTCTTAAGCCAGCCTCTCGGCCAGCCTTCCGTAAAGCTGGTCCAGCGGAATCCGCTCCTGCTTCATCGTGTCCCTGTCGCGGATGGTGACGGCCTGATCCTCCAGAGTCTGAAAATCAACGGTGATGCAGAATGGCGTCCCCAGCTCGTCCTGCCGCCGGTAGCGCTTGCCGATGCTTCCCCGGTCGTCGTACTCGCACATCCAGTGGCGGCGCAGTTCCTGGTTAAGCTTTCCGGCCTTCTCCATCAGCTCGGCTTTCCGGGAGAGGGGAAGGATGGCGGTCTTGATCGGCGCTAGGTGGCGGTGGAAGCGGAGTACCACCCGGCTTTCCAGCTTTCCGGATTCCGTGGGGGCCTCGTCCTCGTCGTAGGCGTCCACCAGGAAGGCCAGCGCCCCGCGATCGGCTCCGGCGGATGGTTCTATGACATAAGGCAGATAGTGCTCGTTTTTTTCCTCGTCGAAGTAGGTGAGGTCCCTGCCGCTGAATTCCTGATGGCGGCTTAGGTCGAAATCGCGGCGGTTAGCGATGCCCTCCAGTTCCGACCAGCCCCAGGGGAAATTATACTCCACGTCCTGGCAGGCCTCGGCGTAGTGGGCCAGCTCCTCGGCCTCGTGGGGCCGAAGACGGATGTTTTCCTCCCGGAGACCCAGGTTTTTGTACCAGTCGAAACGCTCTTTAAGCCAGTATTCATACCACTTTCCGGCCTCGGATTTGTGGCAGAAGAACTCTATTTCCATCTGCTCGAATTCTCTCGTCCGGAAGGTGAACTTACCGGGAGTGATCTCGTTGCGGAAGGATTTTCCGATCTGGGCGATCCCGAAGGGGAGTTTTTTTCGCGAAGTCGTGGCCACATTCTTGAAGTTGGCGAAAATACCCTGAGCCGTCTCGGGGCGCAGGTAAGCCATGGCCGCCTCTTCTTCCACCGGTCCCAGAAAAGTCTTGAACATGAGATTGAACATCCGGGCCTCGGTGAGCTCTCCTCCGCAATCCGGGCAGACGTCGCCTTCGAGGGTGTCGGCGCGGAAGCGCCCCTTGCAGGCTTTGCAGTCCGACATCGGGTCGGAGAAACAGTCCACGTGCCCGGAGGCCTTCCAGATCATGGGGTGCATGAGAATGCTGGCGTCCAGCCCCACCATGTCATCGCGCATCTGGACGGCGCTCCGCCACCAGGCCTGCTTCACGTTGTTCTTGAAGAGCACCCCGAGCGGGCCGTAGTCCCAACAGCTTCCCAGGCCGCCGTAGATCTCCGAGCTGGGAAATATAAAGCCTCTCCTCTTGCACAGGGAGACAATCTTCTCCATTTTTTCCTGTCCTGCATCCACCTCTTTGGTCGCTTGCTTTGCCATTGAATGAACCCCTTTCCACAGATCGTAAGGACCGGGAGATCGTGCGATTCCAGGTTGCTCCCGTTTAAGTCCTAATAAGTTCGTCGCCCCGCACTCTCTTCCTCTTTCATTCGGCTGGATGCTTGGGACTGTCGGCGGAAAGCTGAAATCGCTCGGTATCCCCTGCGAAATGTTGTTGATCTTTTGAAACAAGTATGGTAAAATAACGCCATCTTGGAGAGATGGCCGAGTGGTCGATGGCGAACGCCTGCTAAGCGTTTGTAGGGGCTTAAACCTCTACCCTGGGTTCAAATCCCAGTCTCTCCGCCAGGGCGCCCGTAGCTCAGCTGGATAGAGCGACAGACTACGAATCTGCAGGTCGAAGGTTCGAATCCTTTCGGGCGCGCCATACTGATGCGTCCGTAGCTCAATTGGATAGAGTAGCGGCCTCCGAAGCCGTTGGTTGAAGGTTCGAGTCCTTTCGGACGCGCCATGTTTTATGGAAATGGACATATATTTCATGAGGGAGGCTCTCAGGGAGGCTGAGAAAGCCCGCCTGAAGCAGGAGGTTCCGGTAGGGGCCGTTCTGGTTCAGGACGGACGCATTGTGGCCAGGGGGCACAACCTCAGGGAAAGCAGGGGAAATCCCCTGGCTCACGCCGAAATCCTGGCTCTCGAAAAGGCCGCAAGGCGCCTCGGGGGCTGGAGGCTGGAAGAGACGACGCTCTATGTGACGCTGGAGCCCTGTCTCATGTGCGTGGGAGCGCTTGTTGCCGCCAGGGTGAGAAGGCTGGTGTACGGCGCATCCGACCCGAAGGTCGGGGCCGTCCGGAGCCTCCTTCCTGCAACGGCTCTTCCGGGCTTAAACCACCGGATAGAAGTGGCGGAGGGTGTTCTGGAAGAAGAGTGCCGCCGGATTCTAAAGGATTTTTTCAGGGAAAGGCGAAGGAGAGATGGCTGAGTGGCTGAAAGCGCTCGACTCGAAATCGAGTAAGGGGACTAACACTCCTCTTCGGGGGTTCAAATCCCTCTCTCTCCGCCACTTAATGGAGAGATGGCTGAGTTGGTTGAAGGCGCACGACTGGAAATCGTGTAGGCTGGCTCAAACCGGCCTCGAGGGTTCGAATCCCTCTCTCTCCGCCAGGGAATTTCAAGCTTGATCGTGCTAGACGGGGAGTTAGCGGTGCCCTGTACCTGCAATCCGCTATAGCAGGGTTGAATTCCCGCCCGAGGTTCAACTTTTCCGGGTCCGACCGGGGAAAGTGGCGTTGAGGATTGGGCTCTACGCAACAAAAACTTGCGAATCCCGCCAGGCCCGGAAGGGAGCAACGGTAAACAAGCCCTTTTGTGTGCCGTAGAATAACCTGGTCTGAGCCGGCTGTCCCGGTTCCGCTGGGAAAGAGCGTATCGACGGCGGGTGCACGGTCAAGAAAAAAGCTTAGCAGGAACATTCTTTGTTCCCATTGAATTATTGCAGAACATGAAAAATCTTGCCGTAAAAACAAAGCAGGTCCTCTCGGATGCGGGTCTTTTCACGAGGCGCTTCCGCTCCGGCTTTTCCCTGCACCTCACCTCCCGCCATATACTACTGGGGGCGCTCTTTGTTCTCAACCTTCTCTTTTTCATGGTCGTGGGCACGGCCCAGAAGGCCCTCGTCCAGCAGAGCATCATCAAGTCCCTCAAGCAGGCCGTGGTGGTCCAGAGTTCCCAGGTAAAAACGCTTGCGAAGGAAAAAGACCAGGTGGCCGTCCTTCTTCAGAAGCAGAACCGGGAGCTGACCGTCAAACTGCGGCAGATCCAGACTCAGAACGAGGAAGTCTGCAAGATCATCGGTCTTAAACCAAAGAAGGTTTTTCGCCCGGCGAAGATTGAAGGCGCCCGGGCCGTACCACTGAGCCGCCTGCGCCTTTCTTATTACAAGCTGCAGACGGAGCTCCAGAATACCCAGAAAGACATGGGAACTTTAAAGACTGAGGCCAGGAAGTACCTGGTGCAAAAAGAGAGGGAAAAGATACTGGCGCAGATCGAAGCTGTTCCCTCCATCTGGCCCACCAGCGGCTATATCTCTTCGGGGTATGGCTGGCGAAGCTATGAATTTCACCGCGGCGTTGACATCGTCAACGACTATGGGGCGCCTGTCGTGGCCACGGCCTCCGGGGTCGTGACTTTGAGCGAGTATTACGGCGGGTACGGCTATGCCGTCCGCATCGAGCACCCGGACGGCTGGACTACCCTCTACGGGCACTGCTCGCGCCTGGTCGCCGCCTCGGGCCAGAGGGTCAAAAAGGGAGAACTCATCGCCTACGTGGGAAGCACCGGCTACTCCACGGGTCCCCACGTACATTACGAAGTATGTCGCTATGGCCAGAATATAAATCCGGATACGACCCTCGACTACCAGAGGAAAAAGTTACAGCTCCTGACGCATCTTCAGTAGGGAAGCCGGACATCCTTCCGCCTCTCACCGAAGATGAAAAGATGGTGTCTGCGCTGGCCTATCCTTTCTGGTTTGTCATTTCTCCAATGGTTCTTTTCTCGGACAAAAAAAAGGAACCCTTCGTTCATTTTCATTCCTACCAGGCCCTGATCTTCGGAGCCCTGTCGGCGGCCGGTCTCCTCGTTTCCTTCTTCGTGATGGCCCTGCTCTTCAGGCTCATCTCCCTGAAATTCTTCGTGGCCAACGTCGCTGTGGGGGGGATTCTTTTCTTCGTGCTCTTCTCGGCTTACCTGATTCTGGTGCTGGCCGATATCCTGATAATCCTCTACTACGCCTACCGGACCTTCCAGGGGGAGACTTTTTCCATCCCCTACATTACGCCCTTTGTCCGAAAAAAAATCTCTCTCTGAAGAAAAAACGGGGTCAAAAAAACGGGGTCAGGTCTACACAATTGACAATTTTAACCCCACCCTGCTTACATATTGGTATAAAGGAATGAAATAAGGCTTCTTTTTAAATATATATCTGCTAAAAAAAGTTCCTTAAAATTCCATACTTTGTGTTCTGCTCATACAGGTTTTTAAAAAAACTGAAAGAAATGTCAATTGTGTAGACCTGACCCCAAAGTCATGTGACCCCAAAGTCACTTAAATTTTTTCTCAACCAGTTGATAAAATTTATTCCGGTTATTTCCTCTCACCGGTTGCAGGCTTGGCTTTGACTGTAAACACATCATTTGCGAAACCTGCAAGCTCAATATAACTGCCTTTGCAGGCATACACTTCTTCTGTATCGACTGCGCTGTCATAGGTCGGTGTTCCATCCGGAGAGAAGATAATTATTCTTCCGTTTTTGGGTTTCGCAAATGATAAAACCATCCCTTCATATGCTTTCAGCCACTCGTTATAGCCATCGCCTCCGATTTTTACGGAATTATCGCCTGCTTTTAACGCGCTTGCGCTCTCAGCGGGACTGAATAATAAATCCGAAATCCAGGCCCCGGTCGAGCCATTCTTATCAAGCAAGGTGAGTTCTGTCTGGTCGCGGATGGCATCAAATGGCATCCCAGCGAATTCAGGAGTTTCGATTTTTTTCATCCCCAGAAAATACACGTATCCCGGCAGATCTTTGTAAAGGAAAGACTTTGAAATATGTAGTTCCGTGCCGGCAATCGCTTCGGAAGGATCAACGTTGCGCCGCAGCCACAGCCTGGCGTCCATGTTAACCTTAAGGCGCTTCGGTTTTTCGATCGCTTTGACTTTTTGCAGCCGGATAGAGTCGACATTAAACATCGCCGGGCTGCTCACAAAATAGTCTTCTCCCCCTATAGAGACAAAATAGAAACGGCTGCCTTCGGTATTGTAATAATAGCCTTTATTATAGACGAGGGTGGTTGATGGTGTTTTTTTCGCGCCGTTAAGCTTATACAAAACAACGTCGTTTTTTTTCGTATTGAACACTGCCTGGCAAAGTTGATCCTCGTTGGCATAATAACCGCTGAACGAAGCGCAATCCGGCGGCAATTTTTGCGCCTCTACCGGTATCGACACGGTTTTTTCTTCTTTTTGAATCAGCTTTTTTTCAACAAGCACCGCGTCCAATATATCCAGCGCTATTTTCAGCGCACCGCTTCCAGGTCCGGAACCGATGACGGCAACAGATATTCTTTTCTCCGGAACCGTAAAAAGCATTGAAGAGTAATCTCCGGTTCCACCGGTTTTGCCCAGTACCTGAATTCCAGCCGCTTCATACCTCGGAAAACCCGTAAAATCCCAGCCAAGCCCAAATGGGGATCCCGGGTTTCGCAGTTTGCCCCGGAACGCCGACGGCTGTCCTTTTTTCATCTCTTCAAGAGACTGTTTCGTTAAAAGTATATTTTCCGCTGAAAAAGTATCCGCAAAAAGGCACAGGTCCTCGGGGGTTGACGACAGCCCGCCAGCGCCTAAAATCGAGAGGATTTCCGGCGGATGAATTTTAGCGGTTTCAGGGTCATAATATAAGGCGATGACTTTACCTTTGATTTCACCGACGCCCAGGCCGGTATTTTTCAAACCCAGCGGAGTAAATATTCTTTCGTTTAGAAATTCGATGTATTTTTTCCCGCTTACGCGCTCGACGATCGCTTCGGCCAGGGTAAAACCGTCATTGCAATACACTGCCATTGCTCCCGGGTCATGCTTTAGATGCGCACGGGCTAAAGTACTGATTGTTTCCTGCAGCATCTTGTCATTATACGTATAGCCGAATGCGTTTGAACCCTCAGTGCCCGGGATGCCCGAAGCGTGGTTTAAAAGCATTCTTACGGTAATTTTTTTATATCTTTCGTCCGCCATCTTAAATTCCGGAAGATAGTCCGTGACCGGCTTGTCAAGCGAGACCTTGCCATCATCAACAAGCAGCATTATTGCGGTTGCCACGTACATCTTGCTGATGGAACCCATATTGAATAGGGTGTTTTTGTCGACAGGAATGCTCTTCTCCCTGTTTGCCATTCCAAAACCTTCGGCATAAACAATCTTGCCGTCAACCATTATGGCGGCGGTGGCACTTGCGCATTTGCCGCTGTTTATAGCCTGCCAAATCTCACTGCGGGCGGTGGTGATGGCGCTCTCGTATGGATTTTGCGTACTCGCCTCGCCGAAGGCGAGTGCGGTAACCAGCATGCAGCAGAGGAAAATTGCGGCGATAAGTTTGGCTTTTGACATTGTTTTCTCCTTCGTTTTCACTTAGCTTAAGCTATTTATGTTTCATGCCAAATGCTAAATGTCCTGCTGTCCCTATTTTGACGCGGTCACTAAGGAAGGTGCTCTATATCTTCCAAATCCTTATGTCTGCCTGCCGCCCGCTTATTTGATTTCAGATCAGAAAGCGAGATGAAGTTCACAGGGATATTGTCAATTTCCACTATTTCCCGATGCGGGTAACATTCATCAAACTCGATGCCGGACGCTCCTGTTATCACTTCAATCCGAACCGGGGGAACGCCCATTCGGATTATCTTGTCTTTTTCAGTAAAGAGCCGTTTGGTTGTTTCCTGTTCCGGCATTCCAAAAGCCTGGAGCGCCTCCGCCGTCCTTTCGGCATTGGTCTCGTTGACCGCGATCCAGATATCCATGTCGCCGGTCGCACGGGGATAACCGTGGTACCCCACGGCATATCCGCCAACCACGAGGTACTTAACGCCGTGTGAGTTCAGCAGTTTCAAGCAATCTTTGAAGTCCGGATGAAGTTCGATGGATGCCATAGACCATCCTCCGATTGTACTCTATTGCGTTCAGGCGATCGGCTTTCGTCCGAGATAGCCAATATTGCTTTTCTTCACTGTCATCACCCAGATGCGTTACAGTTACTACTTTCTTGTCCAGGCGGGGAAGTTCGTTTCCCATCAAACTCAACTCTTTCGGTAAGGAAGCTTATTCATGCGGCATATTTCGACGTGAAGGGAGCCGGTCCCTTTTTAAACGGCGCTTGGGAGGCAGAAGGGACAGGGTTCGCCTTTCTCCTTGAGAGCCCCGCAAAGCGGGCAGGCGAGCCCCGCCATCGGCGGGACAACGCCTTTCTTAGGAGGACACCCCATCCTGGGTTCTGAGTTCTTTTAAACAAACAAAGAGGACAAATTTCCAGAAACACTTGATTTTGTATCTTATTTGGGATACAATAGAGAAGGAGGTGCAGGGATGAGAAGATCAGCAATGATTCGTGCCAGGACCGATCCTGACCTGAAGTCCAGGGTCGAGGAAATCTTTGAAAAACTTGGGCTTACCACTACGGAGGCTATCAACTTGTTTTTTAGGCAGATCGCCATTCGTAGAGGCCTGCCTTTTGACGTCGTTTTGCCTGCCTCTACCACGAGAAAAACTTTTAGAGACACTGATAGCGGGAAAAACCTGGTTCACTGCCATGATGCCGATGAGATGTTCAATAAGCTGGGGCTCTGATGCTGAAGCCTTCTTATGCCAGGCAATTTGAAAAAGACCTGAAGAAGCTGCTGAAATCCGGCAAAAGCGGGCAAAAAATAAAGAAGCTCATGCTCAAGCTCATCAACCAGGAGAAACTGGAAGAGCGTCACCGGGCTCACCAGTTGAAAGGGGAATTCAAAAACAGACATGAGTGCCATATCGAGCCCGACTGGCTTTTGATCTACAAGCTCGAAGAAGATCGGATTATCTTCGAGCTGACCGGCTCTCATTCTGAATTGTTTCGCTAAAAATCTTCAAGCTTGTCGGGGCTAAGCCCAAAGTGTTGGCGCGGTCGCTAAGGAAGGTGTTCTATGTCTTCCAAATCCTGTAAGAGTTCAGCAGTTTCAAGCAATCTTTGAAGTCCGGATGAAGTTCGATGGATGCCATAGACCATCCTCCGATTGTATTCTATTGCGTTCAGGCGGTCGGCTTTCGTCCGTGACAGCCAATATTGCTTTTCTTCACTGTCATCACCCAGAGGCGTTACAGTTACTACTTTTTTGTCCAGGCAGGGAAGTTCGTTTTCCATCAAACTCAACTCTTTAAGTAAGGAAGCTTATTCATGCAGCATGTTTCGACATGAAATGAGCCAGAACCTTTATTAAACGGTCCCCGGGAGGCAGAAGGGACAGGGTTCGCCTTTCTCTTTGAGAGCCCCGCAAAGCGGGCAGGCGAGCCAGCCGCGGTCAAGTTTCCACTGGCGGAGGCGTGCGTCTAGAAGCAGGAAATTCCTGAAGGAAGAGCGAGGCGGCTCGGGGAGGGGAGAGCAGATCTCCTGGATCTTTTCCAGGACCTCCGCGGGAAGTGCCACGTTCTTTAAGTCTTCTTCCTTTTCCTCGGGAATGTCATCCTCCCAGGTCTTTCCGGAAGCTGAAAACCGTACATCCTCTATAATCCCTCCCCCGACTTCCTCCCTTATTTTCCTCATGATCTCAGCCTTAAGAAATGTAAGCTCCGTCGTCCAGGAGGAAGTCCTGGTGGCCACGAAGAGAGTTTTTCCGCGAACCCGTTCGGCCCGGGCATTCCTGGCGATTCTCTCGCCGGCGATTTTGGGCCAGAGAAAAAGTATTCATAAAAAACAGAGGAATCTCTTGCCCGAAAATTGACATCCTCATCACGGGGAAGGCCAAAAAAGGAAAATAAATAGGCGTTGTTGTACCTATTTAGGGCGAGCAGCCGGGGATTATAAAACACTATATTTCAACAGGCTGTCCGAAAATAGAAATTGAATAATTTATGCCAGTCACGAATTCCCTGAAAAAAACAAGCGTCTCCTTTATCCTTCTCGCTTCGTTTCCGTTCGTGGTGAGCCCTGAGCCGTGAGTCGGTCGAACGGCC
>JAZDOK010000032.1:0-2715 GCA_043798715.1 bacterium
TTTTTATGTAGGTTGCGTACAGGCATGACAGTGTTCCTGTTCCTGTTACTGGTATAGATCCAGATCACCCGCAGTCAAATTAATTGTTTTGTCGGTAGCCATCCTCTCTTTTTTACAATTCCCCTTTAAACGCCTTGTCGATGATGCAGGGGAGAAGGGCGTTGAGTTCAGTTTCGGTTTTGGCTTGGAGGGCTTTCATGCTGGAAACCTTTTCATGGAGACTATCAAATATTTCAATCACTCCAAACTGTTGATCAATGCTTGGCAAAGGGAATGGGATACTTTTCACATGTTGTTGGTTTAGCGTAGCCATCCCACACTGTTGTTTCAGTTGCTCTCGATAATAGCGCTTCACTGGAGTTGAATTCAAAACAATAGCCGCATATGCAGGCACTATTTTCGATTTGTCGACTCTAATCCGCATATTCTTGCTTTCAAAAGTACACATTGGGAATGCCGCTGTTATCAAGCCAGTTTTGCCCACCAGTTCAGCACTGTTGACGCGATTGAATACCAGATCACCTTCGGTACACCCGTATTTTTTTAATTCTTCGTCCGTAACTTCCAAATGCTGAATCTCTTTAGTATTCATTTCAGGGCCTTCAATATTGTACATGCGTATACAGGGAAGCCCGCTTCCCCAAAATTCGGGAGGCTTGTAAATGCCATTTGTAGCTGAATGAAGGGCATCACCAAACTTGATGACCTTGTAAGTTGAATTAAAACAGAGTTTTTCGACAACAGAGTTGCGAAGAGAACTAGACCTACCATTTAGGATCGTCCTCAACCTTTTCGCCTCCTCGATCTTGGCGGCGAGCCGCTCAATCTTCGCCACGATCCTCCGCTGTTCCGATAAGGGGGGAAGGGGGATTTTAATCGGCAACAAACGTTTTGCCTTGAGCTCAGTTTTAATTCCACCCGGGAGGTTCTCCGAAAGAATCTCCTGGAATGTATTACTCCTTAAGAGCCACCAAAAAAAATTTTTATCCGCTTTGTTCTTTTTGACTTCATAAGTCCCATAATGAATTGTAGCTGAAGCTGGTTTCTTTTCTTCGTCGGGATATATTGCTATAGCGCCTTTCGCAGCATTTATTCCGGAAAGCACCAAATCTCCTGGTCGGATAAGAATCATCTTGGTTTTAGTCTTTCCATTTATCCGAAACTCAAGCTGGCCTTTGTCAAAAGTTATTTTGGACACAATCCGAATCTCACCCGTTTCCAAAGCTAATGGGTCGGGTGTTTCTTGCCTCTCGATAAGAATTTCGCCAAGAGGAGTTAAAGGCCAGGATTCATACATCAGGACGAACCTCCCATTTCTTCTTTAATCTCCTTCATAATGTCTATAATTCGCCGCTCCTTCTCGATGATATCCGCAACCAGTTGTTCGGGCGGCAAGTGTTCGAGGGATTCGGCGCTTTTGGGGTTTTTAAGGTCCAGGTTGCAGGAGAGGAGGGCGCCGTTCTCGTCATACTTCAGTACATCCTCGGTTTTGGCGCGCCAGGCGTGATCGTTTTCATCCCGCTTGGCCTTTTTGAACCAGGCGATGCAGTCGGCGAATTCCTCGAACTGCATGGGCTTGGTCTTGGTGTAGTTCTTGCGGCCTTCGGGCAGGGGGATCTCATAGTACCAGATGGTGTCCGTCGGGTCGGACCGGTCGAAAAATAGCAGGTTCGTGGGGATGCTGGTGTAAGGGGCGAACACGCCGTTGGGCAGGCGGACGATGGTGTGGAGGTTGAAGTTCTTGAGCAGGTCTTCCTTTATTCTGGCGCAGACTCCGTCACCGAAGAGGGTGCCGTTGGGAACGACTACGGCGGCCCGGCCTGGTCTGCCCTGGTTCTTTTCTGGGCGTTTGAGTTTGCGCATGATGAGCTGCAAAAAGAGCAGGGCCGTTTCCGAGGTCTGCATGTCATTGGGAAAGTTGGATTTGATGCCTGCCTCTTCCTCACCGCCGAAAGGCGGGTTGGTCAGGATCACATCCACCCTGTCCCGGTCACCGATCTCCTTGACCTTAACGGCCAGGGAATTGTCATAGGTGATGTTCGGGTACTCCAGGCCGTGAAGCAGCAGGTTCATCTGGCAGAGCATGTAGGGGAGGGGTTTGGCCTCCTGTCCGAAAATGGTCCGCTCCTGCAATATGCTTCGGTCTTTGACGGTTTTGCATTGTTTTTCAAGATGGGTGTATGATTCCACGAGGAAGCCGCCCGTACCGCAGGCCGGGTCAAGGAATGTCTCTCCCAGTTGCGGGTCTGTGACCGCCACCATAAATTGGACCACGGGACGGGGGGTGTAGAACTCGCCCGAATCGCCGGCCGAGTCCCGCATTTCCCGGAGCATGGCCTCATAGAGATGGCTGAGGGTGTGGATTTCCTCGGAGGAATCAAAATGAATGCCGGTGACCTTGTTGATTACGTCCCGGAGGAGGTAGCCGTTGATCATCCGGTTCTGGACGCCACGGAACACATTGGCGATCACGTCGCGCCGGTCCCGGCCGTTGGCGGACTGAAGACCCCTTAAATAGGCCAGGAGCCCGCTCCCGCGACTTCCATCCTGCCGCACGGCTTCGTCCTGGTTCACAAAGGCGAGGAGTTCATCGCCGGTGATGCCGTCTTCCCGGGCGGCCCAGTCCCGCCAGCGATAGGGCGGGTCAATGGCCGGACGGTATTTTTTCTCGGACAGTGCCGCTTCCTGCTCCCGGATCATTTCCATGTCGTCCAG
>JAZDOK010000040.1:0-4132 GCA_043798715.1 bacterium
GCAGTTTTCAAAAATTTTTAACAATATTGGAGGAGTGCACCCTCTCGACGCCGAGCCAGTCAAGCAGCACCGCGCGGACGTAGCTGATATGCTGCTTGTGCTGTCCGGACGCCTCATCGAAAGCCTGCTTGACCATGGGAAATTCGCAGCCGCCTGCGGCGGATATTTCTTTAGCCAAGTCCCGCAACTGGGCGCGTTCCCGGAAATCGGGCTCGCGGGGCTTAATTTTTTTATAATCCGGCGGCAGCGGTTTCCCGAAACGCATGCGAAAACCTTCCAAAAGGGAATCGTAAACACTCCTTTCCTGTAGGGAAAGACCGGCAGGTGAGGGCGAGGGCTCCTCACCTGAGCGCTCAGCTGAGTCCTCAGGTGAATTTCCTCTTCCTCTTCTATTTCCTCTTTTAGTTTTATTTTGTTTTATAGGGGAGGGGGTTGTTAAGGGGGAGGTTTCGGTTGTCTCACCTGAGCGCTCACCTGATGAATAATTTCCACTCACCTGAGTGCCTTCTTTTTCCTCACCTGAGTACTCACCTGAGAAACTATTAACGCTCACCTGAGCACTATTTATAGCCTCACCTGAGACGGGCCAGTTTAAGGCGAGTACTGTTTTAGCGTCTTTTTTATACCGTAAATGGTCCTGCCATCCCTCCGGCGGTTGATAGTCTGATGGCCATGCCCACTGCATCTTGTGGTTGGCATCCCACCAGTCAAGCATCTGGATGGCCGCGGATTTTGGGGTGTCGTAGCACAGTATGAGTTTGTTATACTGGAGCTCTTTGAGAAGGTCGGGGATATCCCGTTTGGTGATGTGGTCTATATTGGGGCAGACAGCGTATTTAATCTCTTCGGGGTCGCCACAGAGCCGGCCCTGGTCGTCGGCATTGGCCCACATCAGGGGGAAAAGTCCAATGGCCTTTAATGACAGGCGACCATATCTCCTGTCGGTAGAGAAGCTCTGGGGAAACATTCTTCCCCTGGCCACAGATCGTCTCATTAACGCCTCTTATTTTAAGTTTAGTTACAGCAGGCGCTGCGCCTGCACCTTTTTTCGCTGCCTGTTATGGTTACGATTATCGGAACTGTATTTAAGCATCATCTGAACCACCCGACCTACCTCTTCCTCGGTGGGAGCGGTCATCAGCTGCCACACTCCCCGGGCCTTCCGGACATCTCCCAGGCCATGATCGAAAACGGTTTGTCCGATCAAAGCGGCGATGTCGGGTTCACAGTTCTCCGCCCGGGTAAGAAATCCCCGGCAGACATCAATAAACTCCTCGCGGGAGTAGGTCGGAAAATGGACGTGAAGAGCGAACCGTGAGATGAACTCCTGCGGCATCTTGGCCGTGCTGTTGCAGGCGCCGATGACCATGGTTTCGAGCTTTATCCCCCGGGTCTTCTTGCTCTTGGTCTCCAGTATCTCACCGCTCTCCATGAGCCCCAGGAGGACGGAATAACAGTCGTTGTGCATCTTGTCGGCCTCGTCCATCAGCAGCACCGAGGGTTGGTACTCGAAGAGGGCATCGGAAAGACCCGAGGGGGATGTCCTAGAGCCAAAGGCAATATAGGCGGACGCTACCGCGGAGCGCACTCCTTCTAGGATCAGCGATTTTGCGCAGGCCGGCGGCCCTTCAAGGAGAAAGTTGATCCGCCGCTGTGACTCGATCGCCTGGGCGATCGCCTGCTTGATATCCTCGAACCCTACCACCAGGCTCATGGCTGCCAGGATGGACGAGGCGGGTACCTTCTCGAACTCGCGCTCCATGGTTGTCGCCCAGACGAGGCTTTTCCCCTTCTCGCTGAGCCGGTACCTGGTGGGGTAGCTGCTGGTCTTGAACGATATGACAACCAGTCCTTCATCCAGGAGGCGCTTGATATCGGCGCTGGAGGCCCCGATGGTGTAATACTCCCAGCTCCGGACCGGTCGCCGGTCCCTGGTGTCGTTTTCACGTTCATAGGCTCTGCGCAAGATCTCCATATCGTTCATGCTTTATTATTTTTCCTTATTGTTATCGACCTTCGGCTCCTGTCAGGCCCAGGCTACCGCGAAATAGAAACAGAAAAAGTGGAGCGCCGTTCATCAGTATGACTTCTACCATTGATGCCTCCTTTGCCTGGGCTGAGCAGGATAGCCTCATTCGTCCCGTTTATCCCTCGCTGGCTTCTTCTTTCTCCTTTTCCTCCAAAGAAAACTCAACGGCGTCCTCGGTCAGGGCAACGGCCGTGATAGCAATGTCATCGGTAACATCGGCGCCTCGGTCACCCAGTATTTCTAACATGTCCTCTTTGCTTATGGTAAACTTGTTCAATCAGCACCTCCAATATTTAGTATTGAATATAAAGGCGTCTCTCGCCCAGCCCAGCACTTCAAACGGACGTTTCGCTTCCGTCGGCATTATAGGTGGCCACCAGGCCCCCAAGCTGGATAAAGCACCATCCAGGTGACCAGCCGGGGGTGATAAAACCTCGATACCTGAATTGAAGGACCTGGCCGTTCAGCTTATTTTCAAAGCAGACAAACGGCTCGTTGTACTCGTAAATGGCAAGTCGGCCTGGATGGGGGTTTTTCTCCCAGTGTCCCAAGGAAAGACGGCGGATTCTCTCGTCGGAAGTGTCGAAACGGCGGGCGTCCCAGGTCTTGATACCCTGCCGCAGCATCTGCCACAGACTGTCCTCTGATTTGAAAACTACGGTTTCTTTGTCATTCATGGTTGCCTCCTGCTAACTCCGCGACCAATTTCTCTACCGCTTCCTTATCCCGCCTCATCTTTTCCTGTATTTCCGCGATCGAGGGTGCTGGCACCTCCTGCAGTTCCTCGCGTATCTTGATAAGCAGTTCCGCCATTTCCTCGGGTGAGATCTTTACCCTGGATTCCGCCGGGAGTCTTTCTTCCGGCACGTATTTCTTGACTTCATTGACCAGGAATTCCTTAACTTCCGCCCGCTCCCCGACGAAGATGTCCCGGCTCTCTAGGTCGCATAAGAGCCAGTGCGTTGCTTCGTCCTCCGATGAGCCCAGGTCACAGCTGTTCAGCCAGGGCCTCACACTGGGGTGGCGTGTGAACTGGAGGAAACCCCACCAGTTACAGTCCGTGGAGCAGTAGCCATCGTCGTATATCGCCTCATCACCACAGGGCTCCCAGAAGAAAGCCACCCACCGGAACCCCCGCGGATATCCCAGGGCGTCTTCAAATGACCAGGGTAGCTTGACTGGAATCTGCCATAACATCTTGCTGACACCTCCCTAAGAATTATCTGTAAGTATCTTCTCGGCCTCCTCTAACGCCTGGCGGGTCGCATCATCAGGAAACATACTGCCCTGGGTGGCGGCATGCGCCGACCGCAGGGGCGTGAATCGGTGGTGTTTGGCCTGGACCTCCTCCCGGGAGAGCTCGACGTACTCTTCCGTGACCGAGATATTTTCGTGCCCCATTATTTCCTGAAGGGACCGGGTATCGCCGCCGTTCAGGATGTAATTCTTCCCGAAGGCATGGCGGAGCCGGTGCGGCCCCATCTTCGGGGGTGGTATATTGGCTGCTTTCAGATGCTTGCTGACGATGCGGTAGATGCCGGAGGTGGACAATGGTCCCCGCTGCCCCAGAAATACATGATCAGATCCGCCGTTGTTGCTGGCCACCAGGTTCAGCAAAAGCCGGCGTGTTTCCTCGGAGATGAAGGCAAATCTCTGCCCTGTCTTTCCGTCCACCATGACATAGCCTTCATATATATTTTGCTTGCGCAGGGACGCCGCCTCGCCGGCACGGCAGGCGGAATCGATGAGAAAAGTGAGTAGCGCCGTGTCCCTCTCTCCGGGTGGTTTTGACAGCAGCATCATCAGCTCCCAGGCCGTGAGGGTGGGCTTGATCTTCTTGTGCCTGGTCGGCGGGTCGATTAAGTCCATCGGGTTAGGGAGACGCCGGCGCCGGCAGGTAAACCGGTATAATGCCTTGAGCGTGCGATAGTGGCCGTGCCTGGTCTGTTCCTTCTCATCCGGGACGACCTCGGACAGGAACTGCTCGAGGGGCTCCGGCTCGGTGGGCAGCTCCTCGGAGAAATCGATGAAGCGCCTGAGGTTTCGCTCGTACCATTTTATCGTCGCCGGCCGCCGGTTGAGCGACCGGCGGTTGTAGAGGAA
>JAZDOK010000063.1:0-15002 GCA_043798715.1 bacterium
AGCCGTCGCATTCAGCGTGCCGACCGACATCTCCAAAGGATTCCCCGAAACGCCGATGTTGCTTTGAGCATTAAGCGTGAGCGTCCCGCCGGTGAAGTTAACCGCCGCTCCGTTCCCGTCGAGAATCGAACCCGACGTCGAGGTGAGGATGGCCGTCCCTCCAGCGCCGAAGATCACCGCGTTCACCATCACGTCGTCGGTCTCGGTGAGGTACATGGAACCGGTGAAAGCCGTCGCATTCAGCGTGCCGACCGACATCTCCAAAGGATTCCCCGAAACGCCGATGTTGCTTTGAGCATTAAGCGTGAGCGTCCCGCCGGTGAAGTTAACCGCCGCTCCGTTCCCGTCGAGAATCGAGCCGGCTGTCGTCGAGGTAAGTGTGGCTGTCCCTCCGGAACCGAAAGTCACCGCGTTCACCGTCATGGTGCCCGTAGTATTCGTGATCGTGATGTCCGTTCCGGCCGCGATCGTGCCCAACGTCACCGCATTGGCCTCGGCGAGGTAGATGGAGCCGGTGGAAGCTCCAGCATTGAGCGTAACGACCGACGTCTCCAAAGGATCTTGCGAAGAGCCGATGCTGCCTTGAGCATTAAGCGTGAGCGTCCGGCCGGTGAAGTTAACCGCCGCACCGTTCCCGTCGAGAATCGAACCGGCCGTCGAGGTGAGTATGGCCGTTCCGGAGGAGGAACCGAAGGTCACCGCGTTCACCATCACGTCATCTGTCTCGGCGAGGTACATGGAGCCGCTGGTTGTGGTCGCTGTGGCATTCAGCGTGCCGACCGACATCTCCAAAGGATCCGCCACAGTTCCGATGCTGCCATAAGCAGTAAGCGTGAGCGTCCCGCCGGTGATGTTGAGCGCAGCGGCGTTCCCGTCAACGATGGCTCCAGAGGTCGAAGTCAAAGTAGCCGTTGAACCAGCCCCGAACACCACTGAGTTGACCGTCATGGTGCCCGCGCCATTCGTGATCGCGATGTTAGCTCCGGCCGCGATCGTGCCCAACGTCACCGCATTGGCCTCGGCAAGGTACATGGAGCCGGTGGTCGCCGTCGCATTCAGCGTGCCCACGGTAAGATCCAGCGGATCCAGAGCCGTCCCGATGTCGTTCTGGGCCGCAAGCGTGAGCGTCCCGCCCGTGATGTTAAGCGCCACGCCGTTCCCGTCAACGATGGCGCCAGAAGCCGATGTCAATGAAACTGTACTGTTATTGGCATTTATGAGTTGACTTAATGTCAAGGAACTTCCAGTATTCAATGAGATACTATTACCGCCGCTGGTTATCCCATTGGCGGCTCCAACAGTTCCAACTATAAGATCATCGGTATCTGTAAAGCTCACCGATCCACTAACATTTCCGGCTATCGTATCAACATCATTACCTGACTGAGCCAATATAAATGTACCTGCTCCGGTCATAAGCAGTTTAGCTGCAGTCAATAAGCCGTCTGTCTGATTAACTCCGCCAGCAGACGGATTTAATGTGACAGTTCCTGTGCCGGCGTTTATGTTTCCAGCTATGGTTAACGCACCCCCGGTGTTCAGAGTAACATCTCCGGAGTGGTTATCATCAAAAGTAATTCCGTTATGATTGAGAACACTGCCAACCGTGAGAGCGCCGGCATTAGTAAATGAAAAATTACCGGCCCCATATATCACCCCAGCCAGAACACTAGCATTATTTGCTTCATTCATAATAATATTGTGCGTTGACTCAAGGTGAAGGTTGGCTATTGTAATAGCAGTGCCGGCATCCTGAGTCAGTGTGCCGCCGCTGTCAAGCGATAAAATGTCAGAACCCACAGGGGACAACGATGCCCTAATTGTAATATTATTGCTGCACTCGCTTCTTGGGCCGCCGGAAAAAACAATTGCTATCACTGCTGCTGTAATCGTATCAAGCTCGACAGTAGTCAAACTTAATTCCCCATAAGTCTCACTCCCAACACTTATATTTCTGTCATTGCTAAATGGCATTAAATATGCAGTATTTAATATACCTGTATTAGAAAGACCTGCATTAGTGGCTCCGCTTAATTCCATATTATCTGCTTCGTAGACTACCACTTGACACCCTTCATGATCGCCGCCCGTAACATTTCCGTTTACAAATAACGTATTATTACTGCCCTGTGCACGCAAATGAGCTGAAGATTCTCCGGCATCTACATTTCCATTCACAGTTAAACTGCCGTTATTTGTGACGAGCTCTATTGGATTGTCTGAAGTGGTTATACCGCTCACGTCTCCAACAGTTCCAACTTCAAGGCTGTTTGCATCGTTATAATTTAATGCTCCATTAACATTTGCAGCAATCGTACTAACATTATTTCCCTGAGATAAAGTAAAATTTCCGGCTCCCGTAAGAAGTAAATTATCTGCAATTATTGATCCACCTGAATCCTGATTTACTCCCCCTGAGGCCGGATTTAATGTGACAGTTCCTGTGCCGGCATTTATGGCGCCGCTGATCGTCACGCCCCCCGCAGTCGTCGCGATGTTGATAGACCCGCCGGCGCCGGTTGTACCGTAGTCGGTGGAGCCGCCGAGCGATGAAACGGAGGCGCTGACCGCCACGGCGTTCGCAGCCGTGATGCTGATTGCCCCGCCGGTGCCGCCGGACCAGTACAGGGAGTGGCCGCCGCTTGTAGCAATGGCACCGCCGATTTCCACGTTCCCCGCAGCTGCAATGTTGACCGCCCCGCCGACGCCGCCGTTACTGAAGTTTTCGCTCATGCTATTGCCGCCGCTCGCGGTAATGGCGTTGCCGATCGTAACATCCCCCGCAGTCGTCTCGATGCTGACAGCCCCGCCGGTGCCGCCAGAGGCGTTATCGGAGGAGGCGCCGCTCGTAGTAATTGCTGCGCCAACAGCGATCGCGCCGGTGTGATTTAAAGCGACCGCCCCGCCGGCGCCGCCGGGTGTGCCGCTGGTGGTGGTGACAGTGCCTGTGCCGGTGCTGCTAAAGTCAACGCCGCTGGAGGTAAAGTTCCCGCCGTTTAACGTTATTGGCGCATTCACATATACTGACCCACTGCCGGGATTGGCCGTCAGGGTGAGACCTCCCCCAGCGACCCCGCCAGTCCCATCAATCGCCGTATCCACCGTGATGTTGCCTGCTTCAGTATTGGAACTGGTCGTACTGACCGTGACGTTGGTGCCCGCACTCAGGACGGAGTTGATGGCACTGACGGCAATAGTGCAGGAATCGTAGGTGCCACTGGGGAGCCAATCAGGATCGCCGGACATATTATTGGTGGCATCGGTAATCGTCACATTGGACGGGTCCAGAAGCCAGATGCCTCCCCGGCCATTTTCCGCGGAGGCATCCACCTTGCCGTTTAAGACTATGTTGCCATGCGTCGAAGTCTCTATCAATCCGCCGTTTGAATTCTCACCGATTCCACGGGCCTCAATGTTCGATGAAGGAGTCAGGACCGTCGCCTGCGTCGAATGAACCGTGACCGTTCCTGCATCCCGCCCGGGAGCGCCGTTGGCCTGGATGCTCCCGCTGTTTACCGCCGTGCCCTCGGAATGCACCAGTACCACCTGTCCGTCCTGCTCTATGACCTGCCCGGCTTCCACCAGACCCTGGTGATTCACCACGTCCCTGAGGACGTCCGCGCAGGCATCGGTGCTCATGACGACGTTCCCGGTGGGGCCATTGTTGGAAGGCAGGGAGAAGTTCACCAGCCCCTGCCCGTCGAAGTTCACCGTCGCCTGAGAAGCGCCGCCCAAAACCACGTGGCCCAGGTTAGCCACGATTGTTCCCTCGTTATTCACCAGAGGAGCCACCAGAACGACAAAGCCGCCGTCGGCGGCTTTGATCTGCCCCTTGTTCACCACGAACGAGAGCGCCTTTGCCGGATCCTGGAGCAATGCGTAATTGCCGTCCAGGAAATCCTGGTCTTTCATGTTGAGAGTGGAGGCCATCAGGCCTCCCACGTCCACCTTTGACTGAGGGCCGAAGAGGATGCCGTTGGGGTTGATGATGAAGATGCGCCCGTTGGCCTGAAGCGACCCCAGGATCACGGAAGGATCAACTCCCGTCACCCGGTTCAAGGCCGCCGACAATTCATTGGGCTGGAGGTAGCGCACCAGCTCGTTTAAGCCGATGCCGTAGCGCTCCCAGTTGATGATCACCCGGTCGGTGAACTGGGTGATGTTGGTGACGCCGGGCATCGCCTGATCAATGGCGGCGTTGCCTGAAGTCACCGTGCCCCCCTGCGGCTCGGCCACGGCTGTCATAGGCCAGAAAACCATTAAAACCATCACAAAAATTGAAATAAACGTGAGAGATAATTTCCTGATGCTCATAGCCCACCCCCTGTTTTTTATTCCCCTAAAAAATAAGTGGCCACAAGGGGCCACGAAAAACCCGATATCAGAGCAACACTTACAGCGGGATCTTCCCTTATTTGCTCGATCCTTCCGTAATGAGCCAACATAAATCCGGTTATTTATTCTGCGATCTGCCAGTTCAGGTCCACCGGGATGGTATCGTCCGGGTTGGAAGGAGATTCGGCCGGCTTGGGCAGGGGAATCTTCCTGTCATCCACCTGGATGAAATCCTCCTTGATGGAAGCCGGATCTTTTGAAGTCCATTCAATGAGACTTTTGCCCGCGGGCAGGCTGTTCATGGCGGCCACCAGTTTTGCATGGGCCGCCTTGGCCGCGTCCGGTTTGAATTTCAGGCCGTAGAAGGCTGAAATCCGGGCGATATCCTTGACTGGATCGAGCTTGGCGATGTCCTCCAGGGTCTTGTTGTAGATTTTCAACTCTTCCTTGATGGTGCTGCGGTGGGGATCCGAGCAGTCGGGGTTTCCGACGGCAAATTCCACTGCCACGCCGTACCTGGCCCGGTTTTTCAGGATGTCCAGCATCAAGCGATCGCCCGGGAAGGAGAGTTCCTGGCGCTCGACGCGGGCGGTCTTCTGCACCTGGTCGACTGAGGCGGTGAAGAAGTGCTCGGTGATGGCCTTCTCCCCTATGTGAAGCATCTGCGGATGATCAACGATCATTCCAAAGCCGCGGGTCTCATCGAGGGATGCCTTGGTCAGCGTATGGCTGCCGACATAGGCTTTCTTGCCATCTATATCTATTACATTATCCTTCATGGCCTGGAAGCTCAACTGTTCCACCTCGGCCCCGGCGGCTCTAAGGTCGTCCAGGACTTTCTTCTGCCAGTCGGGCAATTTCTCGTTGTCGGCCACGGCGATGTGAACCGGAATCCCGGCCTTGGCCTTGGCCTTCAGGATCGCCGTCATCTGCCCGTCGCTTACCTGCGCCGTCTCGATATTGATTGACTTCTGGGCCTCCTGCAGCAGGGACGCCAGCTTCGTCCGGGCGTTCTCGGGGCTCATAACCACTCCGGGGGAACTAATCTTGCCGGCAGCGCTCCCGCTCCAGTCAGAGGCCAGCACGCCGGCCACTTCCTTAACTTCAGCGGGGTCAATGTTGATTACGCCGAAATTGATATTGCTGGTGGAAGCCGCATAGGTAAGGCTGTCCGATGCGGAGAGGACCTGCTTGTCGTCTACCAGCATGACCGTCCCCTGGACGCCCTTGCTCACCGGATCGGTCCACTTGACTTCCACCCCTCCTGCTTTCAGCGTCTCGGCTGTCTTGATATTAAAGTCGCAGTTGGGATCCCAGGGCATGGGGTTCTTGGGCATGAGGACCTGGACTTTGACGCCTTTCTTGGCGGCCGCGGTGAGGGCGCCGATGGTGGGCTTGTCGGTAAAGATATTGGTCTCCACGACAACGGATTTTTCAGCCAGGCGGGCGGCCATGGACATTGAGGAGCAGACCGAGTAGTTGTCGGTGATGAGCTGTTTGGACGGGATCTCGTAGCCCTTGGGCGAATAATCGTCAAAGATTTTTCCTATCTGCTTTCCGCTGTCCGTGAAAATGAAGCCCATCTCGCGGTTCTTGTCCAGGCCGGCATTGGTGAAATTCTGAGAGCCGATGAAGCTCAGGTCATCTCTGGTATCGCTGTCGGCGTTGTCCACCGTTATGGCCTTGGCATGGACATAGGGGGTCTCCAGGTAGCGAATCTTCGCTCCGTGGGTCGCCAGGAAGGCGGCCGCCTCCATGTTGCGCTGGACGACGCCGGGATCGGTGAGAAGGATCTCGGTGGAGACACCCTGCTTCACCTTGTCATTGATGACGCCGATGAGGTCGCGGTCGGTCAGGGACTGCTGGATAATCTGTATGTTCTTCCCGGCCCCCTGGATGAGGCCGGAGATTTTTTCCCGCGCGTTTTCAGGGCTGACGACGAGGCCGGTGTCCGAAAGAGGCGGGAGCGGCGTACGGTCCCAGTCCGAGTTGAAAACCTGCTCCACCTGGTCCACCACCTGGGGATTCTTTACAACGATGGCCCCGATGTCCAGATAAGAATGGAGATTGGAGGCATTGAAGTTGCCGGTCAGGATTATGGATTCCTTTCCATCAATGGTCATGGTTTTTTCGTGGGTAACCCGATCCTTGCTGAACTCGGGATTGTCGGGCTTGTACTGGGCTCCCGCCTTGACCAGCTCATCGATCGTCTTCTGGCTGGGGTTGGGGACCCCCGGTTCCCAGAACATGGGATCGTCCTCGACCATGAGGCGCACGTCCACGCCGCGGGCCAGGGCCTTCTTGAGAGCCGAGGTCAGCTCCGGGGCCGAGGGTGTGAACTTGTATATTTTAATATCAATCTTATCCTTCGCCCCGTTGATGGCGTCGGTCATCGCCTTGATCCCGCCGTCTTTCATGACAAAAATCTCCGGGGGGGCCCCTGCCGCCGAAGCGCCGATCTCAGCTTTGTCAAGGGGAGCGGCCGCCGGCTCGCCCGCCTTTTCATGAGGTTTTTGCTGGCGCTTGGCCGGTTGGGTCGCCGCGATGCTGGTGGAACCGATCTTGAGAGGGGAATTTCCGTCAATGATCATGTTTATCATCCTTTCCTGCGATCCCGGGGAGTTTTTGAAGAAGGGTCACCAATTCTTCCGTTGCGGACAGCCCACAGAGGATGTTTACGATCGTCCTCTTCTGGCGATCCAGAGAGAGTTCTTTCCCGTCGAGGTTTTCCGTCGAAGAACTCTGGGAGAGCAGCTTGGAGTACTGATAGCGCATCTTTCCGTCCGGGTTGATATACACCTGTTCGTTGGTGGAAGCGGCCTCGTCTTCCCGGATCCCCTCGACGACGTCATAGACCACCGTCTCGTACCCGGCCTCTTCCAGTATGGCCGCTATTCCCTCCGGGTCATAATGCCAAGCCATTCAGCGCCTCCTCCATGCTTTCCCTATTATATCACGAAAGCTCCGGCAAATTCACCTGTTTTTGGAAAGGGATATGTTAATTTTTTGTTAACATTTGGGCATCGCTCTTCCGGAAAAGATTCGGATTTCTGCGAGCGACTCCTTTACTCTTCCGAAGTTGTCGTGATATAATTCTAAGAGAATACTTGTTATCCTGCAAGGAGGGAACTACAATGTCAATAATCAGTGCCATCGGAGACGTTGTCCATAAAGTGGCCACGGCGGTGTCCGGCGGATCGAAGTCCAGTTCCTCGTCTTCCACCGCTTCTTCCAGCAGTTCTTCCAAAGGAACTTCTTCCTCGTCTTCATCTTCATCCGGAGGCTCCTCTTCCGATCGGGTGACCGTGTCGGATCAGGCCAAGAAGGATCAGGAGCGTCAGCGGGTTGAACAGGAGCGCCAGGACGACTTGCGCAAGTTAGATGAAGAGCGTAAGGCCCGCGAAAAGGCCCTGGAAGAGGAAAAAAAGGCCAAGGAGAAAGTCCTCGAGGAGGAGCGCCAGAGGAAGTTGAAAGAACTCGAGGAGGAAGAGGCCAAGAAGCAGGAGGAGATCCAGCGCAAAAACCTGAGCGAAGATAAGAAGAAAGCCGAGGAGGCCAAGCTCAAGGCTGAGATCGAGGCCAAGAAACAAAAGATAGAGGCGGAGGCCGCGGCCAAGAAGAAAGCCCTCGAGGAGGAAACGACCCAGAAAAAGGGCGCTCTGGCTGAAGAGATAAAGGGCAAGCAGGAGGCCGTCGAAACCGAAGCCAATCAGAAAATGGCGCAGGCGGCGGGTCCGACCCTGCCCCCTAATTTTAATGAAATGTCCCCTGAACAGCAGTACAATTACCTGCACGACATCACTGTCGCCATGGCCGGGGGAGACGAGAGCGCCTGGAAGACCGGCGACAAGGAAGTCAATCTCATCGGGATCCGGAGCTGGCATGATGGCCAGGCGGGATCCGCCGAGGGGAATACATACAATGATACTATCTACGCAGTGCGCATGAATAACGGCAAGCCCGAGGTCTATGCCTTCAACGCCACGGTGGACGCCGGAATAGATCCGGGCGGCACCGGGTACGGCTATTCCGATTCCCGCGGAAGCGGTTACTCCCACGTGGCCGACGGCTATTACGCCGATGGGACCTTCGTGAAAAGCAACAACCAGAAGTGGGGCGTGAGAACGGTCCTGGCGCAGGCCGGCAACGTGAATATCAACTGCGACTATAACAATGACGGCGTCATCCAGGACGACGAGCGCATCAACAAGACCGAGGGGGCCGGCTGGGGCATCTATTTCCACCCGGGAGGCAGCGGGGGCAACGTGAATTCCTGGTCGGCCGGTTGCCAGGTCATCCGCCCGGAGCAGTACGGGACCTTCATGAATCTCATCGAGGAATCTCCCTCGAACTCTTTCGCCTATACCCTGGTGGACAGCAAGAATCTGCCCGAGGTTGACTCGAACCACGTAGCGGTCGGCGTGCCGAATAATCCGATTGTGGCCGAGGGAAGCGGCGGCACTTCATACACGAGTGATTACACCCCCGCCACCTACAGCGGCGGAGGAAGCACCGCGGGTGGAGGCTACGATTCTTCGGGCGGCACTTCCGGTCTGCCCTCGATCTCGCCTCCGCCGTTGCCGGCCTCACTCTTCCCGCCGGGCTTCGGACCCGAAGGGGCCAGTCCCTTCGGAGCCACCAACCCCCTGCAGCCGGCGGCGGGAATTACTCAGGAGAACGTCGACCAGCAGTTGGAAACCCTCTGCCAGGCGGCCATCGAGGAGTCCAAGACTCTCCTCAAGACCTCTCCCGCTACTCCATGGGGAGCCATCTCGGGAACTTCCAGCTCCAGCCCGCAGCAGATGGGCCCGGCCATGATGACCCTCTACTCGACCTACGCCATGGTCCTCATGCAGAAGATGACCATCAAGCCGGAGACGGAACTGCTGGTGACCCAGACTCTGACCGGCGCCGGGATCAACGTGCCGGCCATGAAGCAGATGCTGAACCAGACCCAGGCCGGACAGGCCGCTGCTTCCGCCGCCTCCGGGGCGACGGCGGCGGCCTCCACGACGACTGCAACAGCCACCACGACTGCGGCCGCGACTCCCTCCGTAGCGGTGACCTCTGCTACCAAGACCGGGGAAGCCGGCCTCTAAGTTTAGTTTCAAGCGAAATTTATTCAAGAGAGGCCCTTCGGGGCCTCTCTCTTTTTCCTGAAACGGCATCAAAATTGACTTTTCTGACGCCCAGGATTATAATAAGACCAGGTATTCCATGTTAACAGATTGCAACGAAAAATGATGATGCCGCATTTAATGCTTCGAAAGACTCAAATTTTGCAAGAAGGTGAATTTTGTGCCGACGCACGAGGTAAAAGAGATCAAGCCCCCGGTAGATCGCATGAGCCCGGAGGAACTGGTCAGGGAGTCCCAGCGCTGGCTTGATATCATCGGCTCCGGGGAGCTGACGGGTGAGCAGAAGGAACAAATAAAAAAAGACACCCTCGATAATTTTCAATTTTACTACAGCAGGGGCTTCCTCGAATACCGCAAATCCGTCGCCGAGTGCGAACTCGACGATCCGAGTCTCGAGTGGACCGGCCAGGGCTCCATCCTCGAGGATATGGACGGCAGGAAATATATAGACTTTCTTGGGGGCTTCGGCGTCTACAGCGCGGGGATCCGCCACCCCAAGATAGTTCAGGCGGTCAAGAGCCAGTTGATGCGAATGCCCCTTTCCTCCCAGGAACTCATGGATCCCCTGAGGGGGGCGCTCGCCAAGCTCATCGGGGAGTTGACCCCCGGAGAGCTCCAGTGCTGTTTTTTCATAAACAACGGAACGGACGCCATCGAGGGCGCCCTCAAGCTGGCCCGTCTCTACACCAAGAGGACCGGCTTCTTAAGCTCGCTCCGGGGCTTTCACGGAAAATCATGCGGCTCCCTCAGCCTCATGGGCAAGTGGGAATACCGGGAGCCCTTCGAGCCCCTCCTGCCCGACATCCATTTCGTCGAGTTCGGCGACGCCGAATCGGTGGAGGATGAGCTCTACAAGGCCGATGAAGTCGGAAAGGGCATTGCGGCGGTAATACTGGAACCCATCCAGGGGGAGGCCGGCGCCATCGTGCCGCCGGAAGACTTCTGGCCCCGGGTGCGGAAGGCCTGCGACGAATACGGCGCCCTCCTCATCGCCGACGAGGTCCAGACGGGGCTCGGCCGCACGGGAAAGATGTTCGGGGTGGACCACTGGAACGTGGCCCCCGACATCATCTGCCTGGGGAAGGCCCTCGGCGGAGGAGTCATGCCTCTTTCCGCCTTCGTCACCACTCCGAAGATCTGGAAGGTGATGGATGAGGAGTTTCCCTTTATCCACAGCTCCACTTTCGGCGGGAACCCGCTGGCCTGCGCCGCGGGCATCGCCTCCATCAATGTCACCCTGGAGGAGGATCTCCCGGCCCAGGCGGATGAGAAGGGAAAATATATTCTCAAACACTTAAAATCGCTCCGGGCCCTCCATGACTCCATTGTGGTAGAGGTGAGGGGGCGGGGACTCCTCCTCGGGATGGAGTTCGTCAATTCTCACATCGGCTACAGGGTGGTCTCCGGGCTTTTCCGGAGGGGAGTCCTGGTGGCCGGAACCATGACCAATTCCCGGAACGTGCGCTTCGAGCCGGCCCTGAACATCTCCTATGAATTGATTGATGAAGTCCTGGAGCGCCTCGAAGACACCCTGGAAGAAGTCGCCTCGACCGAGGAAGGAAAAGAGTAAGAATTCCCTGAACTTCCTTTCATGGGAAAAAAGCTCGGCCTGGCCGCCTTAATCTGGGTCATTTTCACCATCGTCTGCGGGGGGCCCTACGGCATTGAAGAGGCCGTTCCCATCACCGGTCCGGGCCTCACCCTGATACTGGTCCTCCTGATTCCCCTCTTCTGGAGCGCCCCCATTTCCCTGATGACGGCAGAGCTTTCCTCGGCCCTGCCCCAGGAGGGAGGATACATCCGCTGGGTGGAGCGGGCCATGGGCAGGTTCTTCTCCTTCCAGGCCGGCTGGCTGGCCTGGATCCGCAATATCGTTGACTCCAGCCTCTACCCGGTCATCTTCGCGGACTACCTGCGCTTCTGGTTTCCCTCAATCAATCCCACCGAGCGATGGCTGATCTGTATAGGACTAATCGCCATCTTCGCGCTCCTCAACCTGGCCGAGATCCGCATCGTCGGCATCAGCTCGGTGCTTCTCAGCATAAATGTTCTGCTGCCCTTTTTCATAATGGTCGTTTTCGGATTCCTGCACTTCCAGCACTCCCCCTGGATTCCTCTTATTCCGCCGGGGAACGTCTTCTGGGGCAGCTTCGGGATGGGCCTCATGATCATCATCTGGAATTACAACGGGTGGGAAGACTTCGTTCCCTGCCTCGGGGAGATAGAGTCCCCCCGCAAAAACTATCCCCGGGCCCTCCTGATAACGGTTCCCATGATTGCCGGGATCTACTTTTTATCTCTTTACGCCAGTCTCTGCTCCTCCCACGGGTGGGCCGGATGGCGCTCGGGATCTTTTTCGGACGTCGGCGCCCAGGTGGGGGGATCCTGGCTCGGCATCTGGCTCACCCTGGCCATCATGGTGGGCGCGGCCAACCAGTTGATGGCCATCATCCTGTCCACCTCCCGTATTCCCTTCGCCCTGGCCCAGAGGCGCTTCCTGCCTGCGGTTTTTCTCAAGACCCTGCCCAGAACCGGGGTTCCCTGGGTGGCAGTGCTCTTCTGCAGCGTGGCCATCGCCCTCATGACCAATCTCAGTTTCGTCAATCTCATAGAGATCGAGATATACCTCTACGGGGCTCTCTTTCTCCTGGAGTATCTCTCCCTGGTGTTCCTGCGGGTAAAGGAGCCGCACCTTCCCCGGGAAATAAGAGTGCCGGGAGGTCTGGCGGGCGCCATTTTTATCGGCCTGCCTCCCCTGGCCGTAATCCTGACGGCGGTCTTCACCGGCGGATTCAAGTTCGTCCCGGTATTCCTTTCGGTCCTGGCCGCCGGAATTATCCTTTACTTTCCGTTTCAGGTCTGGTTTAAGCAGAAAGGACCAATTAACCAAAACGATGAGATTTCAAAAAGTCCGTCTGACTAATTTTCGCAACTACAGGGAGACTGAATTTAAGCCCGCTCCCGGAATGAACCTCCTGCTGGGGGCCAACGCCCAGGGCAAGAGCAATCTCATCGAGGCTCTCTATGTCTTTGCCATGTCCCGCTCTTTCCGGACCCGCAATGAACAGGAGGTGCTGACCTGGGGGGAGCCCTGTGCCAGAGTGGAGGCGCAAATCCAGCGGGCCCGGGATACCATCACCTCGGACGTCTCCTGGACGGCCGGGGACGGAGGCCGGATTTCTAAAATCTTTCACTTGAATTCAAGCCCGCTCCGAAAATTGAGCGACTTCATCGGACAGGTCCAACTCGTTCTCTTTGCCCCCGAAGATCTTCAGGTCGTCAAGGGACCTCCCCACGAAAGAAGAAGATTCCTGGATTTTCTTCTGGCCAGAATCTACCCGGAATACCTCTTCTCCCTCCAGCAGTACCGGCGGGTTCTGAGAGAGCGGAACCTGGGATTAAGAGACCGCCGGGCCCGCCATGCCCAGCTCGATGAGGTCTGGAGGGAGCAGCTCGCCCAGTGGGGAGGGCGCCTGCTGCTCAGGAGAATCAGGGCCCTTAAGGCTTTCTCCGTCTTTTTTCAGGCCACGCACCGTCAAATGAGCGGGCAGGAGGCTTTAATCCGGTATTCCTCCTCCATTCCACTCCCTGAGCCGCTCACGGAAGAGGGAATCCGCGCTTCTTTTCTAAGAAAGATGGAGCATAATCTCCGCCAGGAAGAAGAGCGCGGGGCCACCCTGACCGGCCCTCACCGGGATGATTTTTCCCTCCTCCGTGATGGTCGGGAGATGCGCAGCTTCTCCTCGCAGGGGGAGCAGCGCACGGCGGCCCTGACCCTCAAGATGGCGGAAGGGGAGTTTCTCCTCACGGAGCTGGGAGAGGAGCCGGCCTGGCTTCTGGACGACGCCCTCTCGGAGCTGGACGAGAAACGCCAGGAACTTCTCCTTGACTTTCTCTCCGGGAAGGAGCAGGTCATTCTTTCCTCCTCCGTCCTGCCTCCGGCTCTGGAACGCCATGGCGAAAAAATTTCTCAATTTGAGATCTCTTCAGGGGAGATCCATGAGAGGACGTCTCATGGCTAAAAGACTGAAAAGACTTACAAAACTTGGGGACATCCTGGAACCGGCTCTTAAAAAGCTGGACATCTCCAAGAAAACCAAGTCGAGCATGGTTCTTTTCCTCTGGCCCAAAATCGCCGGCGAGAAAATAGCCAGGAACGCCCGGGCCGAAAAGGTGCTTGGAAAAACTCTGTTCGTGGCGACCAGGACTTCCTCCTGGACGACGGAGCTTACGTTTCTCAAGGCCGAGATAATGAGGAAAATAAGGGAGGAAGTCGGAGGAGGGCTGATAGAGGACATCCGTTTTTCAGCCTCCGGAAAGACCTGGGAGGATGACATTCCCGAGGAGAGGGAGGAAGATCTGAAAAATGTGGTTCTTCCCGCGGAGGTTCTGGAAAAAATCGAGGAGATCTGCTCTTCCCTCCCCGAGCCCCACCGTTCTTCCTTCAGGAATTTCCTGCTTCTGGACGCCCGCCTCCGCCAGTGGAAGCTTGACCGCGGTTGGCTCGCCTGCCCGCTCTGCGGGGCACTAAAAGAGAAAGGCGAACCCTGTCCCTTCTGCCTCCCAAGCGCCTTCTAAAAGGGGGCTGGCCTCCTTCATGTCTAGGGAAGAAGCTCCAAGCAAAACAATAACTAACGGTTCAAGGGGAAATATCCACTACGAAAGTTAGAAATATAATGAGTTCATGCTTGCCGCCCCTCGATCATAACCGTTAGATCCTGTCACAAAACCAGATCAAACGATGTCAATGATTGTAATATATCGATTATAACCGATATATTGCGCACAAAGCGCCTGACCCATTTCTTGCCTCGCTTGCTTCGCTCCCTCTTATTGCGGCTCACCTCCTTGAACCATTTGTCCACAGCCGCCTCGACCCTGTCAGGCTCCGCATGGTCAATGTGCATCTCGTAAGGCTCCTCGTTGATTCCGCCGGTCAGTTTCATCCACACCTGTACCTGGGCATACTAATTCATTGAATTTCTGTCATAATTCTGGTATAATTTCCTTGGCGAAGGACAATATCCGTACAAAGCAGGCGGGACAAAAAATGCACTTTTCTATTGATTATTGACAGAGTTGAGGAAATTTTCAGAGAGATGTCAAATGTGATAAAATGGTGTAATCATAATCAAGGTTTTATTCAGACTATTTTAGGAATAATAATAGCGGTGTGGGGAATTCTAGGTTGGTGTGTGGCTTATCGCCAAGCCAACATCATGAGCTTAGATTTTGTATTAAATAGCCGTCCATGGATAGGAGTTTCAGGTCTGAAAATTGATCCGATTATAATTTTTCCAGAAGGAAATTTTTTAAAAATTCACTTTTCCATGAAAAACTTTGGCAAGCTACCCGGGGAAGTAACTTTTAATAATATTAAGATTTTTCGTAACAATTTAGCCATGTGAAGTGATGGGTTCCGGCAAAGGAGGTAATTCTCCGTATTGAACATAATGAGCGATCGCCTGCACAATGGTGGAAAGCGGGTTGTGGCCTCTCAACTTGAGCGTCCTGTAGATACTCATAAGA
>JAZDOK010000068.1:0-40234 GCA_043798715.1 bacterium
TCATTTCTTTCCTCATTATTTTCATTCTCTTCTCTCAGCCCGCTCCCGCTCAAAAAGCCGTTTCACTCTCCGCAGAACTTGAAGCCCTTCTCGGTAATCGCCGCGGCTGCATAATTCTCCTTGAGGCCCAAAGCGGGAGGATTCTCGCTGCCGCCCACCCGGAAACGGCCTCCCGCCAGGCTTTCCCGCCGGGCTCCCTCTTTAAACTGGTGACCGCCCTGGCCCTCCTTAAAGATGGAAAAATCGACCCGAAAGAAGAAGTGCTCTGCCGGGACAGCTTCCGCGTCGGGAGCCGGACGCTTACCTGCATGTACCCGGGCGGACACGGGAAAGTGGATCTCACCTCGGCCCTGGCCCGCTCATGCTGCATCTATTTTTACACCCAGGGCCTCAAACTCCCCCCCGAAAGCCTCTTAAACCAGGACCGCCTTCTCGGCCTGGGCCAATCCCCAGGCCGCCTGCTTCCCCCCCGCAATCCAAATCAAATGGCCGATCTGCTGGTTGGAGAAGGTCCGGGGATCCTGGTCACCCCGATGCAGATGGCCGAGGCCATAAGAAAAATCGCAACCGCCCAGAGCGGTCCTGATAAAAAATCGGCGGATATTATGAAGCGCGCCATGCGGGAGTGCGTGCGCCGGGGCACCGGGAAAAAAGCCGCAATAAATGTTTCCGTCCCCGTAGCCGGAAAGACCGGCACCGCCCAGGATCTCCGCTTCCCCGGCCGCACCCTGGGCTGGTTCGGAGGTTTCGCCCCCTACCCCGATCCCAAGGTCATCGTCCTGGTCTTTATCGAAGGCGGCAACGGCGCCGACTCAGCCGCCCCCCTGGCCGCAAAAGCCCTCCAGACTTATTTCAAATGACTTTTAATATGTCCAGCAATCGGGACAAGGCCAGCCTTTTGTGGCAAACCCTGAGATTCAATAAGGCAAATAGAAGGGGAACTGTTCCAAAGGCTTGAATTCACCCTTTGGAATAGGCTTAACGCCGTTCCGTCTAATAGTTGTTTGATGATGGGGGAAAAATGAATATCAGCGATCTTGCAGGTCTTAGTAAGCCATTGACTCGTTTAATTGAAGTTGCGTCAGCAGGGCTTGGTGCCATTTTTCGTCCGTACTTGATTAGGCGGGAGGCTGATGCTCGTGCTTACGAGGCACAAAAAATCTCTGAAACGTTGAACCAAATTGCAAAAAAACAGAATCTACCTGTTATTTATAAAGATGGTCAAGTTGAGATATGGCAGAAACCAGATGACAGAACTCTCATTCTCCCTTCAGTAAACATTGAAGATCGTTGCACCAAACGCGTAGATTACCAAGAAAGGAAAAGACAAAAAAATATTGAAAATGTTACAAGTGTGGCTGCCAGAGAGCTTTCAGGCGAAACCAACGTGCCAAATGAAGCACCAGACGAAGATTGGATAACACGTTTCTTTAATTGTGCACAAGACATTAGTTCTGATGAAATGCAAGAGTTATGGGGACGTATCCTCGCAGGCGAGATAAAAAAACCAGGCTCTTATTCTCTTCGCACTCTGGATTTCATTAGGAATCTGACTAAATCAGATGCACAGACATTTGAACTAGTCGCCAAAATTGCCATACAAATTCCTGAAGGTGCTTGGATTGTTGCTGTTCATGACAAGAACTGGTTGAAGGAGAATCGGCAGATAATTCCTACACATCAGTTTCTGTTAGCCGAACTTGGAGTGATGTATCCGTTAGACCTTAACTTTGAAGCTTTTAAGGATTCTAATTCCACTGAGGTTGCCTTGTTGTCAGATGATTATCTCTTATTGCTAAACAGAGGCGGTATAAGTGGCAAAGTCGATTTGCATGTATGGAAATTTACAGATATAGGGAAGGAACTACTGCCACTCATTCAAAAACCTCTCGATGATGAATATTTCGATTTGATTGGGCGATTTTTTGTAAATAAGGGTGGGAAAGCTTTTATTGCAAAAATAACGTTACGGCGCCCTGATGGAATAATTGAATACGCAAATATAAGAGAAATTAAGATCGAATCAAAAGTTTCATCGGACAGCTAACCGCCGCCGCTGAGCCAGAATGTTGGGCGGCAGCGCGCGAAGAGCTTGAAGGGCTCTAACATCTAGTGAACCGAGACACCGCAAGAAAGAGTAGAAAGATGCCTATGCAATTAAAAGAAATACTGGAACTTGCAGCACTAATCCTTAGCGTAGTAAATGCTTTAATTCTGATTCAAAACTACTTACGTGATAGGCCCAGTTTGTCCATTGACCCAGTTCACCCTGATGTCTATCAATGGTGGTTCCAACTTCCTGATGGTGAATACAATGGGAACTTAACCCGAAGATATGGTTTTTTGGTATATGCGGGCATAGGCAATCGTGGCTTAAAAAAGGTTGCTCTAAAATCTTGGCGCTTGTTCATAAAGACCCATGCACAACGAATAAAACAAGAGCTAAAACCAATGACCATTCCTGAGCCAGCGCTGAAACTGGGAGACTACACAAAAGTATTTTCAGTGTTCGGATTGACTGGCTTGTTCTCCACAGGAGAAACAGTAATCGAATCTGGTTGCAGCATTTCAGGGTGGTCATATTTTCTTGCCGAATATTATGGTGCTGCAGAATGGAATCCCATTATCAAGAATAACGTCATCAAAGGCGAGTTCGTCGTGCGTGATGTTTTCGGTGGGAGAGCAAAGGCGGAAATCACTTTCACCAAGAAAGATTTCAGCTTTATCTCCGAGATGCTGCCCGGTATAGAAAAGATCGGTGAGCCGCCTAACTAAGGGATGAAACCGACCGCGCTGCACGCGGATTAACGCGGAAGGGAATGGAGATACAGTGCTATTTCTTGCATCTTCTCTCCATCCGAAAAATAGTATTATGTCCCCATTATTCTCACGTGAAAACGCTAACCGCCTCAGACATTGGATTCCGCCGCTACAAGTTGCCGCGAGAGAACTCTTAGTATTCAGTGCCCAGTGCCCAAAAAACAAGGTGACCTAAATAACAGAAATAATATGAGAACAGCGCCTATTTTATTTGACAATATCTCCCCATTTTTTCCCCTTGATAACATGCCGAGAATCGCGAGAGTTGTTGAGCCCGGATATCCTCACCATGTCACCCAAAGGGGTAACTATCGGCAACCTGTATTTGAAAAAAAAACGACTTCCGGCAATACCTGTTCTGGCCACGATGGTATTGCCCTGACAACAGGGTGGGAGAGCCGGTAACCGCCGGAAATTTTTTCCCGCGTTCAAAGCGGAAGGAGAACTGGGCAAGATGTTTGAATTTCCCCTTTGGAACAGATTTGACGCCGTTCCGTCTAATAGTTGTTGGCGCCAAGGAAGGAGAATGACTATATGGCAACTGACATTATAGACATCGCTTTATTGACAATAACCGACTTTCTTGGCTTCGAACGCCTTGCGGCTGAAGTCTTACAGCTCGAGGGGTTCGCGAAGATCAAACCTTTGGGACTGCGAGACGACAAAGGCATTGATGCCGCTGTTGAGAGGTTCTTCCAAAATGACGAAGTTCAAAGAACCGTATTTCAATTTACAACTCAAGAATATCTGACAGCGAAGGTCAGGGACACAATCGAAACCCTCAGACGAAACACGATTCCGTTTGATGAACTCATCATTGCCACTAATCGCCCCGTCTCTGCCAAGCGACAGGCCAGCATCAAACAGGAAGCAAGGAAGAAGTTTAACGTTCGCGTTGACATTTATGAGTATCAAACCTTTCACGCACGCCTGTCTGACTTAAGCAACGCTATATTTTCGCGGCATTTCCCAGACATAGACAAGCAGCTGACTTTTATCAGACAGCAAAGCCTTCTTCTTGCTCAGCCAGCTTCCAGTGCTCATGAAATCGCCATGATGCGTGTGTCTTGCGCTCTGTCGTTTCATGATTTGTCGAACCAAGCGAGAAGGAACGTCTTCGACAATTTGACCCTGACGATTCTCGGTCTCCATTCGAATCCGCCTGTACGTCCCGAGGTATTAGTGACGGATTACAATCGCTGTGTTCCGGGACTTGCCGCACAACCGGATCAAGTCAGGGCATCCCTTGAGAGGCTTCATGCCAGAGGGTTGGTCACTCGGGGGACGGCAGGTTACTCGTCCAGTGAAAAAACCACTCGCGAGAACGAAGCGGCAATTCTCGCGTTAAACCGGGCTACGGAGTCATTGCTGCAGGATGTCCTAGACTCTGTGGAAACGCTGGCCAAAGGCAAGCTCAGCGTGGACGACAAGCGACAGATTTATATGAACACCCGGACCGCACTTTCTGAATTGTTGAGACTTTCTGGGCTCGATCTGGCGCGACAGGTTGATGAAGCCCAAACATTCGTCGTGGCAGACGCAAGGAATCGACAGGATCTTGTTGCCCTGGCAAAGACAAAGCTACCGGAACTTGTCGGCGAGAGTCTCGTTGCGGTGCTCGGCGACTTGCTTGCTAATCCTGAACCGGACCAGGCGGAGGTGCTTGCATCTTGGTGTCGCACATTTGTTGGCGCGCAACTTATGCAGATGGACCCCATGCTAAACGAGTTTCAAGCATCCAAGTTTGCGAGTAAAACGTTTGTGCTTGATACGGACACGGTCCTCGATGCCGTAGTCACGGATGCCCCGGGTAGTGCACCGATACTCGGTCTCGTGCAGAAACTACTATCTCTTCGCTGCAAAGTAGTTGTTCCACTCGCCGTTGTTCAAGAGTGCGTCGAACATGCACAGCATTCCGAGTCTACCTTCAACTATTTTGGCAACGCAGGCGCTGGTCTTGCGACTCAATACCTCGAGGAACGAGTGAACAACGCATTCGTGAAGGGGTACTTCTACGCTCTCCAGAACCGCGCTATTCCAAGGACCCAATCGTACGAACAATACTTGGGAAACTATTATGAGCCATCACATGCTATTGAGTTTTTCACCCAGGTTCTGAAGACAACATTTCCCGATGGTGTCTCCGTGGATGAGTCCTCTGTATTGTTGGGCGAACCGCTTAACGCAGATATGCTGACATGGGTGGAAGAGCAATTGTATGAAGAGCTGAAACGCAGCAGAAAAGCAGACTATCGCACCGACGAGGAGACGAAGGCTCTAGCCCACACCGATGCGGAAATCTATGTCCTCGTTCAGCAGATGAACTCTGCAGGCAGGAATCCCGACAGGCGTGTGATGGGCGGTAACGTGTATCTAGTCACATCATCTCGTAGTTATATCCGAGCGGCGAAAACGTTGGGGATGTCTGACCACGAGACAGTTCTTCCGAAAACACTCATCGTTCTCATCGAACGCATTGCCGGGCCGATACTCTCAAGCATGGACGTGTTGCGTTTGTTTGAAAACCCTTTCATGGCACATGCTGTCAACGCGACATGGGAGGATGTGCACACCCTAGTGCAGGCTGGCATCAACACCGAAGGCAAACATATGTCCAGATTGCGCTGGGACCTTGATCAGGCGCTCCATGCGCACTTGACCACATTGGGTGTGAGTGCCGACGAACCGATAAGTGTTCTTGCCGCTGACGACGTACGATCATTTGGACAACTCATCGAGGCAGCGAAACAACAAGGGTATACGCTCGTTCCCGAAGTTGAACACTTTGTTTCCGAGTATGAGAAGTTGGCAGCAAGCAAATCGCTGGATCAAGATGAGTTGAGAGCCCTCAAGAAGAGACACGAGAAACTGATGGAAAAGATTGATGACTTCGGGAAGCGAAAGCGCAAATACCTTCGGCGATTATCAAATCAATAGCGCCAACAATTGGCTCCATCGTACGCTTGACCCTGAACATTTGCCAAGCGCCGATGAGCCCTGACATTAGATCTCGCTGCATCTATTTTTATACGCAGGGCCTAAAACTTTCCCCCGAAAGCCTCTTAAACCAGGCCCGCCTTCTCGGCCTGGGCAAACCCCCAGGCAGGGTGCTTCCCCCCCCGCAATCCAAATCAAATGGCCGATCTCCTGGTGGGAGAAGGCCCTGGGATTTTAGTCGCCCCGATGCAGATGGCCGAGGCCATAAGAAAAATTGCAACCGCCCAAGGCGGTCCCGGTAAAAAATCGGTGGATATTCTGAAATGGGCCATGCGGGAGTGCGTGCGCCTGGGCACCGGGAAAAAAGCCGCATTGGGCGTTCCCGTCCCCCTGGCCGCAAATGCCCTCCAGACTTATTTCAAATGACTTTCAGTGTGTCCAGAAAAGGGACAAGACCAGCCTTTTCTTACACACCCTGGGATTCAAGAAGGCAAATAGAAGGGGAACTGGGCAAGAGGCTTGAATTACCGCTTTAAACTAGGTTTGATTCCGTTCCGTATAATAATTATTGAATCATCGCAACATTTTGTTTAGCTAATAGGAGAGGTGGAATATGCCGAAGAAGACCAGAAAAATGACTACGTGTGAAACGATGGTTAAGAATAAGCTGGAACAGTTTCTAAAGAATAACCCGTCCGCGGAACTTCGCGAGAAAGGAAAGGAAATCGAGATTCTCAGGCCGTGGAATGACGAAACCATCGCTTTACGGATTGACCCGAGTGATTCCAAGTTGATCGATGCGCTGAATTCCTTGTACTTTCCTCCCCGCTTTACGGCAATTTGGCACAAAGACACCGACGACATCGAGTTCATATTCACGGCACTGCCAACGCACAAACATCTCTATACTAGGCACTTTTCCTTTCAGTTTGAGAGAAAATCTTGGGAATGTGAATACGCAGATGCCAGCGATCGCCTAATGACTATCGCGAAGGCATCGAAGCCTATTGAGGCTCCGACGACAACAAACCACAGGAATCTGCAATCATTTTCAATGTATCTTCACCTTAAGAAGGAGCATCCTGAGCAAGCCAGCCGATGGCATCCTCTGTCGTTCTGGATTAGAAAGGTCGGACTGAATGAGGAACGTCTACCCGATCTTTGTCAGCATATTAATTTCTTTATGAATTACTTCGATTTTGCCAGCCCAGCGATCGATATTCATGAGCCTCCGACGACAGAGAGCTCCGGTTTTGTAAGTCCCTGGAAACCGAGCACGGATTTCCCCGCGGTTATAAATGGTCGAAAGCTTGATCCATTCCTGCTTCAATTATGGGAAAGCAGTCAAGATGCGACCGATGTCTTTAGGCGCTTCTTGTATTGCTATCAAATTATCGAATACTGCGCCTTTTATCATGTGCAAGAAAACGTCCTAGCAGCAATCGGGAGGGCGCTTCTATCGCCAGATTTAAACATGCGTTCAGAGGAGATAGCCCGAGATGTGCTTGAGGCTGTCACAGAGGATAAAGTTGAAGATGCACGGAAAGTTCAGATTGTAATCAGTCGGCATGTGGATCCACGTAAACTTTGGGTTGCAATTGAGGCAAATCTGAAGCTTTTCTCAGCAGAAACCTCATTTGATGGCGGATTAAAGATACAAGCACTGACGCGAGAGCAGTGGACATTCGAAGATTTCAAAACCAGTTGGGACCCTCGATTGGTCGATTCATTAAGGACAATTCGAAATGGATTGGTTCATGCTCGGGAAAAGCGCATGACATGTATCATTTCGCCCACACGTGAAAATGCTAACCGCCTCAGACATTGGTTTCCGCCGCTAAAAGTTGCCGCGAGAGAACTCTTAGTATTCAGTGCCCAGTGCCCAAAAAACAAGGCAACCTAAATAACAGAAATAACATGAGAACATGAGAACAGCGCCTATTTTATTTGACAATATCTCCCCATTTTTTTTCCTTTATAACATAGTGTCTGAGGGTCAGACATTGCATATTTGACAGTTTTTCATAGACCCTTATTGTGGCGCTGGGTCTGGCTATTATTTCTTCCTTAAACTCCGTTTTAGTTCGTAGAGGGCGGTGTTTCAGCGGAGGAAGGTTTAAGAAACCCGTCTAATGCGCAATGTCTGACCCCATCTGTCGCATCTGTCCACCAGCTGCCAGGGATTGCCTTTTCATTACCAGTGTGATAAAATATATGTAGGAAAGTTGGATTTTCCAACTATTGTATAATCGGAGGAGATGCGCTGATGTTGGCTGAATTCAGGAAGCGTTCCCAGATTACCCTGCCGTCCTTTATCGCAAAAAAACTGCATTTAAAAGCCGGGGACCTTCTGGATGTTGATATGGAAGAAGACAAAATAATAATCAAACCGGTCATCGCTGTCGCACGAGAACAGGCTTATTTCTGGACCGAAAAATGGCAGGAGGAAGAAAAGCGGGTCGACCGGGAAATCAAGGCAGGAAAAATAAAATCCGCAGCAACGCCCAAAAAACTTTATAAGGATCTCGGGCTGTGAAGATTTACTATTCCACTCTTTTTGAAGAAAAAGTCCAGGCTCTTGATGACCGGCTGAAAAAGGTTCTCCGGAAAAAGCTGGAACTCATGGAACAAGATCCTAATTATCCATCCCTGAGGACAAAAAAGATCCAGGGCACAGCTCATCTATTCGAAGCCAGTATCACGCGGGGATGCCGGATGACCTGGCAGCACTACAAAGACGGAATCCTCCTGCGCAACATCGGGGAGCACGACGAAACCCTCAAAAACCCGTAATACGCTTAAAGGGACTGTCGACGGACCGTGATAATAGGTTCACCGCCTGATTTATTTGGCAATTACTATTGTATTCTATTTTGCAGATAATCCCTTGACAGGGGATTATCTGTGTTTATAAATGCAGAAAAATAATAACAACGCCTATATTTCCCGGCTGAAATATGGAGGGATTTGGCGGAAAAAACAGAAATAATCAAGGGAAATACATATCAGGACGGGAGTGAGTTGTGGCCGAGGAATTTGATGCCGTTGTAATAGGAAGCGGGCTTTCCGGGCTGGTCTGCGGGTCCTACCTGGCAAAAGCGGGCAAGCGCGTTCTTCTTATTGAAAAAAATTCAACCGTCGGAGGCTGCTGCACCTCCTTCACCCGCGGCGACTTCACCTTCGAGGCCGCCTTCCACTTTCTTCAGGGACTCGGCAAGGACCAGGACTTCGACGCCATCCTGGAGGAACTGGATGCGGCAGGAGACCTCAGTTTCATAACCTCGCCCACACTCTACACGATCAACCTCCCCGATCACACCATTGACGTGCCCAGGGACCTTTCGCAGTACATCACCCTACTCGGCACTCTTTTCCCGAAGGAGAAAAAACGGGTGAAGAGGATGTTCGACGTGGTTGAAAAAATAGCCCTGGGAGTGGAAAATATGCCTCCCCTTCCGAACATCCGGCAGAGGGTCCTCTTTCCCTTCGCCTCTCTTTGGGTCTCCGAGTACCTGGGAGCCACCTTTAACCAATTTTTAAAGGATTTTGTCCGGGACAAAAAACTAAGGATGATCCTGAGCGCCCTCTGGCCCTGCCTGGGCCTTCCTCCCTCCAGGGTCTCCGCCATCCGTATGTGCTGCCTCATCCACCGGGCGCATACCAGGGGATTATTCTATCCGCAAGGCGGGAGCCGGCGCCTGGCCGAAAATCTGGCCGAAGCCTTCCAGCGCTTCGGAGGAATATTGCGCCTCAATTCAAAAGCGAGCCGGATCATCACCATGAAGCGGGCGGTGAAAGCCGTACAAACCGCAGGCGGAGAGACGATCGAGACTCCCTGCGTAATTTCCTGCGCCGACGCCAGCAGGACCTTCCTCGCGATGGTCGGCGAGGACAACGTCAGCCTGAAATTCGCCAACGGCTTAAGAGCGCTCCGCCCCTCCTCTTCTTTTTTTCAGGTCTGGCTGGGAAGCGACCTTGACCCGGCCGCCTGCGACATCATGGCCCCCCACATTTTCCATTACTCCTCTTACGACAGCGACAAAGTCTTCGCCGAGTGCCTTGAGGGCAAACCGTCCTGCCTTATCGCCTCCTTTCCGTCCCTTTTGGATCCCTCTTTGGCGCCGGAGGGAAACCAGGTGATCCGCCTGGCCGTGCCGGCCTCTTACGACTATGCCGACGACTGGAAATCCGGCGACTTCAAGGAGCACGGATCCGACTATAAAGAACTCAAACAGAAGACGGCGGATAAGCTCATCGAGAAGGCGGAAAAAATTCTGCCCGGCCTGACCGGAAGCATCCGGATAAAAGAGGCCGCCACCCCCCTCACCCTGGACCGGTATACCCTCAATCGCGATGGCGCCGCCTATGGGTGGGAGAATTCCCCGCGTTACTTCAAGAAAAAAATTCTCCCCGGCAAAACTTTCATCAAGGGCCTCTTCCTGGCCGGGCACTGGACTTCATCGGGCGGAGGCGGCCTCTCCGCGGCGCTCTCCGGCAAAAATCTCTCCCAGCTTTTTCTCCCAACAGAAACGGAGGAGTAACCCATGGCCTCGCCTGTTTCTGCAAACAGCCAACCACGAAAAGGGCTGGCGCTCGTTGCAATCTGCACCATTCTCGCCGCCCTGGCCTGTCAGAAGGCTTTCCCCTCCGGGGCCTTCCAGGCCTTTTCCAACGCCCCCAGAGCGGCACTCGAAAAAAACGCGTTGCATCTGGCCAGGATGTCTCTTAAGGCCTGTCTCGAAAGGCGGCCTTCCCCGGAGGTTCCCCGGGATCTCCCTTCTTTTTTCCAAAAGCCCTCCGGCGCCTTTGTGACCATCACCTGCCACGGAAGACCCCGCGGCTGCATGGGCACGCTCACTCCCACCACGGCCAGCCTGGCCCAGGAAATCCTTAAAGCCGCCGCCATGGCCGTCCGTTCAGACCGTCGGGTAGCGCCTCTCCTGCCAAGCGAATGGGAGGCTCTGGACGTCTGCGTCACCATCCCGGGGCCGCTGAAAAGAGTGCATTCCACCGCCGGGCTCAGCCCGGCCCGCCTTGGTCTTTTAGTAAGGTGCGGCTTCCGATCGGCCCTGCTACTGCCCGGAGAAGCTCTCTCCCCCCGCTGGCAGGTGGACGAGTGTTTTAGGAAGGCCGGCATCAAAAAAGGCTCCAGGGTCGAAATGTTCGTCTTTCCCGCCGTGACTCTCGGAAAACCTCCGGAAAAAAGGGAGGAGACCGCCGATGAGAAATAAAAAATCAGTAGTTCTCGTTCTTCTCTGGCTCGGCCTTATGGCCGCGATAGGCCTTTTATGGGAGAAGCCGGTGGGAAGTCTTTCCGGGCGGGTCTTCCGCTCGGACAACGGAGCGCCTCTGGCCGGCGCCAAAATCTTCCACCCTTCGGGACGCCGCTATACCAAAACCCGCACGGACGGCACTTACCTTCTAACCGGGGTGGAGGCCGGCGCCTTCGATATCTACTGCGAAGCGCGCGGTATGGAGCCCAGCTACCGCCTTAACGTCCGGGTCCGCGAAGGCCGGGTGAGCGGGCACGTGGATTTCAAAATGGTGCCCAGGGCCTCGGAATTCTCCCTCATCGCCCCTGAGAGGGTCTTTATTCCAGGGGAAAAAGTCACCATCCACAGCCGCGGCTACCTGGTCAAGACTATCGAGCTTACCGCCTACCTCCTCTCCGACCCGGCCGATATGAAGGCGATACGTTCTGATGAAGCGATGAAAAAAATAGACGCTACCCGCCTGCTTCCCGTCTATCAAAAAAACCTCACCACCACCTTTGACGAATACGGCGAATACGACGACACCGTCGTCCTCCCGCTTGAAAAGCCGGGTCTTTACCTGCTCAAGGCCCGGCCGGCAAAGGGAAGTATGGAGCAGTGCGCCTGGATCTCCATCTCCGACCTCGGTCTCATCTGCAAAAACACCTCAACTGAAATGCTGGCCTATGCCTTTCGTCTCTCCGACAGGAGACCCCTTAAAAATGTTTCAATCACGGCCTTCGCTGAGGACGACGAAGTTGCCACCGGGCTTACGGATTCCAACGGACTCTTCAGAAAAAAGATTTCCTACGGTGCCAACTCCGTCTGGGTAATCGCCAGGGAGGGAGATTCATCAGCCTTCTTAAACGCCTATTCGGGAGGAGATCCTGAAGGAAGCCGCTGTTACGTCTACACCGAACGCCCCATCTACCGCCCGGGGCAGACGGTTTTTTTTAAAGCCATCCTCCGCACCCGCCCCGATTCCGCCTATACCGTTCCCGCCGGCCGGAAAATAAAAATCCTGGTCACGAACCCTCTCGGAAACACTATCCACGAGGAGACCATAAAAACCAACGAATTCGGGAGCGTGTTCGGAAACATCGAGCTCCCGCCGGAAGTCCCGCTCGGAGATTACAATATCGAGGCGCAGTTCGGGAAATCCTCCTTCTGGGCGAGTTTTGCGGTCTCGGAATACCGGAAGCCCGAGTTCTCCGTGGAGGTGACTCCGGAGAAAAAACAATATGTGGGCGGACAGGACATCACCGCCCGGGTCAAAGCTTCTTATTATTTCGGGGGTGCCGTCAAAGGGGCCACTCTTCGCTACCGGGTCTATGAATCGGCCTGGCACTCGCGGGGCATCCAGATGGACGAGGGCCCGGAGCAAAACGATGACGGCGGCGGCTCTCTCCTGGCCGAGGGTACGGCACTGACCGATGAAAATGGGACCGCCCACCTCTTACTTCCCTCCAAAAAATTCGAGGAAGACCGCTTCGTGGGAATCGAGGTGGAAGCCGAGGACCTGAGCCATCGCACCGTAACCGGCGAGGCCTCCGTCCTCCTCACCCGCGGGCTCTACGACCTATGGATTGAGACCGACCGGTATCTATACGAAGCGGGGAAGAAGATGAAGATGAAAATCTCCGCCCGCGGTTACGAAGATCCGCCCAAGGGCCGTCCCGGTGTTCATGTTCTGCTGAAACTACTCGCCGTCACCTGGGAGGAAGGTCCGGAGAAAGTCACCGAAAAAACCTCCGAAATAGCCGTTCAGGACGTCACCACCGACCGCCAGGGAAACGCCTCGGCCTCCTTCGCCCTCCCTAAGGAGGGGGAATTCCGCCTGGTGGCCGAATCAAAGGACGAGCTGGAAAATACGATTCAGAGCCACTATTTTGTCTGGGTCAGCGGCTGGGGCGAGGGGGGGAATTTTCATCCGGGCGAAATCCGCCTCATCGCCGACAAAAAGACCTACAAAATCGGCGACGTGGCCCGCATGCTCATCTGCTCCTCCGTTCCAAACACCTGCGCGCTCCTTACCATCGAGGGTCGGCGCCTCTTCGACGCCCGCCTCATCTTTATCGAGGGCTACTCCAAGACCATCCTTCTGCCCGTGGAAGATCGCTTCTTCCCTAACGCCTCGGTGCACGTCCTCATGGTCAAGGATAAGCAGCTCCTCGAAGGGCAGGCCGACATCCTGATTCCCCCGCTGGATAAATTCCTGAAAGTCTCCATCAAAAGCGACAAGGCGAAATACCAGCCCGGGGACACCGCTCTGTACCAGGTCCGGGTCACCGACCGGCAGGGAGAGCCGGTGGAGGCCGAAGTCTCGCTGGGCCTGGTGGACGAGGCCGTCTATGCCCTCCAGGAGGACACGACGCCGGACATGGGGCAGTTTTTCTACCACTATGATTACAACTGCGTGGGGACCAGTTACTCATTTGAAAATTACTATTACGCCGGAAGCGAAAAAGAGAGCGGAGATCCGCGCCCCAGGAAAAAATTTGTCGATACGGCCTTCTGGGAGCCGGCCATGGTAACGGATGATATGGGAACGGCCGAGGCCATCGTAGTCTTCCCGGACAACCTTACCACCTGGAGGGCCACCGCCCGCGCCGTCACCCTGGATACGGAGACCGGTTCCGCCATCCAGAAAGCCCTCACCTCAAAAGACCTCCTGGTGCGCCTGGAACTTCCACGCTTCCTGCGCGAGCGGGATGCAGTCGAAATCGCGGGGGTTGTCCACAACTATACCGGCAAAGATCAGAAAGTGAAAGTCAGTCTTTCGGCCTCGGGCGTCCGCCTGCTCGATCCCCCCTCCCTTGAGGCCGTCATTGCGCCGAAGGAGGCCAGGCGCTTCGCCTTCCGGGCCGTGGCGGAGAAACCGGGCGGGGCCATCATATTAGTGAAAGTTCTTGGAGACAAAGCTTCCGACGCCGTGGAAGATTCCTTCCAGATCCTCCCCCACGGCTTCGAACAGTTGAGAACGCAAGCCGGAAACCTGGAGCCGTCAACACCCGCCTCTATCGCTGAGGAACTCCCTTCAGGGACGCTCCTTCCATCATCCTTCTGGAATCTCTACCTGAACCCATCCGTGGCGGGAACCATTATGGAGTCCATTGCCTATCTCACCCATTATCCCTATGGGTGCGTGGAACAGACGATGAGCGGCATCCTTCCGGCCGCCCTGGCCGCCAAATCCATGGAGCGGTTGGGAATCCCAGCTCCGCCCCTTAAGGAAATTCCGAAGATGGTCAAAGCCAGCCTGGAGCGCCTGGCCTCCTTCCAGCAGGGAAACGGCGGCTGGGGCTGGTGGACGGAAGAGCAAACGGATCCCTGGATGACGGCCTACGTCGTCTCGGGCTTAAGCGAAATGGAGAAAGCCGGTTATGCGGTTGATACAAAAATGAAAGAACGGGGTATCGAGTGCCTCAAAAAACTTCTGAAGAACAAAGACAAGGACCTGACCCGTTACGGCACCGTAATTCAGGGAACCGCTTTGTTCAGGCGGGCCTTCCTGCTCTATGCCCTCTCGCGATGCGGAAAGGCGGATGCCTCTTCGGCGAATGAGCTCTACCGGAGCCGGGCTAAACTCACCGCTTACGGCAAGGCTCTTCTGGCTCTCATTCTGAAGGAAACGGGAGAGGATGAAAAAGCGGTCCAGGTTGCAGGAGAGCTGGAAAAGGCGGCCATTAATACGCCGACCACGGCGCACTGGGACTCTGGCAACCAGGCGGACTCCTGGACGGGTCCCGGCACCGAGACCACCGCCTATGTCCTTAAGGCCCTTCTTAATATCAAACCTGAAAGCCCCGCAATCGCTTCCGCCTTGCGGTGGCTCCTGGCCGAAAGAAAGGGCCTGGCCTGGTCTTCCACCAGGGATACGGCGGCCATCTCCTGCGCCCTGATAGACTCCCTGGAAAAGAGGGGTGAACTCAAACCGGACTTGAACTTGAGCATTTATTTTAATGATGAGCCGCTGGCGGATATCCAGGTGAAAGAGCTCCTTCTCCCTGAGAATCAGTCCCTGGTGAGCATTCCGACGGCAAAAATGAGAACCGGCCCCAATGCCGTCCGGCTGGACATGTCGGGACAAGGCTCCCTAGCCTACTCCAGCGAGCTTCATTACTTTGAGCCGGGAGAGGTCGAAAAGCCGCAGGGAGCGGGAATCAGCGTCAGCCGGGAGTATTTCCGCCTCAAGGTAAAAAAGGAGGCGGGCGGATCCTTCCGGGAGGTTCCCCTGAAGATGGGAAAACCCGTTCTTTCAATCGGGGAGCGCCTGCAGGTCCAGGTCGTCCTCACCTGTGGCACCGATCTGGAATACCTCATCGTGGAGGATCCCATCCCGGCCGGCTGTGAAGTCGCCCTTTCCGAGAGCGAGAAGAACCAGGGATGGGGCTGGTCCTGGTGCCGCCGGGAGGTAAGAGACGAAAAGGTGGCCTTCTTTGCCCGCTCCCTTACAAAAGGAAAACACACTCTTACCTATATCCTCCGGGCCGAAATCCCCGGGGAATACCACGTGATGCCGGCTCAATCCTGGCAGATGTACCTCCCCGAGGTCAGAGGCTCCTCCGCCGAGGACCGGCTTCAGATCCGGTAGGGCACCGGGTGCGCCCGGATGGAGGGATTGAATGAAGAGTGATGTCCCCTTAATTATACGATGACGTATCCCGTCGGGCTGAGTGTAAAGAGATATGCTATCGTGGAACCTCCCCTGTCCGTTATGGAATCAACAGCGGCAATGGAAAAATCTGCGTCTGTAATGAAAATCAGGAAATATCCTTGATCGCTTTGAGGTTCCCATGGTTAGAGCTTTTTGCCATTTTCTGATTTTACCCGCAACGGGGAGGCATTTTTTTCAGGGGAGCAGGGAGGCCTCTCAGGACTATCGAAGTTATAGTCAGAGAAAAATCACGCGTTTAATCAAAGAGGCAAGGAGTGAATCAACCGATGAAAGAAAACAGTTTTCTCAGAGTGCCATCCCTGATTCTTTTCATGTTCTTTCTGTCCTATATTTCAATGTCCTGTAACCGGCAGCCGGCCCAGACCAGCGGTGAGCAGCCCGCAGCGGTAAAGACGACCCAGATCCAGCCGGCGGCGGAAAAACCCAGGCTCGGCGTCTCCCTACCCAACCGGCAGCACGATTTCTACAAGGACCTGGAAGAGGGTCTCAAGGCGGAAGCAGAAAAAGAAGGCTTCGATCTCATTGTCCGGGATGCGGATTTCAGGATGGCCAAGCAGGTCTCCGATGTCGAAGATTTCGCCGTACAGAAGGTGGATGCCCTAATCATCTGCCCGGTTGATTCCAAGGGCGTGGAAAAGGCCATCCAGACCGCCAACGATGCGAAAATCCCGGTTTTCACTGCGGACATCGCCGCCGAGGGCGGCAAGGTCGAGTGCCACGTCGCCTCGGACAACGTCCAGGGAGGGCGCAAGGCCGCCGAATTCATGGGAAAACTCCTCAAGGGCAAGGGCAAGGTCCTGGTCGTGGATTTCCCCTATGTGACCTCCGTCCTGGACCGGGTTAAGGGCTTCGAGGAGGGAATCAAGGCCCTGCCGGGCATCAAGATCCTCGAAAAAGTCGACGGGAAAACCCAGAGGGAAGAGGCTATGAAAGTCATGGAGAACATGCTCCAGGCCCACCGCGACATTGACGGGGTTTTCGCCATCAACGACGACACGGCCCTGGGGTGCCTGAGCGCCATTCAGGCGGCCAAGAGAAACAACATCGTCATCGTGGGCTACGACGCGGTTCCCGAGGCCCGGGATGCCATAATGAGGGGAAGCCCCCTCAAGGGAGACGTGGCGCAGTTCCCGAAGGAAATCGGCAGGAAGACCATAGAAACCGTGAAAAAATTTCTCAGGGGTGAAAAGATTCCGGCCCTGATCCCGGTCGAAGTCACCATCATTGACAAAACCTACCTGGAAAAGGAAAGCGGCGCCAAAAAGCAACTTTGAGCGAACCGGGTCTTTCTTTACAGGCCGAGGTCCGATAAGTACTTATTTGTTGAAATTACCGACACGCCGGCATATGACCTGTGAGTGCATTTACACTGCTTTTTCGGCCTGCAAACAACCGGAATTGCATTAAACTGAAACTGGAATTATTGTAAAAAAATGGAAACTTCGTTTGCATAGGGAGTGATTTTTATGTCTTCCGAAGCTACTTTTCCCTCTCAGGCACTGGCCGTCAACCTTGCCCGTACAAGGAACAAGCAGGTTGCGCTTTCAGATGAGAGAGGCCGGGACAAACTGTCAGACTTGAATTTTGTTTCTCAATTCAGATATGATTTTTTCGGTATCAGCCTTGGTTTTCGACACGAGGAATCCTGAACTTAACTTCAGCCCATCTTTTAACCAGATAATTTTTAAAATCGGATATCCGAAACACCACTTTCCCGAATGCCAGGCAGCCAATTTAAATTCCGCAATGTTTTTCAATGAAATTACGATCGGCTCTTTGGTGAAGTGCCTTAGAAAATAGAATGCTTCGTCATCAGACCAGTACTTGCCATTACCCCGGGCCAATAGTCCGTCTTTTGTATATCTTTTCCACCATTTTTCATCTATCTCTGTGCCCAGATAAAGCCCTGTTTTTTCGTTTACATCCAATTTATACATCATAAATTATCCCTTCTTTTTATGCAACAATGATTGCTGAATTGCCAATTCCCTTTTACCGGGGTCATCAGACTCTAAAATCAGATTCCAGGTTCCACCATCAGGGTGGCAAAAACGCCCCGCCGCGCATAACGATTCGGCATCCTCAAGTTTTATACCAGGCCCTTCCATTTTTTGCGCCTGTTCAACTCAATTGTTGAGGCTCCCGGGTCGGACGAGTTCTTCCTCCTCATCGACCACGAGGTTATTGGCTTCCGGCAGATGTGTTGGTTTCAACCCATGCGGCAAATGCATGCATATATTTCAATACGAATTCCCTGATTGAATCATTGGCAAGATTATCGCTCTCATCGAATAGTTTAGCGGCATTCCCGATGTAAGCCTCGGGTTGCTGCATGGTGGGGACATTAAGAAACACCAGCGATTGACGCAGATGGTGGTTTGCGCCGAATCCCCCTATTGCGCCGGGCGAGATACTTATCACACCGCCCGGTTTTCCATTCCATACGCTTTTTCCATAGGGACGGGAACCCACATCGATAGCGTTCTTGAGCACGGCGGGAACCGATCGGTTGTACTCGGGCGTGACAAACAAGAAACCGTCAAACTCCGTCAGGCGGACCCGTAACTCGGTCCAGGAAGTTGGCGGATTTTCGTCGAGATCCTGATCATAGAGCGGAAGTCCGCCAATCTCGATGATTTCAAGATTCAGCGATTCGGGGGCAAGTGCTATAAGCGCCTTGGCCATTTTCCGATTGAAGGATTCCTTGCGAAGACTTCCCACAAAAACAGCAATCTTTTTCTGCTTCATCAAATTTCCTCCATAATTAGCGACTGTCACCAATTCTCCGAAGTGAGGAAAGCTAAAGCTCTTTCCCCTTAATCTTTATTTCGGTCTTGAACTTTTCACGACAAGGAGACATGCCCAAAGGTCCGACATTCGTAAAGCGTGTTGCAAGATGCAGCACAAAATCCAATATGTGCGCATAAGTTTCGATACCATACGCACCGTGAGCCTCGAGCTGAAACCATGTGTCACCCGATGGAGCTTTGCCGAAAAGAATGCTCCCAAAACCATTCATCGTGAGCCCAAACTGCGGATCTTCCACCTCAGGGTAATGCGATGAAACCCGTGGCTTCGGATTCAGCATGCTTAGTTTTTTATAAAGCTTGCCTTTATCTTCAACTACGATGTGAGAGCCGTATGTGATATCAACATCTGAAACTCCCGTGCCCCGAACAAGCTCAAGTGCTTTATGCTGGTCTGATGGAAGCTTTGTCAGATGATCGTCTAAAATTTCTTTGCACTTCTGCTCAGCCTCTTTAAACTCTGCGGGGGTGCGGGGATAAGGCGTCATCTGAGGAAAAAACACTGAGGAAAACCTGAGAGCTTTATCAGAGATTGCCTTGTCACCGCGCGATGATGTGTCATGAATCTGTTTAAGTATTTCCTCATTCAATTCAGCATTTTCACCAGAGTTCCGATTTCCAGGTTTGGACTTTTTTACAACCAGGGAAGTTTTTTGGGAAGCTATGGCTTCCGGAGATATCATAGCGCTATCAGATGGAAGAGCTGAATTTGCATTGGAAGCATATTGACGGCATGTCTTTTCAGGCAATAATTTTCCTAATGTTGTATCCTTCGGATTTATCCCATCAACCATTTTAGTTCCTCTTTGCCTCAGAATAACAAAACATATATTACTGCAATGAATTTTACCATAATATTATATTCCATGCAACCACCTGAATTGCCCCATCAAGCATTGTTGCCACGACAGGAGGGAGTGAATTTTCCCGCTTCCGGAACCTGCTGGAGGAGTGAGAGAGCATTATTGTCTTCTTCTTTACAATTATGGAAAGAAACCTTGTGGCATGAATATTGATGATAATTTGAAGCAGGGAGGCTTTCGCGGACAGCGAAATTATAATAAAGTTATTTATCCCGTTACAGAGGTACATAAAAGACCTTGGAAGAGCTCATCCGGCTTGAGAACATAAAGAAGACCTTCCCCGAGGTGGCGGCCTTAAAGGGCGTGAGCTTCTCTATTTTGAAGGGAGAGGTCCACGCCCTGGTGGGCGAAAACGGGGCCGGGAAGTCCACCCTGGTAAAGATCATCGCCGGCATCGAGCGGATGGATCCCGGAGGGTCCATTTATTTCAAGGGAAAGAAGACGGAAATCCACGATCCGCATTTCGCCCAGGGGCTAGGGATCGCCGTCATCTACCAGGAACTCACCTACATCCCGGAGCTCACCGTGGCCGAGAACATCTTCCTCGGGCGTGAACCCTCCAGGGGAGGCGTGATTGACTGGAAGACCCTCCGCCAGAAGGCGGAGGAAATCCTTAATCATCTCGGGCTCAGTCTGGACCCCGCCTTAAAGATGAAGGAGCTCAGCACCGCCCAGAAGCAGATGGTGGAGATCGCCCGGGCCCTCTCCATGAAGACGGAAATTCTCTTCATGGACGAACCCACCGCCAGCCTCACCGAGCACGAGATTAAGAGCCTCTTTGCCATCATCCGGGAGCTCAAGACCCGGGGTGTCGCCATCGTCTATATCTCCCACCGGCTTGAAGAAATCTTCGAGATCACCGACCGAACAACGGTACTCCGCGACGGGGAATGGATCGGGACCAGGGCGACCCCTGAGCTTAACATTGACAGCCTCATCCATATGATGGTAGGGCGGCAGATGTCCCAGCGATATCCACCGCGCCTCCCCTCCGAGACGGAAGAGGAGATCCTGCGCGTCGAAAACCTGAGCCTTCCGGGCCGCTTCAGAAACATCAGCTTTACCCTCAAGAAGGGGGAAATCCTGGGCTTCGCCGGCCTCATGGGAGCCGGGAGGACGGAGGTGGCCAGGGCCCTGTTCGGGGCCGAACCGCCGGATTCAGGCAGCATCTTTTTAAAAGGGAAGAAAGTCAGCCCACGAAATCCACAGGAGGCCCTGAAGGCGGGAATCGCCCTGGTCCCGGAGGATCGCAAGGAACAGGGTTTGATCCTTGCAATGGCGGTCAGCCACAATATCACTCTGGGCAACTTGAGCGGCGTCTGCCGGAAAAATTTCTTAATTGACCACGCCCGGGAGAAAAAAGTCGTGGAAGGCTACATCTCGGATCTTTCCATAAAGACCCCATCGCCTGCGTGGATCGTGCGGCAGTTGAGCGGCGGAAACCAGCAGAAGGTGGTCGTCGCCAAGTGGCTTTTCATCCCATCCCACCTGATCATCTTCGATGAGCCCACCCGGGGAATAGACGTCGAGGCCAAGTACGAAATCTACGCATTGATGCAGCGCCTGGCCTCCGAGGGGATCGGCGTCGTCATGATCTCCTCGGAACTGCCGGAGCTCATCGGCATCTGCCACCGCATCCTCGTCATGCACGAGGGAAAGATCACGGGAGAGTTGAAAAAAGAAGAATTTTCCCAGGAAAGGATCATGGCCTATGCAACAGGGAGTTAAGGCGCGAAAAAAATTGCCGGAGGAATTCGGGATCTTTCTTGGCCTGGTGGCGATCTACCTGGTCTTTGCCGTCCTCTGCCGCGGTGAGGGCTTCCTGTCAATTGAGAACAACCTGAATATCGCCCGTCAGATCTCCATGATCACCATCATCGCCATCGGCATGACCTTCGTCATCATCAACGGGGGCATCGATCTCTCCGTGGGCTCCACCGTCGCCCTGACCGGAGTGCTGGCAGCCATGATCCTGGACGCCACCGGCGGGAAGACCGGAGGAAACATCCCCCTGGCGATCGCCGGCGGCCTCGCCTCGGGTGTTCTCATCGGGGCTTTCAACGGTTTCATTGTCGCCCAGTTCAAGGTTCCGCCCTTCATCGTAACTCTCTCCACCATGATTGGATTCCGCGGACTGGTCTTTCTTATCTGCGGCGGGAGGCCCGTCGGGAACCTTCCCGATTCCTTCTACTTCTTAGGCGGTGGCCACCTCCTGGGCATTCCCGTTCCCATTCTAATCATGGCGACCGCGGCCGCCATCGCCTGGTTCTTAACGAACCACACCAAGTTCGGGAGGTACACCTATGCCATAGGGGGCAATGAGGAGGCAGCCCGCTTCTCCGGGATCAACATCAAGAGCATGAAGGTCGCCATCTATTCCCTCTGCGGCCTGATGGCCGCCGTGAGCGGCGTGATTCTCGCGTCCCGTCTTTTTTCGGGGGACCCCAAGTCCGGACAGCTCTACGAGCTGGATGCCATCGCCGCGGCCGTGGTCGGCGGAACGAGCCTCTCCGGCGGCAAGGGAACCATCCTGGGAACTTTCCTGGGCGCCGTCATCATCGGGGTCATCTCCAACGGCTTGAACCTCATGGGTGTTGAATCCTATACCCAGAACATAATCAAGGGAGCCGTGATCCTGATCGCCGTGCTCCTGGACCAAATGAGGAAGTAAATAAAGATGCCGTTTAACCAGAAAATCATCTACTACATCCCTAGTTTACCACTGCTTCTTATCATCCTGGTCGTCATAATCTCCATATCCATGCTGGGCTTATGGCTCGTACGGCGCTTCTTCTCCCACGAGATCCTGAAACCACACAACGACGTGGCGGGATTCATGTTCGCCACCCTGGGGGTGGTCTACGCGGTTCTCCTGGCCTTCGTGGTGATCATCGTCTGGGAGAATTACGAGCGCGCCAACGCCGACGTGTCGGCGGAAGCGAACTGCATGATGATGATGTACCGGGGTTCCGACATCTTCCATGATCCTGAAAAAAAACACCTGCATTCCCTGCTCAAGGACTACGCGAATGTCAATACTGAAAAGGAATGGAAAGCCTTGGCACGGGCGGAGAGCAGCACGGAAATAGACAAGATCCTGCTCGATATCTGGAAGGTGTATCTCCTCTACACGCCCAGGACGGAAGCTCAGAAAATAATTTATGCGGAATCCGTAAGCACCCTCCACCAGTTCTCGTCGCTTCGCCGCGAACTGGTCCACCATGCGAAGGAAGGCCTCCCCGGACTCCTCTGGCTCGTTCTCATCGCGGGTGGAATGATCACCATTGCCTTCACCTTTTTCTTCGGGACGGAGAACATCCATGCCCAGCACATCATGACGGCGCTCCTTGCGGCCTTAATTGGGCTCATGCTTTTTATCATTCTCTCCCTGGATTTCCCCTTCACCGGGGACTTTAGTATTTCGCCGGAACCCTTCAAACAGCTGCTCATCAGATGGCAGCAACCTTAAGCCGTATTTGTCCGTTCATAAACCGGCTACATCTTTATTATCCAGCGAGTTGCTTGGCGAGAAAAATCCGGCGGGCTACTTAGGCGCCTTTAACGGGAAAAGAATCTGGGTCTGAAGTTTTTCCGGCGTGGTATCCATTGGATTATTCAGATAGGATTCATACGCCACGCCGGTCGTCTCGAATCCCTGGTTCTTCACCATCTTTGTGAGATCTTCATAGGCCGGTCCGGCCTCGTGATAAGGCCCGGTATGAAGGCAAATTCCAACCTTTCCGCCCGGAATCTCCGTGGGACGGATGCGGTCATTCCCTTCGAGCCCCGGAGATACCGGGAAGCCCACCTCCACATCGAGGTCGTTCATGTCCCTGTTGTAATACCCTACAAACATCGGCCCTGCCGGTTGTTCACCTGCCTGCTCAAGGTACTGGGTAATTATGCGATACGCATCGTCTATTACCTGGGACAAATTTTGGACGGGCGTTCTTGTACGAATGGCAAGTGCGGGCTGGGGAAGTTGTTCTCGTATTTCGCATTCATGCGACATTGTGAATCCTCCTTGTATGACGTTATAAGGCAAACCCCGGTCGGCTCGTTTCTGCCTGAGCTTCGCGCTTCCTGTATGGAACAGGTATAAGAGTAATTCTCTTAACCCATGACTTTCTCCTCGCCCCCCGGCCGGGACGAATTTGAAAACATATTCGGTCCTTTAACGATCGTCCGCTAACTTTCGGTTTCTATACACATCATAATCCGGCACCAGGCGGTCATAATCGCCGTCCATCAACGGGGAGGAAATCATGAAATCGGCGGTGGCCCGGTTGCAGGCAATGGGAATGTTCCAGACGACCGCCATCCGAAGGAGCGCCTTCACATCCGGATCGTGGGGCTGCGGCTCCAGCGGGTCCCAGAAAAAAATGAGAAAGTCGATCTCGCCGTCGGCAATTTTGCCGCCAATCTGCTGATCGCCTCCCAGCGGGCCGCTCTGGAGCTTGTTGATTTTGAAACCAAGCTCCTGTTCCAGGATTTCGCCGGTCGTCCCGGTGGCATATACCTTGTGATGAGCCAGAAGCACCCGGTTATACTTGGCCCATTCGACCAGATCGCGCTTCTTGTTGTCATGCGCAACCAGGGCGATTTTCTTATCGTGTTCCATGGCAAATTTTTTGTGAGTCATGAATATTACCTCTTTCAGTAAGCTGGCAGTTTATTGAAGAAAAATGGCCTCCAGAATGTGCCGGTCTTTATTCTGCAACACTTTAATTCCCTGGCTTACGATTTTACTTATATCATTATGAACACAGAATTCTCTCTTGTCAAGGAAAACCCTTATTATTAAAATCACGCTTCCGGGAAAACCGGCAGGATCTCGCGCCTGCAAAAAGAATCCTCCATCAGGCCGGATTGAACAGGCGGAAGGGGGAAAATGGATGCGGCGTTACGAATTCCGGGCCATTGACCGGGACGGGCAGACAAAAGACGGGAATGCAACCGCCCAGGACGAGGAAGAACTCCTGGCAAAGCTCCGGGAAATGAACCTGACGGTGATTGACCTCAAGGAGGCGGTGGAGAAACCCCAGGCTTCCGCGGCCTCCGGAGAAAAGTCCTTGAGCTTCGATTTCGGCGTGTCACAGAAGGACGTCACTTTCTTTACCCGTCAGTTGGCCATTACTCTTTCGGCCGGGCTCCCGCTGGCCCGCATATTCAGCACCCTCTACAACCAGACCTCCAGCAAGAGCCTGAAAAAAGTCATCTCCGTAATGGGTAATGATCTCCAGCAGGGGCTAAGTCTCTCTGAGACCATGAAGAAGCACCCCCGGATCTTCGACAGCATGTACCTGAGCATGGTCGCCGTCGGAGAGACGAGCGGTGCCCTCCCCGCCACGATTCGTAAGCTGGCGGACCTCATGGAAAAGGACGCCGCCGTAAAGCGAAAGATCCGCTCCGCCCTGGCCTACCCGGTCTTCATCATCATATTCAGCGTCATCCTGTCATACGCGCTCCTGGCCATGCTGATGCCGGGTTTCGAGCCGGTCTTCAACTCAACCGGCCTGGACCTGGCCCAGGACTACCCGCTGACCCATCTTCTCATGAAGCTGAGCGCCCTGCTTACTAATCCGGTGGTAGTGGGCGTGATCATCGTGCTCCTGGTCGGAATCCTCGCCGGATTAAAGTTTGCCTTGACCACCCCCCGCGGCCGATACCTCTTCGACTCCCTGAAATTCAACTTCCCCTTCCTGTGCGCCCTCGTCCGGACCGCCGCCGCAACCCGCTTCTGCCACAGTTTCGCCACGCTGACCGAGAGCGGGGTCCCCCTGCTCAAGGCCCTCTCGCTGGTGGGGCAGTCCTCGGGGAACGAGGTCATGAGCCGGGCCGTGGACCGGATGGCCCGGGAGATCCAGGAGGGCACGCGCCTCTCCGAGGCCATGAAGCGCTCCGGGGTCTTCCCTGAACTCGTGGTGCAGATGGTATCCATAGGGGAGGAAGCGGGCTCCCTCCCGGAGATGTTCGACAGGACCGCCGAATATTTTGACTCGGAACTGGAATCCGCGGTCGACTCTCTCACCGCCATGATGGAGCCGGCCATGATGGTCTTTGTGGGCCTCATAGTCGGGGTCTTCGTCATGGGGATTCTCCTACCGATCATGGGAATCGCTTCCAGGATTTAAAGGGAGTGGATAAAAATGGCCCTTGATGAGAAACTTTTTGAAGCCATCGTCCTTTGTCGGAATGCCGCCCAGCTTTTGGAATTTCTCTCCGACCACATCCGGAAGAACACCGGCGCCGCACTTTCCATGATTTACCTGAAAGACCCGGCATCCGGCCGCTATGAACTCATGGACTCCCCGGGCGGCGGAGAAGCTCTTAATGAGGATGATCCCGGCGTGGCCGGCCGCTGTATCCTGACCGCCGGGCCCGCGCTCGACAACGAGGCCGGAGCGGAACACGCCAACCAGGCGGCATTTCCCCTGGTACTCCACGGCCGGATCACGGGCCTCATTGCCGCCTTTGACAGCCCGGGCGGCTTCGACGCTGAAAAAGTCGCCCTTCTCGCGGAAACCGCCAGAGTCCTCTCCCTGGCAGCGGATTTTTTCCGCGACCGGATTAACCTTGACTGCCTGGCCCGCCAGGACCGGGAACTTTGCATCCGGGCAACAGATGTTTTATCTCCCCAGGGGGAGGGGCATGTCCTGCGCGTGGCCCGGATTGCCGCCGGCATGGCCGTGAAGCTGGACTTTTCCTCTACTGCCAGGGAGAGGCTCTGGACAGCCGCCCTCTACCACGACGTTGGAAAGATTTTCCTGCAGGGCCGCCAGCCCTGGGAAATAGATAGGCTTCATCCCGGAGAAGGACGCGCCTTTCTTGAGGCCTGCGGAATTTTCAGGGAAGCGGCTCCCCTGGTGGAGGCGCACCATGAACGCTGCGACGGGACCGGATTTCCGCGAGGGTTATCAGAAGAAGATCTGCCCTTGGGTGCCTGGGTACTCTCCCTGGCCGAGGCCATGGAGGAATTCATCCGGGAAAAACGCGGCCATGCCATCTCAGGGATCCTCCAGTCATTTTACACGCTTAAGGGTGAATCTCACCACCCCCTGGCCCTGGAGGCCCTGACAGCCCTCATTGATTCGGGAAACCTGATGGGATTATATGAAGCAGAATAATTAGCACATGGAATTGGAGATATAAGAGGCAGGAAGAGACCAAGGAGGCCTGATGATGCTGACAGAAAAGACCCTCATTCAGAACCGCTATGAACTCGCGGAGGAGATTTTAAAGTGCCGTTTTTCTACGCTCTTTCGGGCCAGGGACCTCTCCACGGGGGCGGACTTCGTCATGCGAATGCTGCACCAGGGCCTGCCCTCCGACACCGGGGATAAGCGGCGGGATGCGCTTCTCCAGATACGAAGGGAAGGAAACCTTCTCTCCCGGCTCAGCCACCGCAACCTTCCCCAGGTCCTGGATGTCATAGAGGAGGAAGACCGGGTCTATCTTCTCCTGGAGGATTTCAGGGGTAGAACCCTGGAGGCCTTCATCTCGGAGATTGAGGGTCCCGTGGACGAGAGGATCTTCAGGCGCTGGCTGGGCCAGTTCCTCTCGGTCCTGGGATACCTCCACGCCCAGTCCCCGCCCATCATCCATCGGGACCTCAGACCTGACAGCCTGCTCCTGACACCCCACGGCGTCATCAAGCTGGCGGAATTCGGCCTGGCCCGCATGCAGGAAGAAGATTCCGCCGGGCAGACCTTATTTAAAGCCGAGGGCTCTCCAATCTACGCCGCCCCGGAGCAGCTCATGAAAGCCCCGTCGGAGCCGGGAAACGACATCTACTCGCTGGGCGCCCTCCTCTATTTCCTGGCGACCCGCAAGCCTCCCCGGAAATCCCTCGAGCGCTTCAGGGATGCCGCCGGGGATGTTCCCTTGATGGAGCTTAACCCCTTAATCTCCCCGGAGATGGAAAAACTCATTTCCCGCCTGATGGAACCGGATTCCCGGAAACGCTTCCCTTCCATGGCCGAGGTGCAGGAGGCGTTCATCGCCGCCTGCCCCCAGGACCTCTCCTCATCACTCATCCTCCCCAAGATAGTACTGGCGGCGGTGACTGCCGCTGGAAAGCCCACTCCGGAAGTCCCCGCTCAAAAAAAAGAGGGCGGCTGGGAAGAGATCTTCCAGAAACCCTGGTTTGAAGAAGGGATAAAAATTTCCGCCAGCCCCACTTCGACCCCTACAGATGGAGAACTGGCCCGCTTCCCATTCATCGATCTCAAGACCCTCCAGATTGACCGGGAGACCGGGCGGATCCTGCCGGAGAGCGTCTCCAAATCCATCGCCGGAATATGTATCGGCCGCCGTGGAAGCTCCGAGATCACCGTGGCCGTTAAAGACCCTACCCAGGTGCACATCTACGATCACGTCTCCTACGGCACCCGCGGCCAGTACAAGGCGGTCCCGGTCAGGGGCGAGCCCCTCATGATCGACCTGGCCCGGGAATTCATTTACCGCATCCCTGCCTCCTCCGGCACCTGGCTTGAGTGGATGGAGATGAAAAAATTCGAGTCCGACCGCCTGGACGTCAAGCAGAAGGTGGAGGACCTTGAGATTTTCGGCGGGAAGGATGAGGTAAAGGGGCCGGTCATCGCGGCCATGGACCGGATTATCAAGGAGGCCATCTCCATCGGGGCCAGCGACATACACCTGGAGACCTATGAGAACGAGATGGTCCTGCGCTACCGCATGGACGGCGTGCTTCACCTGGTGGAGTCTTTCGACCGCGGTATGGCCGGGGCCATGGTGAAGCGCCTCAAGATCATGGCCGGAATGGACATCGCACAGGACCGGGTCACCCAGGGAGGCCGCCTCTCCGTCAAGGTGAAGGATCGGGAATTCGACCTTCGGATAAGCGTGGTGCCCGTGCCCCACGGCGAGAGCGTCGTCATGAGGCTCCTTAACAAGGGCGCCTTCCACTACAAGCTCTCCGACCTCGGTTTTCAGCCCGAGGAGGAGAGTATATACCAGAGGCTCCTATCCCAGCCGCACGGGATGATCCTGGTGAGCGGCCCCACCGGCTCGGGGAAGAGCACCACCCTCTACGCCAGCCTGGCGGAGATCAACCGGCCCGACCGGAAGCTCCTCACCGCGGAAGACCCCATCGAGTACGAGATGCCCGGCGTGACCCAGGTGCAGGTCAACCTGGCCCCCCGCGAGGAGGAAAAAAAGGTGACCTTCGCGCGAGCCCTGCGGGAATTTTTGAGACAGGACCCGGACGTGATCCTGGTGGGGGAAATACGCGACCGGGAGACAGCGGCCATATCGGTGCAGGCGGCCCTCACCGGCCACCTCCTCCTCTCCACCATCCATACTAACGACGCGGTCGGGATCATCACGCGCCTTGAGGACATGGGGGTTGAGCCGTTCCTCATCTCATCCACCCTGGTGGGCGGCCTGGCCCAGCGCCTGGTGCGGAAGATCTGCCCCGATTGCCGGGAGGAGGCGGAAATTACACCCGAGGCCCGGAAACTCCTCGACAGTGAAGGGATCAAAGAAGCCCATGTCTTCCATGGAAAGGGCTGCCTCAAGTGCCGGCAGACCGGCCTTAAGGGCCGAGTGGCCCTCTACGAAATCCTGGAGGTCACGCCGGAGATGCGCTCGCTTATCGCGAACCGGGCATCCGAGGACGACCTCAGGAAGAATGCCTGCGGGCAGGGAATGAGGACGCTCTACCAGGACGGTCTGAGAAAATTCGCCCGGGGCCTCATAACCCTTGAGGAAGTAAAACGAGTCACCATGAGCGCCTAGGGGTCAGGTATCGATTACTTTATATTCTTTATTGCATCCTGTTGCACGTAAAGCAGGGCGCCTGTGTCAAAACCCAGGGTCTTCGCTTTTTAAATTTACTCCGCCTTCCCTTAATTTCTGGGGACCACCTGGATGGGGTAACTGAGCACTGTGGATTTCCCGGTGGTCTGGGAGACGGCGCCGGCCCAGAGGATGATAGTGATGAGGCGGTAGTTCCGGAAGTCGTCCAGGCTCCTTCCTCCCCGGGCGTCGGAAAAGTAAACTTCAAATCCCCCCGCCGGGCCGAGTTGCCGGGAGAGGAGGGGGATCTTTTCCCCCGGAAGAAGGAGCGACTTGGCCGCGATCCTCTCCCGCCGGCGATTAGAGGGAGCGGTTGAGGGCTCATATGAAGAGGCCAGGGGCAGGGCCGAGGGATAGCCGGAAATAGTGCCCTCCCTTCTCACCAGGCGGGCGGTGGAGGAATGTCTGGGATCCTTTTCAAGAAAATAATAGATGATTTTTTGCCAGATTGGAAATCCCGTCGGGCTTAGTTTCAGGGTATCGTCATCAATGCTCCGGGGCGAGGCCAGGGAAATACCCGGCAGGGCGTTCGGGTGGGAGGAGTTGGGATAAATACGTATTGAGGACAGCCTCGTCTCCTCGAGATCCCGCTCCAGGTAGCGGTGAACGGAGAGGAGCTCCTGCTGTATTCTGAAGGTGGCCGCCGGCCGCTCCATCTGGCGTCGGTTCAGGACCATCATCCGGAAGACCACCCCAAGGATGAGGACGGTGAGAAAGGCGTAGATCATGAGCTCGACCAGGCTGAATCCCTTTTCCCTGCAGGATTCGTTTTTCATTTTGCGTGCGACAACCTTTCCTTCTTCTGAGAGCCTGTCACCTGGTGACGATTCCGCTCTGGACAAAGCTTTGAGTCCGGCCCCCGGAGGAGGCGGACGTGCCTTCCCTCCACTGTATCGTGACGGTCACCCGGCTGAAGAGCGATCGCGGATCCGGCCTGGTTCCAGTCCAATCAGAGGGATCAAACTCGATCTTTTTAACCTGGAAGGCCGTCTCCATGCGGACGCCTTCAATTACCTGTTCGCACCTCCGCTCCGCCTTCAATTCAGCCGGGACTGAGGTTCCATAGGAAAGAGAGCGGATTGATTCCAGGATGTTCGAAGCCGTGGCCACCGCCATAAACCGGTTCTTGGACTGGGCCGCCTGCCGATAGACTGCGGGGTAAACCGAGGCCAGGGCCATGAAGGCCGCTGAGAGCAGAAAGACGGCCAGGAGACACTCCAGGAGAAGCATGCCTTTTCTTTTCATTTTTTATACTCTCCCGAGGATACCAGGTGCGGTTGGGACAACTGGACGAAGCGCCCCTCTCCCGAACCCACCGGGAAAAGGCCGTGAGTGAAGTAAGGATAGAACCTGAGCGCCGTGGCAAAGGCCTGTATGTCCCCGTTGTAAGTCACCAGGAGCCCGGTGAAGATGCCGCTCCCGTCAGGAGAATTTTCTATGACTATGCCGTCCCTGGTCGCGATCAGGCCTGCCGCCATGGCGTCGGTGTCATGATCAATTATGCGAACGCTTCCCTCCGGCGCCGCGATGAGGAGCCCGGGTTCTTCGCGATCCTCGGTTCCCGCCGGCACGGCGATGGGCCCGCACATGAATTGCGACATCTTCCCGGCTATTCTCATAAGGGGCGCGAAAAGCGCCTTCTGGGCCTTGGCAAAAGCCTCGAAGAGCGGATTATTTTTAAGAATCCCGTGAATTTTGAGAAACTCCGGAAAGGGATTGATGGAGATGCTGAACGGGAAGTTTACGTTCCCCTTGCCGGGCTTGAACTTGAGGTGGCGCACCCCCCTCCCGAGCGTGATGTTCTTGAACGAGCCGATGCCCGCGCTGATTCCGAGCATTTCCTTCGGAGAGTAGGTGACCTCCACCCGGTCATTGCATTCCAGGCTTTTGGTGGAAAATACGGCGCTCTCCTTGCCGATAAACATGTGACCGGCAATTTTGAGTTTCCCTCCCACCACCACGGCCGCCTTGTCCTCCACCAGCAGGTCTCCCTCGATCTTAATGCTGAAGGGAATGAGGATGATCATCCCTCTGGGCACGTATAGGGAGTTGTTCCAGGTGAGTATCTTGTCCTTTAAATCGTAGCTGAACCCGCCCAGTTGGATCATCTGTTGACCCTGGAAGAGCGCGGTGGCGGCCGCCATGGCCATGGCCAGTTCCATGAAGCCGATGTCATCGGCGCTCTTTTCCAGCTCTCCTAGGGCCGTTTCCAGTTCCTGCAAAAGCTGCATGACCTGTTCCTCGGTGAATCCATCCATCGGATTGTCCGGTTCCGCTGTCCCCGAATCGGGATCGCCGATGTTTATGGGCTTCTCCGAGGCCGGGCGGGCCGAGCGGGCCACGCCCTGGAGGGCGCCCGCCACCTGAATGTTTCTTCCGGCCCCGATAAATACTTTCTGCGCGGACAGATTTTCAGCTTTTCGATAGTTCCAGGGATCGGCGGTGAAGGTGGCCTCCTTAAGGGAAACATTCCCCCGGGGGGCCAGGGCCCCATAGGGAGACATGTTGCTGAACATATAGAAGAAACGCCGGGCGCCTTCCTTGGGAGTCCGGGCATTAACAAAAATAAGGGAATGCTGAGGCGGAACGTAAAAATTTCCCGGGTCGAAACAGGGGACGGGATTACCGGGAAAAAATCCGTCCTGCTTCGGATCCACCGTTGAGGGAACCGGCTGGTAGGTGGACCAGGGACTTTCCCCCCCGTTGAAGGAGCCGGAAAAAGTTACATCTCCTGCCTTGCCCTTGAAGGGAACGACATTCCCTCCAGGCGCCGGGGGAGGAGCCGAAAGGCCGATGGCCGCCAGCTTGGCAGGATCCGGCACCCCGTTGCGGCCGAAAATCTCCATCATCGCGGCCCCGACCACTTCGCCTGCGTACTTCTGCGAACCGCGGCTCTCGATCCTCCGGGTGAGTCCTCCGGTGGTGATCGCCTGCAGGATGAGGGCGGCGGTCAGAACGACAATCACCAGTGCGATGGCGATGGCGACCGGCAGGGCGATCCCTTTTCTCCATGACCCGGAACCGGCAAAACGATTTTTCATTTTACAGTCCCTCCTTTTCAAGTTCGCGGCGACTGGGCTGAAGACATGGCTTCAAGCTCATCCAGTCGGGTTTTCAGGCTTTCGCGAAGCTCAAGAAATTCCGGCAGGGAACGCAGGGATGCCAGGAAGGGATCCGTGTCCAGGAAGGCCATGTTTAAGAATCCCTTCTCCATGGAGGAGCCCAGGAATTGGAGCGCCTGTTCAATATCTCCCCGGATGGCGCAGACATCCGCCGCCACCCTCTCGGCATCCGGGTCAAAGGCGGCCTTTTCAATGACTGAACCGGATATTGGAAATTCCGAAGGGCTCTCCACGATCTGTCGGTAGAGGCCCATGATGGTCTGGATAAGTGGTCTTTCGTCCTTGGAACGGACGAGGTAATCGTACATGATGCGGGCCTCTTCAATTCGGCCCAGGGCCAGGTTGGACCAGAGGAGGAGGCCGTATGGATAGAGGTTTCTGCTGTCAATTCTTAAGGCCCGATCGAGGGCGTCAGCCGCCTCGAGGTAACGCCCCTGGGATATCAGGGCATAGCCCAGCCAGACATAGTGATTGACTCCCGCCGGATCGCGCTGTATGGCCCGCCGGGCCAGAAGCGCACCCTCTTCGCACTGGCCGCAGGTTATGAGTATATAGGACAGCCACGACATCGCCTCTACATGCCCCGGCGCCAGTTCCAGAGCCTTTCTCAGCCACCCGAATGCCGCCGGCGAGTCCATGCTGTTCATAGCCACGATCCCGAGGGAAACACAGGCGTCGGGATTGCCCGGATCCAACCTGATGGCTTCCTCCGCCTCTTTTTTTGCACGGGCCAGCAACTCAGGAGGCGCATCCGGCAGAAGAAAACCGTATTGAAAAACCAGGGCCTCACTCAGCTTGGCCCTGGCGGAGGCAAACCCGGGCGCCTGTTTCACGGCCTTTGAAAGGCATTCAACAGCATTCTGGGTATCCTCGAAGCGGAGCGTCGTCATGAGGGATACGCCCTTGAAATATAATTCATTGGCTATGGAATCGGTCTCCGGCGAAGAGGCCCTGTGTTCCAGGGAATCAATCGAGGTAAATTCCTTTTTCAGTTCGCCTACGATGGCCCCGGAGATTTCATCCTCCATGTCAAAAAGGTCCTTGGTCCGGACTTCAAAACAGCCGTTCCAGTTTTGAAATCCATCACGCGCGTTCACCAGTTGGGCCATGGCCCGCACCCGCTCCCCGCTTCGGCGGATGCTCCCCTCGAGCACCAGGTTGACATTAAGAACCCGCCCTATCTCCCGGGCATCCATGTTCTGGTTTTTTAATTTCATGGAAGTCGTGCGGGCGATGACGCGCAGTTTCTTCATCCGGGAGAGACGCGATATTATTTCGTCCACTATTCCGTCCGAAAAGGGCTCATCCTCGGGGGAACAGGAGAAAGGAACCACCACCAGGGATGGTTCGGGAGATGTCCGGGGGATTTCAATGGAGCCGCTGGTATAGGGAATCAGGGCTTCCATGAATTCCCCCGCGCTCGTGTAGCGGGACGCCCGCTCCTTGCTGAGGGCCTTCATGACTATGGCAGCCAGTTCCTGCGGAATCCCCGTCGGGGGAGGGGGATTCTCGGTGAGTATGGCCGAGAGGAGCTGGTGTATGTTTTCACCGGAAAATGGCGGCGTGCCGCCGAGCATCTCGTATAAAACGGAGCCCAGGGAGAACAGATCGCTTCTCTCGTCCACCGCGTCCCCCCCCGCCTGTTCGGGGGACATGTAGCGCGGGGTGCCGACTATGCCCTGTGTCAGAGTTCCCTGGCCTTCTGAAATAAATCTGGCCAGACCGAAGTCCAGGATTTTAACATAGCCGTCCCGGCGAACCATCAGGTTTTCAGGCTTTATGTCCCGGTGAACGATGCCGGCCTGGTGCGCGGCTCCCAACCCCGCGAGTGCCTGGCGGACGATGTCGAGAGACTTCTGCAGAGAACAGGCGCCGGTAGTTATAAGGTCTCTTACCGTGACCCCCTCGATGAGCTCCATGGCCAGGAAAAGTCTTCGGTCCTGTTCCCCCGCCTCGAAGATGGTAACGATGTTCGGATGGTTGAGAATACTGGCCGCCCGGGCCTCCCGTATGAAACGGGCCTTGGACTCGTCGTCAAAGTTAAGAGAAGCGGGAAGAAACTTGAGAGCCACCGGCCTGGCCAGGCGGCTGTCAATCGCCTTCCAGACCTCTCCCATGCCGCCGGACCCGAGTCTTTCCTCCAGAGTGTAGAACGAGACTTTTTTGTCTTCCATCTACTTCCTACTTCTTCTCGAATAAGTCGTCCGGAAGGTTGCCGTTGAGCTGATAGTTCTCGTATAAGACGTTCATCGAGGCCGTCACGTATATCTTGGGAAACGAAAAGTTGGCGTCAACCTCGTTAAACAGCCAGAACCCGTTCTTCTGGGTGTATTTCGGAAGCACATCTATCCGGCCGTCGTTGTTGTAAGTAAAAGTCTGGCTCGGGATGGTGAAATTTTCCTTATTGATGCATAGTTCATGTCGCAGAAGATCCCCCATTGGTTGTTTAGGAATCAAAGCAACCACATGGCATTCCTGGCCGCCGATATTTTTGGAATCTTCCAGCTTACAATTGTAATCCTTCAGGTCCGGAAGGTTGCTGCTGAAGACCTGGGGGTACTTGTTCAGAAAGGCTGGGGCATTCCGGATTTTGATCCGGATCTTGTCGGGCGCCTTGAAAAAATAATCGGCCCGCATCCTAAGGGGAGGAAAATACCTGGCCTTGATCCTGATTTTGAGATTGGCGGAATATGCCTTAAGCTCCGGATTGATGCTCTGGGCTTTTTTAAAGATTTCCTCCGCCGTCATCGAGGCAGTGTTTCCCGCGCTGATAACGCAGGCGAACAATATCAGAGTCAGACTTGCTATGAGTATGAGACTCGCTTTTTTCATGTCTTTGGCCCTCTCTATGGAATTATTCCACCGGCACCCGGTACGGAATTTTTTTCCCGTGATCCCGTATGGGAAGGGTCACCCGCAGGACCCCTTGTGCAAGCTCCGCAGTGATGGTGTGGGGTTCGACTTCATAGGGCAGGGGGATGCTCCGCCGGAACTCTCCCCGGCAGTTCTCCCTGAAGAAGAAATTCTCCTCCGGAATCTCCCGTCCCTGCGAAAATTCTCCGCTGATTATCAGCAGGTCGTGAGTGGCGTGAATCCGGAGAGCCTCTTTCTCAACTCCTGGGAGGGGTGATTCCACCACCAGAAAATCCTGATCCTCAAACATGTCAATCGGAGGGCGCCAGGGCACGTCCGGAGAAATTCCTCTTCTGGCAAAGATTTCCGCCACCAGTTCGCTCATGGTGTCCCTTATGGTCTGAAGGCCCAGGTTGGGATTCCAGCCTAAAGAGGACTCGTTTCGCTGAAGCTCGCTTTTTACGGAGCCGGGGCTGGTTGTTTTTTTGCGCTTTTTCTCCATCAGGAACCCCCTCCCTATTTCTGGTCTGTTCCGCCGGACTTCTGCAGTGAAGCGCCCCCATCCTCCTGAGGAGAGGGCGGAGCGCACGTAAAAGTTACCGGCTTTAAGTCCCGGCAGGAAGCAACAACGATGGAAATATCGGACAACGGATAATAGCGGACCCGGGCTACCCCATCATCACCGGTGACCGCACTTGCCCCATCCAGTCGCCCCGTGCCTCCCTTTATCTCAAAGGAAACGCTCTCTTGAGCCACGGGATTAAAGAACCGGTCCCGAACCAGAACTTCCAGAAGGAGGCAGGATTCGCCGCTTTCCGCACTTTGAGATGCTGTTACTTTACCGGCCAGGATGGTAGCCTGAGCCGGGACAAAGTTAATCGAGAAATTCTGCACCGCTTTCCCGGCCCGGGCGGTGATGTCCATAATCGCACACCGGCGAAGGGCTATAAAGGAAAATTCCGCCCCGCCTCCTTTAGTAAGAACCTGTGGCGGCAGAAGGCCCCAGGAGGCCGAAAGATTGACCGGAGTTGAGTCGGCCACCGGCCGGCCGGAGGCGTCGGCGACGGTCATCCTGACAGAAACCTGGCTTTCACCATCTGCGACTGAACTTGACGGTGCCTTGACTGAAATTGATGCGGGAGCCAGCTCCGGGGATCCGTCATAGATTAATAGAGCGCTGCCCACTTTGCGCTCCGGACCTTGTACGGCAGGACCGTTAGAAACGACGTCCCCGCGAATCACCATGTTGGTGGAATCGCCCCCATCGAGGCACATTGCATCCAGTGCCCCCTCTTCCTGCATGAGAGTGGCCAGCTTCGGCAGAGTCGGCCCCTGGCGATTGCTGTTGGAAAAGCCCGTCGCCGTCAGTATGAGGAGCCGATCCTCTCCGAGCGTCCCCACGGCACATCTTCCGGCGGGGCGGGTGATGTCATTTCCGCCCTTTCCCAGGGCCTCTTCATCGGCCATAATGGCGACAGTCCCGCCGCTAAGCACCCTCGGCCCGCCGCCGAGAGCCCAGAAGAGAGCGGGGGGCTCCTTCCCGTCCATATCCGCCAACTTTCCATCTTTCAAGCCCAACCGGCTCATATATACGCGCTTCTCCCCGCTCATCCCGATGACGGTGCGCGGGGGACGGAAGGCGACAGGGGGAGCTTTGAGTTCTCCATCCATCAGCACCAGCCCCAGCGGCCCGCCCCCGCGGGCAAAAAATCCGCCGTTCACCCCGGCCAGTGCAGCCTTTCGGCTCACTATCGAGGATGTTGTTTCCCTGCTTTTTACGTCGTCATTGGCCAGCGCCGCCGAGAGGAGGATATCGGGAGATTTGAGATTTATTTTCAACTCATTGAGCAGGAGGTAGCCATCGGAATCCCCTGTTTCCTTTCGGACCCACTCGACGTTCCGGGTCAGGGGATATGATGAAACTATGGAAAAATTGCGAAGAATGTCTATGACCAGCCGATCCGGCTCCCTGAGCATAAAAACCTTGATGTTATCGGAGGGGAGGCCATACTTGAGCTTGATCTTCCAGGAGACCTGCCTGAAATTGACCTGGGAAAATTCCCAGCCCTTGATCAGGGAATCGCTTGCTTCAGCGCCGAGAGGGAGATCGGGAGCGACTCCGGCCTCAAAGATGTCCACCACGATTTCCCTTGAGCAGTCCGACTGATATACCTGGCACAGCGGCCTTGAAGAACAATCCAGGACGAGGCGCACGGAATCCTTATCCAGGCATTGACGGACTCCAAGCACCGCCGTGGAACTCTCTTCCGCCCCTTCCCCCCGGGCCGAAAGAGGAGCCAGGAGGACAAAAAGAAGCAGAGCGCAGAAAGCCCGGCGGGAAGTCACCGCCTCCTCCGGGATGAATTCTGACCATTTTTCTTCTTCAGCGATTGCTGCAGCCACTGAGAGGTCATTTCCACTACCTCGGTCTCGCGACTTTCGGAAGAAAAAGTATGATCGGCTCCGGCGATGATCTTGAGTTCGCAGGGATTCCCGTTGGCCCTGAACTTATCGTGGTATTCCCTGGACTCGGTAATTTCCACCACGTCGTCTGCATTTCCATGCACTACCAGAACCGGTCCCTGATAAGACTTGATATCCCGAAAAACATCGTATTTCTGCAAATCTTTGAAGAAGTTATAACCGAGGACGTTTCCCTTGATATCCAGTTTCCCGGTTCTCCGCCACTCCGAAAGGATTTTTTGGTCACTGGTAAATTTCCTGGCCGGCCGCGAAACGGCGGACCAGAGCGCCAGCGATTTGATCCGCTTATCCCTGGTGGCCGCCAAAACAGAAAGAAAGGCGCCGAGGCTCAGACCCAAAAGACCGATCCGCTCCTTATCCACCCTCTGTTGCCTTTCAATGAAATCAATGGCGCTGGTAACATCGACAAGATCCCGTGTGACCGTTGTATCCTTGAAATCGCCCTGGCTGTCCCCCGAACCCCTGAAATCAAAGCGGAGGACCCCGACGCCCCTCTTTTCGAGGGACCTGGCCAAGCGCACGAAAATGCGGTGCGCCTCCGTTTTATTGCCGCCAAAACCGTGGCAGAGGATTACAGCCGGGTAAATTGCCGGGCCTTCGGGACAATGCCAGACCCCGACAACTTTTTCATTCCCGCTTAAAAAACAGACCTGTAATTCCACACTTCACTTCTTTCCTCAAAAATACCGCCATCTTGTGAGATTATTCCAAGCCGAAGACGGTTCTTCCTGCCTTAACTAGCGCCCGGCGGCTTTGCCCTGGTTGGCGACAGCCATTTGTGCCGCGGCCACGGCGGCGGCATCTCCGAGATAATAGTGTTTTATGGGCTTCATATCGGCATCCAGCTCATAGACGAGGGGAATACCGGTGGGGATGTTAAGCTCGGTGATCTCCTCATCTGAAATATTATCCAGATATTTCACCAGGGCGCGGATGCTGTTTCCGTGAGCCACGACCAGAAGGCGTTCGCCTGAACGAATTTTCGGCGTCAGCACCTCGTGCCAGTATGGCAGAAATCGGGCGACGGTATCCTTAAGACATTCCGTGAGAGGGAGCTCCTCTTCGGACAGGCCCGCGTAACGGGGATCGCGCCCGGGATAGCGGGGATCCTCCTTGGTGAGCGCCGGGGGTCGGGTGTCATAACTGCGCCGCCAGATATGAACCTGTTCCTCACCGTACTTGGCGGCGGTCTCCGCCTTGTTCAGTCCCTGAAGCGCCCCATAGTGCCGCTCGTTTAAACGCCACGAGCGATAGACCGGGAGCCAGGCTAAGTCGAGCTCGTCCAGCGCAATCCACAGCGTATGAATTGCCCGCTTGAGCACCGAAGTGTAGACCGCGTCAAAGACCCAGCCATCCTGACGCAGAAGCACGCCGGCCTGCTTCGCCTCTTCTCTTCCCTTCTCTGAAAGATCAACGTCCGTCCAGCCTGTAAAACGATTTTCCTTGTTCCAGGTACTCTCCCCATGGCGCAACAGAACGATTTTGTACATTTTCCTCTTCCCTTCCAACCAGTTAAGGTTTAAATGTTTTCCTTAAATCTTTTACACTTCAGGAATTATTCCTCTATACCTTGTCGGCTGTATAAATTCGATAAATTGACATTATTCGCCCCCTTTGATAGAATTGGGGAAGAAAGGGGGGTGTATGGATGGATGATATAAAAAAAATCGGGGAATCCGCCCGCAGAAGCTCCAGAGAATTAAAAAGTGAGCTTCCGCCGCCGCCGCCGGTAGAGAAGAAAGAAAGTAAGGAAGAAGATCCCCGGGATTCCGTAGAAATCCGCCGCAAAAGCCGCGAGTTAAGAAGAAGCACCGAAGAAAATACTGCAAATAAAGACGTAGAAGAGCGCAAAAGCAGCCGAGAGGTAAGAAGAAGCACAGAAGACGCGTCCGCAAGACGGAGCACCGAGGAGGGGACGACGACGAGGAAAGCCGGTGTTGATTCTTACAAGGATTCTCCTTCTGTTCTTTCCCCCTCCGGCGTGAACAGAAACATGACTTCCGAGGACAAGCTCAAGGAAATAGAAAAACAGCTCTAATAATTTATGAAGTGTTACTATGAAAGCCATCCTGACGCCCTCGCGTTTATTTATCACCTGGCCAGGGCACAGGATGTTTATTTTACTCCGGAAAAACTGAAAAGAATCCACTATCTTATTTTTCAGGAAACAGAACCGGAGAAAGCAGGCAAATACCGGGAGGGCGAAATGAAGGTCGGGGATTTTTCTCCGCCTTCACCGGCATCCGTGCCTTCCCTTATGGAAGACCTCTGCTGCTGGCTTAACCTGCATCAGACAAAAAAGCGGCACCCGGTTGAAGTGGCGGCCCTGGCCTATTATCAGCTTATGAACATTCATCCCTTCCACGACGGAAACGGCCGGGTGGCCCATTTCCTTTACAACCTGTATCTTCTGAATTACAACTATCCTTTCGCCGATATTCCCGACGGGTGGAAAGTGGAATTATACAAATCGTTGCGCTCCGCCGACGAAGGAGACTTCGAGCAGATAATCCGCTTCATCTCCCGATGCGCCCACAAAGCGCTCAAGGAGCATACGCAGGGCATAGCGGTGGAGTATTCACGGGGAAAGAAATAAAGT
>JAZDOK010000074.1:0-2292 GCA_043798715.1 bacterium
GAGCATCGAGGAACTCCCGGTAGATCCGCTCCGCCCCGTAGAAGTCGCCCCATGCGCTCATCCGGTCGGCATAATCAAGCCGGCGAGCCTCCGTGCCTTCAAGCACCAGGATGCGGAGGTAAAGGTCGCGGCACTCCTCGGCATGACCTGACGCCAGGGAAAGATCGGCCAGACCGGCAAGGACCTCAGGATCGTCGGGACGTTCCTTGAGCAGCGCCTGAAAGATCCGGCGCGCTTCCGCCTGCGTGGTTTCTTCTCTGGCCAGGACGCGGGCCAGGGCGAGCCTCGCCTCGTCGTTGGAGATCCGCGCCCCCTCGGGGACTATCGTCTCTTGGCCGCTCACCGAAATCCGCTGAGAATCTTCCGCACCCGGCGGCGGCGTTCCGGCAGGAATATTCATCCCGGCTCCGACGGAAAGGGTGCCTGTCAGTGTCAAGCATATCGCAAGGAACAGGATAAAGGTCAATTTCATAGTTCAGGGGTATTTCCCGTCAGGGAAGGGTTTGTTTTAGTTCCTGCGCCGCCTCGGCATGATGACCCGCCCAGATGAGAACAAAAGCATACTTGCGGCGAACCTGGATGTCCTGAGGCCGCTTCGCAAGGATCTTCCTGTATTCGGCCAGCGAATCATCGTATCTTTTTGCCCAGCTCAATATTTCAGCCAGCTTCAGACGCACCTTGTGGTTATCGGGAGTGCGTTCCAGAATCGACCGGTACAGGGATTCGGCCTTCTCATAGCGTTTATGGGATCGATAGAGGTCGGCCATGAGTTCCCGTGTTCCGTCGTTGATTTTTGCCGGTGGAATCCGCTCCAGTTCGGCAAGGGCTTCTTCGGTTTTCCCCTGCCAGAAGAGAACCTGGGCCATTTCGGCTTTTGCCTCGAACAGCGCCGGTTTCTCCTTGATAAGTTTCCGATACTCCGCCGTGGACTCTTCGTACCGTTTTACATAACTGAGCAAACGGGCCAATTCCCAGCGGGCTATCCAGTCGGGGATCTCCTCACTGCCAAAACCGGCGGCATCCGGCGCCCGCACGACAGGTATCGAATCTCGTGCGGTGACGGCTGCGAAACACCCACCAGCCAGCCAGGCGGCAGTCAGCAGCACCATCAGGAGTGGGATAACAAAACCCTTACCGAAGATGTTTCGATCGTTCCTCATGGCGATTCTCCCAAAAATTGTTTATACGTCGAAACGGCCTCGTCGAAACGGCCAGCCTGAACGAACATCCTGGCCAGATGTATCCGCAGGAAACGGACATCAGGATGCCTCCCAACGGCGGACAGGTAAAGCTCCAGAGCCTCATCGAAGCGCCCCATTCGGGAAAGAGCGTCGGCGATGGCTGTGATATCGGCAAGACGGCCCGGTTGTTCTCTGAAGACTCGTTTGTAGAGGGCAATCGCTTCTTGGGGTCGCCCGGACATGAGCAGCGAATAAGCAAGGCGGGGGTAAAGGTCCGGTTTTACCAGGCCCGCATCGAGGGCTTCCCGGTAAAGGATGGCAGCCCGGTCATACCCCTGCTGAACAAAATAACCCTCGGCCTGCCGGTAGAGCACCCATTCGCTTTTCAGCAGGTGGTATGCGGCCGTCGTCGCAATGGCGGTTCCGATGAGCAACAGGATCAGAACAAGCCGCTTCATCACCCTCTCCTGGAGTTTAGTAGACGCCAACCGCCGCTTTGCGACAACCTTTTGATGATATTTTAAAAAATCTCTTCTCCTATATGAAAATATAGGAGAAGAGCCCTTGTATGTCAATGATGAATTTTGATGATTTTGGAGCCGAATATTGCGAGGTGTGGCGCTGACGGTCATGGAAGAGGTGTGTAAAGGAGAGGCTGCTTGAAGAACCGGTGTGTCTTTAGACCGATTTATTCGGCAGGGAGGCCTTTTCGCACGTATTTCAGACAATCCTCTCCTGCACGCCACAACTTCTCAAAGCGTTTTGCCTGAATATATTCATCCCAGGAATATTCAGGGTCCCGATAAAGGTGATCGACATTGCTTTCCGATTGAAGGATGTATGTCTTTCAAAATTATTGGATGCTTGATTTCAGAAAGAAAGACATTTTAGATGCGTACACTTAACCCGGATGAATCTTTTCATCTGGCGTATCCGCTCTATTTTGTGGTAGCGTAAAACCGTTTTCAAAAATCTCTCCAAGAGGGGGAAAATGGGGCTGCTCAATCTTCTGATCCAGGATCCGCTGACGTTTCTTCTGCTGGCGATCCCGCTTCTCTATTCCATCATCATCCATGAGCTGGCCCACGGCTGGGTCGCTTCCCTGATGGGG
>JAZDOK010000097.1:0-2122 GCA_043798715.1 bacterium
TTGCCGCCCAGAATGGCCACTTTCTTGCCCAGGGCTACCTTCTCCTGCAACACGTCAAAAACATTGGTCACATGTTTCTTGTCAATTCCGGGGATTTTAAGGGCGGCTGGTTTCGCCCCCGTGGCCAGAATGAGAACGTCCGCCCCGGCCTTGTTAATCAGATCGGCAGTTGCTTCTTTGCCGAGCTCTACCTTAACTCCTGCTTTCGTGACCTGGGTGGAATAATATTTGATGAGATCGTACCAGTCATAAAGCAGAGGCGTCTTGGCGCCCAACTTCAACTGCCCTCCCAGCTCATTGCTCTTTTCATAGAGCGTCACGTCGTGGCCTCTTAATGCTGCCAGCCGGGCCGCCTCCATGCCGGCAGGACCGCCGCCTACTACAACGACCTTCTTCTTTTTCTCAGCCGGCCTGATTTGATAAGTCTCGTCCCACTCTCTGCCCACTCTGGGATTCACCATGCAACCCATGAGCTGATCAACGAAGATGAAATAGAAGCAACCCTGATTATCGGAGGGACAAATCACGATATCCTCGGGACGTCCTTCCGTTATCTTTTTGGGAAGATAGGGATCGGCAATACCCGGACGGCACATCTCCCAGTAATCAATTATCCCGTCGGCAATAGCTTTCTCCGCCACTTCAGGCTGATTAAGGCGATAGGCCTGGCAGAGAGGCGCCTTAATCCCCGCTTTTTTCCAGTTCTCCGCCAGATGGAGCCAATGTCCCGGCCTTATCTCCGCCGTTATGCCGGCCGAAGTGGATTCATGCCAGCCAACGGTGACGCTGAAAAGGTCTATACCCAGCGATTCACACATCTTGGCTATCTCTATGTATTCTTCGTCTGTGTTCCCGCCCTTTATATGGTCGGTGCCGTTGAGCCTGAGGACGAAGGGATAATCGGCCCCCACAAGCTCCTTGGAGCGTTTTATGATCTCCAGGAGGAATCTTGCCCTGTTCTCCAGGGAACCGCCGTATTTATCGGTTCGTTTGTTTGTCCAGGGGCTGAGGAAGTTGGGAATAAGGTACCCGGCGATGCCGCATATTTCCACACCGTCAAAACCACCCTCTTTGAGTCTTCTTGCCGCCTGAGCATGCAGTTCCACAGACTCCTCAATTTCCTCGATGGTCATCTCGCGGCATTCTCCGTAGCGCCTGATCGGGCTTTTCATGGCAGAAGGCCCCACGGGCATCCCCGACACCTTCTTTCCCCCGGCGATTACTTCGTGAACGCCGTATTCATGGAGATGACCATATCGCCCTGTATGCATAACCTGACCGATAGCTACCGCCCCATTCTCTTTCATGGCCGCGGCCAATCGCCGCAGCCCGGGAAGGAACTCATCGCTATCCAGACCCATCTGCCCTATATAGCCCTTGCCCAGGATATGGGGATGACCGCCCTGCGAGGTGACAATGCCGAACCCGCCCCGCGCTCTCTCTCTTAAAAATTCCACCTCGCGGTCCGTCATGTCGCATGTCTTATAATCGCAAAAATTATCCACCGTAGCGGCATACTTCATCCTGTTTTTTATTGTGAGACTTCCAATTTTACCGGGCTTAAGCAAATTCTCAAACATTATAACTCCTCCTTCTTATTTTGTATTTTTTTATCTTGCTTAATAAGGGGGAAGCTGCCGTAGAGGGAACTATCTCTAAAGGCAATATCTCCCCGACCGTTCATCATGGATTAGCGAACGTTCGTAACCTGAATACATCAGGTATTCTCCTCCGTCAAGGAAAAAATGCTATTGAGTTTTCTCCAGAACCTTTTGAAAATCAAAAATATGGTGATGCAGGGAATATTGCAGAAGCGCGTCCACCAGACCCCAAATGGTGAAGAAGGGATAGAGATACGGATAGCCTTCGGTGTTGAGGCAGATAATACACAGGAAAGCAACCGCGGTTATTCACCTGCCACTATTCAGCCGTAAGCAGTCGCCAGAATTGATGATTACGGAAGAACTATCCATGGGAAACCCTTTTGCTATTTCTTCTTGACTAAAGCCTTCGTCTCTTTTGCCCGGAGTTTCAGACTCTTCTCACGCCTCCTCCTTTTGCGGTCCAGTTCCTTTTCTCTTTCGATCCTGTGCTGGCTCATAATACCTCCATATTATTCCAT
>JAZDOK010000022.1:0-6701 GCA_043798715.1 bacterium
CACCCCTCCCCCCTTCAATCCTGCCAGTTGACGATACGCTCGCAGAAATCGTAGAGGTCTATCTTGTCGTTGTCGAAGGGCTCTATCGCCTGCCGGATATGGTAGATCCGTGAGTTCGGTATTCCCGGATAGATCTTCATATAATAGGCATACAGGACGTCCCGCCAGGAGGTGTCCTCTGCGAAGCTCGTCACCTCGGCTATGTAGCTGTAGAAAAACATATCCGGTATGTAGCCCTCAGGATCCGGCGGAGAAAAGTAGATAGAGATGCCGTGGTCGTCTGCGCGATCGGGGCTGTTTCTGACATAAACGACAGCCCCTTCAATTGCGTTCATGACGGCCTGCGCCTTATCCTGGATTGCCGGAAAATCCGAGCCTGCCAGCAGGGCCGCGTTCAGCGCCAGAATAGCCCCGGAGAGTGACGGAATGCGCCCCATGTCAAGAAGAGAAAGGGTAATAGTCTGCTGCCCCTGGTGGGCTTCATGGTAGAGATCGACTATGCGGCAGCCGAAGTCCGGCGTGGATATCGCCGGGCTCTGCGTGACTGCTTTCAGAATTTCCGCCATGGGCCAGGTGGTCCCGGAATTTTCCGAGCCGACGAGATAGCCGATGCCGGTGCTCCGAAGCTCATGGGCCACTTCCGCCATCTGCATGAGGCAGGCGTCGAGAGCGATAAGGTCAAATCTGGTTGCGGAACTCTCTATTGCGTCCCGCAGGCCCTTCAGGGCGGTGAATCTCCCGTAGCTGGTCATGTCTATATTGAGCCCCTGCCAGCCGTAGCCGTGATCTCCGATCAGGAGGAGGTTCCGCTCCGCCGGGTAGCGGGCGGCCGCCCAGTTGATGAAGGCGCAGAGTTCCGCCGGGTCGGCCATGTCAACTTCCCGGCCGCCACGGCCGTCTCCCCAGTCGGAGATTGCGTTTTGCTCCGTCGGCTCCATTCCCGGCGTAAGGTAAAAGCGATGGGCGATCGTCCAGCCGCCGAAATCGGGCATCGGATTATAAATATAGCGATCAAGCTGGACCACAATGTTCACGTTCTCCGTACTCCCCGCCCCGGCATCCAGGATCTCGTGAAAAGCCTGGATGAAGTCCTGCTGCATGGAAAACTCGTCCCCGTTTAGATACATCATGATCGTCCATTTCTTCGGGACGGGCGGAGGCGTCGGGGCATAGCGGGAGGAAGAAGTTACCTGGCCGCATCCGGCTGAAAAAAGAATGACAAACATCACAAGAATTAAGGCAAAGCCTCGTCCGCTGAAAGTCTTCGTCATTTCTCAGATCTCCTTTCTGTCAGGCAGGTTCAAGGCGTTTCAAATCAGCTTATTTCCCCGGGTAAAGCCGGGAGAAGGGATTCACCATCCTTAAAATAAGACCAGGTCCCTTCCATGCTCTCCGGGTCTCCCGTATAGAAGAGAACATCACCCTCCTGTAATTGAAAATCAGGGGAAGGATTCTGCAGTAATTCGGAATCTCTTCGCACCGCCAGGACCGTGACGCCCGCTCTTTTTCTGATGTCCAATTCCAGGAGGCTCTTTCCAGCCACAAAAGAACCCGGCGGAATGCGATAGGCGTCCATGTCAATCTTCTGAAGGCACTCGCTCGCATTAAAAATACGGCACTGGCCGACTTCGACGTAACGCAAAGCCTGGTAATTATCCATCCTTATCTTTTCGACCATTTCCAGGATCGCATTTTCCGGGTAACGGTAATGGTTGAGCACCCTGGAAAATATTTCAATCGAGGTTTCAAATTCTTCCGGAATCACCTCGTTGGCGCCCAGGGATTTCAGATCGGCCACTTCCGCCAGATACCTGGTCCTTACGATGATGTGGAGGTCAGAGTTGGCACTCCGGGCGATGGATACGATTCTCCTGGTGGAGGCGGGGTCCGATATGGCAATCACCAGCAGGCGGGCCCTGCCGATGCCCAGGCGTTTAAGCTGATCGGGGCTGTTCCCGTCCCCGAAATAAATGGGTTCACCCTTCTTCCTCATCTTCCTGACGATTTCGCTGTTCCCATCGAGCACTGCGTAGGAAAGATTAGCTTCTTTCAGTACCCGGGCCAGGTTATTCCCGTTGAGACCGAACCCGATAATCAAAACGTGGCCCTGTCTTTTCCCCAGTTCCTGGGGAACGTCCGACCTCATGTGGAGGTATCTCTGGATTATTTTTTTCCTGACCACCCAGGTGGTTATTAGAGGTGCCGCCTGAAAAAGGAAGGGTGAGAGAAGCATGGTCACGATGGAGGCGGAGAGAAATAGCTGGTACATCTCGGGTGAAAGGAGCCCCGAGGCCCGGGCCGCTGAGGCCAGGACGAAGGAAAATTCTCCGACCTGGGACAATCCCAGGCCGACATGTATGGAAGTCCTGAGGGTGCTCCCCGTGATCAGGGCTGACAGGCTCCCGGTGAATGTTTTGACCAGGATGATGGCCAGGCTGATGGCTGTCACCGCCCCGGCATACCTGGCGGTTATACTGAGGTCGAGAAGCATGCCTACCGAGATAAAGAAAAGGCTCATGAAAGCATCTTTGAGGGGAAGGAAATCCGAGGCGATCTGGTGGGAGTATTCCGATTCAGCAAGCAGAAGTCCCGCCAGAAAAGCACCCAGGGCCAGGGAGAGGCCGATTTCGGAGGTGAGCAGGGCGGTACCCAGGCAGAGAAAAAAAATGGTGATCATGAATAATTCCCGGCTCTTGGTGTGGATCACACGGTGCAAAAGTGCGGGAAGACCCCATCTGGCCACCAGCAGGTAAAACCCAAGAATCAAGACCCCTTTTCCGAGCTTAATAATTGTCCCCAAAAAGTCCACGCCGCCGCTGCCGAGCGCCTGTGTTAAAAGCATGAGGGGAACCACGCAGAGATCCTGGAATATGAGGATGCCCACCATGAGGCGTCCGGAAGGGGCATCCAATTCGCCCTTCATCGCCAGCAGCTTGAAAACAATGGCCGTACTGCTTAGAGCGATGAGAAACCCGAATAAAATCGAAGGGGCCAGGTGATGATTCAGGAAGGGAAGAGCCAGGAAACTGACGAGAAAAATGGTCAGCACCATCTGGGTCCCGCCTCCCAGAAGAGCAGCTCTTTTTATAGATATGAGACTCGCGGTGGAAAACTCCAGGCCGACCGTGAATAAAAGGAGAATAACCCCGATCTCGGCCAGTACTTCGATGGCATTGGTGTCAGTAACAAGATGAAAGCCGGAGGGCCCTATGAGAATGCCGGCCAGGAGAAAACCGACCAGGGAGGGAATGCGAAACCGGTTCAGGGCCAGCACCACCAACGCGGAAGCCCCGAAGACAATCACCAGGGATTTTAAAAGGTTTTCTACCATGCGGGGCTCACTTAGGCGCCTCCAGGTAGCAGGCCAGGGGTTTGCCCTCGGCCAGCGCCAGAGCGCACTTGTTGCAGGATACGCAGGTGGCCCGGCGGGTATCCCCCGATATGACCGCTGGCCGTCGAGGAACTCATGAAACGGTTTGGGATTTCCATGTTTCCAATTCGAATCGGTTCAAACAGAAGACTTTTCATATATTCTGCCTCAAAATTATGATTATGTGGGCATTATATCATATTTCAAAATCTTTTTGAAGAGATTGTTGGGTGGAGAGTCTGTAAAGGATATGATATAATAGATAAAGAATTATTAACAATCCTTAATTTGGGGAGGGGCGGAACATGAAAAAAATCGAAGGTCAGGGAGAACCGTTTTTCCCGGGGAAAGAAATTAAATCAACACCGGAAGAGAGGGCCGCGCGTCTTCAGGCGGAGGCCGAAAAAGTCATCCGTCAAAGCTCGGAGTCCGACAGGGTGATCCTGTCCGGAAAAAAGAATGCCGCGCTCGTGGCCGACATGGAGATGATGTCCCGCTTGAAAAAGGAAGGGAAAGTCAGCTTAAGGCAGGAAGGGTCGCCGGTGGACCGGTATACGGCAGGGTTTGAAACTTCCAACACCTATGCCCGGGAGACTTTTAAAAAATGCCTGCCCAATACCCTGCAGACGACTGTTTCCCTGAAAGGCGACGACACCACCTTCACCATCACCGGCGACATCCCCGCCATGTGGGTGAGGGACTCCTGCGCCCAGATTCACCCTTATGTCTCCATGTGCAAGGACAATCCAGACCTGCAGAGAGTCATCCAGGGAACAATTCTCAGACACGTCAAAAATTTCAACTCCGCCGAAGCGGACGCGCCCTTCATCAACTCCTGGAAAGACGACTACACACCCTGGGAAAAAAAGTACGAACCGGACGGCATCGCCTACCTCATCCGCCTGTCCTCGCTCTATACCACGACGACCGGTGACGTGTCCTGGGCGCAAAAATCCGGAGACTTCGACGCCCGCAAGGCTTTTGACAAGGCGCTTGATCTCATAAAGGAGAAGTCCGGCCCCGAGGGCCTGGTTAAGTGCCCGAACCGCCCCAGCGATGACTGGACCAAGTTTCCCTACCTCATTCCCACCAACATGTTCCTGGCCGCCCAACTCCCGAAGCTGAAAGACATGTACCAGAACATCTGGAATGACCCGGTGCGGGCGAAAGAGTGCGAGGACCTCGAGAAGAACATCCGCTCGGGAATAGAGCGCTACGGGAAGGTCAACCACGAGAAATACGGCACCATCTGGGCCTACGAGGTGGACGGGAAAGGCAATGCCAACCTTATGGACGACGCCAACGTGCCCAGCCTGCTGGCGGCCCCCTACCTGGAATTCTGTTCGCCCTCGGATCCCACCTATAAAAACACGCGGAATTTCGTCCTGAGCCCGGATAATCCCTACTACTGTTCCGGCGCCCTGGGAGCCGGCGTGGGCAGCCCGCACACGCCCGGGAAGAGGGTCTGGCCCATGTCCCTCATCATGCAGGCGCTTACCTCGAATGAGCCGAACGAAATACGGACACAGCTTGCCTCCCTGGACAAACTTGACGCCGGGACGCACTACATGCACGAGGGAGTCAATCCCGACAATCCCAGCGAATATAGCAGGGGCTGGTTCTCCTGGGCCAATTCACTCTACAGCGAGATGATTATGAAAAAGGTCATCGGCCTTAATTATTATCCCGGTGACGGCACATATATCAAACCCAACCTGAATCCTGAATGGAACAAAGTCGAACTGAACAACACCGTTCCTTTTGGGGATATTTCATCCCTCAAGCTTAAGGTTTCCGGCGACGGCTCCGAAATCATCTCGGCCACCGTGAACGGCAAGCCCGTGCCCGTTGACCCCGAAAAAGGCGTCAAGGTCACGGAAGATACGGCGGATGTCGTGATTCAAACGAAAGCTTTCTAGAACGACAAAAAGAGGAGCTGTTCACATGAAAGAAAAGATTCTTGTCGTTGATGATGAGATTCAACCGCTTAAGACTGCCCGGATTTTGTTGGAACAGCATGAATACGAGGTTGTAACTGCACGGGGGGGTAAAGAGGGCTATCAAAAAGCCGTATCCTCCCTGCCCGCTCTTATCCTGATGGATTTGGACATGCCGGATATGGATGGGGGGACAACGGCACAGGAACTCAAAGAAAACCCTAAAACAGCGGATATTCCGGTAATTTTCGTATCCGGATTGGTTCTTAACAGCGATGTGAAAAAGAATCCCAGGATCGGGGACAATTACTGCGTCACAAAACCTTACAATGTTGACTATTTATTGAAATTGATTCGAAAAGTCTTAGACGGCGAACCTGTCTGAACCTGTAGGCCAGCGCGCACTCCTACGTCAGCAGAAAACCCGGGAGACTAACAAAAAAAACAGAAGTGAACAAACGATGAAGAAAAATCGCCTTTTCAAAACGTCTTTCATGCTTTTATTATTATTGATTTTATCTTTTACCGCTCTGTCCTGCTCCCGACAGCCGGCCCAGACCGGCGGTGAGCAGCCGGCAGCGGTAAAGACGACCCAGACCCGGCCGGCGGCGGAAAAGCCAAGGCTCGGCGTCTCCCTCCCCAACCGGCAGCACGATTTCTACAAGGACCTGGAGGAGGGTCTCAAGGCGGAAGCAGAAAAAGAAGGCTTCGATCTCATCGTCCGGGATGCGGATTTCAGGATGGCCAAACAGGTCTCCGACGTCGAGGATTTCGCCGTACAGAAGGTGGATGCCCTCATTATCTGCCCGGTTGATTCCAAGGGTGTGGAAAAGGCCATCCAGACCGCCAACAACGCGAAAATTCCCGTCTTCACTGCGGACATCGCCGCGGAGGGCGGAAAAGTGGAATGCCACGTCGCCTCGGACAACGTCCAGGGCGGGCGCAAGGCCGCCGAATTCATGGGAAAGCTCCTCAAGGGAGACGTGGCGCAGTTTCCGAAGGAAATCGGCAGGAAGACCATAGAAACCGTGAAAAAATTCCTCAAGGGTGAAAAGATTCCGGCCCTGATCCCGGTGGAGGTAAGTATAATTGACAAGACCTACCTGGCCAGGGAAGCCAACACCAGGAAAAGATACCGGGCATCCCTGTATCTTTTTTGCAAACCGGCCGGGAATCGGACTCTGTCTGACAGCAACATGGCCCGCCGGCATGCGCCCGACTGAACATTTTGAGAGGTGTCAGCCAGAATGCGAGTGTCAATGTCCAGGGAAAATGTCACCCAAATTGTTCTAGGAAAATGTCACCCCCCTGAGTTTGATTTATGACAGAGCTGATGTCAGTTGTGGAATTTGTTCTCTCTTTTTGGGATTAATTTGTGTTCGTCTCCACGGATG
>JAZDOK010000025.1:0-3505 GCA_043798715.1 bacterium
GCTGCGCCCCTCCCTTACAAAGAGGGGTGGTTGAAGGTTGGGATTGTGTTTAAGATGTTGTAAGAACAGGCGCAAGGCGTAAGGCAATATAAAAGTGCTGCCGTGACCCCCTCGGGGGTGCTGCCGTGTCGCCGTGCTGCAGTCAGTACAGGCGTATGGCTCATGGCGTAAGGTATAGGGCGCAAGGGGCAGTAAATAAATTGGGGGGCGTGAGGCGTGAGAAGGGAAGGGTGAGGAGTGACGGAAAAGAGGTGCTGCCGTGTTGCCGTGCTGCCGTAACTTATTATTCGAAGAATATTTAACTTTAGGCATTTTAGGCACTTTAGCGCATTTTAGGCATTGTTTCTTACTGATACTAAACACTGACACTTTTATAACTTTAGGCACTTTAGGGCACTTCGAACTTTAGGCACTGTCTTTAACTGACACTTTTTCCTCCATACGCCATACACCTCATGCCTTAGGCCGTTTTTTTGAATATGCCCAAAGAATGGATATTTGAAAAAATTAAAGTGGAATGTCATGCGGGATATAAAGGGGAAGAAAGCCCGCGGGTCTTCATCCACCTGGGAAAGCACTACGAGATCCGGGAAATCCTGGACCGGTGGTATGAAGAAGGCCCGACGCCTCCCACGACCCGTTATGAGTATTTCAAAGTGAAGGCGGCGGAGGGTGAGATTTTTCTTCTCCGCCATGTGCCTTCCGAAATGTCCTGGAACCTCTGCCGCAAGGTTCCGGCCCCTCCCTTCTCCAATAACTAAAAGTGGAATCAATGCCCATCATCATTCGGCTCCGGACCTTTGGGGGTTTTAGGCCCCGGTCCCAAACGGGGTGGGCAAAGTGAAGGGGGCTGGATACGATTGCCAAGGATCGGGTTATATGATAATTTTGGGTGGCCGGTTGGGCATTGCGCCGGGATGAAAGGCCGTCCTGTTGAATGGGCCGCTCTTCGGACCCTGAAAGAGGGAGGTGGATACCAATGGTCGGGATTACGAGTTACGGTGCCTATGTTCCGAAGTATCGTTTGCCCCGCGATGTGATCGCGAAAGCCTGGGGTCCCCGATTTCTCCCCGGGGAACGGGCGGTCGCCAACCACGACGAGGACAGCCTGACCATGGCGGCGGAGGCCGCCGCGAATTGCCTTCAAGGAATGGATCCCAAAGGGGTGGACGGCCTCATCTTCGCTTCCACCACTTCTCCATACCTGGAAAAGCAAGCCTCTACTTTGGTCGCCACCGCCTTGGACCTTCGCGAGGATCTCTTCACGGCCGATCAATTATCTTCCCTCCGGGGAGGAACGGCCTCTTTGAAAATCGCCATGGATGCGGTCAAGGGCGGAGGCGCCTCCAAGGTTTTGGTGGCGGCGGCGGACACGCGCCGGGCCGAGCCGGGGTCCGATTCGGAGCAGCTTCTCGGGGATGGAGCCGCCGCGATTCTTCTGGGCGACCAAGGAATCGCCGCTTCCCTCGAAGGGTTCTACTGCCACTCCGAGGAATTCATGGATGCCTGGCGCAAAGAGGATGATCCTTTTCTCCGGAAAGAAGATCCGGCCTTTACCCAGCCCTACGGTTATTCCCGGATCATCCGCAAGGCCGTGGAGGGAGTCTTAAAGAAATACGAGACCGATATTTCCGCCATCACCCATTTTGTCCTCTCGGCTCCGGACCATCGGGCCTACAGCCGGCTGGTGAAAAGCCTCAACCTGCCCCCCGGATCTTTTATGGAAGATCCGCTGCTGGCCGCGGTGGGAGATACCGGGACAGCCGCCCCCCTTCTCCAGCTCATCGCCGTTCTGGAAAAGGCGAGACCGGGCGAACGGATTCTCCTTTGCAGCTACGGGGCCGGAGTCAGCGACGCCTTCATTATCCAGGTGACCCCGGAGATCGAGCGGCTCCGGGAAAAGCGGGGCCTCAAGTATTCTCAAGGGAACAAGCGGCCTCTCCAGAATTACGATAAATTTCTCAGATTCCAAAAGACCTTACCGACCGAACCCCTGGAGCCTTATTCCTCCTGGCCTCTCCTTTGGAAGGAGAAGAAGCAAAACCTTCAGCTTTACGGCACTCGCTGTAAGAAATGCGGGACCTTCGCCTTTCCCCGGAGACGGGTTTGCCAGAATTGTTCGGCCAAGGATGAGTATGAGGATGCCAAGCTTCCCCGGAGAGGAAAGGTCTATACCTTTGCCAAAGATTATCTTTACCCCAGCCCCGATACCCCCACGGTCATGGTGGTGGCGGACATGGACGGGGGAGGCCGTTTCTATGGCCAGCTCACCGATTGCGATCCGACCCGGGTGCGAATCGGGATGTCCGTAGAAATGACGTTCCGCAAGTTTCATGAAGGGGGAGGGTTCTATAATTATTTCTGGAAGCTCCGTCCATTAGAATATTAGAATAAAAGAGGGGGTGTGGAGATGAGCATCGGGAGCCAAGTGGCCATCATCGGAGTGGGAGCAACCAAGTTCGGCGAGAACTTCGAGATGACCTACCAGGACATGGCCCTGGAGGCGGTGTACGAAGCCTATCAGGATGCCGGCCTGGAGACCAAAGATATGGATGCGGCCTGGCTGGGCACTCTTTCCCCGGGGCTGACGGGCCTGGAAGGGGATGCCGGCGCTTCGCTGGCCGAACCCCTCAACTTTTATCCGCGGCCGGTGACCCGGGTCTCCGCTTACTGCTGCTCGGGAATGGACGCCATACGTAACGCTGCCTTTGCCGTCGCCGCGGGGGAGTACCGAATGGTTTTGGCCGTGGGGGCCGAAAAGATGCGCGAGGTCCCGCCAAGGGGAAGCCTGGTCGCGCGGCACATCCAGGAGACTCACCCGGTGATTGCCAAAGGGCGGACGGCTCCCGGGATCTTCGCTCCGATTGCCACCCGCTACTTCCACCAGTACGGCTATGGAAAGGAGACGCTGGCCAAGGTGGCCGTGAAGAATCACTCCAACGGATCGCTCAATCCCAAGGCTCATTTCCGCTCGCCCATCACGGAAGAGCAGGTCCTCAAGGCTCCCATGGTGGTCGACCCCTTGGGGCTTTTCGATTGCTGCCCCACGACCGATGGCGCCGCCGCGGTGATCCTCACGACGCCGCAGGTCGCCCGGGAATTAAAGAAAGATTATGTATTGATTAAGGGTATGGGCCTGGCCGTGACGTATGGATATTTCAGCATGCCCTTCCAGGAAGATAACGACTTCCTGGGTTTTAAATCGACCCGTGAGGCGGCCGCCATGGCCTACCGTCAAGCCGGGATCCGCAATCCCCGCAAGGAAATTCATGTGGCCGAGGTCCACGATTGCTTCACCATTACCGAGCTGATCAATTACGAGGATCTGGGACTGTGCGGCCGGGGCGAGGGCGGGCGGTTGATCACGGAGGGCGTCACGGCCCTCAACGGAGAGCTTCCGGTCAATACCAGCGGGGGGCTTAAATCCTGCGGGCACCCGGTCGGGGCGACCGGCGTGCGGATGGTTGCCGATGTGGTGAACCAGATGCGCGGCCGGAGCGGGAAG
>JAZDOK010000043.1:0-3270 GCA_043798715.1 bacterium
GTTCCCCTTAGAGAAGGAATATGCCGCCGCCTCGGTGAAACAGCCGCCGCTCTTGCCGGGCGTGGACGTGTCCACCCTTGAGAGTGTTAAGGCCAGCGAGACATTTTTCCAGGAAAAGGAGCGGGACTTACGGGGATTACAGGAAAAGTACTCCCCCTTTTATAAGAAGCTGATCCTCCTGCCCCGCCTGATGCCCGCCGGCGTCTGGCTCAATGTGTTCTCCTATGCGAGCATGCCCATGGCCCTCGACATGGGTTGTTCTTCCTATGCGCCGGAAGAAAAAGAGCGGTCTGAGAATATCAACAAGTTCATCACGAACTTGCGGCAGAATGCGGAGTTCAGCCGGGACCTGACCTTCATCGACTTAAAATCTTACCGCGAAGCGGTAGTCCAGGGCGATATCTTTTATTTACAGTTCGACGTTCACTGCGAGAAGAGAGGTTAGAAGGGTGGCTGAGAAGAACCTGTTCGAAACGATCTTCACAAAACGCGACAACATCGTGGTCATCATCTTTATCGTCGCCTCGCTCGCGGGCTCGCGCATTGTTTATCAAAAACAGATGGCGAAATACGTGCAATTGAAGGGATCGATCACAGACGAAGAAGAAAAAGGCAAGTCCCTGGACCGCATCGTCCTCTTAAACGAGAATATCAAACAGTTCAAAGCCAAAAGCTGGGATACGCTGGATACCAATGCCATCATCGAAAAGATCTATAATATCGGCCTTGAATCTCAGATCAAGATCAGGGATATCTCCCCCAAAGAAAAGAGGGACGAGAAGAATTATATCCTTATCCCTTTTGGGTTGAGCTGCGAAGCCACATACAAAGACCTCTTCCGGTTCATGAGAAGGCTGGAGACATATCCCATGTTATTGAGGGTAAAGACGGTCGCAGCCGGCCCGATGGCCAGGATGAATACGGCGGAAAGGGAACTTCTGCTGGGAGTGGGCCTTGAGCTAGAGGCTGTCTACATGAAATGATATCTAAGATGACAAGACGTATGAGCGTGTTTTTAGCGTCCCTGCTCCTGGGAGTTTTGAGTTCCGGGCGGGGCCCTGCTTTAGCTCAGGGGCCAGGGCCCGTTCCTCCAGCGGCCCAGGAGGCTGCGCCTGCTCCTCCCTCAGAACAGGGGGCAGAGATACCAGGCGGGGGTGCTGTCCAGGACGAGGAGGCCTCCCGGATGCCGGAATGGCCGGAATTGAAGGACCCGTTCGAATCTTATCTGCCTTCCGACGAGGTCCCCGCCTTGGGCCAGCAGCCGTCACTGCCGCAGGCCGAGCCGGAGACGCCTGAGGAGTTTGATTATACGTTATTAGCGGTCACGGGGATCGTCTGGGGTTCTGCAAAACCTAAAGCCATCATCAACGGCGATGTCGTCGGAAAAGGCGACGTCGTCAATGGAGCCGAAATCATCGATATTTCCAAAGAAGGGATCCTTTTCAAATATAACGATAAAGAGTATCTTATGAAGCGCCCCAGCGGAGCTGTGAGACCGCCGGAAGAAGAGGCGCAAGAGGAGGAGAATAAATGATTCCATTGAACCCGTCTTGGTTCAAACGAGGTTTGGGCGTTACCGTCACCATCCTGTTCTTTTTCTGTTTTTTCGTCTATTTTGTGGCTGCTTCGGACTTTGACTTTTACTCCTCGGAATTGATCGCCAGGGAGTCGTACCGCAGGATCTCCATGGATTTTAAAGACGCGAGCTTAAAAAATATCCTGAAGATCCTTTCAGAGCAAGCCGGTTTGAATTTTATCGCTGCTTCGAACGTACAGGAGAGGACTGTCACGCTTTATATGGACAACGTACCGCTTCAAGAGGCTCTCAATAAGATCATGTCCGCCAATAACCTGAAATATGACCTTGATCCGGGAAGCAACATTTTTATCGTCAAAGAGTGGGGCCGGCCCGAGGTGGAGACGGTCACTAAGATCTATTATCTGAAGTACGCCCGTCTGAAAGCCTCCAGATTGGAGAGCGCTATTGCCAGCGTCAGTTCGGCTGCCGGTGCCGCGGGCGGGGCGGCTGGTGCCTCTGCGGGCGCTGCCCCTGCCGGAGGAGGCGGCATCGAAGAGGCTGTGAAAGGAGTCCTGACTTCAAACGGCAAACTTATGTCAGAACCCAGGACCAATAGCCTCATCATCACGGACATCCCCAGCCAGTTTGAGGTGATCGATAGAGTCGTCGCGCTTCTTGACGTCTCTGCGCCCCAGGTCATGATCGAGGTGGAGATGCTGGATGTCTCCAAGAAAGTCGTCGATGAAATGGGTATGGACACCTCATCTAGCGTGATGCAGCTCACAGGGGCTTCCAGGGGCACAAAATTTCCTTTCTCAACAGACAATCTTCAAGTCGCCGGCCCCGCCTTCACATACGGGACGTTGAGCGCCGCTGTCTTCCAGGCGACTCTGGACCTGCTGACCACCGATACCCGCACAAAGTTCCTGGCAAGGCCGAGGATCTTGACGACGAGCAATGAGACCGCTGAAATAAAGATAACGACCCAGGAAGCCATCGGCGTAAAAACAACGACCCAGTCTTCCGAGGGGGCAGCGACGCAGACCAAAGAAGCCGAAAGGTATGAGACGGGGGTTTTGCTGAAAGTGACCCCCCAGGTGGACACTCGCAGCGGAATGGTCACCATGTTCATTCAGCCTTCAGTGTCGGTGGCCAAAACAGGAGGGACGTTCGAGGGGCAGACTTTCAAAGATCCCGAAATCCGCTCTTCGACGACGACCCTCGTTGTCAAACACGGAGAGACGATCGTCGTCGGAGGTCTGATCAGGACGAGCGACGAGATCACCATCAAGAAAGTGCCTTTCCTGGGCGATATCCCCTTCCTGGGAGCGATGTTCCGCCACAAGAACAGGACAAATGACGAGAGGGAGTTGATCGTTTTTATCACCCCTCGCATCATCGCCCATGAGGAGGACATGGCCAGGGCCAGGGTGGAGACTCCGACGCCTGCCGTGGCCTCTTTCCGCGAACAATCCACGAGGGTCGTGCGGCAGGAAGAGGTTGACAACATGTTGGAAAGATGGGAAGATTGAAAAGCCGATGGCACGCCCTTACTTAAAATTAGGCGAAATCCTCATCAAAGAGGGGATCATCACCCAGAGCCAGCTGGATGAAGTGATCAAGGTCCAGGCTAAGCAAGGCGGAAGGCTCGGTGAGCTCCTCCTGAAAATGGGCGTGGTGACAGAGGAAGATATCGTTATCGCCCTGGGCAAACAGTTGAACCTTCCTTATGTGTCCATGGGCGCCGGACT
>JAZDOK010000088.1:0-6966 GCA_043798715.1 bacterium
GTGAGTGGCCCGGATGCCTCCGATGGCCGTCTTGTTCTGGCCCTGCCCGGGGGAGGGGAGTTCTTCGATTACCAGGGTTTTTAATCCCTGCTCCCTCAGGTTTCCGGCTATCGGGAGGCCGACCGAGCCGGCGCCGATCACTATGGCATCGTAGTTATGTTTCATCTATCCTCACCCTCCTTGAGGCCGGAGAGGACGCCGAGTGGCACTTCCACGAAAAGCGGTCTGATGGTATTCGGGGTTATTTCCTCCGGCGGAACGCCTTCCTCGCGGAAAATCCGCTCGATGAGGGGAGTGCAGGTCTTGCCGCCGCAGGCGCCCATGGTGGCGCGGGTTACGGCCTTGAGCCGGTTCAGGTCCCGGATGCCGCCTCGAATGGCCTCCCGAATTTTTCCCTCCGCGACCCGCTCGCAGCGGCAGATGATGCAGCCGGGCGCTGTTTCACCCAACGGCGCCTCACCGACTTGAGCAGAAGTTTTTGAGAAAAGCAGAAAAGATGCGGCTTTAAGAGCGATATCGGCGGGCACCCGAAAAACAGCCAGAATCGTGCCCCGGATTTTTTTTATCTCCCGGGATTTTTCAAATTCCCCCGTGCCGATGACCCTGCCGCCGCGATCCATGAGGGGATACTCCTTTCCTTTCACAAGAAACTGCTTGTCCGCCTCGAAGGGGAAGGAGACAAAAGGAAGCTCCTCATTTTCCCGGAAGTCCACCAGCGTGATGGCCAGGCCCGGACAGATGGCCACGCACATTCCGCACCCGGAACACTCTCCGTAAAATCCGGGAAGGCCCATGAGGCTATCGTCCGGAATCCGGATGGAGAGCTTGGGGCAGGAGGTGACACAGGGGTTGCATGGTATCTCCTGCACGCAGTGGATGCGCGGGAAGACTTTCCCCGGGCGCTCTTCCCCGGTGTCCAATACCGTGCGGCCGGGGCGGGATTTCAGGATTTCGACTTTCTGCTCCCATTCTTTGGGAATATGTAAGCAGGAGCGGGTTTCAGGCCCGCCCTTGCTCTTAAGGGAGTTTAAAATTTTAAGACCTGCAATCTTGCCCGAGAACATGGCGCTGGAGGCCTCAGCAATCTCTTCGGCGTCTCCGGCCGCCCAGGTCTCGAATCCGAACTCTTTTGCTTTTCTATAAAACTCATCCACGGGATTTAGGCCCACGGCCACCAGGAGGGTGTCCACTTCAAAAGTCTTCTCCGTGCCCGGGAGGGCCTTGAAATTCCCGTCCACTTCGCCGATGGTCACCCGTTCGAGCTTCCCGTCGCCTCCGGCCCGAAGCACCGTGTAGGAGGTATAAAGCGGAACGCCGAGACGGCGGATCTTGTCTTCGTGAACCTTGTAGCCGCCGCACTCGGGACAGGCCTCCGCGAGCCCGGCGACTTTTATCCCGGCCTGGATGGCGTGGTAGGCCGCGATGAGTCCAACGTTGCCGCCGCCGACCACGAAAAGCTTTCCGGCGGCCTTGACGAGATCGCGGTTGACCAGGGTCTGGAAGGCCCCGGCTCCATAGACTCCGGGAAGGGTGCATCCGGGGAAGGGGAGGGACTTTTCCCTCGCCCCGGTGGCGGTAAGCAGCTTTTCGAAGCCGGCCAGGCGGTAGCGGTCGCCCGTGAGAAGGCCGGCCTTTTTATCCGAAAAAACGGCGCAGGCCGTGGTGTCGGGCAGTATGCGGACACTCGGGAGCGCCCTGAGCTCCTCCGCCAGTATGCCGGCGATGTCCACTCCGCGTGTTCCGGCATGGCAGTCATCGACGGAACCGAAAAATTTATGGGTCTGCAGGAGCAGCTTCCCCCCCACCTGGGACTTATCGTCCACGAGAAGGGTGTCCACCTTCCTTTTTCCCAGCTCAATGGCCGCCGCCAGGCCTGCCGGGCCGGCTCCCAGGATTAGTACGCGGCAGGTGAGAGTTTCAATTTCTGAAAATCCAGGGCGGCCATTGAATACGGGGAGTTCCGGGAGTCCTTCGCAGGAGCGAATTTTCATGTCCGCCTTAAGTGGAGTCATGCAGGACTTGACTGGAAGGCCATTCACCAGCACCAGGCACTGGGCGCACTGGCCGTTGGCGCAGAAAATACCCTGCGGAGAGCCGTCCTTGTGGTGCGTCCCGAAAATTCTGATTCCGTTGGCAAAGAGAGCCGAGGAGATGGCCTCTCCCGGCACTCCCAGGCACTTGCGGCCGTTGAAGGTAAACCCGACATATTGACGTTCCGAAACCCGGAGGACCGGATGATCTTTCAGCCTGAAATCAGACACGTTATTCCTTTTTTGTAACGGCGATTACGGTTGCATTCAACTCACAAAGGATTCTGGACGGGTGATAAATTTTCCTTGGAGTGGACGTTCAGGTGGCCCCGATGATTCTGTCACGGGGATCATGGCTCTCGGGCCTGAGACGACAAGCTTTATAGGGCTTATTGACTGCCGGAGAATTGACGTTATATATAAGTATAATAGACAGGGAGAGTGGAGATGACAAGAATATATATCAGGCCGTGCGTTTCGCTTTTGTTGGTATTTTTTTCCCTTCTCCTTCTTTCAGGCTGTTCCGGTGGGGGGGGCGGTGGAAGCAGTCCTTCCAACCCGGCTCCGGTGGTGACGTCAAGTCCTTTCCCCACCGCTTCCCCGTCCGGGAAAGCCGCAATTGAAGGGCATGTCTATGTTTCGGAGGCCAAAAAAGCTCCGGTTCCCCTAGCAGAGGCCACCGTGAGGGTGGAAGGACTCGATCAGACAGCCACTACGGATTCCGACGGTTATTTCAGGATAGATGGTGTTCCTTCCGGGCAGCATTTCATCCATATCGTCAAGTCGGGTTATGCCTTGATTGAGAAAATATGTTCCACTGCTTCCAACCAGGTTATTTCCCTGGATATTCAGCCTGGAGGCCCGCCGACGACCCAGCCCAGCCTTGTCCCCGCCATTGCTTATTTTGAGCCGGAGCCTCCCGATGAGGGCGGCCCGATTAAGATATATGGCGTCAATTTCGGGAACAATCCCCAGGTGAAATTCAATAATCTGTCGGTAAGCCCGCAGGATTACTGGTCGCGGCAGGATAATGAAATCATCTGCCTCGTTCCTTCCGGCGCATCTTCCGGCAATGTTTCTGTAATTGCAGGCGCAAACACTGCTTTAAAGCCGATTACCGTCACGCCCAGGAAGGAGCTCGTCATTTCAAGCCACTATGTGTCCGCGACGGATTCGGACATTTCGGTGACCATCAGGCTCAATAAGTCCCTGAATGACCTCAACGGCTTTGCCTTCTTCCTTAAATTCAATCCCGCAAAAATCACCGTCAATACTTCCTATGGCAAGAACGGGGTGGAAAAAGCCTCTTCGCTGGCCGGCGGACTTCTGGCGGCCCAATCCCGTTCTTCGGCCTCCCAGGATACGGCTTTTCTCGATGTCGGCCTCACCCTTAAAGGGGAGACCCTGAGCGGTTCGAGGGATTTGGCGGTCATTCACTTCAGGCCCGGAAGCTCCCTGAAACCGGGAACGCTCTGCAAAATCGAAATTGATACCTCCCGCAAACAGCCCCAGGCCTGCCTCAAGACCGGAAGTTCCGCTTCTTTCCGGAATCTCACCTGGACGGCCGGGCATCTGATGGTGAGAAGATAGAAACCGATGCATAAGAAAATAATTAACATCAGGGTAGAAAATAAGTTCTTAGGGATCGTCATATTGTTCCTTTCCCTTTTTCTTTCCTCTTGCGGAAGCAATATTGAGAAGGTCGATGTAAGCAATAGTAAGAGTCCCCGGGAACTCATGCCGCTCGGGTATCGTCCTTTAACACCGGAGGAAAAAGAATATCTGAAGGACAAAATTGTAAAAGTCGACAAGGTTGTTCCCAACGATTTTTCCAGAAAAAGAAAAGCGATTGAATTAAAAGCCAAAGGTATTCATAAGCCTTTGAAAAGCGAGCTGCTGAAAATGCTTTCCGTTGTGGACAACAGCACGACCGGCTGGCTTCCACCGGTGAAAAGTCAAAATCCTCTGGGTTCTTGTTCAAGTTTTTCCACCGCCTACTATTGCAAAACATATCAAGAGGCCCGGGAGCACAATTGGACGGATCTCACCACTAATACCGCTCATCAGTTCAGTCCCAAGTTTGTTTATAATCAGATAAACAGGGGAATCGATGAGGGGTCAAACCCGCTCCCGGCGATGCAGCTTATAGTGGATAAAGGGTGCGCCACCTGGGAGAGCCTGCCCTATGACTCTGATTATACATCATGGCCTTCGGAATCTCAGTGGCGGAACGCTCTTCCCTACAGGGCACAGTATGCGGCCGAAATAAATATCCACACGGATGCAGGAATTCGCAATTTAAAACAGCTTCTGGCCAACGGAGAAATAGCCGTTATCTGCTTCAATGTAACCGAAAGCTTTGATAACTATTATGGCGCCAGTCTTCCTTCCTCTCCCTCCTATGGATTTGACAACGGGGTGATTTATACTAACGTGGGAGCGGTGAGGGGCGGCCACGCGGTCACCATTATAGGCTACGATGACACTAAGACCTACAATGACGGAACAGGGACGAAACACGGAGCCTTCAAGGGGGTAAACTCCTGGGGAAGTGGCTGGTGGGGGAATTCGGGTTTTTTCTGGATGTCCTATGAATATGTGCGGGATCTCACCTCGGAAGACGCCGCCTTCATGTGCGATCGTACCGCTTATCAGCCCAGGGTTCTGGGCGTCTTCGGTCTGAATCACTCAAAACGCGGGCAGCTTGATATTACTTTTGGGCATGGGTCCCCGGCATCTCCTGATTGGAGCAGGACTTTTTTCAACAACCAGGGCGGAGATATTGCCGTTGATAACAGCAAGAAAGTAGTGGTTGACTTAAGCGACGCCTGGAATGTAATTCCGGATAATGTGCCCAGCAGTTATTTTCTCGGGGTTGAAGACGATGCAGCTTCCGGAACCGGAACTGTAACCTATGTTGCGGTAGAATATGAGGGCAGTGTTACTACCTCTACCGAAGTGCCCAGAACCACGATAAACGGCGGCACCGTTTATGTAAATCTTTCCAAAACCATAGATAAAACCAACCGCACCATTTCTCTCTCCAGCCCTGATGGCGGTGAAATATGGAATGGAACTCAAACCATTACCTGGACAACCGGGGGAAGCGATTGGACGGCAGGCGATAAAGTTAATATAGAATTTTCAGACGATGGAGGGAATTCCTGGAGATACGTTGGTCAGGCAAATTATTCGCCGGGATCCTATTCATTAGACACCTCATCTTCTCCGGCCGGCAGTTCCTCTACCGCCAGGGTCAGGGTCTCTTACACGGCCCTTCAGCAAATAAGCGACGCCAGTAACTCGGACTTTACAATCAACAATATCGGGAACCGGGCTCTGACCGTGACCTCTCCCGATGGAGGCGAAACCTGGAGCGGGACCCACGATGTCACCTGGACGGCTTCCGGCTTTGATTGGCGCTCCAGCGACACGGTAAAGCTGGAATATTCGGCGGACAGCGGCACTACCTGGAATAATGTCGCTACAGGAATAGCAGCTCTGTCCGGAACCTATTCCTGGAATCCGGGTGCCCTTCCCGAGGGGACTCTCTACCGAATCAAAGTGACTTATGAGTTAAACGGCGCTGTTTCGGACATGAGCAACGGCGACTTCACGCTGCGACCGCTGGTGATAACGACAATGTCTCTGCCCGCCGGGAACCTGAGTGCTTCGTATTCAGGCGCTATTGCCGCTGCCGGCGGCTTTCCTCCCTATACTTTTTCGATCCTCCCTGTCAATTACGGGGAGTCCCTGGCGACCCACACCTTTGTGGGAGGCGGCACGGCTCAGAACTGGAAAGCAGACGAAGGTTGCTGGACCTACAACCTGCCTTTTGCCTTTGACTTCTATGGAAATACATATAACAGTGTTAAGGTTTCTCCAAACGGTTACCTGGAACTGGGGAATGGCGATGGTTCCGACTGGACAAATACCGATGCGGAATTAAATTCAAATATCCGCATTGCGCCGCTCTGGGATGACCTGAGGACTGATGGCACTGTCCAGTCGGGGGAAGATATCTATATTACAGAAAATGCCGATTATGTAATTATTCGATGGTGTGGAGAAGTATATGATGGCGGCAAAGTCAATCTTGAAGTCGTTCTCTATCGAGAAGGGCAGATCAAATTCAACTATGGTGACGGGAATACGGGTCTGACGCCCACCATCGGCATCTCAGGGGGGGATGGAACTCATTATACTCTTTCCTCATATAACAACGCCGCTGCGTTGACCAATGTAAATTCTGCTCTATACACAGGAATTGGTTTGCCCCCGGGACGGGCCATAAATGCGAATACAGGCTCTATTACCGGTATTCCTACTGCTCTTGGCACGTATTTATTTAGGGCTAAAGTAATGGATGATACCTCCGGATATTACTGCAGGGAGCTTTCAATTACCGTCCTCCCGGCGCCTCCTCCAGCCCCGGCAATCAGTCTGCCTCTTGTTCCCGCCAATGGCCCTGCGAGCGGCGGGACGGTGGTGACTATCAACGGCGCCAACTTTGTGAGCGGATGCACGGCAACGTTCGGCGGCACGGCTGCGACGGGCGTGACGTTTGTAAACTCAAGCCGGATCATGGCGACCACCTCCGCTCATGCCGCGGGGCAGGTCAATGTAGTGGTGACCAATCCCGATGGCCAGGCGGCGACGGCGACCGGCGCCTTCACCTTCAACCCGGCCCCGGCAATAAGTCTGCCTCTTGTCCCAGCCAATGGCCCTGCGAGCGGCGGGACGGTGGTGACTATCAACGGCGCCAACTTTGTGAGCGGATGTGCGGTAACGTTCAGCGGCACGGCTGCTACGGGCGTGACATTTGTAAGCCCAGGGCAGATCATGGCGACCACCCCCGCTCATGCCGCGGGGCAGGTCAATGTAGTGGTGACCAATCCCGACGGCCAGGCGGCGACGGCGACCGGCGCCTTCACCT
>JAZDOK010000096.1:0-33554 GCA_043798715.1 bacterium
ATGCTTTCTCGGTCCTGCCCGTAGAAATTCTGGGCCAGGTCTACGAACAGTTTTTGGGCCAGGTCATTCATCTTACTGAAGGCCATCACGCCAAAATCGAGGAAAAACCCGAGGTCAAGAAAGCCGGGGGTGTTTACTACACGCCCGCCTACATCGTCGATTACATCGTCAAAAACACGGTTGGGAAACTTCTTGAAGAAAAGATTCCGAAGCAAGCCGCCAAACTCAAGATACTCGATCCCGCATGCGGTTCAGGTTCCTTTCTGATCGGGGCCTACCAGTATCTTCTCGACTGGCACCGGGACTGGTATGTCCAGGACGGGGCCACCAAAAATTCGGGAGGAAAAAAACCCGTCATTTTCCAATACCGCTCCGGCGAGTGGCGCCTTACTTCGACGGAGAAAAAGCGCATCCTGCTCGCCCATATCTTCGGGGTGGACATCGACACGCAGGCCGTGGAGGTGACCAAGCTCTCGCTTCTCCTCAAAGTATTGGAGAACGAGACCGAGGAGAGCGTAAAGAAACAACTTAAATTTTTCAGGGAGCGGGCGCTCCCCGACTTGGGCGGCAACATCAAGTGCGGCAACTCCTTAATAGGCCCGGACTTCGATATGACCGGACTTTCGGATGAAGAGCGCCGCCGCATCAACCCCTTCGACTGGGAGCGCGAGTTCCCGGAGATCATGCGCTCCGGCGGCTTCGACGCCGTGATTGGCAACCCGCCGTATGGTATTTCATTCGACGAAATAGAGTTAGCTCACCTTATGAGAAAGTTTGGCAGTGCGAGAAAATACCCAGACAGTTACTGCCTATTCATGATTCAAGGAATGCAACTCTTGCGTACTATCGGCACTCTGTCTTTCATCGTACCGAACACGTTCTGCGACCTTGAAAACTGTGACGACTTTAGACGAGCTTTGTTGCAAGAATGGAAATTACTTCGAATCTGGCAGTCAGGCTGGGTTTTCAAAAACGCCATTGTGGATACGCTTGTATTCCTTGCTCAGAACAACAAGCCAAACAATGATCATGCCATTGAGGTTCAAGTAGGTCAACATCAGTATCGGAGACGAGTGGATGAACTACTAAAACAGGATCTATTCAAAATCGATTACCGCAACACTGAGGAAGACAAGAAACTGCTGGCTCGTATAGCATTTCACTCAGTGCCTCTCGCTAACTTGTCGATAGTAAAAGCTGGCGTGAAGATGTACGAGAAAGGCAAAGGAACACCACCGCAAACCGACAAAACAATGAAAGAACGGCCGTTCTCTAAGAGAGGCGAATGTCCCCAGTCTTGGAAGCCGCTTTATAGAGGCGAAGCGATCTCGCGTTATAACTGCAAGCCAACTAAGGAGTTTGTGCTTTACGGACCTTGGCTTGCTGCCCCGCGTTCAGCAGAGTTATTTGAAAGCCCTAAAATTCTCATGCGGAGAACAGATGATCACCTGCTTTCGTTTATTGAGAATGAGTCCGCGATTTGTGTTAATTCTTGTCATATAATTAAACTCGACGATGAAGCAAAGGAGAAGATTAGTTATAATTATCTGCTTGGGCTTCTTAATTCCTCGCTATTGCAGAAAATATTTGAAATCCAAAATCCTCAAATGGTCGGCAAGGTTTTTGCCGAAATTAAGGTGATCTATGTAGAGCGATTGCCCATCCGCACAATAGACTTCTCCGACCCGAAGGACAAAGCCCGGCATGACCGGATGGTTAAGCTGGTAGAGGAGATGCTGGATCTTCACAAGAAGCTGCCCGCCGCCCGCACCGAGCACGAAAAGACCCTCATCCAGCGGCAGATCGAGGCCACTGACCAGAAAATAGATCGCCTGGTCTATGACCTCTACGACCTCACCAAAGACGAAATCAAGCTCGTCGAAGAATCCGGAAAGGAGAAATAAACTACAATGAATTTACATTCAGATATTCTCGTTCACTGGACAGGTAGGGATTTCAAACAACCACCGGAATACATTGAGCGCCTGCAGGCATTTTACAAGGATGGTATTTACGCTCATCCCCCAAAAATCGTTGAAAAAATTTGTGGTTTTAACACAGAGGTAGTTCTCAGGTCAATTCCAATGATATGTTTTACAGAAATACGACTTTCACAAGCTAAAACTTTCGCTGATCGCTATGGAAAACTTGGCATCGGATTTTCACGAAAGTATTTAATGGACCGTGGAGCCAATCCCGTATTTTACCTTCGTAGTTCTAAAAATGGGATCGTTAATACGAATTTTGCGTACCTCTTTCATATGGCTGAAGAAAATGGAATATTAAATACCTTTCTCGCTTATTGCAAGTCAATGTCTAGTGAGCCTGATAAAGAATTAGATTTTTATGAGGAGATGGAGTGGAGAACTATTGTTTGTGAACTCAAGGATTCCTCTCCTCCCTGTCCTCACTTAACAAAGAAGGGTGAATACTACTACCTGGATTTTAACCCATCCGATGTCGAGCTAATCGTGTTTCCAGATGAAATCATAAAAAAAGCGGCGTTGGAAGATCCTTCCATGGTTGAATATTTCCGGCAGCATACGCCCATGATAGTCACGTGCGACAAAATTCCAAACTTTTAAACTTGCATAAGACCCTGATTCAGCGGAAATTTCCGTTAGCGGCGACGTCTACCGACCGCCAGATTGACCGATTGTGCGATACACACGCTTGGGGTCTTGTTTTTTTGCAACCCGATCCTTTTCTTCCGTCCCTTCACTCCCGGAACGGCCCTCATCGCCGATGGATTCCACGCAATTGTTACATGGCTTCTTCTAATTCGTGCTGTATCAGTTTATTAACACTCTCACCTGCCTGGAATGCTTTAGCGGCAAGAGTCTTGTGTAATTGCGAAGAAATTCTCAGCGATATTTTTCCAGAATACTTCCTGTTGGTCATTGTCGCCGGAAGTGATTTGCCTTCTTTTCGCAGTATTTGTATGGCTTCCTCGACTGCTTCACAGAGTTCATCAAAAACTTTCTTCTGATTTTTTCCGTGTACGCCGCCGATAATCAGACCCGGGGACGTCCCGACGTAACACTGGTCCTCTTCCGACCACTCCACGATCTTCAGGTAATCATCACCGGTTTTCTTCATTGCGAAACCTCCTTCAATGCCCGACTTACCGCTTTTTCCTGGTAGGGCAACGCATCCGCACCAGGGTTCCCTGACAGCCGAATGACATAAGGGCACTTGGGGTGCAAGAAATTCCTATGGCTGCCTTTGCCTCCCCTGCTGACAAAGCCGACCTTTTCCAAATCCATAATAAGCTGCCGTATCTTTCGTGGCATAATAATATGCTATCACAATAATATCATTTTGTCAAAAATCATTTACTCCATATAACGCCGGAGCCGACCGAGGCCGAAAGGAGCAGGATGCGTAAGAGGTGAAAGGAGAACCGGGCCAGATGTTTGAATTTCCACTGGACGGGTTGAAAAGGGAGATAGTTATGAACGGTTGGGATGTGTTTGTCTTGTATGCCACGGAGGACAAGGAGGCGTTCGTTCGTGATCTTGTCGAGGCACTGGTTGCAAATGAACTGCAGGTGTGGTATGTCCCCCTCAAATTTGGAGACAGTCTGATGAGATCGATTGAAAAGGGACTTTCTTCCTGCCATCATGGAGTTGTCGTCCTGAGTCCCGCCTTTTTCTCCAGGGACTGGCCCCAAAAGGAACTCGATGCGCTGGTCCAGCCTGAGACGAAGGAACAGAAGGCAATACTTCCGATCTGGCACAACATCGACCGGGACGAGATTGCCAAATACTCTTTGTTATTGGCGGATCGAGTGGCGGTCAAGAGTTACGAGGGCCTGGAAGCAGTCGTAAACAAGATTCTCGACGTCGTCCGCCCCCGCCCTTATCGTGCCGATACCGGAACCCAGGGCATCGGTCAGACCAGGACCGCCCCGCAGCCGGATTAATTACCGACCATAGAAAGTTTGTAAAATTTGGTGTCAGGTTTTGTTTTTTGCATACGGGGCACTACGTGATGAAATCAATATAGTTTTCCTGGTCTATCACTCGCCAGCTTGAGCCATTATAGGTCGTTAAAAAATCTTTCGGCGGCCTGGGTTTGGCCCGGCCCCACTTGAATTCGTATCCATGCAGTTCGCCCTGGCCCTCCTCGATCAGATCTATCTCCTTTTGATCGTAGGTCCGCCAGAAGAAATAATTTGTTCCAACCTCGCGATAGGCGTTCCTTTTCATTCGCTCGACTACGCAGTAATTCTCCCACAGCCGTCCCTGATCATCCCGCAGGTGAAGAGGATTGAAATTGGAGATAAGGGCATTTCTGATGCCGTTGTCCCAAAAATAATAGCGTGGGGACTTGGTATATTCCTTGCGCAGGTTGCGGCTGAATCCGTTGAGTGAAAAGATAACAAACGTCTTTTCCAGAAGCTCCAGGTACCGGCGTACCGTCCTGGCATTGACGTGTAAATTGGCAGCCAGTTCAGAGAAAGATACATCCTGGCCGATCTGGAAGGCCAGCAACCTGAGCAGGTTGAAGATGAATAGAGAATCCTTAAGATTGTCCAGGACTAATATATCCTTCAGTAAGTAACCGTCACGCAGGGCCACCAGGTGACGCCGTTTTTCGTCATCGCTTCCGGAGGTTATCACCTGGGGATAAGCGCCGTATATCAGCCGGGCTTCAAGATTTCGCCTGGTCTCCAGCATGTTTTCCTTTTGGGAAAGTTCCAGTTGAGCTATCGGATAGAGATGCATGTAAAATCCGCGGCCAACCAGGGGCTCACCCACCTTTTTCCTGAGATCAAATGAGGCCGAACCGGTCAGGAGAACTGCAATTTGGGGGTTGCTGTCCACTAAAAGCTTGATGCTCCGCCCGATGTTGGGCACATTTTGGGCCTCGTCCACAAAGAGATACTCATAGCCCCGAACAAACCGGTTCAGCACCTCTGCCCGCGGAGAGGAAAGCACGTCCGCCGCATCCAGGTCGTCACCCTGGACAAAAAGCGTTCGCCGTCCGCCGATATTTTTTTTGATGTGTTCAATCAGGACGGTCTTTCCGGTTCTGCGGGCGCCCAAGAGGCAGACAACCTTCCCAGGTTCCAGTATTTTAAGTATCTGTTTTTCTATAAATCTGCTTATCATAGTATCTGTATTATACTTAATTCACGCACTTATGTCAAGATATGGACCTCCCAGTCCGCTGTCCTTTTCTCCCGTCCCCTCTCTCCCGGAACGGCTTTTATCCCCGATGGATTCGTACTTCCGGTCCACGAAGTTGTTACACAGCTTCTTCTAATTCATGTTGTATCAGTTTATTAACACTCTCACCTGCCTGGAATGCTTTTGCAGCAAGAGTCTTAGGCCCGATCTATGTTTCTTGAGACCTTAATTTAAAGAATAAATTAAGGAGAAGAAGCACTAAAAAGAGGATGCCATGAGCCCAGAGAGCATGAATCACTAGTAGGTTATAATTGTTATCAATCGCTAAAGCAACTGAAACGTATGGGATGAGAAACCCCATGTAAGATGCAAGGTAATCATTGCTGCAATACGCCTTATTGACGAGCGTGAGGAGAATGGTTGTAAATCCCAGAATGACTCCCATGGCTGTTTGATAGTGCCATTTCTTCGGACAAAGCCGACTGAGAAGAAGGCTGAGGAGGCAATAGTCGAGCATGATAAGCGGCCCCAGCACAAAAAAGATGGGATTGATGACAGTTTTTTCTGAAATAACTGCGACAAACGGGATAGTGGAAAAATACGAGACGAAGAAAAGAAATGGAGCATAATAATTTGAGAAGAAACGTAAGTTCTTAAAATCGACAGGGTAGAACAGAAGAAGATAAAGATGAAAGACTACGATGCATGGAATAAACAGCACGATCACTCCGAATTCCATCTGGGGGGTAAAAAGACCCAATATAAGCGCAAGGTTGATAAAATATCCAACCAGGAAGAGCCATTGAATATTTTTCGGATTTCTGCTCGGAACAAGCTCGATATTCTGAGCGGCTTTCTCAAGGAAGAAAGGAACCAGCCAGGCAACTTCAGCGACCACCAGGAACCACAGGGAAATTTGAAAGCTCATAAAAGGCACCTTAACGATTCCCTCAAAGAACGATGAAGAAGAAATCTCTTTTAGTAAACCTGTAAGAGTGGTATAGGTAAAAATTGAGAGGGGGAGGATTCCTGCATACATGAGTCCCACCGTGAGGCCCACGCGTTCAAAACAGGTGGAGAGGTAGATTCCAAAACTATTGAGCAAAAGCGAGACTGCAAAAAGGCAACAGGAAAACTCCAGAATAACCCCGGGAGTAATTCCTCCCAGCAAAAAACAAAGAGAAAACAGCGGCAGGGTGAGGAAGAAAAGAAGCAAGACCCAGGTGAGAGTGACGAACAGCTTCCCTGTGACAATCTCCTGCGAGGAAAGGAGTGTCGTTCTGAGGAGGTCGTAGGTGCGTTTTTCTTTTTCCATGCTTATCGAGGCGGCTGAGAGAAGGGGTAGGAAGAAAAAAAGCAGGGAGGCCTGGGCAGCGGCGATGGTCAAAAAAAGACTATAAGACATAACCTCGGCACTTTCCCAGCCAACCCCCCCGCCCGGAGGGTCAACCAAAAAGAAAAAACAGACCAGTGAAAGGACGACCAGATATCCCATCATTGCGAGGAGAAGTTTTTCATCTCTCAGGGAAGTACGCAATTCTCTTATAAAAAAAGGGTTTTCCCAGAATTTATTCACGATGCCGCTCCACTGGTGATTTTGAGGAAAAGCTCTTCCAGGTTCGCCTCTTTTTCTTCCAGACCCATGACCTGAATGCCTTTTTCAATAAGTATTTTTAGTATGAGAGGTAACTCTTCTCTATTACCCTCCAGTTTAAAGAGAATTCGGTCTTTCTCCTGTTCCAGAATCAGAATGCCATTCAGGGAGGAGAGAATTTTGACAACCTCATTGCCGGACCCTAGAAATGACAGAAGGAAAACCGGGTGGGGACTTATTTGCTGGAGCAAATCATCGTATCTCCCCCTGGCCAGGAGCCGCCCTTGGTCAATTATGGCAAACGAATGGCAAATATCGGCCAACTCGGGCAGGATATGAGAAGAAATCAAGATGGTCTTTCCGCGAACATTCAGTTCCTTGAGGAGTTTTCTTAAAATAATCCTCCCGCTTGGATCCAGCCCTGAGGCTGGTTCATCGAGCAGAAGAACCTGCGGGTCGTGCAGAAGTGTTCTGGCAAGACACAACCGCTGTTTCATGCCCCGTGAAAGCTCATCAACATAAGAATCATGCTCTTCTTTCAGACTGGTCAGTTCGAGGACTTCAGCTATTAAATTTTTTACACGGTTTTTTTCAATTTTGAAAGAGAGGGCGAAAAATTCGAGGTATTCCCAGACTTTCAGGTTGTCATAGATGCCGAAGAAATCCGGCATGAAGCCAATTATTCTTCTTGCCTTCCAACTCTCCCTGGTGGTTGAATACCCTCCAATAAAAGCCTCCCCCGATGTCGGTTCCAGGAGAGTGGCTAATATTCTCATCAGGGTGGTCTTGCCGGCTCCGTTCGGACCGATAAGGCCTACGATATCTCCCGGCTCAACTTGCAAAGCCAAGCCGTCGAGTGCCTGAACCCGGCCGTTGTACGTTTTATAAAGTCGAGTCATCTTAATCATGCAAAGGCCGCAACCTTATCTCGAACAACGTTAGAACATGCCTCTTACAGGGAAATTGCTCAAGTGAGATTCCAACAGGCCGTTCGTCACAATAGGCCCAAATGATAGGATATTGAGATGTTCCATTATTGGGGTAACTATAATTCATGTCCTTGTTCATCCTCTGGAGCACGGCTGATTTATAATCTAAATTTCCGGGAGTCTGCAGATCTTCAGTATTTGCTTCGACCACATGCTCGCCCGGAGGGATGTCTCTCATGCTATACGTGGCTTCTGGAAGAGACAAATAACAATTTGTTAAGTGATAGCCTGTGTCGTTCTTCATCTTGAGGATGGGCTCCTCATACCCGGCAAAAGAAAGTTCTCCTGATATCGTTCCGGGGAGCCTTACGATGCTTTCAAAGATAAAGCTTTTCAGCGTCCACTGATTTTGAGGGAAATATATTGACCATCCACCATCTTCACATATTTCGTAGGGTTTAATTTTTTTTCGGTTGAAATCCCTATCGAACACATAGCCGCACCCGCGACCATCGGCAAAATTGAGTTGATAGATGTTTTTTTTGCCGGCGAAAAAAGACCCGTAAGTGCTGCAGGTGGCTTCCTTATCCCCCTGGTACAGCGTGATACATGAAAATGTAGTCAGAATATTGTCATGGCCTTTCATCCAGGTAGCCCAGAGAAAGGCAGTCAGTGAAAAAACAAGGGAGATGACAGGGATGGTCACCAGCAGCATTTCTTTTCGACCCTTTCTTCTGAGCAGGAAGTAGTTGAAGGGACCGACGATGAGGAAAAAGAGAAGAAGATATAGGAAAACAGCGATCGTCGATGGCGCAAGAATGCGGGAAAGCGGCGGACTCTCCCAGGTTAAGTAAGAGAGGCCCTTCTCAGGGGAGGGTTCTGGATGCTGAATAGACAAGGGTATCGCCCATAAAGTTGGATCTTGCTCGTTAAAAAAGCGTTCCTCCACGAAGGAAGAAGGGATATAGACCCGTCCCTGACCGATAATAAGAATGTCAAATGGCTCATTAGAGGTTTCTGGAGAAATTCTCCTGCCTCTGAGAAACGAAGGTTGGAAGTGGGAAAGACTTTGATAAGAAAGAATCAGACGACCACCCCGGTAGAGCCAGTCTCCAATGGCTTCCAACTGTTGATCGCTCAGATTTTCCAGAGGAACGTCGTGAATGATGAGCATATCAACGTTGTCGAGCCCCATCCACTGCGGAGGAAGTGCATCTTTATCGGTTATATATACTGAAATATTACGCTCCTGTCCCTTATATTTGGCAGTTTTGGTTGGCAAATTAAAGCTTCCCCTTGCAGAAGAAATAACGAGGACATTGAAAATATTTGTGTCATAATTTTCATAACGCGAGCCGAGTATTTTATTAATATTCAACTGCTCCTGCAGGATAGTTTCATTCCCTTGGGTTAGCTTGAGAAGAGGATAAAGACCCTGGCAACCGCTTTTTTGATAGTAGAAGAAAAAGCTCCTGGTTTCATTGGCAGGAAGCTCTACTTCCTTTTGATACACCGCCGCTATGCCGCCGTGTCCAGAATAAGGATCTGAATCTTCCAGTGTCAGTTGTCCTTTAATTAGCGGCCCGTTGTTCGTTAACGTCACCTGTATGGGAATCCATTGGCCAAAATTTTTTGAGAAAAGAGAAGAGCACATTATCTGGAGGCGATCCTGAGCTCTCAGCGGAATATGAAACGAGGCACCAATAAAGAAAATTAATGTCAATAAAAATAATGCTCTTCCGCGCCTGACAAAAAACCAGAACAAGCCGCGACCACCCCCAATGTCGTCATTGACGACGAACCCTCGGGCTCGAATTTAAATCGCCTTCATTATACCAATTGGGCGGAACAAAAGCAACGGCCAGGCGATGCCATATAACGCCGGGTCAGGTGACCCTGCCACTACGCACCGCTTGCCCTACATCCTGCAAAGGGAATCAGAGAGAAGGCACGGAATTACCTCTCCGGAAAGGCAAGACGTCGCATGAGTTGGAAATTACTGGAAGAGGCCCGGCAGGTGCTGGGCAGGGAGACCCGGCTTATGTCCCCCCCATCGGGGGGAGGGCTTCGCTGGGTACTGGCCTACCCCAACACTTATTTCACAGGCATGTCCAGCCTGGGGTTCCAGACCGTTTTCGGCCTCTTAAATGGCCTTCCCGGCGTCACCTGCGAGCGGGCCTTTCTCCCTGATCGCGAAAGTCTCCGGGAGTTTATTAATTCCGGCCGGGCACTGTTTTCCCTCGAATCGCAGAGGCCGATCCAGGAATGCGACGTGCTGGGCTTTTCTCTGGCCTATGAGCCTGACATCTTAAATATTCTGAAAATCCTGGATCTGACCGGCATTCCGCTTCTGGCCGCCGAGAGGGATGAATCGCATCCCATCGTGGCCGTTGGGGGCGCGGTTGCGACCTTGAACCCCGATCCGCTGGCCAACTTCGTTGATTTCTGCGTGGTCGGGGAGGCGGAGGAGGTCCTGCCTCCCCTTAACCGCGTCCTCCTGCAAAAAGACTCCATGAGCCGTCCGGAGCTCCTGCGGGAATTGGCGCGTATTCCCGGCGTCTATGTCCCCTCTCTATATCGCTTTTCCTTCCAGGGAGCGCACCTTTCAGAAATCGAGCCCCTGAACGGGGCTCCCGCCTGCGTCGTGAGACAGGCGCCCCCGGAGCTTTCTTTTATGACGCACAGTTTGATCCTGAGCCCGGACACGGAATTCTCCGGGACGTTTATCATCGAGCTTATGCGCGGCTGCCCCTGGCACTGCCGCTTCTGCGTCATCGGGAGCTGTTTCGGCCCCTTCCGCCTGCGGGGGGGGGACGCCCTTCTTGAGGCGGCCAGGAAGCATCTCGGACACACGAAAAGAGTGGGGCTTCTCGGGGCCTCGGTCACCGATCATCCGGATCTTGAGCGCATCTGCCGGGAACTGGCGGAGGAGGGAGCGGAAATCTCTTTCTCTTCCATGCGGGCCGGCTCCGTCTCGGCCGGGCTTCTGGAGGCGCTGGTCCGGGGAGGACAGAGGACCATGACCCTGGCTCCGGAGACGCCGGATGAGGCGGAAAGATCGGCCCTGGGCAAGTCTTTACCGGACGAAGCAATCTTTCAGAGCCTGGCCCTGGCCTCAAAAGCCGGGATTCGGCAGGTCCGTCTATATTTCATGCTGGGGCTTCCAGGGGAGAAAAGCGGCTCCGGCTTCAGGATCGCCTCCTTCCTGAAAAAAATAAGGGGGGATTTTCCCGGCCTGGCTTTCAGCGCAAGCGTCGCCCCCTTTGTTCCCAAGCCGAAGACCAAATTTCAGAACGCCCCCATGGCGTCTATTACGCATCTCAGGGAGGAGATGGACGCTTTAAGAGGAGCGCTCCGGGGAGCGGGCAGAATCAGCCTCCAGGCGGAGAGCCCCGAGCGGGCCTCTATTCAGGCGATCATTTCCAGGGGGGATCGGAGGCTTTCCAAAACCTTCCTGGAATGCTATGATAAAGGCACATCCGCTTCCTGGGAAAAAGCCCTGAAGCACCTTGATTTTAATGCTTTATCCTTCCTTGAAGAGAGAAATCCGGCGGCGGCTTCTCCCTGGGATGTGATACTCAGTCAAAAAAAAGGTGGGACGGAATGAAACCGCATGGTATAATGAGGAAAAGAGGCGGAATTACCTATATCTCTTTCAGCCACTTCGAGGAGAATGGGGGAGTTCTGGCCGCATTTACAACCCGCCTGGGCGGATTCAGCGCAACTCCCTACGACACGCTCAACGTTGGGCTTTTCTGTGGGGACAAGCCATACCATGTCCAGGAGAACAGAAGAAAAATTGAGTCTGCGCTGGCAGTCTCTCTCCGGGACAGGGTGCTCATCGTCCACGGCAACCAAATACTGGTTGCGGAGAGGGAACTTCGGAATGATGAACTTCCGGAGGGAGATGCAATTCTCACCTGCCTTCCGGGATATTCTCTTTCGATGACCTTTGCCGACTGCGTGCCGGTTTACCTGTATGATCCCGATTGGAAGGCGATCGCCCTGGTTCACGCCGGCTGGCGGGGCACTCTGGCCGGGATTTCCGCTCTGGCGGTGGAGCGGATGATCTGCGAATACGGCTCCGCTCCGGGGCGGATCCTGGCGGCCATCGGCCCTTCTATCGGCCCCTGCTGTTTCATGGTGGACGCGGAGGTCGCCTCCCGGTTTTCCGAAAAATTCCCTTACGGGCAGGACTTGATACATGGAATGGCAAATATTTCAAGTAAGGAACAGGATGAAGGTGATGGGACAAGCCCGTCTCGGAATTGCACTTACATCGATCTCTGGGATGCCAACCGGAGGCAGCTTGTTGAAAGCGGAATCCATGATGAAAATATTGCCGTAAGCGGGTTTTGCACCTCCTGCCGGAAGGATCTGTTTTTCTCCTACCGCCGGGACGGGCGTACAAGCGGCCGGATGGCCGCAATCATGTCAATAAACAAGAAGGTGGACAAGGATGCCTAAAGAGAAAATCATGGTAGTGGATGACGAACGAAACATCGTGGAGCTCGTCAAGTACAACCTCGAAAAAGAGGGTTACGACGTCATCTGCGCCTATGACGGCTTTGAGGCCGTCAATCTGGCCAAGCAGGACCGCCCCGACCTCATCGTCCTGGACATCATGCTCCCGGGCCAGGGTGGCCTGGAGGTCTGCCGGGCTCTCCGGAAGGAGACCAAGATTCCCATCATAATGGCCACGGCCAAGGGGGAGGAGATTGACAAAATCCTGGGCCTGGAGCTGGGCGCCGACGACTACGTAGTCAAGCCGTTCAGTCCCCGCGAGCTGGTGGCCAGGGTCAAGGCCATCCTCAGGAGAACCTCTTCCAAGGCCGAGGAAAAGGACAAACTCCTCTTCGACGATATCGCGATCAACCTGGTGAAACACGAGGTTCGCAAGAAGGGCGAAATTGTAGATTTGAAACCCAAGGAATTCGATCTTTTGAAGCTCCTGGCGGCCAACGCGGGAAAAGTTTTCACCCGGGATTTCCTGCTGGAACAGCTCTGGGGCTATGATTATCTCGGCGATACCCGGACCGTGGACGTCCACATGCGGCGCCTGCGGCAGAAGATAGAAAACGATCCCGCCACCCCCTTCTACCTCAAGACAGTGCACGGGATCGGCTACAAATTCCAGTACGAGGAGAAGGAATAGCGCGATGCCCAGGAGCGCACTGGGAAGGCTGAACGAAATACTCCTGGACAATCTGGATGATTCCGTGATGGCCATAGACCGCGAGGGAAAGGTGCTCGCCTTCAACCAGGCCGCATCGGAGCTCTTTTCCATCCCGCGGGAAAAGATACTCAAGAAAAGCCTCTGGGATGCGCTCAAAATGTCGGATTTCACCAGGACGCTCATCGCCCTTGTGAAAGAGCCCGAAGCGAAGAGGCGGGACATGGTCGTCATCTTTCCGGGGGACAAGGTCTTCCTGGCCGATATGCTGCCGGTGCGAGGTGCGGACGGACGCCTCCAGGGCGCCATCGCCATTCTTAAGGATCTCACTGAACTGCGCCGCATAGAACAGGCCATGCACCACTTTGTGGCCAATGTCTCCCACGAGCTCAAAACGCCGCTCACCGCCATAAAGGGATTTGTGGAGACCCTTCTGGAAGGCGCCATGGACGACCCCGAGATCTGCCACCGTTTCCTGCACATCATCAACGATGAGACCAACCGCCTGGCCCGCCTCATAATCAGCCTGCTGGACATCTCCTCCATGGCCGCCCATAAGGAGGAACTCAAGCGCAAGCCGGTTCAATTCAGGCAACTGCTTGATAAGGCGCTTAAAATTCTGGAGCCTCTGGCCGCCCGAAAAAACGTCGCGATCGAAGTTCTGGTTTCAAAAAAACTTCCATATATCTCAGTGGATGAGGACAAAATTTCGCAGGTGCTGGTAAACCTCCTGGATAACGCCATCAAGTTTACGGCTCTGAAATCCAAAGGCAGCGTCACCGTAGAGGCACAGGAGGAGAATGATGGCCTCCGGGTCTCGATAACCGACAAGGGCATCGGTATTCCCGCGGACGAAGTCGACAAGATATTTGACCGTTTCTACCGGGTGAAATCAGGGCCGTCGGCGGAGCTGGGGGGGACAGGTCTGGGTCTGTCCATCACCCGCCAGATCGTAGAGGCCCACGGCGGGACGATCGACGTAAGCTCTACTTTCGGCCAGGGAAGCACCTTTACTTTCTTTCTGCCCGCCGAGAAGGCGCCATCAAAATGACGAACAAGAAAGACCCGAACGAAACACTTTCTCCGCAATATGACCGGCTGACGGGCCTGCCCATTCTCTCGTCCGTGTATGGGCTGGTGAAGGAGGGTCTGGATCTGCACGAGAAGGTGGGTTTTCTCTATTTTGACGTCATCCAGTTCCGGGAACTGGAAACGAAGTTCGGACGCGGCGCCTGCCGGCGCCTTCTCGCCGTGCTGGGCGATGCACTTAAAAGTCAGAGGGGGAAGCTATTCCGGGAGGAGGATCTGGTCGCCGTCGGGGGGGTTGAAGCGGATTATTTCGTCATCTTTTTATTCTCTCCGCCCCGCCGCAAGGAGCAGTTCACTTCCACCGATCTCAAGCTCATCTCCTACCGGGTGCTTCAAAAGCTGCAGAACATTCTCAGCGAGGAAGGTCCCCGCCTGGGATTCGAGGAGAAGATAGACTTTCACACCGGCTATACCGTCATCAGCGCGGAGCCCGGAATTGACGTGGAGCGCCTGATCTACGAGGCCCAGAAGGAAGCGACCTTAAGATCGCGGATGGAAGAGATCATGACCCAGTTTGTCTCCAATGTCTCCCACGAACTGAGGACGCCTCTCACCTGCATCAAGGGATACGTGGAGACCCTTCTGGAAGGGGCCATGAATGAGGAAGCCACTTTGAGAAAATTCCTCCAGGTCATAAGCGACGAGACGGAACGGATGGAGCGCCTCATCAACGACCTCCTGGATCTTTCGATGATCGAGGCCCGCCAGGTGTCCCTAAACTTTGACGAGGTGGATATGAGAAAACTCGTCCAGGATACCGTGGACGTTCTCATGCCTTATGCCCAGCGCCGCCGTGTCCGCCTGGAGGTGCGCCTCCCAAGGCAGCCCATTTTGCTAAATGCCGATGAAGACCGCCTGCGCCAGGTTCTGATCAATCTCGCGGAGAACGCGATCAAGCACTCAAATGCCGGCGAGGCGGTCACGCTCTCCGTCCGACGCTGCGGCAAAGAAGTGGAAGTAAGCGTCCTGGATCGGGGGATCGGGATTCCGCCGGCGGAGAAGGAGAAGATTTTCGATCGATTCTACCGGGTCACCCGCAACCGCCGCTCCCCTGAAGGGGGAAGGGGGCTGGGACTGGCCATCGCCAGGAATATCGTGGAAGCTCACGGAGGAACAATCGGCGTCAAAAGCCGCCTGGGAAAAGGGAGCCGCTTCGTCTTCACCATCCCCACCGAGGAAGATTTCTGGAAAGAGGCCGACTAGGCCTTACCCCTGTTTCCTCTCGCCTCAGCGGCCGCACTCTCCCCTGCCAGATAGCCCGTAGAAAAGGCCGCCTGCAAATTGTAACCGCCGGTCCGGGCGTCTACATCTATAATCTCTCCGCAGAAAAAAAGATTCTTAAGTAATCGCGATGCCATCGTATGGGGATCGATCTCGCGGACCTGGACCCCGCCCCGCGTCACGATGGCCTCCTCGATGGGACGGGTGCCGGCGATCGTGAACGAAAAATCCTTAAGTAGATTTATCAGGCGAGCCCGCTCCTCCTTCGTGAGCTGGTTCACCTTTTTCTCAGGCGGGATTTTCAGGAGCTTAAGGAACACCTCGATCATTTTTTTTGGAAGAAGTTCGGCCAGGTAGTTCTTGAATTCCCGGCGGCCGAAATCCTTCATATCGCGTAAGAGCCTCTCCTGTAATTTGTTTTCATCGAGAGCGGGTTTAAGATCAATGGAGAGGGTTGCTTTCCCGTGCCTTTCGATGAGGTCCCCGGCGGCGGCGCTTAAACTCAGGATGATGGGGCCCGAGACGCCGAAATGGGTAAAGAGCATCTCTCCGAACTCCGAGGTCTCCTCCTTACCTGAGACCTGGAGGGCGGCCCGCACGTTCCGTAGAGAAAGGCCCTGGAGGGATCGGATAAAGTCCTCTTTTGCCGCAAGCGGCACGAGGGCCGGCCTGAGGGGAACGATAATGTGGCCCAGCCTTTCGGCCATGGCGTAGCCGTCACCGGTGGAGCCGGTGCCCGGATATGACTTCCCGCCGGTGGCCAGAACAACGCTTCGGGCGGGGAGGAAGCTCCCGTCGGCCAGGGTGACTCCCGTGACTTTACCGTCCCGGGCCTCCACGGAGCGGACCTTCGATTGGAAGCGAATCCGCACCCTCCCCTCCCGCAGGTAACCGAGCAAAACATCGAGCACGGAGGAGGCCTGGTCAGTTTCGGGAAAGATACGCCCGCCCCTCTCCGTCTTGAGGGCCAGACCCCGCCCTTGAAAAAATGCCGCCAGGTTTTCATTTGAAAGGCGGTGGAAGGCGTGACGCAGAAAGTTGCGGGTCGCCCCGAAGTTCTGGAGAAATTCCTCGATTTCTCCGGCGTTGGTGAGGTTGCAGCGCCCTTTGCCGCTGATGAGAAGCTTAAGGCCCGGGCCATTCATCTTTTCGAGCAGGAGCACCGAGGCTCCGCACTCGGCCGCACGGCCCGCCGCCATAAGCCCCGAGGCGCCGCCGCCGATTATAATGACTTCATCGGGCATTTTAATATTCATTAGAAATGATAAAGCGGGCCGTCCTTACGGAGGCGCCGGCGCCTTTCTTCGTAATCGGGCAAAATGCTTCCGAGAAGCCTCCAGAAGCGCTTGGAGTGGTTGCAGTGTTTCAAGTGGCAGAGCTCATGGACGATGACATAGTCCACGAGCTCCATGGGAGCCATGACGACCTGCCAGGTGACGCGGACTTCCCCCTTGCCGTTACAGCTTCCCCAGCGCCTGGTTGCATTCCCCAGCTTAAATCCGGCCGGAGTAAAGCAGAACTTTTCGGAAAAGCTCTGCATCCGTTCCGAAAAGACCGCCTGAGCCTGCCACCGATACCAGCCGGTAAGAAGTTCCCGAATTTTTTCGGCCCGCTCGCTTTCCGGAAACTTTTCCTCCGATGAGACCAGGAGATGGCCATCCAGCAGGCCGACGCTCCTTCTCCCCTCCTCCGGGAGGACCTTGAGGATGAGACTCTTTCCCAGATAAAGAAAGGTCTCGCCCGAGACGAATTCCCGCTTCGGCTTAAAGCCTTCCAGCTCCCGGAACTCCCGTTGTTTCTTCAGAATCCAGGACGCTTTCTCGCGTACCATCCGCCCCAGTTCCCCGATGGAAGCGCGCATCGGAGCCCGCAGGTAAACGCCCTCATGGGGATCCACGAAGAGACTGATCGTCCGCCGCCACCGCCTCCGCCTGACTGCAAATTCGATGACGGTATTTCCGAACGGGATACTGCTTTTTTCAATATTCATCTTATGGTTTGTTTTTAAACTGCTTATCGTCATAAAATATAACTATAGCCACTCATCTCAAGTGGAATAACTTCTATCTTATTGGGCAGAGCGCCCTCCAGCTTATAAAGTTCTTTTTCAAGAGCGTTCATGTTCAATCACTGCTCGTCTTTTTCATTCTACCAGATCAACTCCTCATAATCAATGATTTTTCCAGTAATACCAGGTTGCAATCCTTTGGTGACCTGATAAGGGGTGCGAATCCGCAGATAATTATTTTGCAGAAATAAATGGGGGGAGGGGGTGTCCCCTACAGCACGTCCACAAAAGTTTCAAGACCCTCCACGGAGCTTCCGCCCGCCTGTATGCGGAACCTCCCCGGCTCCACTCCGTGGCGCATTTCTCTGTTCCAGAACGCGAAGGATTCCGCCGGCGTCAGTGTAAAGATAACCTCGTCCGATTCGCCCGGCTTAAGGGTAACGCGATAAAATCCCTTAAGTTCCCGGACTGGCCGGGTGACACTGGCCACCAGATCCTGAATGTAAAGCTGCACCACTTCGTCTCCGGTTCTGGCGCCAGTATTTTTCACCGTCACGCGCACCTCGAGGTTATCGCCCGCGTGGATGCAAGGCGGATTTAAACGCAGGTTACTGTAAGCAAAGGTAGTGTAACTCAGGCCGTGCCCAAATGGATAGAGGGGCGAATTCGGCGCGTCGAGGTACTTGGAGGTGAACTTGTTTTTATCATCAGCGGGTCTCCCCGTACTCTTGCAATTATAGAAGATGGGGATCTGCCCGGTGCTTCTGGGGAAGGAGATGGGAAGTCTTCCGCCGGGGTTCACCTCGCCGAAAAGCGTCCCGACCAGCGCCTGTGCGCCCATGGTGCCGGGGAACCAGGCCTCAAGGATGGCGGGGATATGTTCCGCCGCCCAGCTTATGGTGAGGGGTCGGCCGTTCATCAGGACCAGCGCCACCGGCGTGCCGGTTTTGAAAACCGCTTCCAGAAGTTTCTGCTGATCCCCGGGAAGATCGAGGGAGGTCCTGCTGGCCGCTTCCCCGGACATGTCGGCTGCTTCTCCCAAAACGAGAATGGCCACCTGAGCATCTTTGGCGGCTTTTACCGCTTCCTCGATTCCCGGCGCCGGGGCCTCCCCCAGGATGGGGCAGCCTCGGGCATAGGCAATCCGACAGGAAGGTTTCAAATAGGCGCGGAGCGCTTCCAGGACGGTGGCGGCGTCTTTGCCCCTTCCCTGTGCGGCCCACGGCCCGAGAATGTTGTTCCGATCGTCCGCCAGCGGGCCGATGAGGGCTATTGATTCAAGGTTCTCTCTCAGCGGGAGGAGATTATTTTCGTTCTTAAGGAGCACCAGGGATTTTTCCGCCAGAATTCTTGCCGTCTTCCGGTGCTCCCGGCACAGAAGTACCTTTTTCGCTATGGTTGGGTCGGTATAGGGGCGATCGAAGAGTCCCTTTTCGAACTTGATCCTGAGGATGCGCCGCACCGACTCGTCAATGGCATCCATGGGCACGGTTTTGTTTTTTACGAGGCCGGGCAGGTTCAGCATATATATGCCGTCCACCATGTCCATGTCCACTCCGGCCAGGACCGCCTCCGCTCCCGCCGCGTCCTCGTCGGCCGCGAAGCCGTGCGGAATGAGTTGCGCTATGGATTCCCAGTCGCTCACCACGAAACCCCTAAAGCCCCAATCTTGGCGCAGGATACCGGTCAGGATCTGCCGGTTGGCTGAGGCGGGCACGCCGTTTAAGTCATTAAAGGCGCTCATGATGGTGGCCACGCCCGCCTTGACCGCCGCCTTAAAGGGCGGGAGATAAACCTCTCTTAAGGTTCTCTCGGAAATATCGGCCGTGTTGTAATCCCTTCCCGCCAGGGCCGCCCCGTAAGCCACGTAGTGTTTGGCGCAGGCGGCGATAGCGCCGGGCGAGGCGAGATCCTCAGTCTGGTAGCCCCGCACCTGGGCCGCTCCCATCAGGGAACCAAGATACGGGTCCTCTCCCGCGCCTTCGGCGACCCGCCCCCACCGGGGGTCGCGCGCTATATCCACCATGGGTGAAAAGGTCCAGTGGACGCCTTCCGAGGAGGCCTCCAACGCTGCCACCCGGGCGCCTTTTGTCACGAAGTAAGTATCCCACGTTGCGGCCTGTCCCAGGGGTATGGGGAGAATGGTTTTGTAGCCGTGGATGACATCATACCCGAATATGAGGGGGACGCCGAGGCGCGACTCCGTTACGGCGATGCGCTGGATTTCGTTGGTCCTTTCGGCCCCAAGGCAGTTTAAGAGAGAGCCGAGCCTCCCTCCCCGGGCCAGGCGCTTGTAGATCCTGAACGCCTCGTTCCTTTTGTCTTTTTCGCCCTTTTTCTCCTTCGAGGTCATGCTCTCAAGGCAGATGGGGCTCTCGCCTTCGGAGAACTGGGTCATCTGGCCCAGCTTTTCTTCGAGGGTCATTTTTTTAAGGAGCACCTCTATGCGGGCCTCGGTCTGGCTGTCGGCGAGGCCCGGCCACGGGAGGGCGCGCCCGCTTGTAAAGATGAGGCCAATAAAGAGAACCAGAATAAACATCCGCGCCGCGTTTCGCATTACCATTTCACACTCCTTTTTTTCAGGCGGACCCGCCTCGCAAAGTTCACGATTTTTAAGGCACACCCTCCTGCCACTCGTAATCGCCCAGTATCCCCTTCGGGACGGCCACGCCGGGAAGAGCGAAGCCGATCGGCTCCCGGAGCGATTCCGAGCCGAAAGCTTCCCGGTATTCCCCGAGCAGAATCTCTTTGAACCGGCCATACCGCCCTTCGGCTTTAAGCATGTCGGATGTCTCCTTCTCCAGGCCTCCGCAGAGGGCGAGCACATTGGTGAAAGAGCCGTCAATGGTCTTGACGTCGGAGAAAGAGGTGCCGTCGTTGCCTCCTGATTCGCCTCCGCCCAGGGGGCCCTGCATCCTGTCCCCCTGAAGCATATTGAGAAGCCAGGCCAAGCCATAGTTTCCCTCCAACCTCTCCTTCTCGTCGGAACATTCCAGGAGAAGGGGAAAAGCGCCGTAGAGCGCGAAGAGGCGGTTGTTGGTCACCGGACGGCTGCTTATCCCCGCGATCCCGGCTCCATCGATATAGCGATTGCGATAAGCCAGGCAGGAGGTTGGAAAGCCGGGATACCCTTTCTCACGTGCATCCCGGGTGCGTATGATCTCCCGGATGCGGAAGAGTTTGCGATATTCGGAGATTTCCCTCAGGGGAAGGATGAGATAGGACCATGATTCATGAGCCGAGCCGTAATAGGCCTCCCAGGTCGTTCCATATTTATGCTTCACTCTCTTCATCCGGATGCCCTTCCAGATTCGCTCCGCTGCGCCGGCCGGTAGATCTCTCCCGAAGAGACAGACGTAGAGCACCATCATCATCCCTTCATAGACGCCGTGCTCTCCGTTTAAGTATGTGCGCTTGCCGGGGGCCGCTCCGTAGGAAAAACTTTTTTCACCCGAAGGCGCAAATCGTATATCGCCTCTTACGTGGCCGGCCTTTGCGTCATAAAATATCTTCACCACGTTGCCCCGAATCCGGTCGTTGTATTTACCGTATCGCTTCGCAAGAGCCTGGTGACCCTGGCGTTCAAGAACATTCTCAGCGACCATCATGGACCAGAGCCACTCCCCGTTGTCCAACCCGGGAAATTCACCTTTCCAGTCAGGGGCCGGAGTCACCTTGTCGTTCGATACATACCAGGGAAGGTATCCGGCATATCCGGGATTTTCTTTTTGATACTTTTCGTATCCTGAAATTTTTCTCTCCAGGATCTCCCGGGCCGCCGTTTTGGCCCTGGCCGGGTCTCCCGGAGAGACGACCAGGGCGGCCCGCGAGTTTCCGGCAAGCGCCTTGACGCAGATAGCCACATCGAGACACTCTTTTGAAGGAGCTGAAAAGATGCGGGGCTTTTCGGGTTTCCCCGTTCTACGGTCAAGATCGAAACCATCATAGGAAAGACCGGTTTTCGGATGCCGGGCGAGTGCAAAAAAGCGGCCTTCCCACGCCAGATATTTCCTGAGGAAAGATTCGCCTCTTTCTGGATTGCCGAACACGTCCTGGACGGTATAGAGACGGGCAAAGCGATATGGGGGGTACCTTACTTTTTCGTCCCGGGCGAAGACGGTGAAAAGGGTGAGCAGGACGAGGCAGAGTGTCAAGGCGGCTTTTGACAAGCCTGAAAGGAGCCTCATCCGGGGTTGTTCTGGAGTTCTCATGGGTGATATAGTTCGTCAACGGTCGGGTGCAGACCCTTTATATTCATGGTCACCTTGACTTCGTGCTCTCATTTTGTCCGGCCATCCAGGCCGCCTAAAGCTGGAATTTCCGGCGGGCCGAATAAACCCGGCGTCAACTAGCTTCTTCTATTTCAAACCCCGGGACGAAGGGGTTTTGGCAGTGGAGGCGAAGTGAGATTCCAAGGAGGGATGCTCATGAAAAAAGAACTTGGAGCCAAAAACTGCCTCTATCCCCTGCCGACCACCCTGGTGGGGGCGCTCGTTGAGGGGAAACCCAACTTCATCGCCATCGCCCACGTGGGCATCCTCTCCCCGGGAACGATCTCACTGGGGATCAACAAGGCGCACTACACCAACGCCGGAATCCTTGAACACAAAACCTTCAGCGTCAATTTTCCCTCCCTGAATCAGATCGAAGTGACGGACTACTGCGGTCTGGTCTCCGGAAGAGACGTCAACAAGGGGCGCCTCTTCGACGTCTTCTATGGAAATCTTAAAACGGCTCCCATGGCCCGGGAGTGCCCCCTCAACATGGGGTGCCGCCTTCTGCAGACGCTCGATTTCAAGACTCACGACATTTTCATCGGGGAGATTGTGGAAACTTTCTGTGACGAGGAAGCTCTCACGGAGGACGTGGTGGACCTGGAAAAACTCCAGCCATTCCTCTTTTCCATGCACGACCGGAGTTACTGGACGGTCGGCGAGAAGTGCGGCCTGGCATGGCACGAGGGCAAAGCCATGATCAAGAAATTCTGAATGGAATCATAATTTCCCTCCGCTCCGGAGTTTTCTAATTGAGAGTGGAAAACAATTTCAGGCAGGGAAAAGCTTGTCGGCGTTGAATCTCTAGGCATAAAGGTTTGGAAAGGGAAACGATTTTTCATGATTCTCTCGGTTGATACTCATGAACCGGAACTAAAACTGGTTAGAAGAGCCGTGGAGATCCTGCGGCGGGGCGGCATCATCGCCTACCCGACCGACACCGTCTATGGCATCGGATGCGATCTCTTCAATAAAAAAGCCATCGAGCGGGTTTATCAGATCAAGCGAATTCCCAAGTACAAGCAGCTCAGCTTCATCTGCTCGGACCTGAAGGAAATCAGCCGCTACGCCCAGGTCGGGAACTTTGCCTACCGCATGATGAAACACCTGCTCCCCGGGCCATATACTTTTCTCCTTGCCGCGACCCGGATTGTCCCCAAGATGATGCTGACAAAACGGCGGACGGTAGGAATCCGCGTGCCCAACAACGAAATCGTGCTCTCCATTGTCCGCGAACTGGGAAACCCCATCATCAGCACCAGCGCCTCTCTCTACAAGGACGAAATCCTGAGCGATCCGGAAGAGATAGGAAAAAATTTCGGTCCCTCCCTAGATCTGATCATTGACGGAGGAAAGCTCGTTTCGGAACTTTCCAGCGTGGTGGACCTTTCCGGAGAACCTCCCATTATTATCCGCGAAGGGAAGGGTGATATCTCACTTTTCCTTTCGTAGAAGTCGGTAAAGGAGGCGGTGAGATGGAGAAGAACAACAAGAAATACCTGTGTGAACTCATCCGTCAGTCTATTGATGAGTTCAACCGCTGGAGGGGCGAGCAATCGTTTCTCCCTGCGGACCTCTCGAAATCCAATCTGGCTGGGGCCAGTCTGGAGAGGGGCAATTTCGACAGTGCCCTGATGCAGAGAGCTTGCCTTAAGGGGGCGAATTGCCGGGGCGCGGATTTTTACAAGGCCCACCTCGAGGGAGCGGATTTCAGCGGAGCGGATCTGCGGGACGCCAATTTCAGAAATGCCAAACTCAAGGGCGCCCGTTTCGACGGCGCCGATCTCAGAAACACGAATTTCCTGGGAATGGACCTGAGATCGTCTTCATTTAATAAGTGTAACCTCAAAGACTGTATCCTGGCGGCCGCCAAGCTGCCCCCAGGCTTGTTGGAGGATGCCCGGAAGGGCGGAGCCATCCTGGAGTGACAAAGAAAATCGCCGCGGCATCCCTTTTCGCATTCGCCGCATTTCTGCTTTTTTTCTCTTCCTGCCGGAGCAATCCCAGAGCGCCCGGGAATCCCCAGACCCCACAGGAAGCTCTCCAGGCATACCTTGAGGCCGAGACAAAAGAAGACTGGGGCCGGCTTTATGATCTTGAGTGGAAGCCCGGCGAAAGGGAAGATTTCATCGAGACAAAGAAGCTCCTCTCCTCGCTCAGGATAAAAAGTTTTACTCTGAAGAAGGTTGTGCCCGAGGCCGGGATGTCTGATTTTACCGGGGTTTCCCTCCGGGAGGATGAAGATCGCCTGATGGGAGCGCAGAATCTTTCGGTCGAAGAACGGAAGACGGAGCTTGATGCATTAAAGGAAAGCTACTCGCTTACGGGCGCAATCGTCCATGCGGCGGTCACCTATTCCGATGGAAAAATCTTCAATCTTAAATATTTCCTGATTCGAAAGCCGGGCGGATGGAAGCTGGTTGCAGGCTTGAAGGCTTCCCCCTAGCGGTAAACACGCCTTTCCCACACGGCAACTTCCGCCTTTTTCCTGCTTTTCGCGAAGGGACCGGCCACTCCGGGCGCAAAGCTGACGACGAGGGGCATGGCGGCCAGGAATGCATGGAAGAAGATCGGAGCGCTGATCAGAAAAAATCCCAGGGCCTCCCCCAGAAAAATGCCGAGCATAAAGAGACGCTCGTGCCCCCTGGTCCCGAACACAAGGCCCAGTAAACCCAGGACGAAGACTGCCGGAAGAAAAATGTGAAATTCTCCCGGATGGCCCGTACAATGTGCCCAAAGCATCCGGAATGGCTCCGTTCCCATGTTGAGCGAGTTTTGCCAACCAGAATAACTTGAAAGCCCCAGGGCCGGAAGGTGCATTGTTTGACAGGCCCAGATAATCCCAAGGGGGATTACGGCCAGAGCCCACGGGAGAAACTTGGATGTTCTAAAAGAGGCCCAGAGCGGCCCCAGAAAGCACAGTACAAAGGTCTCTTTGAGGCAGAGCGCGAGGGCAAAATATAGAGCCGAGAGAAACTCACTGCCCTTCAGGTAAGAATAGGCGGAAATCATGAGGAGAATAGCGCCCCAGTTTTCGATTTCCGCATAGCCGCCGTTCCACTGCGAGGCCAGCAGGCATGGGGCCAGGATGAGGGGGGAAAAAAGGGATGTCTCTTCCCCGAAGCACTTCCGTGCTATGAGAAAAGACAGTAGCAGAAGCAGGAGACAGAGCAGGCTGTAGGCCAGAGAAATCGAAATCCCGTGCTTCGCGAGGAAGCACCAGATGGGAAAGACCGTAGGCAGAGGGCGGAGGACTGGAAGGCTGTCGGAGACCCTTTTGAGAGCGGCGTTGAAGGATGCTCCTTCGTTCAGGCTGTGCACAATTCCGGTATTCAGCGGAATAACGACCTCGGCCCCCTTAAGACCGGTCATGGTGACGAAAAAAGCCGCGGCGAACAATCCTAGAAGAAGCCAGGGGAGCAGGCGTCGTGCCGGACTCCACTTGGATTTCCAGAGGAAGATAAGCGCTCCTGCGGGGAGAATGCTTGCCGCTTCTATGGGGGATAGGACATGGAGAAGGACCGAGCACAGGCCGACCGAGGCGCTCAGGATGAGACTCCGTAGAAGAGAGCTGGAGGAAAGCCCCAGGGCGCATCCCGCCAGTATGGCTCCGAAAGGAGAAAAGCTGGTGGGAATGGTGAACTGGACGGCCCATAGGGAGATCTGCCCCAGACAAAAAAGGGAAAAAAGATTGGACGTTTTTTTTTCGACCAGCAAAAGTCATTCCTCCTGAATCATCATTCCTTCCCCTGCGGCAAATTCCTCCACAAAAGGGGAGATAACGGATCCTTGTTGAATATAGGGTCAGGGTGCTTACAGAGGAGGCGAACGCGTGAAAGATCTCAAAATGGAGCGTCAGATAGACATGATAGACTCCAGGTTCAAGATCGCCCTGGAAACCAGCGGGGTATCGGCTGTGCGGGGTGATCCGGTCACCAGTGACCAGTTGTACAAAGTGGCCAGGATTCTCTGGGAACACACGCTGGAACTGATGCGCACGACTTCTCAGAATCAGTGATCCGGGGAATCGCCGTGGAGACACTTTCTTCCGGCCGCCGGTATTCTGAACAGCGCCATGCCCCCAATGCTTGATCCCGTCATCCCCGGACGCGATTCGGAACGGCTGAGCATTACTCCGCCCTCGCTTGATTTCGGGATTATGAGCCGGGGCCAAAGCGGGCGGAAAGAGCTGTTCCTCGATTCGGACAGTCCCCTTATAATTCGTTCGGACCGGCGGTGGATCCGCGTCCGGCCCTCGGAAGTCTCGGCTTTTCCCGCCCGGGCGGAGGTGTATCTTCACTCGGGCTCGCTTAAGGAGGGACAGAGGCACGAAGGACATGTTCTTCTTTCATTGGGAACAAGAGAGATTCAGCTTCCGGTTGCAGTCTTACTTTCCCCGGAGAGGCTGCATCTATGGCCGCTCGTTTTCGGGATCTTCTTTACCTTTTTCAGCTTTATCCCCCTGGCCGGGGTGCTGGGATTTTTCTGGCTGCTATGGGCGTTTTTCATGGTGCCGAGAGCTCAGAGAGGCCTTTATAAAATATTTCTGGTAATTTCCAGCCTGGCGGCGACCTTTTCGGCGATTATCTTTCTGCTGTTTCGATTGGTATTCAGGTAGTGAGGGGGAGAATACAGGATGAAGTGCTCAAACTGCGGGATTGATAACCCTCAGGAATCCTGCTACTGCGAAGAGTGCGGCGCCAGCCTGAATAAGGCGCCGGAGCAAGTTGAGCCCTCTTTGGGCTATCCGGCGGAAGGGTCGCTTCTGGGGGATAAATACCGCCTGGGAAAAGTCCTGTGGGAAGGAGCGAGCCGTCTGTGCGAGGTGACCTCGGTTCAGGATGAGAAGTTGTTCTGGGTCGAGGAAATGCCGCCCCATCCTCCCGGGGAAGGGGTGGGACTCGTGGAGGCCCTGAGGAACCTGGATGAGCCGCACTTGTGGAGGGTCGAAGAGATAATTTCTGCTTTCGGGCGGGAGTATTTTATCGGGGAAGCCCTTGAGGGACAGCACCTTGGGAACCTGATCGGAGCGCCCTCCGGGAGGATCCAGGAAAAAGTCAGGCAGTGGGGCCTTGCGGTTGCGGAGGCGCTGGAGGCCATACACGGCGCCGGCCTTCTGCACCGGGACATCCAGCCGGCCCACCTTTTTTTAACTTCCGACGGCATCTTGAAACTGAGAGGCTTCCACCGCCTCTGCCGCAAGAGCAGCCCTGCCGCCGACCACCTGGTGACGCAGTCCTTCTCCCCCCCGGAATTCTACGGGATGTTCGGGGGGATTCCCGATGAACGCTCCGACCTCTTCAGCCTGGGAGCCGTCCTCTATTTTCTTATGGCCGGCTCTTACTTTTCCATTGAGGAGAGGGAGAGCTTCTTCGTGTTTCCTTCCCTTTCGGGCTCCGGAAAGGACGTCGAGCCGGCCCTGGAGGATGTCGTGCTGAGGGCCGTGAGCAAGGATCCCGCGAAGCGATTTGCGACAGCCTCCGAGATGGCGGCGGCCTTAAGAGCCATCGGCCCCCTGGTTTCATTCGAGACTGAGTTGCCGGTTCCGTGCACCTATGCCCTGAGGACCGACCGGGGTAAGGTGCGCCCCATCAACCAGGATGCCTGCCTGGCCCTGGAGTTCATCTGCTATGAAAAGTCAAAACCGATCGCCGCCCGTCTTTTCATCGTCGCCGACGGCATGGGAGGAGAGGCGGCGGGAGAGAAGGCCAGTTCCCTGGCCGTGCGCGCCGTGGCCCGCCGGGTCGTGGAGAACTACCTCCCGGACGATTCCGGACGCGGTACCAGTAAACTTCTTCCGCCGGAACCCGGGGAAAGGGACGCTGAAATTCTGAGGGGAGCCATCAATGAGGCCAACAGCCTGGTCCATGACTTTTCTCAAAGTGACCCGAAATACCGCGGTATGGGCTCTACCATGACGGCCGCCCTGCTCATCGGCTCCAACCTCTGCATCGGACACTGCGGCGACAGCCGGGCTTATCTGCTCGGCGAGTCCATCGAGCAGATAAGCGAGGATCATTCCCTGGTGGGGAAGCTCGTCAGAATGGGGCAGATGAGCCGCGAAGAGTCGCTTAAATCCTCCCAGAGAAGCGTGCTCTACCGGGCCCTGGGAACCTCGCCCGCCATCGAGGTTGACGTATATCACCGGGAGATGAAGCCGGGCGAACTGCTGCTGCTCATGAGCGACGGAGTCTGGGAGTATCTGGACGAGGAAGAACTCCTTAAAATAGCACAAGAGCAGGAGTCGCCCCGGAAAATCGCGGATGAGTGCCTCCGCCTCTGTCTTTTGCGCGGGGCCGACGACAACTGCACGATCCTGGCCGCCTCGCGGGGGCGCTAAATTCGGATCCTTTACTTTGGCTCTAAAATATGGTATACTGACCTTGGCAGGATGGTGAAGTGCCGGTCCAAGAACTGGGTTTGAGATTGAAATAACCTGGGGCGTCGGGACAGTGGGCTTTGGCCCAGGCCAATCCGTTTACTGCAGGCTTAGGCAACCTGCCAAAGGGGTATTCAGGAGCGCCTATCTCTATGCACCAGCCATCCTGCCACTTTCTTTTCCCCTACACGCCTGCTCTCCATCTCTTTCCGGTCATTTTTGTCTTTTAACAGCTTTTCATCAGACTGACGCCTCCCCTCTTTCCACACGGCTGTCTTCATAAAAACACCTGGATTATCTCCATTCCCAGGAGGCTGTATCCCGGAGAGGATTTGGCCGATTGATGGCGAAACCACCAGCACTTCGCAAAATTCCTCTTTTATAAGGAGAGGTTTTTCCTGCAAGAATATCGTGTAGGAGGTCTGAAATGCCGACGCAGACAAAAAAAATGAGTCTCTATGAGAGCGTGACCCAGCAATTCAACAAGGCAGCCGATCTGATGAATCTGGATTCTGAAATCCGCAAGATCCTGGCCAAGACGACCAACGAGATCGTCGTCAACTTTCCAGTCAAAATGGATGACGGGCGGGTGGAGATGTTTACCGGCTACCGGGTTCAGCACAACAATGTTCTGGGCCCCTACAAGGGCGGCCTCCGCTTCCACCCCGCGGTGGATATTGACGAGGTGCGCTCGCTGGCGTCATGGATGACCTGGAAGACGGCCGTCGCCGGCATCCCTTACGGCGGGGGCAAGGGTGGAATCCAGATCGATCCCGCCAAATATTCTCCGACCGAAATGGAACGTATCACCCGCCGCTTCACCTACGCGCTGGGGAACAACATCGGTCCCGAGTACGACATCCCGGCCCCTGACGTCAACACCAATCCACAGATTATGGCCTGGATACTGGACACCTATCTTTCGACCATGCCGCCCCACGAGCGCCAGCGGTGCGTACACGTGGTGACTGGGAAGCCTATTGCGTCCGGCGGCAGCGTGGGGAGGGATAAGGCGACGGGGCAGGGCGTGGTCTATCTGATCGAAGAGTGGGCGAAGGACCATAAAGTGGACCTTAATGGGACAACTTACTTTGTGCAGGGATTCGGCAACGTTGGTTCCTGGACGGCGCGCCTTTTGAAGCCCCACGGCTCGAAGCTGGTGGCGGTCGAGGATGCGACGGGCTCGATCCAGAACCTGGAGGGCATTGATGCGGATGACCTGGCGAAGTACGTGAAGGAGAAAGGCGGCGTCGGGGGCTATCCGAAAGCAAAGGCGGTGGACCACGAGACGTTCATGAGGACAAAGGCGGACATTTTTATTCCGGCCGCTCTGGAGCGCCAGATTACAGCGGAGACGGCGCCCTGGCTTTCTGTGAAGCTGGTGGCGGAGGGCGCGAACGGCCCGACGGATCTGGACGGTGATGAGATCCTTCAGAACAGAAAAATTGACCTGATTCCGGACATTCTGTGCAATTCCGGCGGAGTGATTGTAAGCTACTTTGAGTGGCTTCAGAACAAGCGGAGCGAATTCTGGGATCTTGAGGAAGTTGATTCCAAGCTGTTCAAAAACATTGTGAGTGCCTATCGGCGTGTTAAGGAGACAGCGAAGAAGTACCATACCGACTGGCGCACCGCCGCCTATATCGTAGCGCTGACCCGGATTGAGAAGGCTTACAAGGAACGCGGCATTTTCCCGTGATTTTACCGTAATCTGCATCACCTATGATCCTGCCTTTAAAACAGGGACACATTGCAATGTGCCCCTGTTTTTTTCATACTGTCAAGGAAAACAGTCCCCTCCCGGAGAATAGAAACGCGGATGAACAGAAAAGGCAGACAGACCCTGATGGCCTATCTTTTCCTGACGCCGGCCCTCGTCCTCATGGCTGTCTTTACCTTTTACCCGATTCTTTACGGCATCGTGCTGGCTTTTTATGACTGCAACATGATCCGCTCCCTGGACGACGGGAGCCTGGCCCCGCCGATCTGGGTGGGACTGGGCAATTTTCTTCAGCTGCGGCACGATCCCTACTTTTTTATCGCTCTTAAAAATTCACTTCTTTATCTTCTGGTCGTTCCCGTAATTCAACTTCTATCAATCGCTCTGGCCGTCGCCGTCAATAAAAAAATCAGAGGAGTGCGCTTCTTCCGGGCCGCCTTCTATGTCCCGGTAATCACCTCCATCGTGGTGGTCGGGCTCTCATGGAAGTGGGTTTTCGCCTCGGACGGTATTCTCAATTTCATTCTAATCAAGAAACTGCATCTTTTCCACGCGGCCATACCCTGGTTGACCGATAAAAATCTGGCCCTTTTTTCCGTAATGTTCGTGACGCTCTGGCAGGGCCTGGGTTATTACATGGTTTTATACCTGGCCGGCCTGCAGACCATCGAACCGCAATTTGAAGAGGCGGCCAGAATTGACGGGGCCGGGCCCCTGCAGGTGTTCCAGAAGATCACCATCCCGCTGCTCAAGCCCTCGATCGCCCTGTGCGCGATCATCTCCTGCATCTCGGCCCTCAAGGTATTCGGAGAAATCTACGTAATGACTGAAGGGGGGCCGGAATACGGCACCCTGACGATGGTCTATTACATTTTCGGAAAGGCTTTCAACGAATTCAACATGGGCTATGCGGCGGCCGTGGCCTTTGTCCTGGCTCTTTTCGTCGGCTTCATCTCGCTCATCAACGTGATGTTTTTCAAGGAGGGGGGGTTGAAGTATTACTGATATGAAACGTTTCCGGGTATTTCTCCTCTACCTGGGGCTTTTTGCGGTGGCGCTGTTTCTAACGGGGCCCTTCCTCTGGCTCTTTCTGACCGCCCTGAAATCCGGGGGCAGTATTTTTCACCTGGAGTCCCTCCGCGATATCATTCCCTGGCCGGCCAGCCTTGAAAATTTCAGCGGCGTCTTGAAACAGGTTCCGATGTTCCCCAGGTTTTTCATCAACACCGTCTGGATCTGTTTCTGGGGCGTTTCCCTGGAAATTCTAATAGCGACCCTCGCCGCCTATCCGCTGGCCAGGCTTGACTTCCCGGGGAAAAACCTTATATTCGGAATAATACTCTCGACGATGATGCTTCCGGCACAGGCCAACATGATCGTCAACTTCATTACTATTCGCTCTCTGGGTCTATTCGACACCATGCTGGCCGTTATTCTGCCCAGCCTGGTGAGCGTCTTCGGGATTTTTCTAATGCGCCAGGCCTACCTGGTGATTCCCAGAGAGATCGAGGATGCCGCCAGAATTGACGGCTGTTCCGAACTGGGGCTGTGGGCGCGGATCATGCTGCCCCTGGCCCGCCCGTCCCTGGCCACTCTGGCGGTCTTTTCCTTCGTCGGCTACTGGAACACTTTCATGTGGCCCCTGGTCATCCTGAAGCACGAGGCCAATTACCCGCTGGCCGTCGGCTTGACTTACCTCTCTTCGATGTTCGCCTCGAACTTCCGCATAGTGGCCGCAGGCTCCATTCTCTCCATGATCCCCATCCTCATCGTCTTTTTTGTCATGCAGAAACAGTTCATAAGCGGCATTACGGCGGGAGCGGTCAAGTAGGTGGACAGAAGGGACTTTGAAAGGGTCGTGGAGGAGGCCTTAAGGTCCCTCCCGCGGGAGATCCGGAAGCGCATCGACAACGTAGAGGTCTTCGTGGAGGATGAACCCACCGAGGACGATCCGGGCGACAGGAGGACCACCGACCTGTTCGGAGTTTATGAGGGGGTTCCGCTGCTTGCGCGTTCAGGCGGATATTCCGGCGTCAGTCCGGATCGGATCGTCATTTTCCGCAAGCCGATTCTGCGCCATTTCAAGACCCGCTCCTCCATCATCCGCCAGATCCAGCTCACCGTGCTCCACGAGCTGGGACACCACCTCGGCTTCAACGAGGAGGAAATACGCAGGGTGATCCCGGAAAATGATGATTGAGATTGTCTGTCGCCATCAGGCAGGCGCGGGTGATCGCCTTCAGGAGGAGAACGCCTGAAATGGGAAGCTTCGTTCGCGTTCTGGCAGAGGGTTATGCGCGGAGGGACGCTGAAGGCCGGATCACGGCCTCCTCTTCCGCTGTTCTCATCGTTGACTCCGGGAAAAAAATTCTGGCCGATCCCGGAGCAAACAGCGGACTTATCCTTGCGGCCCTTCGCAAAGAAGCCCTGAATCCGGAAGACATTGACATTGTTTTTCTGACCCATCCCCACCCCGATCACTTTCTTTCCATCCGTCTTTTCCCGGGGAGCGCCGTCTGTGACGGCGCCTTCCTCTACGTCCATGACGAGGAGATCCCCCTGGCGGGAAAAATTCCGGAAACTTCCATTGAAGTCGTTCCGACCCCGGGCCACGCGCCTGATCACGCCTCCCTCCTGGTGGATGCAGCCGAAGGATGCTGGGCCGTGGCCGGCGATGTCTTCTGGTGGTGGGATGAGGAGGTGCAGATGACGGATACCGCCTCCCTCCTTGCGCACCCCGACGAATTAGCGCAGGACATGGCGCTGCTCAGGGAGAGCCGTCTGAAACTGCTGAGGAGAGCCGACATTTTAATCCCCGGCCACGGCAGGGTTTTCTCTACTCCCCGTGAAAGGCGGTCTGATCTTAACTCTTGAAAAAAATTGAGCAAAGGAGCCGGACATTTAAGACTCTACTTAAGATATTACTCGCCTTTTGCCTGTATGCCCTTATCCTGGAGGGAGGGACGCGGCTTCTTCTTTCTATAAATATTGTTCATGATTGGATAACAGACAGTTATCTATGTGATACGGTATGGCGATGGGCCTGGATAGATAGACATCAGAAAGGCGATGCCGCCGACTATACTTTTACCTATAGTTTTGACAGGTATGACGCCGCCAGAGGATGGGCTTTGAAAGCGAATATATCAAACGTGGTTTGTTTCGGCAATAAAATCATAAATACAAATTCAAAAGGGATCCGGGGCAAGACCGAATACGCATACGCCGGGAATAAGGATAAACTGCGAATATTAATATTGGGCGACTCTTATACTTTCGGTGAAGAGGTCAGCGACACTGAAACATATCCGTATTGTCTGCAACAGATGTTACCTGACGCGGAAGTGATAAATTTGGGCGTGCGCGGTTATGGGCACGATCAGATGCTTATCTACCTTAAAGAAGAAGGTATAAAGTATAAACCCGATATCGTTATTTTAGGCGTTATAACTGGAGATGCCGGCAGAAACATGTTGAAGTTCAGGGATTATGCAAAGCCGAAATTCAAATTATTAAATAATGGACTTAAATTAGATAACGTTCCGGTTCCTGATCCGGAAACAACCCTTAAAAATGAATTATGGAAATCCAGGTTTATCGGCCTGCTGGATATTTTATACTCTCTGATTTTGCGCAAGACCGGAATATATGAAGCAGAGAAGGAAAAGTTGACCAATGCCATCCTTGAGGAGATGGTAATAACCGCAAACAGCATCGAGGCTAAACCGGTTTTTGTTTACCTGGAGAATATTCGGAGTAAAGAGGCCGACCGCGGCATGACCCGGGAAGAACAGAATTTTTTTGATGCATGCAAAAATATGAAGGTGGATTGTGTTTTTTTGCGTTCACTTTTTCAATCTGCAAGAAGGCAGGGAATTAGAATAAAAGAAGATGGTCACTTTGATATAAAAACACACCGGATCGTTGCCCGGGGAATCAAAGACTATCTGGTTAAAAGCGGTCTGGCCGTTAAGAGAAGACATCACACCAGATAAATTTTTCAGATAAGAACCTGGAGGTCATCCGGCCGAG
>JAZDOK010000020.1:0-2260 GCA_043798715.1 bacterium
CCTATACGAAGATTTTTTGAAACAATTCCGCCGGCCAATCCTCCTGATCCTCCAAAAACAATACATGATTTGCCTTGAATTCTTCTTTGGGTTCGGCTGCGGTTCGATCCTTTTTGAGGGACTCGTAAGAAGTCTTCGACAGGATAAATGAATCCAGGGTTATTTTCTTATCTCCAAGTTTTTCTTCCAGTTGTTTAATATCCTTCGACAGCTGTATTTTCTGATTGTTTAATGTTTTACCATGCTCCAGCCCATGAGGATCAAGGAACACGATACGCTGCCTGTCTTTGCTCTTTATCCACATAATGAAATCCAGATAGAAACCGCTCAGATTGAAAAAGCCTACCCCCGTTTTCGGAAAATTCCTTAATAAATAGATTTCATAACCCCTTAATTTCTTTTTGTTATCTTCAAGGTATTGCTTCAGATTAACAAGGAAATCCTTTTCGCTCTCCTCCAAACCGGCCGGTGAGATTTTATCGATCTTCCTGTTTATGCCTTTCAGAAGGATGGGCAGATACAGGTGGCGATCAAAATAGACCATTGGCAGGACATTCTTCTCTTCCTGTTTGAGAAGCTTCTCGAGATCCTCCTTGAGTTTTTTCACGTCCTCGATGAGCTTTGTCTCTTTCTTGTCAATCTGGACCGTGTAAATCCATCGACGTCCTCAACCTTCAGGGGGGGGGTGCGGAGCACCTCGGGCACCTGGAGAGACTGGGCGTAGAAGCCTTACCCGTTAAAGAAGCGGCAGATTTTCAAGACCTTGCCGGTCTCATTATTCCCGGCGGCGAAAGCACTTGCCTTTCCCGTCTCTTGCGGGTTTTTTCCCTTGACGATATTATAGTCCGGGAATTTCAGAGGGGCATGAAAATCTGGGGCACCTGCGCGCGGGCGATTCTGCTGGCAGCATCAGTCGTGGGCGAATCGCCTCACCTCGCGCTTATCGATATCGAGGTGGAGCGCAACAGATTCGGCAGTCAATTGAACAGCTTTGCCTGCGAGGCCCTCGTACCGGCCGTGGACCCGCGACCCGTGCCTCTGACTTTTATCCGCGCCCCCAAGATCGTCAAAGTCGGCGCCGGCGTGGACATACTGTTGAGGTGGGAAGATTTCACAGCGGCAGCGGAAAGCGCCGATGTGCTGGCTACGGTTTTCCACCCCGAACTGATGGGATGCGTCGCCTTCCACCGCTATTTTGCCCGCAAATGCGGCCTGTCGCCTTACGACGAAAGCCGCATCCCTTCCCTGGACCCCGACTGGGACATGAGAAGCTGGACCCGCTTCGTCCGCATTGCTTCCTGACAAGATTACGCCTTTTCAATGCTCGATGGTTTTACTGAAAACAAGTTTTGGCCACTGTTTTATCGTGTCCTCCAGCCGCCACTCGTTGGCCGCCAGGTAGGCCAGGTTTCCCTCCGCGTCGGTCGCCAGATTATGCTTTACGGCCTTTTCGAATTCCTTAAGCTGCATGCGGTCGGCAGAGCTTACCCATCGGACAGTGGAAAGCTTGACCACTTCATAGGACGCCTCTACCCCGTATTCATCCAGCAATCGGGCAATGATGACGTCAAACTGCAACTCGCCCACGGCGCCAAGGATGAAATAACTGCTGTTTACGGGACGGAAGAGCTGCACCGCCCCTTCCTCGGCAAGTTGCATTAGCCCCTTTTCCAGTTGTTTGCTCTTCATGGGATTGTTGAGCCTGACGCGGCGGAAATGCTCCGGAGCAAAGTTCGGAATGCCGGTGAACTTAAGATGTTCCCGTTCCGTAAAAGAGTCGGCTATTTTGATGGTGCCGTAATTATGGATCCCGATAATGTCGCCCGGGTACGCCTCGTCTGCATTGTTGCGTTCCTGAGCCATGAAAATTATTGCGTTGTTTATCTGAATGTCCTTTCCCAGCCGGTGATGCCTTACCCTGATCCCCCGGTGAAAGCTTCCGGAACAGACCCGTAAAAAGGCAATGCGATCCCGGTGGGCCGGATCCATGTTGGCCTGGATCTTAAACACAAACCCGGAAAATTCCTCCTCGAAGGGTGAAACCTGACGCGTGGTTGTGGCCCTTGCAACAGGGGCCGGCGCCAGCTCCACAAAGGCATCAAGCATCTCCCGGACGCCAAAGTTATTCACTGCGCTGCCGAAAAAAACGGGAGTCTGGCTGCCTTTAAGGTATTCCAACCTGCTGAAAGAATTCGCGGCGCCTTCCAGAAGGGCCACCTCGCTCCTCAACTCGCCGGCCTGGCTTTCCAGGAGTTTGTCG
>JAZDOK010000026.1:0-12163 GCA_043798715.1 bacterium
TCCATCTTAAATTAATTTCTATCTTAAAATTTTTTGGCCTCCCCGCTGGGGCGGGCCCCCCCCCCCCACTACCCGGTTGCAAAAGGTTTCTCTGGAATGGTATAATATCATTGGGGCTGACTATCTGTATGGACGAGGTATGAGATGGCGCTGTTCGTCTATGAGGCGATCGATAATAATGGCAAGGCGATTCGGGATAAAATAGAAGCTGAAAACATAGATTTGGCTGTGAGCAAGCTGCACGCGGCCAACATGACCCTGAAGGACATCCGGGAATTCAAGGAATCAAAAGCGGCTTCTTTCAAATTCAAGTTCCGCCCAGCCAGGGTTCCCGATGAAATGATGGCCCTTTTCTCCCGCCAACTGGCAACCATGCTGAGAGTCGGAGTCACCCTCCCCTCAGCCCTGGACACCATGGCCCAGCACATGGATAATCCCCGCCTCTCCTCTATCATCCATAACATTATAGTGGACGTAACCGGCGGCGTCTCTCTCTCCAGATCCCTTTCAAAATATCCGGAGGCCTTTTCTGAAGTCTACGTAGCCATGGTCAAAATCGGAGAAGGGGCCGGACTGCTCGTGGATATGATTGAAAAAATGGCCGACTATCAGGAAAAAGATCTGTCCACGAAAAAGCACATCATCTCCGCCCTCTATTATCCGGCCTTCGTCCTGGCAGTTTCCATCATCGGCGTAATCGCAATGATTATCTATTTCGTGCCCACTTTTACCACCATGTACCAGCAGATGAACATGAAACTGCCTGCGGTGACGAAGTTTCTGGTCGGCCTTGTTAATATATTCTCGAACCCGCCTCTCACCATGGGAGTGCTGGGCGGAGCAGGAATTCTGGCCTTTTTCTTCTACAGCTACATCAAAACCCCGGTCGGCCGTTACCACCTGGACGAATTCAAGTTGACGTTTCCCGTCATCGGAGCAGTCATCAACAAGGTTCTCATGGCGCGGTTCTGCCGAAGCCTGGCGGCCCTTCACGGCGCTGGACTGAATTTGATAAGCGCCTTCAAGATCATGGAAGGGCTCTTCGGCAACGTCGTGCTCACCGAGATCATAATGGATTGCGAAGAAGGCTTAAGAGAGGGCACCTTCGTCTCGGAGCGGCTCATGGGGAAAAAATTTATTCCGCGCAGCCTGGCGGACATGATAGCCATCGGGGAGCAGACGGGAGACTTACAGATGCTCCTGGATAAACTGGCCTCCATGTATGAAATGGAAGCCCGCTTTGCCACCAATGCCGCCGTCACCCTTATCGAACCCCTCATTATTGTCTTTCTCGCCTTCATGGTCGGCTTCATCATGTTGGCCATCTTCCTGCCTCTTTACGGGCTCATCATGAATCTGGGGAACTAAGGAGGAGAATATGCCTCGAAGAAAAGGTTTTACTCTGATCGAAATCATGGTGGTATGCGGCATCCTGGGCATCCTGTTTGCAGTGGGAATTCCCTCCTTCTCCTCCTACAGGGCCAAGCAGGCCTGCGCCCGGGCCGCCGACATCATCCTTGCCGATCTTAAGCTCAGCAAGGAACGGGCCATCGCCCTCGATCTCAGCAGGCCCAATCCCATGCCCAACGTTTATGACTACTTTCCCGGTTGCGGTATAGTTCCGATTTCACCGGTTGAAAGTACGGGATATATCGTTTATGAGCAGAGACTTAACACCGACCTCGCTACGCTCCAGGGCCCCAAGGTCTCCCGTACCGTTACGATTGGTGGCAAGGGACCCCCTGTAAAATTCGCTCTTTTTCCATACAGCACTCCAATCACCTATCCAACAGACTTTGTCGATTTCTACCGGAGGCCCGAAGATGACTGGACAGGAGTGATTCGGGTCTACTGCGGAGACATGTATACAGGGTACATCTGCGACATCTACGTCGGAATAACCCCCGATGGAGCCACGAGCATCGGACACTTAGAGATGCTAAAAAGATTTTGAGGTGAGACGTCAGTGAAACAAAAAAAGGGGTTCGCCCTGATCATGGCCCTTATCCTGATGGTCATCTTCTTCGCGGTGACCGTGGCTTTCACCACCATCATCAGCTACGAGCTTAAAACCGCAAGGGAAAACCAGGTAACCTCAAAAGCCCTCTATGCGGCCGATGCCGGAGTCAAGTACGCTGTATCTCTTTTGCGTTCCATTCTGAAGTCGTCGGTCGAGGACCAGCCAATGCTGTGGGGGAGAACAGAATCAGGTAATCCACAAGGGCCGAATAATCCGGGACAAAAATTCCGGGATAGCACAATCCATACCCTGGCAAGTGTAATCTTCCAAGCCCCCATACCCGGGTTTATAGATTTCGACAATAATTTCTCCGGCCGTTACACAATCTCCATGGATCCTGCCAATCCCCCAAGCCCCGCCCCCGCCGTAAATCCAACCATCCAAAGACAGGTATGGCCTCCTACTCCTCCTCCCGCTCCTTCTGCCGGTCTTCCCCACAACCCCCCTTTATATCCGCATTTCAACATCTACAACCTGCGCCTGAAGGTTCAGGGCGCGGTCGTACATACTCTCAACAATGGGACCGAAGAGGTCATGGCCGCCAAAACGCTCATCGTGGAGATCCTGATTAATTCCCGGAATGCAAAATGCCAGCTCTTGCGCTGGTACGACGCCAAATAGAAGGGAGTCTGTTTTATGAAGAAAAACGGTTTCGTCCTGATAGAAATAATCGTGGCCATCCTCGTTCTCTCCTTTACGACTCTCTATACCTTTGAACTCTTGACTACCGGCTTCGTGGCCTATAAAAAAAGCGCTACGAAGACGCTGGTGACCAAGCACGCCCAGACCAAGCTTGAATATCTGGCGGCTCAGGGAGGGCCCACGCCGCTTCCTCCCGCCACCCCTCTCCCGCCTCTCCTCTCCTCGGGGGAAATCCCGTACGCTCAGAATCTTCACTTCTCCTATAATTACACCCTTGCACCCGTTCCCGACATCCCCGCCGAAGGTAGTAACCCTGCAATTCTGTTACACCTCAACCAGGTCGAAATGACCGTCACGGGTCCTTATGAACAAGGGGGACAGCAGGCCCGAAACTTTCAGAATCTCACCCTGATCACCTACCTGCCCTCCTCCCTGGAGGAATCAGTTGACGGAGGCACCTGCCTCTCTCCAGGCGGGCCATAAATGAGCCGTCACTGCCGTTTCTAAAAGGAATTTTCTTTCTCTCTCTGGAATTGGTTACAATGCGCATTTGCTCTTTTTTTGCGGCCTCTGTTTTAATTTTGATTCTCCTGTGCCCGCTCCAGGCGCTCGGCCAATCTTCCTCAGATCAACCTCCCCCGGTTATGAACCTTGGCCGATGCCTTAAAATCGCCTTCGCCAGGAGCCTGGATTACAATGTAGCTCTGAACAGGCTTGAGGATACCCGATCAACCCTTGTGGTCGCCGAAAATGTCGTCAAGGGAAACCTTTCAAGTACGGCGCAAAGCGGGGGACAGTCCTCCAACACCTCTTTCACCCAGGGACGCGTCGCAGGAGGCGCAGCCTACCAGATGCCCGCGGGGGATTCCACCTCCATAACAGGAGGAACAAACGTCTTCCAGGGGGCCTCCTCCCTGTCAGGGGATTTCACTTTTTCCTATGACAAACCCCTGATGAAGGGAAGCACGGCCATCGTGGGGAGCGCCCAACGTTTCAAGGCCCGCCGGGACCTCTCCAGGGAGGAACTCAAGTTTTATATCTTCAGACAGGACATGGCCCAGGACATCATCTCGCAGTACTACCTCCTGGTTCAGGCCCGCCAGATGGTGGATCTCAGCCAGGCCAATGTGGATGGCGCTCGGGACGCCCTTCATCGCGCCAGGCGCCGCTTCGAGGAGGGGCAGGTCCCCAAGATTGATGAAAAGAGGGCCGAGATCTATTTTTACCAGAGTCAGGACGGTCTCCTCCGCTCGGCGATGCAGTGGGAGAGCCTGAGGGATAAATTCATGATCCGCCTGGGCCTGGATCCACGGGTCAATTCCGATGTTTCATATAAAATCGAGTACCAGGTAACAGACGTAGATGAGACCGCATCCATCACGACGGCCCTCCAGGTGAGAAAAGAGATAGAAGTCCTCCGCTGGCAAATGGCCCAGAACGACGATGACGTTTATATAGCCCGCAATGCCAAGAAACCCTCTCTCGACTTTACCGCGGGCTACACTTCTCCCCAGCAGCAGGCATTCCTGGGACAGGCCCCCCTCCCCCAGTACCCGTCATGGTCAACGGGTCTTAACTTTTCCCAGCCCCTCTGGGACGTCTCCTTCAGCCAGAACCTCAAGCGAACCTTAAGAACGCTGAACCTCACCGGACAGGCCATAGAGGACCAGAGCCGACGCATAGTCGCCGAAGTCAAGTACGCCGTCCGTCAGGTGAGCCAGGCCCGTTCACAGATCGAACTTAACGAAAAAAAGCTCGGCGCCGCCCGCGAGAGCCTGAGACTGGCCACCAGGAGCTGGGAAGAGGGTCTCTCCACCAACCGGGAGGTCATTGACGCCCAGGGGGCCATGATCGAGGCCCAGACGAACCTGGCGCAGGCCAAAATCGCATATATCCTGGCTCAGATCAATTTAAAGAGAACGACGGGAGAAGATCTATGCAGCCTTCAGCAAACAGGGGATTCCTCAAGGTAATCTCCCTCCTGATCCTGGCTTTAATCCTCTGCGCCTGCGCATTCTGGATTTATCAAAAGGCGCGGCTTAAAGAAAAATTTTTCTTTTCGGTCCCCACCACCAGGGTGAAAAGAAGCGAATTCATTATCAAAGTGACTGAAATGGGAAAACTTACGGCCCAGAAATCCATCTCTATCTCTGCTCCTTTTGAGGGAAAGCTCACCAAGCTCTGCAAGGAAGGCATCATGGTCAAGCCGGGGGATTTCCTGGCCCAGATGGACACCACCGATCTCGAGAGAAAGTTAAGCGATCAGACGGTGGATTATTCCAAGGCCGTTTCCGACGTAAGGAAGGCCAGGGAAGAGCTGCGCATCATGAAAATAGGCAATGCCATTCAGCTCAGGCAACAGAAGGCCCAGCTCGATTTTGACAGGACGGAGCTGGAACAGGCAAAAGCCAAACTTGCGCAGCAGGAGAGGCTCCTCGGGGAATTCCTGGTGACCCGTCAGCAGGTGGATGACTCCAGAATCCAGGTAAGGGCAAAAGAGTTAGCTGCAAAAAAGAATGCCCTCACTCTTCAGTCGGATGAGAAAAAACTAAAATCCAATGAGCTCCAGAAGGAATCCGAGATAGATAACTTTCAAATCGTTGCCGACAAGAAAAAGGCGGATCTTGACGCTGCCAGAGATGACCTCTCGAAGGCGACGGTCAAAGCTCCCTCTTCCGGACTCGTGGTCTTCAACGTCATCTGGAAAGGCGGCGAAGAGGGCAAAATCAACGAGGGAGATTCTGTCTGGCGCCGGATGAACATCATGCAGATCCCCGATCTCTCGAGCATCATCGTAAACGTCCCGATTGGAGAGATGGACATCCACAAGGTGAAAGTCGGCGCCGAGGTTATAATCCGCCTGGATGCCTATCCTGATGATGTCTTTCACGGAGCGGTCAGGGAGATTGCCAAGCTCGCCACCGAGGGCGATCTCTGGAGTCGCTCCCAGCAGCCGGGAAAGAAATCCTTTGAAGTAACAGTCTCTATCCGGGAAAGAAATCCCGATAAACTTAAGCCGGGGATCACGGCCAATGTCGAGATTTATTACAAGAAGATTGAAGATGCCGTCTTCGCCCCCATTGAAGCCGTCCTTTTGGAAAACGGCAAAAAAACCGTTTACGTGAAAGCAGATACAGGTTACAAACAGTTCCAGGTGGAGACGGGCGATCGAAATGAAAACGACGTCGTTATCACCAAGGGACTGGCGGGTGGCGAAGAAATCGCCCTGAGAGACCCGACCAAACCAGTTGAAGAAGCACTCCCCACCCCGGGCCAGAGAGACGCAAAATGAGCCTCCTCAATTCAATCCTGATCGCTTTAAGGGAGGTCTGGTCGCACCGAATGCAGTCCTTCCTGACCATGCTGGGGGTCATATTCGGCGTCGCTGCCGTCATCGCCATGGTCTCCATCGGCGAGGGAGCTAAGCATGAAGCCCTTCAGCAGATTAAAATGATGGGTACGAACATCATAATGGTGAAACGCCTGGCCCTTTCCGGAGAAGAGCAGGCCAGGGCCGAGGAAAAATGGTCCTACGGCTTAAATTACGGCGACGAACTCTCCATCCGGCAGGTCCTCCCCCAAGTGCTCCGGGCGGTGCCCTTGAGGCAGATCTTCGGGGAAATAGGATCCGGCTCCCTGAAAGCCAAAAGCGCTAAAATTTTCGGCACTACGCCGGGTTTTCCGCTCATATCGCGTTTCTCCGTAGCCAGGGGAAGGTTTTTCAACGATGATGACCTGCTCAGTAAAAACAGGGTCTGCGTCCTGGGCTCCGAGATCAAGCGCCAGATTTTCGCCTATGAGGATTCGGTCGGGAAAAAAGTCAAGATTGGCGAGACCTGGTTCACGGTCATCGGCGAGATGGGGAAAAGGGCCTTTATTTCCGGGAAGTCCGTCATGGAAACAAGAAACATGAACCAGGACGTCTATATCCCCCTCTCCGTCTCCATCGAAAACTTCCAGTTATATAATCCCCAGGCTACCGCACCCAGCCGCCAGGCAATTCGCAAGATGATAGCCTCGATGGCCACCCGGCAGACGCTTGAAAAAAGCCCCATATCCGAGATTATCGTTCAAGTGGGTGATGAAAGCGAGATCCTGGAGACAGCCGCTTTCCTTCCCCGCCTCCTCCTGAGAAAACACCGCGATATCATGGATTTTGAGGTGGTCATTCCCTCGGAACTCCTCAGGCAGAGCCAGAAGACCCAGCGAATCTTCAACATAATCATGGCGGCCATCGCCGGAATTTCACTACTCGTGGGGGGCATAGGGATTATGAACATCATGCTGGCCACGATCAGCCAGAGGACAAAGGAGATCGGGATCCGTCGCTGTGTCGGGGCCCGCCGCTCCCATATTATTCTGCAGTTCCTGGTGGAGTGCCTGGTGATCACTGTTCTGGGGGGCGTCATGGGTATTTTCCTGGGCTGGGGCCTGTCCTGGGGAATAAGCCACTACGCTCACTGGGTAACAATCGTCTCTCACCGGGCCATTGTAATTTCTTTCTTCGTCTCCGTCTCAGTCGGGATCATCTTCGGGCTCTATCCCGCCTACCGCGCCGCCTCGCTCGATCCGGTCCAGGCGTTGAAATATGAGTAGAGAAGGAGGATTGGCCTTGAAAATTAAATTCCAGGCGGCTCTATTGGCCTTTATGCTGCTGCTCGCGAACGGGGCTAAAGCGGTTGAAGAGGGAGACAAGGCTCCGCCTTTCCGGATCGTCTCGGGCGATGACCAGGTCATGACCCTGGAGGCTCTCAAGGGGAAAGTGGTAATCTTTTTTTACGAGACCCGCGATGTGGCCGAGAAAAACAGGGCCGCCAAGGAGGTACTCAAAAGCCGGTATCGCGCACTTGATCCTTCTCTCCAGTCGACCGTGGTCTCCGTCCCGGTGGTCAACTGCTCCTCGGCGGGTCTCTTTAAGGGGATGTGGAAAAGGGGGCTCCGGGATGCCTCAAAGCGCGAGGGGATGACCGTTTACGGGGACTGGGACGGCCGGATGCGATCCGATTATGGATTTGCGGACCGCGAAAGTAATTTCATGGTTCTGGACAAGGACGGCACGGTCCGCTGCAAGAAATCAGGCCTGATTTCCGATGCGGACCTCCAAGACATAATAAAGCAGCTTGACCAGCTTGTCGGCGGTTAGAGAGGCCGAGTCGAGGATTTTATTAATCTGCTCGAGAGAAAGAGTAGAGCCTCCTCCGCGGGTAAGGGTACGGTAAATAGGGACAGCGCCTATTTATTTTGACAATCTCTCTCTATTTTTTATTACCGATAAGACACCGATAAATGCGAGAGCTGTTGCCCCCGGACACCCTCACAGTATCACCCAAAGAAGGAACTCCCAGCAACCTGTTTTTGAAAAAATAGGCGCTGTCCCTATTTAAATGTCACCCGTTCGCCCTGAGCCTGTCGAAGGGCAAGACCCATCCGTTCATGGTTCGACAAGCTCACTACGAACGGAAACGAAGCGAGAAGGAGAGAAAAAATAGGCGCCGTTGTCCCTATTTACCTACCATTTATCACGCCAGATATTGGCGTCCTGAAGGAGAACTCCGGGGCACCCAGAAAAAGATGGCATGAAAGTAAAAGTCATGAAATTTATTCTGCCGTTGTTGCTGGCCTTTCTGATCGCACCCCTTCTCCTCGTCTCCATCGTCGCCTATGGCTTATTTGAAGCACAATGGCTGGAGACAAAAAAAGTCGAATTCAGAAGCCCCGATATTCCCCCTTCATTCGAAGGGATAAAAATTGCTTTTCTTACGGATATCCATTGTGACCGAAGGTTTTCCGGGAAAAAGCTGGCGCAGTTCGTAAGGAGAGTGAATGATTTAAAGGCCGACTTGATCCTGACGGGCGGAGATTACGTGAGCGGAAGAAAATACGCCATCGGATGTTTCCAAGAGCTCAAAAACCTCAAGGCGCCGATGGGCGTTTTTGGGGTTCTGGGCGGGCACGACCACTGGGCTGGGGTTGAATTTGTAAAAAAAGAGATGGAGAAAGCCGGTATCACCCTTCTTGACAATTACTCCTTATGGATCAAAAAGGGAACGGGACGGATAAAGCTCGGGGGCGTGGGCGACCTCTGGGAGGATAAACAGGATCTGAACCCGACACTTCAGAGCGCGCAGGATAAGGATTTTGTCGTGCTGGTGTCTCACAACCCGGACTATGTGGAAAAGATAAAAAGGCATGGACTGGATCTTGTCCTCTGCGGGCATACGCACGGAGGGCAGGTGACCCTCTTCGGACTCTGGGCACCCTTCATCCCTTCAGCTTATGGAATAAAATACAGGTCTGGGTGCGTAAGGACGGATTGCGGAACGGTCTATATCTCCAACGGGGTGGGAACCGTCGGTTACCCCTTCCGCCTCTTCGCCCGCCCCCAGATCCTGTTGATAACCTTGAGAAGAAGCAGCTCTGAGTAACGATGTATGCCGCGTGACCTCACGCGGCGCGGAATGATGCGCGGCGATGACGCCGGGTCGGGTGACCCGGCCTACAACTTCTTGAGGTAGGATTCAGAGGCTTAAATCCAGAATATCCTTCCGTCTAGATTTTATTTTAGAAGAGGTGTTTCATGGGAAAAGTTGTTTTGCTCAAATGCGTCGTCTGCGGGAAGGAATACGATCCGAATAAGGTGCTCTACACCTGCCCCGAGTGCGGGGACGATGGCCTCCTGGATGTGCTCTATGACTACGAGTGGATGAAGAAGAACCTCCGGCGGGAGGACATCTCGGCCAATCCGGATTATTCCGTGCGGCGATACCTTCCGATTCTGCCCTTGGAAAAAGATCTTCTTCCGCCGCTTCAAGTCGGTTGGACCCCCCTCTACCCTTCCGTTAAAATCGGCCCCGAGGCCGGTTTGAAGCACCTCTACATCAAAGACGACGGCAGGAATCCCAGCGCCTCTTTCAAGGATCGGGCCAGCTCGGTCGGCATCGGGAAGGCCAGGGAGCTCAAGCAGGAGATCATCACCGCCGCCTCTACCGGAAATGCCGCCTCCTCCCTCTCGTGCCTGGCGGCCTCGGTCGGTATCAAGACGATCATCTTCGTGCCCAAGCGGGCTCCGAAGGCCAAGATAGCCCAGCTACTCATCTTCGGCGCCACCGTACTGATGGTGGACGGCACTTATGACAACGCCTTTGATCTGTGTCTCGAGGCTACTCGCACCTACGGGTGGTACAACCGGAACACCGGCTTCAATCCCTATCTTCTGGAAGGCAAAAAAACGGCGGCCCTTGAAATCGCCGAACAGCTCGGATGGAAGGCGCCTGATAAGGTGGTCACCTCCGTCGGGGACGGCTGCATAATCGGTGGTATCTGGAAGGGCTTCCATGACCTCTACCAACTCGGTTGGATAGACAAAATGCCTCAGCTGGTGGGTGTGCAGGCCGAAGGCTCGGCGGCCATCAAGAATGCCTACGAAAAGGGCGGACTGGTTGTTCCTGTAAATGCCCAGACAATAGCCGACTCCATCTCAGTGGACCGCCCCAGGGCGGCAGGGCAGGCCCTTCGCGGTCTTCGCGACACAAAGGGGATCATGGTGACTGTTTCCGACGAAGAGATTCTCGATGCCATGCGCCTGCTCGGACGCTCGGAAGGCATCTTCGGAGAGCCGGCCGGAGTCACCAGCCTGGCCGGAGTCCTTAAGCTCACCCGTGAAGGCCGAATCGGTCCCGATGAAAGAGTCGTTACAATCATCACCGGAAACGGCCTCAAGGACGTTGAGACTGCGATGAAGGCGGTCGGCCAGCCCCACCTCATCCGGAATAATCCGGATGATATGAAAAAAATGGTCAGCCACCTGGGCTTGGCAAAAAACTGATTTAAAGAAGGTGGAAGATATAACGGAGGCAAGGGAAGGCCGATCCCGCATTAAAGAGATCTTGGGCTTTGAGGGTGGGCGGGAGATTCTTCTTCGGGAAGCCACCGAAGAGGACATGGATGAAATAAAGCGCCTGTACTATATTGTTTACGGCGGCAAGTACACCCTGCCCGAAGTTAACAATACCGATAAGATGCGCTGGGCCATAAATGACCCCAACTATCTGTGGCTCCTGAACGTGGCCGGCTCGGAGATTGCAGGCTCCGTTCTCTTTGTCGTCGATCCGGAGCACAACATCGGAAAAGCCATGGCCGGGGTGGTGCTCCCGGAGTTCCGGGGCTCCCGCCTCATGGCCCGCTCTCTTAAGAGAGGCATAACCTACCTGATGGAAGAAGAGTGCCTCTGTGACCTGATCTACGCGATCGTCCGGACTTTTATCTCCACTTCTTTTCACCGGGAACTCCAGGAGCTGGGTTTCGTCGATCTGGGTGTCTTCCCAAACGTGCGCAAAGTGAAGGAATACGAAACCCACGGACTCAAGGTCCGCTTTCTTCCGGAAATCTTTGAGGTCCGCCGTAAAAAGCCGCAGTTGACCAGGGAAGCCAATGAAATTTACAAGATCGTCCGAAAAAAGCTCAAGCTGGAGAGCGCCGAAGTCAAAAACCTGACGCTCCGGCATCCCCCAAATGGGAAAAAGCTGGAGCTCTTCATTGATCGCTCAGCCGAGGCGGAGTGGGAATATTATAAAAAAAGAGATTTAAAAGAGCTTTCCTGCTCCTTCTTCCCTCTTCATTATCCACAGGCCAAGCTCTATTCAAAAGACCGCAGGACCGAGGCCTTCATCCATTTACAGGAGTGGGATGGCCATGCCGCCCTTCTGGGATTTAAGACCGAGCATGATGATGTCACGGCTGTACTGGCAACTATTTGCAACTATGCCGAGTCAATGGGAGCCAAATATCTGGAGTTATTGATAAGCGCCTACGATCGCCAGATGCAACAGATGGCTTACGATGCCGGTTTTCTCCCGACCGCCTATTTCCCGGGCGCACAGAAAACAGCGGAAGGCGAGCGCCTGGACTACGTGGTGACATCCAGAACCTTCGTTCCTCCCAATTTCAAGGGAGTCAAACTCACCGAGGAGTCAAAACCCTACATACAGACTTATTACAAACTTTATACAAAAAAGCTCTGGGAGGACATCCATAGTGCCTGAGAGCCTGACCGAACGATTGATTGCCCAAAAAAACGCCTTTAACCACAGCGAAAATAACGAGCTCCTGTTCCTCGAGGCGATGAGGGAAAATCTGGAACATCACATCAATGGATGCGATGCCTATGCCCGCCTCTGCCGGCGCGAAGGCTTCGGACCCGATGATCTACGCTCGACAGACGATGTTTTTTCTATTCCTCACATTTTTGTCGGAGTCTTCAAGCGCCGGAAACTCCTCAGCGTCCCCGAGAAACAAATCAAGCTCGTGCTAAGATCCAGTGGAACTTCGGGGGAGAAGAGCGCCAATTATCTGGATGACCTGAGCCTGAGGCGAATCCGAAAAATCGTCCGGAATATCTACGGTGACTTCGGGATGGCCGACAGGAAGCAGAATGTTAACTACCTCTGCTTTACCTATGATCCGGCGCACGCCAGGGACGTGGGCACCGCCTTCAGCGATCGG
>JAZDOK010000031.1:0-14882 GCA_043798715.1 bacterium
TCTCGGCCCTGGCTTACTACCCCAATCATCGGGAGCCTGAACCCTCCCGGCGAAAATCTTACCATGCCCACCTGAAGAAGACGAGTGACGCGGCGGCCCTCCTCGGAGTCGGTCTGGTGGGGACCTTCGCGGGAAGGGTCCCCGATCTTCCCGTGGAGGAGAACCTGAAGATTTTCAGTGAGGTCTTCCCGCCTCTCGTCGAGTACGCGCGGAAGAGCGGAGTGGGTCTGATGCTGGAGAACTGTCCCATGATGTACACCTGGCCCTCCGGCACCAACCTGGCGTTTTCTCCGGAGATATGGGAGAGTATTTTCAAGATCATCCCCGAGAGGGCTTTCGGCTTGAACTACGATCCCTCCCACCTCCTCTGGCAGAACATTGACTATGTCGGCCCCGTCTTCCGCTTTGGCAGAAGGATTTTCCACGTCCATGCCAAGGACGCCGAGATCCTGCCCCATCGCCTGCACGATTGCGGCATCTTCGGCCGGGGGTGGTGGCGCTATCGCCTCCCGTCCCTGGGTGTCATCAACTGGAACGCTCTTATCTCGGCCCTTGGCGAGATTGGTTACCAGGGTGTAATCAGCATCGAGCACGAGGATCCCGTCTGGGAGGGAACGCCGGAAAAAGTGAAAAAGGGTCTTCTCCTCGCCAAAAGACACCTGGAACAATTCATTTCGTAGGAGAGGAACGACGGATGTTTGAAGCCGAGCACGAGATCTACCTGGACATATTCAAAGTTCCTTTCCGTCCATGCCGTCCCTTCCAGGAAAAAATTGCCGACTACACGGAGACAGGAAGGGCCCGGTTTCAATGGGAAAAAATTTATCAGCGCTGGATGATCTACCGGGATACGGAAATCGCCGACACCTGTGTGCCCTGCCCGATGAACCTCTTCCCGGCCCCTCTTGGCTGCGAAGGCCACATTCCCGGCTTAAGGTCCCTCTGGACCCTCCTTGAAAAGGCCGTCCCCGAATCGGCCCTGCTGAAAATGAAAGAAAAGGACAATCTTATTCTCCTGGATGCGGTGCAGGATCTGGCCGAGGAGATGAAATCCCTCCCGGCGACCATCTCCCTCTTCCAGTGGCCGGTGGCGCAGGTCTTTTTCCTGGGACAGCCCGTCTACGTGGAAGGCCTGCTATCCACGGTGATTCCCCTCCTCTTCGAGTGGAACGGCCAGGAAGAGCCCGGCTACCAGTATTCCAGTGCGGGCTATCTCCTGGGGAGAACACAGGAGGGGATAATTCTGAGAGAGACGACGGGAGAGCTCCTGCCGCAGACTTTCCGCCGGCTCTGGAGAGAGGGCGGTCCCGTCTACGGGGAGACAATCGAGGGAGAAATCATGATGATCCCGGCATTTAACGGCGTTCTCCCGGCCTGGGATTCCGTGGATCCCTGCCGTGACAGCCAGCTGATGGCCCTCGAAATTTCGGCGCAGGAAGCTTTTTCGCGCCCGCTCAACCTTCTCAAAGCTTTTGTAGATACGGCCATTTACGCCAAAACGGGCCTTGGAATCCGTTCAATCTATTAGGAGGTGTGTCATGACAAAGATGATCCTTTCCACCCTGCTACTCCTGTTCATGGGAGGCGCGATTCCGGCTCTGGGAAAACCGGCGCCCGCTCCCCCGGTGAGAACCCTGGCCGAGGGGAACAATCGCTTCGCCCTCAGCCTCTACCTGCGTCTTCGGAGCCGGCAGGAGAACCTGTTCTTTTCCCCCATGAGCCTCACGACGGCCCTGGGGATGGTCTATGCCGGAAGCCGCGGCCGGACCGCGCAGGAGATGGCTCGCGTCCTCTATTTCCCGAATGACAGGAAGATTCTCTCCCGCTCCATGCGCGATCTCACCCAGGTTCTCAAAAAGAAGAGCGAGGGCGTCGAGCTGACCATCGCCAATGCACTCTGGGGCCAGAAAGGTTATAACTTTTTAAAGAGTTATTGGGATGTTCTCCAAACCTCTTATAGCGCCGGGCTCTTCGAAGCGGATTTCCAGAAAGACACGGAGGGGGCCAGGCAGGCCATCAATGAGTGGACGGAGCAGAACACGGAGAATAGAATAAAGGAACTCCTCAAACCAGGAATTCTGAAGCCCGCAACGCAACTCGTATTGACGAATGCCATCTATTTCAATGGAAAGTGGAAGACTCCATTCCGCATGGAAGAGACAAAAGAGGACGCCTTCTTCCTCCTCTCGGGAACAAAAGTAGCGGTGCCGCTCATGTTCCGGGAAGGCTTGCTCCCCTACGGCGAGGAGAAAAACTGCCAGATCATCGAGCTCCCCTACGGGGAAAATGATTTCTCGATGCTCCTCTTCCTGCCCCAAAAACAGGCCGGTCTTCCGGAACTGGAAAAGAGCCTCACGCAGGAGAAGTTAAAGCCGGCTCTTTCGAAGAAGAAGGTCCGGGTTTTCCTTCCAAAGTTTGTCATGGAGTCTGAATTCAGCCTGGCGGAGACCCTTCAGGCCATGGGGATGAAAATTGCCTTCTCCCCGGCGGCCGATTTCACCGGCATGAGCCCCAGGCGGGATCTACGCATCTCCGCCGTAATACACAAGGCATTCGTGGACGTAGGGGAGGAAGGCACTGAGGCCTCGGCCGCGACGGCCGTCGTGATGACAAAGATGGCTTTGCCGGTGCGGGAACCGGTAAAAGTGTTCCGGGCCGATCATCCGTTTTTATTCCTTATCCGCCATAATGCCTCAGGCAGTACTCTTTTCATGGGTCGTATGATGAATCCGGCAGGGAAGTAGGGCCGAGTATAGACCATAGACTGGGGACGGGAGAGTGAGAAGAGCAGGATTTCTCGCGCCCGCTGAGAACATAAAGGCATGAGCAGAGTCAGAACGTGCGCTATAAATACACCTCCCGGCTGGGAGACCCGCTGTGAGTCAGCCAGGTGCGATATAAGTTCCGATGAGATCAATCTGGCCATCAAAAAATGGAAGAGGGCTCTGGAAGCTTCGCCCGACGATCCGGCGCCGGCCATCAACCTGGGAGAGGCCTATGAGCAGTCCTGCCAGTTTGAGGAGGCCCTGTGCCACTACGAACACGCACTGGATCAACAGCCTGACAACCTTTCCGTGTGCACCGCTCTTGGAAGAGTTCTCGGAAAAATGGGAAGACTGAATGAATCTGTCGAGCAACTGACCCAGGTGGTCCGTCTCAACGCCTCGTTTGTTCCCGCTCACCGGAACCTCGGCCATGTTTTTTGCCTGATGGGGAAGTGGGAGGAAGCCGCGAAGAGTTTCTCTGCGGCGGTGGAACTCGACCCGGAGGACGCCCCCTCCCTGGACAACCTGGGGAAATGCTGTCTCAACCTGGATCTGCTTGACAAAGCCATGGAGACTTTCTCCAAGAGTCTCAAAAAAAATCCGGACGATCTCTTCGCTCTTAACAACATGGGGCTCTGCTGCGCCCGAATGGGAAAACTTCAGGAGGCCACCGACTTTTTCAGAAGAGCTCTGGCCTTTGAACCTTCGGACGGCGTTGTCCGAAACAACCTCGGCTTCGCTCTTTCCTCTCTGGGACGCCTGGATGAAGCCATCGGGGAGTTCATGGAGGCCCTGAAAAAGGACCCGGAGGACAGCTGCGCTCTGAACAACCTGGGCCTGAGCCTCGCCAGAAGCGGCTGCTTTGAGGAGGCGATTCCCTGGTATCTGAAAGCCCTGGAGTTGAATTCCAGCGATGTCTCGGCTCTCAATAATCTCGGAATGGCCTGTCTCTCCCTGGGCCGGTTGAAGGCGGCGGTGGAAACTTTCCAGAAAGCGGTCGCCGCCAATCCGCAAGACGCCTATTCCTGTAACAATCTGGGCCTGGCCCACGTCGGGCGGGGGGATCTGGATCCGGCGGCCGAATCCTTCAAAAAGGCGATCCTGCTGGATTCATCGGATTTTTATGCCCACAACAACCTGGGAATTGTATATGCGCGCCAGATGAAGCTGGACCAGGCCATAGAAAAATTTCAGCGCTCCGCCGCCATCAACCCTCAATATGCCGAGGCTCATTTCAACCTGGCCCTGGCTTACACGGAGCTTCATGATTACGAAAAAGCGATCAGGGAATATAAAAAGACCATCAAAACCGCTCCCTCTTTTCTGCCGGCCCATGCCAACCTGGCTCTTCTCTATTTAAAGCTGCAGATGCCTCCCCAGGCTGCGCGCCAGCTCAAGCGGGCCCTGAAGCTGGCGAAAGATCAGCGGAACGAGGAGTACACCCTCATATTGAAGAGAGAGCTGGATAAAATAAGTTCCAGTGAATAAAGCGCCCCGACGGCGCATACCTGAAAGTTATGAGCCGCACTTCGCGGCACAGAAAGGAGCCAAGTCATGATACCGCAGGATTTGAAATTTACCAGGGAGCACGAGTGGGTCCGGTTGGAGGGCGATCATGCGACCGTGGGGATCTCCCAGCATGCCGCCGATCTCCTCGGGGAAATCGTATTCGTGGAGCTCCCGGAAGCAGGGCAGATGCTTTCGCAGATGAAAACTTTCGGCGTCGTGGAGTCCGTGAAATCCGTTTCGGATCTCTATGCCCCCCTGAGCGGAGAAGTGCTCAAGATCAACGGAGAACTCCAGGAACATCCGGAGTACGTGAACCAGGAGCCGTACGGCCGGGGGTGGATGCTCGTATTCAAAATCCAGGTTCCCTCGGAGATTTCCAAACTCATGGGCCCTGATGACTACGAGAAGCTGCTCGAAGAGGCCTCCTGATGGGCTACGTTCCCCATACTCCGGAGGAACGGCGCCAGATGCTTTCGGCCGTAGGCATCTCCTCCTGCGAGGAACTTTTCTCCGAGATTCCGGAAGAAGCGCGCCTGCGCCGTGAACTCAAGCTGCCTCCGCCTTTGTCGGAGTGGGAATTGATGAGGGGAATGGAAGACCTGGCGGCCCGGAATCAGGAGCTGTCCCGCATTCCATCCTTCCTGGGAGCCGGATCCTACCGGCACTTTGTCCCCGCGGTTGTGGACGCCCTCATCTCCCGTTCAGAATTTTATACGGCCTACACGCCGTACCAGGCCGAAGTAAGCCAGGGGACCCTCCAGGCCATCTACGAATTTCAGTCCGTTATCTGCCGCCTCAGCGGGATGGACGTTGCCAATGCCTCCATGTATGACGGGGCTTCGGCCCTGGCGGAGGCCGCTTCCATGGCCATGAGATCCGCCTCAAAAAACAAGTTCCTCGTCTCCCGCTCTGTCCACCCGGATTACCGCCGGGTTCTCAGGACGTACCTCGAGGGCGGACGGGAGGCGGAAATTCAGGAGATCCCGCTTCGTGACGGTCTTACCGATCTTGAAAAACTTGCTTCCGCTCTCGACGAGAGAACGGCGGCCGTGATCATTCAGAATCCGAACTTTCTGGGCTGCGTCGAAGACGGCCCGGCTTTCCAGAAGCTCCTTCAAGAGATGCGGACGCCCCTTATAGTTTCCGTCGTCGAGCCCATCTCTCTAGGGGTTCTCAGAAATCCGGGAACTTACGGGGCTGCCATCGTCGCCGGAGAAGGCGCCGGACTGGGGCTCCCCCCCTCCTTCGGCGGCCCATCCCTGGGTCTTCTGGCGGCCAGAAGCGAATACCTGAGACGGATTCCCGGCAGACTGGCCGGAAGGACGGTGGACCGGGATGGTAAAACCGCCTATGTTCTCACGCTCCAGGCACGCGAGCAGCACATCCGCAGGGAGAAAGCCGTCTCCAACATATGCTCGAACGAGGCCCTTTGCGCCCTGGCGGCCACGATCTATCTCTCGGTCCTCGGGAAGGAAGGCTTTGGAAAAGTATCGGAGCTTTGCCTTCAGAAGGCTCACTACCTGAAGGAAAGGCTCCTCTCGCTGCCGGGATTTGAAGCTCCTTTCGCCGCGCCGTTTTTTAACGAATTTGTGCTGAGAGCCCCGGTTCCGGCGAAGGAACTCAACCGCCTCCTGCTGGAAAAAGGCGTCATTGGAGGGCTTGAACTGGAAACCAGTTACCTCGAACTTAAAAATTGCCTCCTTTTCTGCGCCACGGAGACCACCCCGCGGGAGGATATGGAATACCTGGCGGAAGCCATCCAAAAGGTTGTCGGAGGCTTAAATGTCTGAACCGCTGATTTTCGAAATAAGTGTGCCGGGGAAAAAGGGGTATTCCCTGCCTCCGCTCGATGTTCCGGAGAAGGAAGTCTCCTCCCTGCTCCCGGGGACGATGCTGGCCGGCTCTCCCCCGCCACTTCCGGAAGTCTCCGAACCGGAGCTCGTCCGGCATTTCACCCGCCTTTCATGCCTTAATTACGGGGTGGACAGCGGCTCATATCCCCTCGGCTCCTGCACGATGAAGTACAATCCCAAGATAAACGAAAAAGTGGCCCGCCTGCCCGGCTTTGCGGATATCCACCCGCTGCAGCCCGAAGGGACCGTCCAGGGGGCCCTTCGTCTCATGGCCGAACTTTCGACATACCTGTGCGAGATCACGGGGATGGAGCAGGTCTCCCTCCAGCCGGCGGCCGGGGCCCACGGGGAACTGACCGCCCTTCTCATGATAAAAAAATATTTTGACCACCGGGGAGAAAAGCGGAAAGTCATCCTGGTCCCCGACTCGGCCCACGGCACCAACCCGGCCAGCGCCGCCCTGTGCGGATTCGAAGTGATCCAGGTCCCTTCGGATGAAAAAGGGAACGTGGACCTGGCGCGCCTCAAAGATATACTTGACGGGCAAACCGCCGCCCTGATGCTCACCAACCCCAATACTCTGGGTCTCTTCGACAGCCACATCCTGGCCATCGCGCAGATGGTCCACCAGGCCGGCGCGCTTCTCTACTACGACGGGGCCAACGCCAACGCCACTTTGGGGATCACCCGCCCCGGAGACCTCGGTTTCGATCTCATTCATCTGAACCTGCACAAGACCTTTGCCACGCCCCACGGGGGAGGGGGGCCGGGAGCCGGCCCGGTGGGCGCCCGCGGAGAACTCGTTGACTTTCTCCCCGTACCCCTCGCTATAAAAGATCCCATCAGCGACCGGTACGTGCTGGATGAAAACCGCCCCCTCTCGATCGGGCGGGTGCGCTCCTTCCACGGCAATTTCCTGGTGCTGGTCCGCGCCTATGCCTATATCCGCCACCTGGGTCCCGCGGGCCTCCGGGAAGTGAGCGAAAACGCCGTGCTCAACGCGAACTACCTGATGGAGCACATGAAGAAGTGGTATCACCTGCCCTTTGAGCGGACCTGCCAGCATGAATTTGTCCTTTCAGCCGAAAAGCAGAAAGAAAATGGGGTTCGCGCCCTCGACATTGCCAAGCGGCTCCTCGATTACGGCATTCATGCCCCCACCATTTATTTCCCCCTGATCGTTCATGAGGCCATGATGATCGAGCCCACGGAGACCGAATCCAAGAGGGAGCTGGATCGTTTTATTGAGGTGATGAAAGCCATCGCCCTGGAGTGCGAGAACCAGCCGGAGCTGGTCACTAACGCTCCGCTCACCACTCCGGTCAAGCGCCCGGATGAGGCCGCCGCCGCCAGGAAACCGGATCTCTGGTGCAAACCTACTTAACTCTTGTCAAGACCCATTTTTAATGGAAACCTTTCCGGGTGCTCTATGATCTCAACAGTAAGATCAATATCCAAATCCGGCCAGTAGAAATGTTCTGCGTTCGGTTCCTCTACATTAAGAATTTTCCCAACCGGAGCGTCTTTGAACCATGGGAAATATTCATAGGACATAAATAATTCCTTGCCCTTCGCCAGGAGCCATACACCATTGCTGGAGATATTTGTAACTTCAACTGTCTCGGCGTTTTTTCCAAGCGTCTTTGAACTCATCGCAGTGCTCCTCTATAATATTTTCAATTTCTCTTAATTGAGCACGTGATAGATTGTAGTTTTTTGCCAACTCTATCTCCGGCTCTAACCAAAACTTAGCTTCGCCCTCAGAGCATATAACATGAACGTGCATTCTGTTTTCCTCCCGTGAGAAGAAAAAGAAGCGATAACCTTTTTCTTTCAAAATCGTCGGGCTCATTTACTTCCTATCTCCATTCTATCGTGAATTATACCATGCAGGGGGAACTTTTTCAATCATTCCGCACCCTTATGTTCCCACCATTTATTTCCCCTGATCGTTCACGAGGCCATGATGATCGAGCCCACGGAGACCGAATCCAAGAGGGAGCTGGACCGCTTTATAGAGGCGATGAAAGCCATCGCTCACGAGTGCGAAGAATCCTCCGGAAGGTGTTTTTTCGGGCAAGATGAAATTGTAAAGAGAAATCATAGGTGTTCGGATAAGGGAAATGAATCCACAGATGACGCAGATTACGCAGAAAGAAAGGGGAGGAGGGGAATGCCCCCGACATCCCCGAACCAGATAACGCTTAAATGATCACACATGAAGGAGAAATAAGAGGCAATTCAGTGATTGAATTCTGCCGTCCGACCAGGACTCTGGCAATCAGTCTGACCGGCTCCCGGTGCGCCCTTTCCTGCGCCCACTGCGGAGGGCACTATCTGCGGGGAATGAAGACCCCCGAAGAGGCCGAGCACCTTCTGGCCGGGAAGGATTATCGAAGCTGCCTCATCAGCGGCGGCTCCGACGAAAGAGGACGGGTCCCGCTTCATGAAAACCTCTCTTTTCTTTCCCGCCTCTCCTCTATAGGCCTTCGCCTGAACCTTCACACCGGCCTTGTTCCACCCGAAAGCGTTTCCGGGCTTGAAAGCCTCTCGCCGACGATCTCCTTTGATTTCCTGGTTGACGACGAGACGATCCGGAGCGTCTATGGCACCGGCGCCGCCGGAAAAGATTACCTGGAAAGCTTCCGGGCTCTCAGTAAAAGATACCCGACGGTCCCCCATCTCACGATCGGCCTCCTGGAAGGGCGGATCCGGGGGGAATACGCGGCCCTTGAGGCCCTCGCCTCAGAAAAGCCGGAGAAGCTCGTCTTTCTCGTCTTCATCCCCACCAAAGGGAGCCGCTTTGAGCGGTGCTCTCCCCCGCCTCTACCGGAAGTTGAAAAAATCTTCTCCCGGGCAAGGGAGATTCTCCCCGGCACATCTTTTTTTCTCGGGTGCATGCGGCCCGGTGGGCTCTATCGCCAGAGGCTCGATCTCCTGGCTCTCAAGTATCGTTTTTCGCGCCTCGTCATGCCCTCCCGTCCGGCGCAGGAAATGGCTCTTAAGCTCGGCATGCAAGTCGTCACCGTGGAGGAATGCTGTTGCCTGTAGATGAACTTTTGCCTCCCCGCCTTTCCATCGGGACGGCGGCGGCTCTCGATCTTATCAAACTCAAAACCGATGTCCTTCCGACTACGGCCTACCTCATGCTGGGGGAACGCTGCGGCGCGAATTGTCTTTTCTGCTCGCAGGCCAGGGAATCCGCCGCCCCGGCCTCCCGCCTCTCCCGCGTGACCTGGCCCCGCTTCAAACCCGCCGAAGCCCTGGGAGGACTTAAGCGGGCCGTAAGATCCGGCCTCATCCGCCGTATCTGCCTCCAGGTGGTGAACAATCCGGGCATTTTGGAAGATGCCGTTGCCTGGGTCTTAATCCTGGGCCGGGAGTTTCCTGTTCCCGTCTGCGTCTCCACCAGTCCGCTCACCCCGGTCAGCACGGAACGTCTATTTACATCCGGAGCGGACAGGATCTCGTTTCCCCTGGATGCGGCCACCCCGAAGCTCTTCAAAAAAATTAAGGGGGGGGATTTCAAGGGCCGTCTCGGCCGCCTGCTCCGCGAATCACAGAGCCACCCCGGCCGGATCATGACTCACCTCATCGCCGGGATCGGAGAGAGCGAGGAGGACATAATCACTCTCATAAGAGACCTGGCGGAAAAAGAGATCGGGACCGGCCTCTTCGCCTTCACCCCCGTCAGGGGAACCCCCATGCAGAACCAGCCTCCGCCGGATCTTTCTTCCTACCGAAGGATCCAGCTTGCGCACTTTCTGATCAGAAATGATATATTCAAAGCCTTCAGCTTTTCCGGGGGCAATCTGTGCCTTAAATCCATCCCGGGCCGATTCCTTAAGCCGGAGATCATCGGAGAGGCTTTCCGCACCTCCGGCTGTCCCGACTGCAACCGCCCGTACTACAACGAACGTCCCGGCGGCGCTCTCTATAACTTTCCCCGTCCTTTGAGCAGAGAGGAGACGCGCCAGGCCCTGGCCCGGGCGGCTGAGGAATCAAAAGGCTCTCTTGTTTGAAATATGAGCAGAATGTTAAGTTTTTTAAAAAAAGGCGGGGAGGTAGGAATTCAGGCAGGCTGTATGGTATATGTAAAGGGAAAAAGAACAAGGAGGATTCTGTGGTGCTCCTGATCCAGGCGGCCGATTACCTTGAAACCCAGAACGACAGGCTGATCGAGTCTGCCATGGATGAGATCTACGCTGAAGTCAAGTCTTTCAGATGCAATATCGTGCCCATCGAGGAGACCAAGCATATTCTCAAGACCGGGCTTGTTGCTATTATCGCCCATCTTCGGCAGGGCCTCCTTGAACCGCCTACGCAGGAGGCGATGTTAAATCATCTCTACCAGACCGAGGAATCCTACGCCAGGATCCAAAGTTACTGGTCCCAGCTGGAAGTCATGGATTTTTTCAAGGGATTGAAAATATTTAAAGACACTTTATGGAAGGCCCTGAAAGACAGGTTTGCTCAGGAGCAGCTTTCAGGCGCCCGTTTTTTCGAGCTGGAAAAGCGCATCAACTCCATGATTCACCTTTACACTCTTCTGGGCACCTCCTCCTCCCTTCGCTCCAAGGAGGAACTCATACGCTCCCACAAACGCGACATCCAGAACTGGGAAGAGGTAATCAAAAGCGCCTCGAACATCGAGCTTAAGATCCCGTGCCGGGATGAATTTGCCGTCATAGGCCGGATGCAGGCCGAGGCCATCGCCCAGAGGCTGAAGTACGACGAGGAAGAGATCCAGGACATCAAGTCCGCGGTCGGCGAGGCGGTTGACAACGCGATCGAACATGGTGTTTCAGAGAAAGGGATTGACTTGCATTACCATCTCTCGCCGACGGATCTCGTCATGGAGATTACTGATTACGGATGCGGATTTAATCCCGAAGGAATGGGGGCAGTTCCCCCGGAACCCATGGCGGAGCGAGGCAGGGGCATCTTCATGATGCGCCACCTCCTGGACAACATCAGCATAAACAGCCGTCCCGGAGAGGGCACTCAGGTTGTCATGAGGAAAAAGAGGATTTATCGCTGAATCAGGGGGCGGTAAGTTCCCTGAGAGCCTCCCGGGCCGCTTTGAAATCAGGATTGATCCGGATCTCCCGCTCGAACTCCCGCCGGGCCTGTCTTTTCCGTCCCTCTTTCCTGTAGAGTTGTCCCAGGTTGTAATGGGCCGAGGCGGCCTCCGGGTCGAGTTTCAGCGCTCTTTTGAAAGACAGGGCGGCCTCCCGATTCCTGCCGCCTGCCGCCTGGACATATCCCAGGGCCACCCAGGCCGGCGCATAGCGGCCGTCCAGCCTTATGGCCTCCGCAAATCGCTCTTCGGCCTCGCGGAGCCGTCCGGCCTTTACCCTGGCCATGCCTTCCCGGAAGATTAACCTCGGCGAGGGAGGATAAACAAGGCGTCCCTCCCGGAAGTCCCTGAGAAATCCGCTGTTTTCAGGGGAAATTCTGGCAAAGAGCATGGCGATGTCGTCCGAGTGCACCAACTGCCACTCTGCGGGATCATTGGTGAGGCGCCACGGCAGGAGCATTCCCCGGTTCACCTGCCACTTGTTGCAGAGGACAAAGCCGATTCGATATTCATTTAAGATCCGCATCCAGCCGGGATTTCCCCACATGACAGAAAGGGCGTCCCGGTAAATTTTTTCCGGATAAAGCGAACTGGCCCGTCCGTCAATAAAAACTTTCTGCTTCGGATAGAGTTTCCAGATCAGGTAGCCGCCCCATTCATAGGGGGTGAACAGGCGTCCCGGAAGCGGGTTGGCGTTGAGGAATCCGACCGTTTCCACCGGGAAAAGCTGCCTCTCCATGAGCGCCCCCTCCCAATAAGTATCCCTGATGATAAACGCTCCGCCGGCGAAGGCCAGGAGGATAACCGCCACCCGGAATGGAGCGCCCAATATACGAAGGGGAAATCTTTCCCGGGCCCGGCGCCAGAGCGGCCCCAGAAGGCCGGCCAGAATCGGGGCCGAGAGGAGGCAGGCGAGGAAGATGTGGCGGACGGCGCTCAGGCCCAGAAGGCCCATCATCCCAAGGAGCAGCACGGCTTCGGATTTAAGAGACCTCAGGGAGGCGAAAACGACCAGGAGCTCTATGAGGAGAAAAATTCCGAAGGCGAATTCTCCACCAAGGAGATTGGGGGGTGTCCAATCGCTGAGGGCCGCTCTGAAAGCATCGTCTTTCAGGAAGCTCAAGGGGTAGAGAAGGGGCTGAAATCCATAGGGAGTCAGTCCGGAAGCAACAGTGGCCCCCAGAAGGACCGCGGAAAGAACCCGCACTTTCGCCCACTCCCCTCTTAAGAGGGTCGCTACCAGGTAGATGCCCGCCATGGCGAGCCCCAGGGGGAACGCCGCGTGCAGATTGGCCCAGAGAATGATCAGAGGAATGAGAAGGAAGGCCCAGAGGGCTTTTTTCTCACTGGAAAAGCGCTCCAGGCAAAAGAGAAAGACGGCCGAAAAAAAGTAGGAAAAAATGTACGGGCGGACATCGAAAAAAAACGTGGTACTGGCGCACAGGAAGCAGAGAAAGGTGATCAGGGCGGCCAGGAAGGGAGATCCGCAGGCTTTCCATCCCAGGCGGAAAACGATCCAGGCTGTAAGTGTGATGAGCAAAGATTTGAATATGACCAGGAGCGAAAATCCCCCCGCCTTCCAGAGGAGAAAGAAGACGATCTGGCTCAACCACTCGTAGTTGAGCCAGCTTTGCCCGAAGGCCGTATAAGAGAACGGGTCTGTTTTGGGTATCAGGCCGCTTTCCAGAATATAGCGGCCGCCGGCCAGGTGCCACCAGAGGTCGGCGGCGGGAAGCTGCTGCCGGCTGAGGAGGAAGACTCCGAGCAGAAAGAGGGTGGAGATGGCCCCTTCCGCCGAGAAGAGGCGGGAAAGATATTTCACCGGGGGTTGACCTTGAAAGCCGCCATCAGGCGCATGGCAAAAAGCGGGATGAAAACCGCCTGTGCCGCCGTGATTGCCTGTGGATAGAAGCGCAGAAGGCCCACATAGAGGCAGACCAGGAGGACGAAAAACATATCGAAGAAACACTTGTAGGAAAACCAGAAATCGCGCCTCTCCGCGCTCATATATTCCCTTAATCCGTCCGCCGAAAGAGCCAGGAGAGCCAGGATCCAGGGGAAAAAGGATTCAAAGGCATCCCCCAGGGAAGAGTAGCCGGGCCGGACCAATTTCAAAACAAAAAATAGAGCCGCCAGCAGGATAAGAAGAAGCAGCAGGATCTGGAAGAAAAATTTTCCTGATAATAGTTTCATGGTTGGAATATTTCCTCGGCGCCGCCAAATTTCCTTTTTCCGGGAGCAGTCAGACGGCGCAGGTTGATTCAATTGTTACGATTTCGTAATATTCTTGACTTTTAAGATGGAAACTATGGTATACTTGAAATCAAGGAAGATAAGAATGAAAAAACATCTTATATGTTGGTTGTTCATGTTTCTTCTTTGTTGCCTGCTCCTTCCTTTCCCTTCCAAAGCAGAGCCTTCGTTGATCGCGGGTTACAAGGGTTCCTTGATCCAGGGGAATTTGGGAGATAAAGAAAAATCTGAAATTTTAACCCGGCGGGGAGTGGTGTTTTTTCATATTGGCAATTATAAAGAAGCAGAGAAATTGTTTAAATTGGCCGTAAAACTGGATCGTCAAAATGTTAAAGCAATTGTGGGGCTGGCATTGACCTATGAAAGCTCAGATAGAATAGAAAAAGCAATATGCTGTTTTAACAAAGCGATTAATTCTGATGCGGGGTGTATCTTCGCTTACGAATCTCTCGGCGATATCTATGCCTATAATAAGCAGTATAAGAGAGCGATTGCAAATTATAAAAAGGCAATTGCTTTCCAATACTACGGAACCCCTACCCCCCTATACTATAAATTGGGGAGGATTTATGATATTACAGGGAATAAAATAAAAGCCATTTACTATTATGACCAGTATTTAGCAGTTGAGCATTCTCAATACCACCATGGGGATCTGGCAAAAGAAAGGTTAAAGAAATTAGCTAAAAACAAAAATTACTTTGAATGTAAAAAGCTTTATAAGGAAGCGCTCTCTCTAATCGACTGCCTCAAATATAAAGAAGCTGGAGCCATATATCTAAAAGCGATAAAAAATTCTCCTTTAGATTTAATAAGTCGCTTCCAGGTCGGAAATATGTATGGTAAGCATGATAACATAAAAGAAGCAATTTCTATGTTTTCCGAAACAATTAAAATGGCGCCTCAAATGGCTGAATCTTATATTGAAAGAGCTGGTTATTTAAGAAATCCTGAGGCTACACTGAGGGATTATATTAAAGCCTATGAGTTAGATGATACAGCGATACAAGCCATTCTTACCATTGTTGAATTTTCTGAACAAAATATAGAAAAGATGAGCGAAGTTGATAAAAGGAAACATAAGAAGATATGTAAAAAATTCGCAATGCTGAAAAAACCCAAAAGCTCTTCTGAAGAGGTATGGAAACTATCTAAAGAGATATATAATCTATATAATCTCAATGGCCTGGAGCGGGAGACGGGATATTTTGAGAAAAAGCAAACACATTATATTCACAATAGTACTATGCCTCTGTCAAATATCAGATTTTTTTCAGATGAAGTAAAAATTGCTTTTGTATCCGCAATTCTTGGAGACCGCGAGGTTTTCGTAATGGACTGCGAGGGGAAAAAGAAAGTAAATGTCAGCAACAGTCCTGCATACGAGGATGAAACCCCTTTTGTATCGCCCAGTGGGAATAG
>JAZDOK010000037.1:0-2035 GCA_043798715.1 bacterium
TTCGTAAAAAGTCCATCTGCGGCGTTGCGCTTCACCTTCGTCGCTGCGGCGTACCACCCAAGTACGCCTCACTCCTCAGGTTTTGCGCGCCTGGCATCTGGAGCTTTTTACGAAGCCATCAATATTTACAATTCTTCTAAAATGTCCTATCGTAAATGGCATTTACACAAAGTGAATCATTCAGGGGGGATTTCATGACAGCGTTGAACGCGGCAAAACAGGGTCTTGCCAAAAAGATCGAGGCCCAGCAGGAGAAATTCTGGAAGATTTCGGATGCGATCTGGAGTTACGCCGAGCTTGGCTTTGAGGAAGTGAAATCTTCCGCCCTTCTGGCCCGGACCCTGGAAGAAGCGGGATTTCAAGTCGAACGGGGAGTCGCCGGCATGCCGACCGCTTTCGTGGCCACCTGGAGCCACGGTACGGGAAAGCCGGTAATCGGCTTCCTCGGTGAATTTGATGCTTTGCCCATGCTTTCCCAAAAGGCCGGTTGCCCGACGCAGGAGCCCCTCGTGCCGGGAGCTCCGGGCCACGGGTGCAGCCACAACACCATGTGCACCATGCAAGCTTTGGCGGTCATTGGACTCCAGAAGATCATGCGAAGGGAAGGGCTGAGTGGAACCCTCAGAGTCTATGGTTCTCCGGCCGAAGAAATCCTGGCCAGTCGTCCCACCATGGTCCGAGCGGGATTATTCCGAGACGTCGACGTGGTCCTCGACTGCCATGGCGACAGTTATTTCAGGGTGCAGTATGGCATGGAAGGCACAGCGATGTATTCCTTTATCGTGACCTTCTTCGGAAAAACCGCTCATGCCGGATCCTTCCCCTGGGCCGGGCGAAGCGCCGCCGATGCCGTTGAGCTCATGCATGCGGGAACGGAGCGGATGCGGGAGCATTTGCCGACCAGCCAAAGAACCCATTGGGTAACCCTGGAAGGCGGCGAGGCGCCCAATGTCGTCCCCGACCGGGCCAGCACCTGGTACTACGTTAGGGACCTGGATGAGAACGTGGAGAGCAACTTCCGTTGGGTTATGGATTGCGCCCAAGGGGCGACCCTGATGACCCAGACCCGCTACGAGGTCAAAGTGCTCGGGGCCATCCACCAGCGTTTCGGGAACAAGGCCCTGGCCGAACTGATCTTCAAGAACATTGAGGCCGTCGGGAAGCCCCCCTATACCGCAGAAGAAGAGGCCTATGCCCGGGCTTTGCAGCACGCGGCCGGTTATCCCGTCAAAGGGATGGATTACAAATTGCAGCTCCTATCTCCCGATCAAGAGCCTCTCCGCGGAGGGTCGAGCGACGTTGGCGATGTCACCCTGGTCGTCCCGACGGTGACGATCCGGTTTCCCACCCGGGTTCCGGGATCCCCATCTCACCACTGGACGGTTGTTTCCACGGGAGCCACTTCCATTGCCCACAAAGGGATCACTGCCGGGGCCAAAGCGGCGGCTCTTTCGGCCTATGACCTCCTCACCCGGCCGGCGGAGCTGGCCAAGATCCGGGCCGAGTTCGAGAGCTTGGCCAAGGAGCGACCTTACAAGTCATTCCTCCCTGAAGGGGTAGAGCCTCCGCTCGATCAGTACACGGCTCTCATGAAAAAATATAGGAGCGCGATGGAACCGTTTTATCTGAAACCATAACAAAAACGTTTCATTGGTTTGATTTGTTGGATTGGTTTTATTGGTTGAAATAATGTGACTACTCAGGTAGACAGGATTCAGGAGTCAGAATTCAGAATGGCACGAGAATAGGCTTCCAGCAGTTTGCTGACCTTTTCAAACAGTCGGTGCCACTCATCGACGTCGCCGTACTGAAGGTCCTCGGCGAGAATCAGGTAGTAGCGAGACTCCTCGATAGGCCCTTGGGCGATGTTGAAATAGCGGAGTTTGTCTGCTTTTCCACGTTTTTTGAACCCTTTCGCAATGTTCTCGGCAATGGAAACGGCCGCGAAGTTGTGCTAGGTCCGCAAACCTCGTCGCCGGTGTTCCCATTCTGACTCCTGAATTCTGTCTCCTGACTACCTGAGCAGTCACGAAAT
>JAZDOK010000089.1:0-2590 GCA_043798715.1 bacterium
CCGGATGTCCTCCGGCGAAAAATTCTTCCCTAACTTCGCCAGGACGCGGGGAGAGCCGGAGTCGGTTCCAAACTCCACCCCCGTACAGCCCGCTTCCTTCATTTCCTTGGCCAGGGGGGCGCTGAAATAGGCCGGGTGGGCGTAGCAGCTCCAGCGCAGGGGGATTTTTCTTTCGATCAGCGTTCGGCACACCTCCCGGGCATGTCTCTCCGGATGATTGAAGATATTGTCGACGATGAAGGCATTGTCGATCCCTCGCTGGACAAGGCTCTGGGCATCCTGGGCGACTTTTTCGGGGGAACGAAGACGGATGCCCCTCCCTTCGATGAGCGGATAGGTGCAGTAAATGCAGGTGAAGGGGCAGCCCCGCTTGGTCTGGAGACTGCCCATCCCTCCCCGGTTGAAATATTCCGTTAAATTGAGGTTTCCCCAGTCCGGAGCCGGGAGGGAGTTGAGATCGGAGATGCAGGCCGGATAAATCGGACTTCGGTCCTGCGGAGTCACCCAGCCCGGAAGCGGATGGGAAGAAAGTTCCTTTCCATCGCCCAGAATTTGCGGGAATGTCTCCTCACCTTCTCCGATCACTCCCCCATCGGCCCCGAGGTATTCCAGAATCTCCCGCGGCATCAACGTGAATCCGGACCCTCCCAGAAAGACGGGAGCCGAAGTCAAATCCCGGCATTTTCGTACCAGCTCTTTATAAAAAGGAAGATAGGACACGGTCGCGGGATAGGCTACGTTATCTACATTCCGCAGAGAGAGGCCCAGCACCTCCGGCTGCCATTGGGAGACCGCCTGTTCGAGGGCCACCGCAATATTTTCCCGGAAACAAAGATCCAGGACCTGGACTTCATGCCTTTGCGCTTTCAAGGAGGAGGAAAGATAGGCCAAACCCAGAGGAACGACAGGATCAGGAAGCATCTCTTGGTTGGGAGAAATTAAAAGGATCCGCATAAAAATAGAGTGACGAGTGATGAGGGATGAGTTACAAGAGAATCATAAGGCGTATGCCGTAAACCGCATGGGGCTGGGCCGCTTTTTTCCTTTTGGACAGGTTGGACATTCTACACCCTCTTCTTTTTTCCCCTTTTCGCCGTTTCGCCATTTCTCCTGATTGATCCAGACACTGTTTTTACATAACACAGGATCGTGGGGGAGTCAAAAAGAGATTTTTTATCTTGACAAAAAAAAGTAAAACTGTTAAATATTTTGATAAAATATTTTTTTGTTTCGGTTGCCGTCGCATCATTTCCTTTTTCGCCAGTTTTTTTTGCTGAAGAATCTAAAGAACGAATTTGAATGGGCCGAGGCTCGTTGAAAGGGATGGAACGATAAGAGGGATATTCTGGAAGGAGTTTTCCTCAATCAGGCAATCAAGGCAAAAAATTTTTTCGTTCGACGGAAGTTTATCGAACTGACATTCGTCCATCATCAATTCAGTGGGAGGAGGGGCTGAATACTATGGAAGTGACTCGACGAAACTTTTTAAAGGGTTCAGGGCTTACTGCGGGATCCATTCTTTTGCCGAGCGGTTATGCCGCTGCGGCCGCCACGGCCAAAACCTTTCCGCTCCACAAACCGATTAAGGAAGCGGCCACCATCTGCCCGTATTGTTCCTGCGGTTGCGGACTGCTTATTGCCACGGGCCCCGATGGGCACATCATTAATGCCGAAGGCGACCCGGACAACCCCCAGAACCGCGGGGCCCTCGATCCGAAATCGGTTTCGGTCCGGGAGCTTTCCAATAGCCCGCTGCGCTTGAAGAAGCCTCTATACCGGGCTCCGGGAAGCGACAAATTCGAGGAAAAGGACTGGAAGTGGGTGATTACGGAGGTGGCCAAACGGGTGAAAACCACCCGGGACGCCACCTTCCAGAAGAAGAACGATAAGGGCGTCACGGTCAACCGCACCCCCGCCATCGCCTTTCTGGGCGGCGCCGCGAATAATAACGAAGAATGTTATCTGGCTTCAAAATTGACCCGTGCCCTCGGCATTGTTTATCTGGAACATCAGGCTCGGATATGACACTCCGCAACAGTGGCCGGTCTGGCCACGGGTTTGGGTCGGGGTGCCATGACCAATCATTGGGTGGACCTCAAAAATGCCGACGTGATCATGATTAACGGGTCCAACGCGGCGGAGAATCACCCCGCCTCCATGATCTGGATCAACAAGGCGAAGGATGAGCGGGGAGCAAAGGTCATCGTGGTGGATCCGCGCTTCACCCGTACGGCGTCTCAGGCGGACCTTTACGTACCCATCCGCAGCGGCACCGACATCCCCTTTTTCGGCGGCCTGATGAAATATGTTATGGACCACAAGCTTTATCATGAAGAGTATGTGCTCCATTTCACGAACGCCGCCACCCTCATCTCTCCGGATTTTAAGGGCCCCGCGGATTTGGACGGGCTGTTCTCAGGGTTTTCCGATCCGGATGGCGACGGGTTCGGAACCTATGACCGCAAGAGCTGGGGTTACCAGACGGACGCGGAAGGGAGACCGCTCCGCGATGAAACCCTGAAGAATCCCCATTGCGTATTCCAGGTCATGAAGCGGCACTATGCCCGCTACACCCTGGAGAGGGTCTCCA
>JAZDOK010000011.1:0-14152 GCA_043798715.1 bacterium
TTCGAGATGGGGATGAATCCGAATCAATATCCCCAGCGTTTCATGCTCTCAGTCTTTCCCGTCAAGCCTGAAAGAGGCGGGGAAATTTCCGCAGTCAATCATTTCGGAACGGCCCGCCTTCAGGTCGTGAGAAGAGAATGGAATTTTTTATACGCGGAAATCATTCGTCTCTTTGGTGAAGCAACCGGTGTTCCGGTTCTGCTCAACACCAGTTTTAATCTTCGCGGCGAGCCTATGGTGGCCTCACCAGCCGATGCCATGAGGACATTCAGCATGAGCGATATTGACTATTTAGTTCTCAATAAATTTGTCGTTTCAAAATAATTAAAAATATTTTTTTGCAAACCTCTTGCCCTCGCAAATAATTTGTGGTAGAATCGCATTAAGAGCGAGCATCAACCAGCTCGTCAAAATCAGACAGAAGGAGAGTGTATAATGGCAATCAGTAAACCCGCAGTGAAGAAGGCAACCCCAAAAAAGGCAGTAGCAAAGAAGCCTGTCGTAAAGAAGGCTCCCGCCAAGAAGGCCGCCGCCAAGAAGACCGTCGCTAAGAAGCCGGTTGCGAAGAAGGTTGCAGCAAAAAAAGTAGCCGTGAAGAAACCAGCGGCGAAGAAAGTTGTTGCGAAAAAACCAGTAAAATAGTTTGAGCAGAAATCATTTGAAAACGAACCAGAATGATTTCAACCTTTCCGGAGTTTAAGAAGCTTGAGCTTCAGGACAGGAAAGAAGTGGAGGGGTGTTATAAAATGCCCCTCCATTGATTTCTAAGTTTATTTTTACCATCAAACTGAATCTGCAACAGGAGTCTTCATGCTGAGAGAAAAAGTTAACCAGGTTGCTGCAATATTAAAAGAAAAAGAAATTGATCTCTGGCTGACATTCGTGAGGGAGAGCGGGACCATTCATGATCCCGCCCTTGATATGATCCTCGGGACGTCCTGCACCTGGCAGTCCGCTTTCATGCACACCCGGGGAGGTCGGAGTCTTGCCATTGTCGGCTCTCTCGACGAGGCCAACATCCGATCTACCGGTCTCTATCCGGAGGTGAGGGGCTATGTTTCCTCGATACGCGATAAACTCTGCGAAGCCTTATTGGATCTTAACCCGGGAAGGATCGCCATCAATACCTCGAAAAACGATACGATGGCCGACGGACTTACCCATGGGATGTATGAGCTTCTTCTGGAGTATCTCGAAGGGACTCCATTCAGGGATCGCCTGATCTCTTCCGAAGAAATCATCTCTGCTCTTCGCGGGCGCAAATCTCCTGATGAGTTGAATAGAATTGTGGAAGCCATCCTGGTTGCCGAAGAGATTCTTGGGAAGGCAGGAAATTTCATGGCACCCGGTAAGACCGAAAAAGAAGTAGCCGGGTTCATTCTATCGGAAGCAGAGAAGAGAGGAGTGGAGCCGGCCTGGGAAAGTAATTATTGTCCATCTGTCTTTACCGGCCCTGAGTCGGCCGGGGCCCATGCCGGCCCGACGGATAGAATCATTAAGGCCGGGCACGTGCTTAATATTGATTTCGGGGTGAAGTTCAAAGGGTACTGCTCCGATCTCCAGCGTACCTGGTACATGTTAAGAAAAGGGGAAACTACCGCTCCGGATGAGGTAGAGAGGGCCTTCGAAACCGTACGGGATTCCATCCGGGCCGCGGCGTTGGCCCTTAAGCCGGGAGTTGAGGGGTGGAAGGTGGATGATGAGGCCCGGAGTTATATAACTTCCCGGGGATACGCGGAGTATCCTCACGCCCTGGGCCATCAGGTTGGGCGCTGCGCTCACGACGGGGCCGGGGTACTCTGCCCCCGCTGGGAGCGATACGGAACGCTTCCTTATTATTTAGTCGAGGCGGGGCAGGTTTACACGCTTGAGCCCCGCATAACGCTCGAAGGATTTGGAGTCCTGACGATGGAAGAGATCGTGGTGGTTGAAAAAGAAGGCTGCCGCTTTCTGAGCCGGCCGCAGGAGAAATTGTATTTAATATAAGAATCCAGAATCCAGAAGACGGAAGATAAGATTGAGGGAAAGAAGGAGACATAAATGCAGGACAGTAAGAGCGAGGGACTTCCCGAGAATGCCTACCGGGAATTAAAGGAAGGGGAGAAGTATCGGCCGATTGTCTCTCCGGAGGAAATGGTGCCGGAAGTCACCGGCCGTTCGGTCTTCATCGGCCTCTTCATGGCGGTCATCTTTTCGGCCGCCGCCGCGACGCTGGGCCTTAAGGTGGGACAGGTCTTCGAGGCCGCCATCCCCATCGCCATCCTGGCGGTCGGCGCCGCCCGCCTTTTCAGACGGAAGAGCACGATACTGGAGAACGTCATCATCCAGTCCATCGGGGCCGCTTCGGGCGTGGTCGTGGCGGGGGCCATCTTCACCATTCCCGGCCTCTATATCCTCCAGAAAGAGTTTCCGGAGATCGTCGTCTCCTTCTTTCCCATATTCACCGTTTCCCTTCTGGGCGGAGTTTTAGGCATTGTCTTCATGATTCTCTTTCGAAAGTACTTCGTCGATGAGATGCACGGAAAGTTTCCCTTCCCGGAGGCCACGGCCACCACGGAGGTCCTGGTTGCCGGAGAGAAAGGTGGTTCCCAGGCCAGGGTGCTTCTCGTCAGCATGATCATCTCCGCCGTCTATGATTTCCTGGTGATTTCGATGGAGCTATGGAAAGAGGTCTTCACCACCAGGATTATCCCAATCGGGCAGGTCCTCGCCGACAAGGCGAAGCTTGTCTTTAAACTGAATATCACCGCCGCCGTCCTGGGCTTGGGATACATCGTGGGGCTTCGCTACGGCGCCATCATCTGCGCGGGATCCTTTCTTTCCTATTTTGTCATCGTGCCCCTGGTGGCCTATTTCGGACAGAACCTCCTCCAGAACGTGCCGCCGGTCACTGACGGGACCCTGATCTCTCAGATGACGGCGGAGGAGATCTTCCGCAACTACGTGCGTCTGGTCGGCATCGGGGGGATCGCCTGCGCAGGCGTCATTGGAATTCTCAAATCATCCAAAATCATCTTCCAGGCTTTTACGCTTGGTTTCAAAGAAATGTTCGCCCCAAAGCAGCATGCTGATGGCGGAACCGTCCTTCGCACCCAGAAAGATCTCAGCATGGGAACCATCTTCCTCGTCGTGGCGGCCGTCGCCGTTCTGCTTTTTATCTTCTTCCGCTACCTTGTTCTCGCCTCGATGCCCGATGTTCTCAAGCTCTCGATCATAGGTCTTCTGGTGGTTCTAATCATCTCTTTTCTCTTCACATCCGTGGCCGCGCGGGCCATTGCCATCGTAGGAACCAATCCGGTTTCCGGGATGACCCTGATGACCCTCATCATTTCCAGCCTCATATTAATACAGTCAGGTCTTTCAGGGCCTCTGGGGATGACGGCGGCCCTTCTCATAGGCGGGGTTGTATGCACGGCTCTATCGATGGCTGGCGGCTTCATCACGGATCTTAAGATCGGTTACTGGATAGGGGCCACGCCATATAATCAGGAACGCCTCAAGTTCCTGGGGACGCTCGTCGCGGCGGCGACGGTCTCCCTGGTCATTATGCTGTTAAACCAGACCTACGGCTTTGTGGCCGATGCGGCTCACCCGGCCGACAAGATCTTTCCCGCCCCCCAGGCTAATGCCATGGCGGCCGTCATCAAGACCTTCATGTCACAAGAGACGGTGCCCTGGATTCTATATGGTGTGGGTGCCGTCACCGCCCTCACCATGGAGCTCATCGGGATCGCTCCACTGGCCTTCGCGCTCGGTATGTATATTCCGCTGGAGCTCAACACCCCCATCCTTCTTGGGGGTCTTCTGGCCTACCTGGTTTCGAAATCAAGCAGGAATGAGATCGTTTCAAAAGCCAGAAATGAGAAGGGGACTCTGATCGCCTCCGGGTTCATCGCGGGTGGTGCCATCATCTCGGTGGTGAGCGCCGTTCTGCAGTACTATGGGATCAATGAAAAGATCTCCCTCGGACGATTCACAGGCAATTTCGCCGAGACTCTCTCACTCGTCATGTTCCTCGCCCTCTCGTATTTTGTCTACTGGTATGCTACGCGGGAAAGAGGCGAGGATACATAGAGGGTTCTATTTCCTTTGCCGTAAGTGTTTATTAAGTGGTTGATCTTCTCTTTTTCGCAGAACACTTACCTTTTATTTATTCCAGATAATCCCGGAGGAGCGTTTCAATTTCGCGTTTTGACGTCACCCGGCTGGCCTTTTCCCTGAATTCCGCAGCCCCTGGAATTCCACGCACGTACCAGGCGAGGTGCTTTCTCATCTTGAGAATGGCCCGCTTTTCTTCTTCGAGGTCAAGCATCAGGTCAAGGTGTTCAAGAATGACGGCACGAAGTTCTCCGGGCAGGGGAGGCGTGCCGCGAAAAATCCAGGGATTTCCCAGAGAGCCCCGCCCGATCATGACTCCGTCGCATCCGGTGATTTGCTTCATCTTAAGAATATCGCCGTGGGACTTCACATCACCGTTTCCGATAACGGGAATGCGGATCGAATTCTTCAATTCCCGGATGAAGTCCCAGTCCGCCTCTCCTCTGTAGCCGGCCGAACTCGTCCGGGCGTGGACGGCCACCGCCGAGATGCCTGCTTCTTCAGCCATTTTTGCCAGGGGAATGGCATTGATATGTTTTTCATCCCAGCCTTTACGTATCTTGATGGTGACCGGGATGGAGACGGACTTTACCAGAGCTTCCAGAATATTCCGGAGGCCTTCGAGATCTCTGGCCAGGAAAGCTCCGGCTTTCCCCTTGACGACCTTGGGGACGGAACACCCGAGGTTCAGATCCAGAATATCGGCGCCGGCGGCCTCAACGGTGCGGGCGGCAGAAAGAAGAATACCCGGATCGGAGCCGAAGATCTGAATGGCGATGGGGCGCTCCTTCTCACAGAACCGGAGGAAGTTCAGGGTTCTCGGATGGTTGTAGCGGAGGGCCATGGCGCTTATCATCTCGGAATAAACAAGACCGCAGCCGTGATTTTTTGCGATGAGGCGAAAGGAGCTGTCAGTGATGCCGGCCATGGGAGCCAGGGCGGCTCCCGCGGGAATAAAAACGGGCCCGATCTTCAATTTTCAGGAACCTTCCTGCTCGGTTCGCTCGTATATGATGCGGATGCCTTCCAGAACCAGATATGGCTCCACCCGGTCAATACTGTGGCTTGCGTCGGCGATGAGCGGGGCCAGACCTCCTGTTGCAATCACCTTGGTCCGCTCGCCCATTTCCGCCTTGAAGCGTCCCACCATCCCGTCCACCATTACAACCTGGCCCAGAACGAGTCCGGAGATGAGGCTGTCCTCGGTGTTTTTTCCGATGGCCCCGCGTGGTTTGTCAGGCGTAATGCGGGGAAGATGGGGGGCTTTTAAGTAGAGTCCCTCCATTGAAGAGTAGAGACCTGCGGCGATGGCGCCCCCAAGAAAAGCGCCTTCCTCCGAAACGGCGGAGAAAGTGGTTGCCGTTCCGAAATCAATGATGATGAGAGGCCCGCCGAACTTTTCCAGGGCGGAGACCGCGGAGGCGATGAGATCGGCTCCCACTTCCCGCGGGATGTCAAACTGGATGGGTAGAATGTGCCTGTTGTCGAGATTGACGAAGCACGGCTTCAGGCCGAAGTGCTTGATAAAAAGCTCTTCCAGAAGCGGGGTGAGGGTCGGGACTACGTTTGAAATACCGACTCCACGGATGATAGGCGGTGTGAGCGCATTCATCTGAAGCAGGCCTTTGATCGTAAGTGCGTATTCATCCACCGTCTTCCCACGATCCGTCTGAATTCGCCAGCAGTTGAAAAGTTCGTTGTTGTCGAAAACTCCGATGACGATGTGGGTGTTTCCGACGTCAAGGGCAAGAAGCATGAAACATCTCCATTCTATGCTGTATCACCAGGGACAGGGCGATGGAATTCAGGCGCGTCTGTGCATTGTCAACCCGGGAGGTGACGATAATCGGGTAGTCCGCGCCCATGATAACCAGCCCGGCCCGGGTCTTCGTAAAATACATGAGTGCTTTTCCCATGAAATTGCCGGACTCTATGTCGGGGACAATCAATATTACCGCACCGCGCGCGATCGCTTCGTCCAGGGGGAGTGGGCCCTCGATGATGGTTTCGTTCAGCCAGCCGTCCCTGTTAAGTCCGGCAAGAATGGAGGCCTCGCAGGTTGAGGGAACGTCTTCGCGGGGATGACTGAAGGCCGAGAGAAGTGCCGTTTTCGGGAGGGAGTATCCGAGGGCGAGAGCGCCTTCCAGTGCGTTGTGTATGATTTCCTTCTTCTGGGAAAGGTCAGGCCTTGGAACCATCCCGCCGTCGCTTAGTATGAGAAGCCTGCCGAGTGAAGGGGGCTCAAAAATAAAGAGGTGACTGAGCAGGCGTTTTGGGGCCAGGCCTCTGTCCTTATCCAGCACCGCCCGCATCAAATCCCCGGTTTTCACTCCGCCTTTCATCAAGGCCTGGGCTTCTCCGTTTTTAAGACAGGCTATTGCAGTGTAAGAAGCCTCTGAGGGAGAGCGGGCATCCCGAATGTCCCATACGGAGCAGTCCTGATCGTGCTTTTCCAGAATGGCGGAGATAAGATCTTGTTTTCCAACCAGGATTCCGCTCGCAAAGCCGGCATTTCTGGCTTCGACGAGGGCGAGGACCGCCTCCTCCTCTTCAGCTCCGGCCACGACAATCTTTCTTTCAGAAAGTTTGCCAACCTCGGTGAAGATGTCGTCAAAGCTGCCCATCACCATTGTTTTCATCATCTTCCCCGTCATCATTTTCTTCTTCGCCGTGCATGAGGTTGAAAAAATTCTCATCATATTCCTCGATGCAGTCGTGAATAAACTGGAAATTAATCCGAACTTCAGTAATAAATTCCACGATTTGGTCTTTGTTTTCTGAGTCAATCTCCATCAGGCGCGGTATGAGGTCGGTGTAGAGATTCTTTGCGGTGACAAGGATCTCGGCCATCCGGTAAGCGAGGCTTTCAGCATCTTCCGGCAAGTAAAACCCCGCCCGGGACATGCTGGTGGAAAGGAGATCCAGTATGGCTCCCTCTTCGCCGATGTCCCTGTTGAGCGCTTCGCGTTCCCTCGGTTCCATAGGAAGGTTATTCAATTCTGCCATTACTTTTCCTGCAATCAGTATGTTTTTTTCTCTCCATCTTTCTTCTGCCTTCTGACTCCTGACTTCAGGCTTCTGTAACAGGTAGGGAAGCTCCATCCGTCCGGCGAACTTATGCATCATGTCGGAAACGATTCTTGTCGTAGATGATGAAGAAGCAATTGCCGAGTTCATCGAGATAAATTTGAAGCGGGCCGGATTTGTCGTGTTCAAGGCTTTTTCCGGCACTGAAGCCATTGAGAAGGTCACGCAGCATAATCCCGCTCTGGTTGTTCTCGACCTGATGCTTCCGGACATAGACGGATTTTTAGTCTGCAAGACGATTCGCAGCATAAGCCAGGTTCCCATTATCATGCTGACGGCCAGAGGCGAAGATGCCGATAAGGTTTCCGGCCTTCAACTAGGGGCCGATGACTATATGGTAAAACCCTTCAATCCCCAGGAACTGGTTGAGAGGGTTCATGCCATACTGAGACGCTTTTCAGGCGGGAGGCGCGTTGAGGAGGAAAAGATATTAATTGGGGATCTCTTCATAGACTCCATGGCCAGGAAGGTCTGGAAGGGTCAGGAAGCGATCGATTTGACGCCCAAGGAGTACAATCTTCTTATTTTCTTCGTCAGGAATCCCGGACAGATCTTCTCCCGGGAAGAAGTGCGCAAACGGGTCTGGGGGCATGAATTTGTAGAGGAACGAAGTGTGGATGTTCATCTCAGGCGTCTTCGGGAAAAGATAGGCGATGACGCCCCTGAAGCAAATTACAGATATTTTATCACGGTCTGGGGCCAGGGATATAAGTTCAATTCCGCCATCCCCATCAAAAACAAACCCCGGGACGGAATGATTTAATGTTCAGGAATATCAAGGTTCGGCTACTCCTCAGCCATCTTGTTCTCATCGTTTTTGTAATGGGCTTGACGGCATTTCTTTTTCTGCGCTGGCTGCAGGCTTTCACCATGAAGAAATTTGAATCGCCGCTAATCTCCAACGCACAGTTTTTCTCCAGTTACATTGGTACTTACCTGGATAAAGAGGAGGATCTTTTAGCCGCCTCACAATTTTTCATCCGTAATTTTAATATTGAAAAGAACCTGCGCCTGAGGGTTTTTAATTTACAGGGCCATGTTCTCGTGGATACCTGGAAGAGTGGAGCCGACAGCATCACCGGGATCGAGCCTCAGGCCATTGAAGCTTTGACTGACAGGGAGAAAAAGTGGATCCAATATTCCGGAAAGGAACGGATTCTACACGTCTCGGTTCCCATTTATCTCAAGGGAAGCGTACTGGGGGGCGCTGACGTTTCCACGTCGCTCTCCGAGGTGGATGCCACCTATCGGGTGATGAAGATTCGCTTTGCGCTGGCCCTGTTTATTTCATTCGCCGCGGCCATCCTCCTCGCCCTCTTTCTGATCAAGACTCTGATCAGGCCGATCTTGAGCATTCGGGACGCCGCCACCCGGATAGCCCATGGGGAGCTTTCCACCAGAGTGACCTACAGCAGCCGGGATGAGCTTGGTCAGCTCGGAGAGACGGTCAACTACATGGCGGAGAAGCTGGAACAACAGATTCAGCAGATCCTCAATGAGAAAAACAAAATGAAAGCCCTCCTCTTTGCACTGATGGATGGGGTTCTCGCTCTTGACCTTGCCGGGAGGGTGACCTATGTAAATGAAAGCGCCGCAAGACTCCTGGGACTGGAGGAAAGAGGCTGGCTGAACCGCCCTATCGAAGAGATTTTCCGGGTAGAGGCGATTCTCTCCCTCGTCCGGGAGAGCCTTGATCAGAAGAAAATCCTCAGCCAGGAAGTCACTTTCGGAGATGGTGTTTTCTTTGTATTCATTCTTCCGATTCTCGAGGCCGAGGAGCGCATCGGGAGCATGCTTATCTTCAGGGACGTGACGGAACTGCGGCGCCTTGAGGTGGCCCGTTCCCAATTTTTAAGCAATGTTTCCCATGAGCTGAGGACCCCTCTCACCATCATAAAGGGATTTGTGATCACTCTCATGGACGGCGGGAACCAGGATGAAGAGAGCATTCGTCACTTGAGCCAGATCAATGCCGAAACGGACCGCCTGAGCAGGCTGGTGGACGACCTCCTGGAGCTCTCCCGCCTGCGAAGCAAGAAATTCGCCCTGCAGATCGTCTGGGCTGATCCGGCCGAGTTGATCAAAAAGACAGTTGACGACTTGAAACCGCAGGCTCTTCGCTATGGTATTGAACTTGGACTTCGCATCCAGGGTCGGCTCTCGCAGGCTCTCCTTGATCCGGACCGCATCCGCCAGGTATTGATCAACCTCATGGACAATGCCGTAAAGTTTACTCCCGCCGGGGGGAAGGTGGAAGTTTCCGCCCGCGAAGCAGAAGGGGAAGTCATTATTGAAGTTTCGGACACGGGCAGCGGAATTCCCCGGGAGGAACTGCCGTTCGTTTTCGAACGCTTCTTCAGGAGCAAGGGAAAGAACGCCTACAGGGTCCCGGGTTCAGGTCTGGGGCTGGCGATCGTGAAAGAAATCATAGAGGCCCACCGGGGAAAAATTTCAGTGAAAAGCCATGAGGGACAAGGCTCGACTTTTTTATTTACTCTCCCGCTGACTCAGCAGGAAACGCCGGGGCGTAAGTGTTAAGCCATGTTGAAGAGTATGAGGTGATCGTCGTCGGGGGCGGGCACGCCGGATGCGAGGCCGCCCTGGCGGCGGCGCGCCTGGGCTCCCGGACGCTCCTCCTGACGATGAATATAGACACGATTGCGCTTATGTCATGTAATCCGGCCATTGGGGGGCTGGCCAAGGGGCAACTGGTCAGGGAGCTGGATGCCCTGGGCGGGCAGATGGGGAGAGCTATTGACCGGAGCGGCATCCAGTTCCGCCAGCTTAACACTTCGAAGGGGCCGGCAGTCCGCTCTTCGAGAGCACAGGCGGACAAGCTTCTCTACCGGATCTCCATGACCTCCGCCCTTGAAAACCAGGAGGGCCTTCATCTGCGCCAGGCGATGGGGACGGAAATCCTTGTTTCGGGCGGCCGGGTTTCAGGTATCAGGGCGTCCACCGGGGAAACTTTTCTGGGCCGGGCCGTGATACTGGCCCCGGGGACTTTTCTTCGGGGTCTGATTCATATCGGCATGGAGAGTTTCGGGGGCGGCCGGATGGGAGATCCCCCCTCGATCGAGCTCGCTGAAAATTTGAAGAAACTTGGTTTTGAGATGGGGCGCTTCAAGACCGGCACCACCCCGCGCCTGGATGGCAGGAGCATTGATTTTTCTGCCCTGGAGAGTCAGCCGGGAGATGACCCCCCCCATCCGTTTTCCTTCTCTACCGATCGGCTTGAGCAGCGCCAGGTGCCATGCTACGTCACCCATACCACTTCCGAAACTCACCGTATTATCCGGGATAACCTGCACCGCTCTCCGCTTTATTCGGGCAAGATCAAAGCCACGGGCGTTCGTTACTGTCCTTCGATAGAGGATAAGGTCGTGCGTTTTCCGGAGAGGGAGAGCCACCATGTCTTTCTGGAGCCTGAGGGCTATGAGACGGTGGAGTATTATGCAAACGGCCTTTCGACGAGTCTGCCCATTGACGTTCAGATGGCCATGCTTAGGAGTATCCCCGGACTTGAGAGGGTGGAGATGATCCGTCCCGGCTACGGCATAGAACATGACTACGTCGTTCCCACCCAGCTCCACCACACTCTGGAATCACAATTGATCGGGGGACTGTACCTGGCCGGGCAGATCAACGGAACCACCGGCTATGAAGAGGCCGCCGTTCAGGGCTTGATGGCCGGTATTCAGGCCGCACGCGCCGTACAGGGCAGGGAGGCTCTCATTCTTGATCGCTCGCAGGCCTACATAGGGGTCTTAATTGACGATCTGGTAACCAAGGGGACCAATGAACCCTACCGGATGTTCACCTCCAGGGCCGAGTATCGGCTCATTCTCAGGGAAGACAACGCCGACCGGAGGCTCATGCCGCTGGGACATGAAATCGGTCTCGTAGGAGATCGGGCCTTCGAGAAACTCGAAGGCCGGGAACGCCGGATCTCAACGGAGATCGGGAGGTTGCGAAAAATAAAGATAACCCCTACCATTGAAGTGAATATGAAACTTGCGGAGTGGGGCTCCTCGCCGCTTAAAAAATCGGTTTCACTCGAAGAGCTTCTCTCCAGGCCGGAACTTTGCTACCGTCATATCATCCAGCTTTTTCCGCCGGAGGAACGCCTGCTTCCCGAGGAAATATTCCAGGTCGAGGTGGAGGCCAAGTACCGGGGCTTCATTCAGAGGCAGGAGGAGGAGATCAGGCGCTTTAGAAAAATTGAGGACATAAAAATTCCAGCGAATTTTTCCTTCAGGGAACTCCCGGCCCTTTCAAATGAAGTCCGGGAAAAGTTGGAAAAAATCCGCCCCCTCTCGCTGGGGCAGGCCTCCAGGATTTCGGGGATCACGCCGGTCGCCGTCTCGATGCTCATGGCTTATCTCAACAAGGGGGGGACATGCTCAATTCAGGATTAGGGGGTCTTGAAATGATCTGCCGGGAGGCAGGCGCAGATCTGGTTGGAGTCGCCGAAATCGAGGATCTCAAAGCCGATTTCCTTTTTTCTCCATCCCTGCTGGAAGGTCTCACGCGCGCCGTATCAATCGGATTTTCTCTTTCCGGGAAGGTCCTGGAAACGGTTGAAGATCACCCCTCCGCTATATATTATCACCATTACCGCTCTGTTAATTTTAACCTCGATCAGACGGCCCTCAAAGTTGCGGCCTCTCTTCAAAAGGAAGGGTGGCAGGCGCTCCCCATCCCTGCCTCCCAGATAGTCGACTGGGATAAGCAGCGGGGGCATCTCTCCCACAAGAAAGTGGCTGTGGCCGCCGGGCTTGGCCGGCTGGGAAGAAACAATCTCCTGGTCACCCCGGAGTATGGCTCCCGGGTCCGCCTGGTGAGCATTCTGACGGATAAACCCCTGGGAATAACAACGGCGCCGGATGGCGCCATAAGCGAATGCGGGAACTGCAGAAGGTGCATGAATACCTGTCCGGCGCAGGCCATCAAGGAGAGGCCGGAAGACTTCGATCACCTGGCCTGTTACGAGCAGTTGAAAGCGTTCCGCAAAGCCGGCTACACCAGCCAGTTCATCTGCGGGATCTGCGTGAGAGCCTGCAGACCTAGACGGAATTTGCAGCTGGCGTGAGGCTTAATCGGAGCAAAAAGTGCACAGGCACGTCATGGTTTTCCGGACGCCATCCCATCCTATGATTGAAGTCAGCGGCGGCGTTTACGCCGTCCGCTGTAGTGAATTGTTATGCCCGATCTCTTCCATTTTTATCTCGATTGTCTCCGGGCTGAAATCTTGTTCATTTGGCCACACTAAGGTTCCGAATTCTATCCTGGCTCTTTTAAAATAGCGGTAATCCTTCAATTCCGTGAAGATCCCTTTGTCAAGATAGGGCGTTACATTAAAAATTCCTTTTTTACCGTCTGACAAAGTTACCTTTATCCTGTAATCCGGCAGGATTTCAAAGTCAATTACATCCGGGGTCATATTTAGCCTCCTATTTCAGGGGTTCAATCTTAAAAAGAGAGGCCGGAAGACTTCAATCACCTGGCCTGTTACGAACAGTTTAAAGCATTCCGCAAGGCCGGCTACACGAGCCAGTTCATCTGCGGGATCTGCGTGAGAGCCTGCGTTGGCAGGCGGAATATCGTGTAGGGGCGAAAAATTTTTCGCCCTTAATTAGTCGGAGCAGAAAGTGCAGAGGCAGGTCATCGTCTTCCGGACGCCGTCCAGCGTCTGGAATTTTTTGGTAATGAGCGAGCCCAGGGCATCGATGTCTTTTGTTTCCAGGCGAACGATGATGTCATAGGGACCGGTGACTCCGGAGGCATTTTTTACACCCTTTATTTTGGATATTTCCATCACCATTTCCTTGACTCTTCCAGGTTCCGCTTCAATGAGGACATAGGCATTGACAGCCATACTCTCACCTCCTATTCAGGGTCTTTCTGAGCCTGTGTTTTATCCGGGAGGGCATCCGAAAGGATTTCCTTCCTGATATAGAGCGCGGCGATAATCGCAAACAGCAGGAACCCCACATAGTCAGCGGCTTCTTTTCTGGCTTTTGTCGCCAGAACAACCATGCTCATCGAAAAGAGAAAACTTATGACGATAAGGACCAGCTCGAATTTCGAAGCATCACCGCGTACCGACAGAAACGGAGTCAGTTTCTTTTCAGAGGAACCGCTGAGGATTTCCTCCTTTTGGAGTTCCCAAGGAATAATTTTTGGAACCAGGTATCCGGCGAGGACGGCCAGGGCCAGAAGGAGCAGGTTGGCAAGAAAGCCGCCAGCAAACGGAATCCGGGTCCCCATCCAACTGTTAAAGAGAATAAAAGGGAGCTTGTAGAAGATTGAAGTCGCAATAAGGAGAACGACGGCCAGGCCCATGGTGAAATTCCTGTTGATTTTATCCCTGTCACCGGCGTAAATAAAGGAATCTTCAACTTTCCACTGGTGAAGTTTCTCAGCGAGGATGGCCGTAAGAGCAGCGGTGGCGGATACGAGGTAGAGTCCGATTACCGGAAAGACAAGAAAAATTCCGCCAGTTAAGGGGACATCGTGCTCCCGGAGAAATACGGCCATAAAAAAGGCCCAGATAATGAAGGAGATGCTGAGGTAAACCGAGAGAATGGAGCGGTTTATCCGGGTGTAAACCCAGACGAAAATGAAGGTGAGGGCGAAAAAAAATATGACAAATACGGCCACATGCTGAGAGATGGGGTTTGTAAACATGGGGGCGTTTGGCATAAAAGGCCCTTCTAAATATTACTCTTTTAAGGGATCAAGGGCTTTCAAAGCTTCTTCTTCGCTTGAAAAGACATGAAAAACTTCGTCGAGCCCGGTGATGTACAGCAATTTTTTTATCTGGAAATTATTGCAGATCAGGCTCAACTTCCCGGAGCGTTCAATAAGCCTTTTGGAAAGGCCAATCATCATTCCCAGGCCGGTGCTGTCTATGAATTTGACCCCGTCCAGGTTTAAAACAAGAAAAATATAGCCTTCATCAATG
>JAZDOK010000062.1:0-10534 GCA_043798715.1 bacterium
GAGCCTTGGGGGAATGATCCCGGTTTTTCTATCGACCAGAGAGGCAAAGGGGATGGCGTGACGCTCGCCCCCGGCGGTATAGACCAGGGCGCCGTTTTTTCCGGGCAGGTTTTCTGCATCCTCGATGAGATAGCGCACCCCGGCGTAACCGAGGTCCCGGACATATTCGCAGTCGAAGGGAATGGGGGGGGCGCAACGGAGCTCATATCCCAGGGTGACATCCATGATATTGATCTTCTGTCCGCGTTCCTCAAAGCTCTTCCTTACCTTGCGTTTAAGGATGGTCGCCAACGGGACTTCCGCCAGCTTGAGGTGGCCGTATTCGTCGAGGGAGACTTCGACTCCGGGAATAGACTCCAGATCCTCAACTTTCAGGATTTCTGCAATCCCTTCGGCGATCACCGCGACGCCGTTTTCATAACCCTCGCGCTTCCGCTTGAGGATGGCGCCCTCGATGATCAGGCAGGCGTCTTCCAGGGTGATGGGTTTGTCGGCGAACTCCTCCCCAATCAGGGCCAGGTTCGCTCCCGCCGCCTTGGCGATTCCCAGGGCCAGGTGGCCGGCGCGCCTTCCCATGGTCACCACCAGGTACCAGCGGTTGGTCGTGTGGGCGTCCTCCATAAGGTTTCTCACGATATCGGTGCCCGCCGCCCTCGCCGTCTGAAAGCCGAAAGTATAGACGTTTTCAGGGAGGGGAATGTCGTTGTCGATGGTCTTGGGGACGTGCACGACCTTGAGTTCCCCCTTTGAATACTCCGAGATCCGGGAGGCCGAGAGGGAGGTGTCATCGCCCCCGATCGTCAGGAGGTGGGTGACACCCAGTTCTTTCAGGTTGGCGATGACCTGGCTTACGTGTTTGATGTCGGTGGACGGATTGGCCCTGGCCGTTCTCAGAATGGAACCGCCGTCAAAGTGGATGCGGGCCACCTCTCCGCAGGTGAGCCGGCGGGTATGTTTTTCCAGGAAGCGCGATTTTTCCTTCTTGATCTCCTCCGGCTTCCACTGCATGAGATGCTTGAAACCATCAAGTATGCCGACCACGGTAAAGCCGTTATTTAAGGCCTCAATGGTGGCCGCGCTTATGACCCCGTTGATGCCGGGAGCGGGTCCTCCCCCGACCAGGATGGCCAGCACATTGCACTTCACCTTTGATTTCATCTGTTAAAACCTGCCTTTATTAGGATTCACGAACTTTCTACATTTCATTGAATTTCCCCTGCCGCGGTGACGAATTATGCCCGCGAAAGACGAAACAAAGCTGACACCATCAGGCAAAGAGGGCTTCCAGAAAATCGCGGGGATCGAATTCCTTCAGATCCTCGATCTTTTCCCCCAGACCGATAAACTTGACCGGAATACCAAGTTCCCCGCTGATCGCCAGCACGATGCCGCCCTTGGCCGTCCCATCCAGCTTGCAAAGGACTATGCCGGTCACCTCCGAGGCGGCGCCGAAGAGCCTGGCCTGCTGGAGGGCATTCTGCCCGGTGGTGGCGTCCAGAACAAGGAGGGTCTCATGGGGGGCCTCCGGAATGTCACGGGTGATAATCCTTCTCACCTTCTTCAATTCCTCCATCAGGTTGACCTTGGTCTGAAGGCGTCCGGCTGTGTCCACGATCAGTACATCGGCGTTCCGGGCTTTGGCGGCTGATATCGAGTCGAAGACCACGGCGGCGGGGTCCGCACCCTCCCGGTGGGAGATTACATCGAAATGAACGCGACCGGCCCACACCTCGAGCTGCTCGATGGCCGCCGCCCGGAACGTGTCGGCCGCGGCGACGAGCACCTTTTTCCCATCCGATTTCAGACGGTGGGCCAGCTTGGCGATGCTGGTGGTTTTTCCGGTGCCGTTCACTCCGACCACCAGGATCACCGAGAGCGTTCCGGAGGCCAGATTTAAACTTTTCGGCTCCCCGAGGATAAGGGCCATCTTCTCTTTGAGAGCTTCGGTCAATTCTTCGGGATCCTTGAGGCCCCGCTCTTTGACGACACCGCGCATCTCCCGGATGATGCGCTCCGTGGTGACGACGCCGACGTCGGCTCCGATGAGGATGCTCTCCAGTTCCTCCCACAGCTCCTCGTCAATGTTATTGCGGCGAAAGATGTTTTTGACCTTGGCAATAAAACCTTCGCGGGTCCTGGTCAGGCCCGTCTTCAGGTTTTCAATCCATTGTTTCGGCGAAAAGGCCGCTTTCAATTTATCGAACATCGGAAGTCCTCCTGTCAAACCAAGCGTTATCTGGTTCGGGGCTGTCGTGGGTATTCCCCCATCCGTCCCTTTCTTTCTGCGTAATCGGTGGATTCATTTTTCTTATCCGAATACTGAAGTTCCCCCAGAAGACTGGACACATAGTTAAGCCATTTTACTTGGCGCTGCCGGCTTTCCGGAAAGCCGATACGGCTCTTTGACGAGATGCCCATTATTTTCGGCATTTTAAGCAGTTATTTCGACGATTCTCGTTGTTTTCCCCCTGAATAACTTTTTCATCGCACAGGGGCAAATCCTTCTTTTGGCGCTATGGAACCCGGGGTTCGGTTAAGGGTCGGGACACCCGGCGAAGCCGGGTCGAGAGTGTTCGAGATGAGAACGGGTGCAGCCCCAGGCCTATCACCAGCGGAAAATCATCCGATGACTTTAGAAATTGGTTTTTGGGGAGGCTATGGATGCTTATTAGTTTTCTGGCCCGGATGGCAGAGCGCGTCTGGATTTTCCGGGCAGGTAATTCTTTGAGGTGACAACCTTTCGGCCGGACTTGGCCTCGAGTTGGCGCCGGGCGTCGCCGGCAATAGTCCCGCCTTCGTGGGCGGCGGTCTTATTCTGGCCAAAGCCTTGGGCGTCCTTGTTCCGGGTAATCTCGGTAGTTGACGCCTCTCCCAGCATGGAAAAAATCAATTCAAGGTCGGTCATGTGGTCGCGGAGGTTTTCATTTGGTTTTTCAAGCTCTTTGAAATTTTTGTATTCTGTCGGCGTCATGCCGAACGTCGCCTTGCTTATTTCGGCGGTGAGAATTGCGTACTCTTTTTGCTCCTTTACGCCCCGTTTTTTCCACTCTTCGGTCAACTCGTCCCGGACGGCGATTCCGCGCATCCGCTTTTCTATCCACTCGTCTGAATAACCCTTGTGCTTGTAAATCTCGCGCATCCGTTTTGCGGCAAGTTCGGGATTTTCTATTTCCTCCAGCCGTTCATAGCCTACTTTTGCAAGCCAGCGCTTGAAAGGCTCGGCTTTGGGAGAGGGAACAGACTGAATTAACCGGAGCAACTGTTCTGCGTCTGCAACATCAGTAAGCCTCATCTTGCCGTCAGCGGCCTCCATTTTCAAGGCGTGACAATTTGTCACGGTTTCATTTCCTTCTGCTTTCAATCGTTCTTTAAGTTTGCGCCAATAAGCGCCCGGGTCAACACTATCGGTTAAAACTGCAATAATATCTACGATGGTAAAATACCATTTCTGTTCTTTTTCGTCCCATACGCGCCTAACTTGTTTACTTTCAAATAAAATTAAATTGCTCATATTCAGACCTCCGTTATGATTCACCATAAGATTTCGCAGACAGCGTCTGCGAAATTGGCCATCCAATTCATTTGATCGAACATATTCAAAAAGGGAAATTCCAAACTCTTGCCCGGTTCTCCTTCCGCTCAGAACGAGGAAAAATTACCTGCTCTCCCACCCCATCGCCAAGGTCATTCCGCGCCGCGTGGGGTCACGCGGCCTATACCGTTGGCGTGGCCGCCTCTGACCCCAAGTGCAGTGTCAGGAAGGGTTGCTGGATCCACTTTTCGCTTCTGCCGTGCTGTTGCCAGTATTCACGGGCGCGGTCAAGGGAACGGGCCGGGTCGCTCATATCCTGCAGGCGTTCGTATCCCACATTTGCCAGCCATAATTTTATCGGTTCTGCCTTGGGACTGGGCACAGACTGAATAAGCCGTAACAATGTTTCCGGATCAGCAACATCGGTCAGGTATTTTTTCCCGTCGGCGGCTTCCATTTTCAGTTGGTGACAATTTGTCACCGACTCGCTTCCTTCCTTTTTCAGCCGTTCTTTGAGCTTATTCCAGTATTTTCTGGCCGCCTGATAATCCGGCTGCTGTATCAGAACCTGTAAAATATCAACCACGGAGAAATACCATGTTTCTGTCTGCTCGTCGTAATGACGACGGATTTTATAGTTTTCAAAAACGGCTAATTTATTGTCAATCATTGCTCGCCTCCTCCTCGTGGTCAGAACAGGTATTGCCGGAAGTCGTTTTTTCTTCAAAGACAGGTTGACGATTGAAGTTCCCCCGCAAGTCTGGACACACATCTAAGCCATTTTTGCATGGCGCTGCTGTCAGAGGTGGTCGGGGGTATTCCCCTTTCTTTCTGCGTGATCTGCGCGATCTGTGGATTCATTTCCCTTGTCCGAACACCTATGGATTTCCCGTGCTGATATCTCTATTCCCGTATTCTCACCCGATCTTTTTCTATAATCCAGAGGTGTTTCTCTATCGGCTCACTTTCAAGTAAAGGCAAAACTTTGCAAAACATGGAAATTATGCTTTCCTTATCTTGCCGGCTAGTCCGAATAACCATAATTCCTGGAAAATCTTTTGGAGGGTAATTCCTTATATCGGAAAAATCCATATCCAACGTCAAAAAAATTCTCTTCTCCCTTTGACAAATCTCAGCAAGAAGACGATCCTGTTCACCAGTGAGGCTTTCATCATAAACCGTCAGGGCATCATATCCGTAGGATTCAAGCATCCCGGCAATCTCTACGGGAAGATTCTCGTCAATCTTGAATCGCATTTCAGGCGGCTTCTTGTTCCGTTACAACAATTCTCTCCCGGGCTAATTCCGCAGCATACTCAAGTGCAGCCTGAATATCTTTCTCATGGAGAGAAGGATAGCTCTTCAGTATCTCCTCTTTAGCTACCCCCGCGGCTAGATTGTCAAGAATAACGGAAACCATTATCCGCGTCCCTTTGATACAGATTTTCCCATGGCAGATTTCCCCGTTCACTGAAACACTATCCCGCCACCCCATAACAGAATACCTCCCGTTCATATATTCACACTCTACCTATGTAACATTATAACTCAACGGCCCGTGCACTGTAAATAGGCCCGGAAGTGAGATGGGGAGACGGCCTTTCGGGTTGAGCTCGCCGAAAAGGACCTTCACCAAGGCCTCCAGGGAGGAGACCCTGTAGCCATAGGTTGCCAGGGAAGTATCCATCTCTGGAAATAAAGAAAGGTGAAATGGGTTGTGTAGGGCCGCCAGGATTACGTCCGGCCCCGAGGCGGCCAGCTCTTTTATCAGCGCCTCCTGAGCGGCAGGCATTATTCCCCTGGAAGTGGTCAGCACGAGGAGGCAGGAACATTCAGAGAAGCGCTCCTGGTTTATTTCAGCTAAGGTCTTATCAGATTCGAAATCAACTTCCAAGATAAGAGAGCCGGGCCGCCTCTTCCGGAGGCCTTCAAAAAAGGGAAGGAGCTCTCCCCCTGAGTGCAATGGAGCCAGGACACCCAGCAGGCCCGGGGACTTAAGCGGGAGGATATTTTTATTGTTTTTCACCAGCGTGATGGATTCCCCGGAGATCGTCTTCATGAGGGTCCGGGCCTCGGAAAGCAGACTGGACCCGTATTGGGATGGCGCCACCGGCGGCCTCTTTGTCTTTTGTCTCAGAATCCGGCTCACCGATTCGTCGAGTCGTTCCGGGGAAATTTTCTTCTCCCGGATGCTCCTGATAAGCGCTTCGAGGATCTCGACCTGCTTGTCTTGGGGGCCGCAGGCCAGGACAATATCAGCCCCGGCCATGACCGATTGAACGGCGGCCTCTCCCTGGCCGTAGTGATCCGCAATGGCTTTCATCGCCATGGAGTCGGTGATTATAAGGCCGTCAAAGGCCATCTCATGGCGGAGAAGATCGCTGAGAATGGCGGGCGAGAGGGTGGCCGGTCTTTCTGTATCCAGGGCCGGAAAAAGGATGTGGGCCGTCATGATCGAATCAACGCCGGCTGCGATCGCGGCCCGAAAGGGAAGGAGCTCCACTGCGTCCAGCCTTTCTTTTCCGTGACTGACGGAGGGGAGGAGGAGGTGGGAGTCCATCTTAGTGTCCCCGTGTCCCGGAAAATGCTTGGCGCAGGCGCCGATTCCGCCATCCATAAATCCGCGGACCGCCTCCGCGGTTAATTCGGCCACCTGGGCGGGATCGTCTCCGAAGGAGCGCACGCCGATCACCGGGTTTTCGGAGTTGTTATTAATGTCCGCCACCGGGGCGAAATTAAGGTTGAAACCGATATTTACCAGCTCAAGCGCGGAGAGGCGGGCCGCCTCATAGGCATAGCGCTTATTTCCGGTGGCCGCGATGGCCATGTTGCCGGGAGAGAGGGCCGTCGCAAAGAAGAGGGGGGCCGTCATCCCGCCCTCCTGATCGACGGCGGTAAGAAGTGGAAGGCTACTTTGAGCTATGGATATTTCCTGAAGGCTATGCAAAAGGTTCGCCGTCTGAGCGGCGTTTTTCAGATTTTTCGGAAAGAGAATGGCTCCGCCCCAGCAGTGCCGCTTAAAAGACGCCGCAACTTCAGCGTCCGCTTCCTCCCCTGAAAAATCCACCATCACCATTTGAGCCGCTTTCTGCTCAAGGGTGAGGGTGTTAAGAATGCTCTTTGTGCTGTTCATCTATGACAAAATGGCGGCTGCGGGTTCCTCCACAGCGATGGCGAGCTCCCGGAGCTGTTCCTTTGAGACCTCCACCGGTGCCCCCGTCATGAGACACTGGGCACTCTGATTTTTTGGGAAGGCCAGGACCTCCCGAATGGAATCCGTTCCGGCCATGATGGCCACCAGGCGGTCAAATCCCAGGGCGATTCCGCCGTGCGGCGGGGCGCCGAATTCAAAGGCTTCCAGGAGATACCCGAATTTAGCGACCGCCTGCTCGGGCAGGATTCCGATGAGGTTGAAGAGCTTTTCCTGAAGGGCCCGGCTGTGGATGCGGATGCTTCCGCTTCCCAGCTCGACTCCGTTCAGGACGATATCGTAGGCGTTGGCCCTCGCCCGAAGAGGATCGGTTTCCAAAAGTTCGATGTCCTCCGGCTTGGGAGAGGTGAAGGGATGATGCTCGGCCTCCAGCCGCTTCTCTTCGGCATTGTAATGAAAGAGTGGGAAATCCAAAACCCAGAGCAGTCGGAAATTTCCAGCTTTGATGAGATTCAGGCGCTTCCCCATCTCCAGGCGGAACCTTCCGAGGCCATCGGTCAGTATCTCCGGACGGTCGGCGGCGATGGCCAGGAGATCCCCTTCATTGGCTTTCGTCCGGGATAAAATGGAGCGGACAAGCTCCTCCGGGAGATGTTTTGAGAGGGCGGTCTTGGGCCCTTCAGGGAGAAGGGCGATGGTGGAAAGGCCCTTTAGTCCGAACTGCTGGGCCAGTTTCCCCAGCTCGTCAAGATCTTTCCGGGAGGAGCCCGCCAGGCCCGGCAGGACTATGGCCTTTATCTTTCCGCCCGCGGCCAGGACATCGGCGAAGACGGAAAAGGAACAACCGTCTAAGAGATCCCCGATGTCAATAAACTCCATCTCAAAGCGCATGTCGGGTTTATCGCTCCCGAAGCGCTCCATCGCTTCGCGGTGGGTCAGGCGGGGGATGGGCAGGGGGAGGTCGTAGTTTAGAGCTTCTTTGAAAATATGAGTCATGAGATCGTCAATGAGCGAGAGGATGTCCTCCTGCTGAACGAAGGACATCTCGAGGTCTATCTGGGTGAATTCAGGCTGGCGGTCAGCCCTGAGATCCTCATCCCGGAAGCACCGGGCGAGCTGGAAGTAACGATCCACCCCGCCCACCATGAGGAGCTGCTTGAAGAGCTGGGGCGACTGGGGAAGGGCATAGAATTTCCCTTTATTGACGCGGCTGGGCACCAGGTAATCCCTGGCTCCCTCCGGCGTCGAGCACACCAGGGTCGGCGTTTCCACCTCCAGAAAATTGTGCGAGTTCATGAAGTCGCGGACCGCCTTCGCCGTTTTGTGGCGGAGCAGAAGGTTCTGGTACATCCGGGGCTTCCTTAAATCAAGGTAGCGGTAGCGGAGGCGAATCGCCTCATCAATCGGCTGTTCGTCGGCGATGGGAATAGCCGGAACGCGGGAGGGATTGATGATGTGAAGTTCCCTGGCTACGATTTCAACCTCGCCGGTGGAAATTTTAGTATTGACATTTTCCTTCGGACGCTGGGAGACAGCTCCGGTGATTGCAACCACATATTCACTCCTCAGGGTTTCAGCCAGTCGAAACAGTGTCTCTTCAGGCTGTGGATGGAAGACGACCTGCGTGAGTCCCTCCCGATCCCGAAGGTCAATGAAGATGAGGCCGCCCAGATCGCGCCTCCGATGCACCCAGCCCATCAGGGTCACTTCCCGGCCGATATGCGAGGAGTCAAGCTCTCCGCAGGTGTGCGTTCGTTTAAGATTCATCAGAATTTCCGGCATGGATTCTTTCCTTTTCTAATCTTGTACTTTTGAAGGCAATAGATTCTCCAGCGCCCGGACGATTTCCCCCCTGTTCTTCTCCGGGGAAGTAAGCTTCAAAATGGAGCAGGGGACTCTCCAGGGAGCCCACTGCCGGGAGCAGAGCCGGAAAGTCTCAGGCTGAAAGAGGCAGACGGTGGGCACTTTGAAGGCGGCAGCGAGGTGGGTGGCTCCGGTATCAAGCGAGACGAAAGCCCGGCAGGAGGCGATGAGGGCCGCCCAGCGCCTGGGTGGAAGAGCCTCCGCCATGATGATTCCCGGCGGAAGGAGTGGGGTCAGAGTTTCGGCCAGCTCTTTTTCCTGCGGCCCGCAGGTCAAGAGAATGGAGGAATCCGGAAAGCCCGTCTTTATGCTCCGGAGGAGGAAGTGGAAATCTTCAAGCGTCCAGCCCGTCCGAAACCAGCCCGCGTGGAGGTGAAGGCCGATAAGAGAATTCTGAGCGGATTTTTTTTCAGAGAGGAATGAGGCGGCGAAGGCCTTCTCTTCCCCGGAGAGGCAGAGGTCCATCTCCCACTCGATACATGAAAGCTCGAGTAGAGGCGCCAGGGACATCGCCTGCTCCACCTCGTGGGGGATGGGTTCCCCGCGCCGGAGGGCGCCTTCGATGTCCAGAACGGCTTTCCTGGTGAGCATGAAAGATGAGAGAAGTCGGGGCATCCACCTGCTTTTATATACATACCCAACTCTCTCACCGGCCCCGCTTAGGAATGCGATGCGGTAGGCCTCGCTGAGAGGCGAGAGGGCGATCGCCAGGTCGAATTTTTTCTTCCGAATCTCCCGGAGCGTTCCGGCTCTCTTATCTTTTTCCGCCGGCCAGGTCCAAAGCTCGTCTACGAAAGAGCATCCCCGAAGGAGTTCCTCCGTGTAGGGGCGGAGAAGAAGCGTGATCCCGGCCCCGGGCGTGTTGTTTCGGAGCGTTCGAAGAAACGGCGTGGAGCAGACAATATCGCCCATCCGGTCCAGCCGGATCACCAGGATGTTCTGAAAGGTGCTCATTTGGGATCTTTCAGGGCTTCCTTGATTCCGCTCAAATAATGGTGCTGGAGGACGATCTCGGAACAGAAATGGGAAGTGTCGGCCTTGCGGAGGCAGGCCGAAAGAACCCAGCCTTTTTCAGGAAGGAGGGAGTGCCAGAATAAAGAGAGAGGATTCCACCCCAGGGAGGGCTTGATGGAAGGGTCCCGGTGCTTATTGTAAAATCGGACCGTCGAGCGGCCTGCCAGCCGCATCTTCTGACAGCGCTCCTCGAATCCCACCGGGTGCCAGTGGTAGTTGACGGCGGCGGGATTGTAATGGATGGAAAGTCCCTTCTTAATCAGGCGGTAGCCGAGCTCCAGGTCCTCGTGCCCGTAGCCGGTGAAGTTTTCATCGAACATTCCCGCCTCAAGAAGCGTCTTTTTCGGAGCGGAGGCGTTCCCGGTCAGGAAGTAGAGCCAGGGGAGGGTCTTTCTTGAGCCGGGATGGAGGTGGCGCCGGCCTTCCGGGTGGGCCCGGGCCTCCTCGTATTCCTCCAGGGTGTTGACCTGCACCTCGCAGCCGACGACCGCGTCGCCCGGGAATTGTCGGTGGAAGTTCAGGTGCTCTTCGATAAGGCGCTCATCGGCGATGATGTCGGCGTCGGTGAAAAGAACGATGTCTCCCCGGGCCTCCTCGATGCCGTAATTTCTGGCCCCGGAGCGGCCTTCGTTATGCCGCTTTAGAATGCGCAAATTTGGAATCGAAAGCTCAGCGAGAACGCTCTCCGTTGCGTCGTTGGAGTTGGAATCGGAGAGAAGGATCTCGTATCTGTCGGGGGAGAGGGTCTGTCTGGCCAGGCTGGGAAGAACGACTCTCAGGCTTTCCGCGCGGTTATAAGTAGGAATGACCACGCTGATAAAATCTTCCATGACATTTAATTCTCTTTTTGGATGTGAACTCCTCTGTGAAAGAAAGTCCTCTTACTAAAGCGTGGCTGGTTCGAGGAACTTTTATTCGTGATCGATTAAGCGCTCTCATAATACGGGGCTGTCGGGGGTATCCCCCACGAAAGT
>JAZDOK010000038.1:0-4110 GCA_043798715.1 bacterium
TCCTGATGACCTTGACGAGTATGGCCAGGAAAGCCTGCTTACTGAAATGGCGAGGGAACTTACCAGACGTGGGGTGCGCGGGGAAGTCCGGCTCCTCTGGCGTCCTGTTGCGGCGGGGCTTTCCTGGCTGGAGGAAGCGGGCGGCGACATGAAATGTAAAACGGTGGAAAAAAATCCAGATGATTTTTTTCTCGTGCTCTACTTTGGCCCGGATGCAGTCGAGTGCGTGCCCTTCCGTTTGCGGGTGCGGCGTCACAAAAAAAATGACAACATCGAAAATGACTACATCCTGTTGCGTCGGGAGCGGCCCAAAAGAATCTCTTCTCTGGCCGGCTATGATTGGCCCGCCCGCATCTTGGAAGAAATGTTTCAGCAGCAGGGACAGGGCTCCGATGGCGCTTTCTGGCAGGCCTTGGTCTTGTTTCCTGACCTGTGGGAGATGCTGGCTGGAAGGCCGCCGGCTCAAGAGGAATTACCTCGGGTCTGGGGGCATGAAAATGGCTACGATTTCTGGGCGCCAGACAGCAATGATTTTGAAGACAGGATTAAACGGGCCGTTTGTGGTCCTTCAAAACAATTGCGGGAAATATTGAAGGCCTCCTGTGCGACTCAGGGTACTACCCCACACGATCTAACCTGGCCGGAAAGCCTGACCGCACTAGTGCGGGAAACAGCCTCGGGCCAGAAGAAGGGCCGCATGGTGGGAATGGTGGTCTGCGGACCGCTTGCGCCAGCCGAACCGCCATCCTGGCTGCGCGCCTGTTTTTCGGAGCTAGAAGCCCGTGGCCTGGACACAAGTGGGCCATGGGACACGCGCGAGGCCAACCGGCTATGGATGAGCCCCGGCAACGACGCCATTGCTGGAGGTGCGGCGCTTTTCCAACAGCGGCTGCACAACGGGGAGCCCACCTATCTCGACACACTGCCGCAGTATTTTCTGCTGATCAAGGCAGATGGGAGATATACGACATCTCCCCTGGTGAGCGCCGAGGATGTGGATGGCGGAGAGGAGTACAAAAACCGGATTGAGGGCTTTGCAATCGAAAAAGATCGCCAGAGGCTTGACGTTGTCGTTGCCAGGGGGAGCGGGCACGAAGAACTGCTCAAATCAGGAGGGGGCGTTGTTCGCCTGGATCAGGAGATTTGCAAGGACTCCCAAGGGCTTTCCGTGGCAAAGGCAAGCCTGGTGCGGCACCTTGTGCGCACGGCCGTGAATCGTAACAATGCCTTGGAAAGAGTGCGATGGAACATGCGAAATATCGGAGATCCCAGCGCGGCTATCCGCTACTGCGAGGCCTATGCGGATCTTTGGCACGGACTACTGGTAGGAACAGAAAAGAAGCAGCTTCCGCTTTGGCAAGAAGAGGCCAAGTCTTCGATGGGCGAGGTAAAATCAGACACACCTTTTCGAAAGCTCACCTTTCCATTTCCGATTTCATCCCCGGAGGAGATGCCTGTAGATCTGCAGGTTCGCATCCGTCCAGCGAGCGGTATGGCGCAGATGGAGGTGATTCCGCAGGACGCGACCTTTCTCCATGGCCGTAAAGTCTTCGTGGATTACCGGACCATGCGGCCCTGCCCGCCCGAGGACCTGGTATCAGACGTCCGAGGATGGCCGCCTCTGGAGGAACTGGCGCCCCACCCGGCTCCCGCTATCTGGCTCGATAATAATATTGAATCGTTGGCCAACCGGATTGAAAAGGAAAAACCACGGACGGTTGATTTCAACAATCTTCTTGACAAGATGTATGCTTTCCTGAAAGCACCAAAATTATATGATTTCCCGATCGGAGGACTCCAAATCCGCCTCCCCGTGTTGAGTCAGAGTGGTTTGGCGGGCTGCTGTAAGGGTGAAGAATTGATCGCCCGTTTTTCAACGGCCCTGCTGAATCACACGATCCGGCTAAGCAGTTGGGGGACTGGCCAAAACGCTGGAAGAATCGGTTGGCTGATTACCCGCGCCACTTGGCTCTACGGAGCCACACCTGAAAGTGTGAACAGGCGCATCCGAGAAGAGATTACAGAACGTATGGCTTCGGCACATACTGTGGAGGCTGGCAGTAGATCCCTGACGGACACGCACGATCTCGCAGCCATTTTTCGTTATATCACAAAGAAAATTCAGGGCGATGACAGGTTTGTCAACCCAACCATCCGGGCAACCAGAAACATTTTGACCCTCAGGGAAAATGGCCAGGACGCATTGAACGAAAAAACAGTCGACATTCTGCTCAAAGCTGTCCTGAAGGTAATTGAAGATTATGCAAACAAAAATAAGTATAAAAACAAATTCTTCGAGAGCATCAAGCTCCTTCTCTATATCTTGCGCTATCGGAAATGTGATGGAAGTTTCCTTGCCACCAGCAGCGAACAGACTGATAAAATCAAAGAAAAGCTGACTGGGTATCTCCCCGGTATGAAAGGGAATATGTCGCAAGATCGGTTCAAGGATGCCGAGAAAATCATAAAAGGGACAATCGGCTACTTGAACTATGTCGGTAAAACCGATTTTCTCCCCATCCTGACGAGATACTCTGGGACAGACGACGGGGTCGATGACGCCTAAGATGACATCTGAGCTGGAAGCGGAGTTCGAGGGAAGGGAGTCATGAAATCTTCTTCCTCAACCCTTGTTGGAGCCCCCGCTTTGCGAGGATAAAAGGGCCGCAGTTAGGGGGGGGGAGTGGCCGGGTTGATGGTCAAGCTCCGGAAAACCTTTGCAGTGAGAACACTGCCATCCGACAAGTCGACAGATTTCAAGGACAGAAAATTCGTGTTATGCCATCCACTTCAACCTCCGGCACAAACGGTCGGGCCATCTGTTCCATAACCGGTACAAGTCCATTGTCTGCGAGGAGGACGCATATCTTCTGGAGCTGGTTCGTTACATCCATCTGAATCCTCTGCGCGCTGGACTGGCGATGGATCTCGCCGCCCTCGATCGCTACGGCTGGTCCGGTCACTCGGTCATAATGGAAAAAGGGGCATTGGAAGGACAGGCAACGGAAGAGGTTCTTTCTCTCTTTGCCAAAGGGAAACGCGATGCAAGAAGAAGGTATCGACTCTTCGTTGCCGACGGTATCTCGTTGGGAAAGCGCGAAGACCTCGGCGGCGGACGGAGGATGTCGACGGCGCTTCTTGAAGAGCGGGGCGAAGAGTCATACGACGAAAGGATTCTCGGAAGTGGAGAATTCGTCGATGAACTACGGATGCGGCGGGAGCTTGAATCGAAATTCCCATTGCGTTTAGAAATCAAAGATATTGTCGCAAAGGTTTGTCGCCACTTCGGAATAGATCCAGAAGAATTGCGGCTGAAGACTAGAACGGCCTTGATCGCGGATGCCCGGAGCGTCATCTGTTATCTCGCCGTCCGCCAGGCAGGCCACAGCGGTGTCGAGGTCGGCAGACAGGTGAATCTGCGTCGCGCTGGAGTCAGCGTTTCCGCCAGCAGAGGGGAACAAATGGTGAAGGACAATCCGGAGCTGTTGGCGATAATAGATAAGTAAACAATGCTACCGTGGTATCGCGAATGAAACCCTATCGTGTGCAGAAAGCAGGAGCGTTGCTCGAGGTCCTGCTTGAGGTTTATCCCGAACAAAAAAAGACAAAGTTAAAACAGCTCCTCAAATACGGAACCGTGATTGTGAACGGTAACGCTGTGTCGCAGTTCGATTATGCGCTCGTGCGCGGTGACGAGATCGTGATCAGAAATTATAGGCCTGAATTTCATCACGCCGCGAGGCCCTCACTCAGCTTTCCGATCGTGTATGAAGACGAGCGGCTCATTGTCATCGAAAAGCCCGCCGGGCTTCTGACCATGGGCAATGATAAGGAAAAAATACTGACCGCGTATTTTGAGCTCACCGCCTACGCACGCGGAAGGACCCGCGACAGTTCGGGGCGGGTTTTTATCGTGCATCGCCTGGACCGCGACGCGTCGGGGCTTTTACTTTTTGCCAAAGACGAGGAAATGAAGCTCGCCTTGCAGACCAATTGGGAGAGTGTCGAGAAAAAATACTACGCAGTCGTCGAGGGCCGCCCTGAGCGACCGGCTGACACCATTGAAAGCCATTTGGTCGCCAGCGACAAAAGTATGCTCGTGCACAGTTC
>JAZDOK010000044.1:0-2576 GCA_043798715.1 bacterium
GCGAGTGGCGCGATCTTGAAGATGTCGTCCTCGAAGCCCATCAGAGTCTGGTAGGACCAGACGCCCACCCCCCCAGCCCGGAGTGCACCAGAAGCGTTCCGCCCCGCTCCATGATCCATGACTTATGCAATTTTGTCGCAGGATCTTGCAAGGGCGACCGCTCGGCAAGCATTTTCTCCAGATCGATCGTAAACATGAGAACGCCGGCGAATTTTCCGCCAGGCTTTTGCCGACCGCCGGCGACGGATTCACGATACAAGGGGGTGGCCAGGAAAATCCCGATATGAGGAGGCTCAGGGTTTCCTGTAGCCACGGATGTGCGCAGTCCGTCCATCGTCTCGTACCACATCCGGACCGCCTCGCTGTTTCCCGGTTTCCTTGCCCAGGAGAAGAAGTCCGCCTGGGAATGATTTTTTCCTTTGGCGCCTGCGGTTGTGGAGTAGACTACGGTTCCCTTCTCGTTAAGAAGAGCCACCTCCTGTACATTAGTCGCCTTCAAGCGGTTGAGGTTGGACTGGATAGCAGCGGTTACCTTGTCCCTGTCAAAAGCCTGCTGGGAGGCAATATAGGCGAGCCACCGGAGGTCCTGGGAACGGGAACGGAAGTACCTTTCCATTGGCCTGGCGAACTGCTGGGTAGTCAGGAGTTGGTTCATGTTAAATTGGGATAAAACTTTTTCCTTGCTTGTCTGATGTTGGTGAAAGACGAAAAAAAGGACGGCCAGGAAAGCGCCTGCCGTCAGCGCAATAGCGGCCAGATTTTTTCTCACCACGGTACCTCCGTTCCCGACACATTTACGAGGCAAGTTTTTGCGCATCGTGGGGAGGAAGATATCGAAGGGTGTTGCCGTATGTCAAGAAAATTTTACCCTCGCAAATGAGGGGTTCAATAAACAGTAATCATCAACTTTATCCGTGCACCCGTTTCAAAAACTTTGTGAAAGAGAGGGCCACCCTGCGGGAATATAATACTAAGGGACTACCCCTTGAAGGTTCTTTTCCGCAACCATCGAAAGTTTTATTGTCCAAGATGATCTCTCCTTATCCAACGTGAAAAAACCCTTGACAACATTGTTTCGGTTTATTAGAGTTTACAATAATTGAAACTCTTAAACTACAGGGGGGGGAATGAATGGAAGAAATATATGAACTCCAGGCCGACATCTGTAAAATCTTTTCCAATGCCAAACGTCTGGAAATTATCAATGTCCTGAAGGACGGGGAAAGATCGGCGAACGAGTTGATCGAAAGGACAGGGTTGAGCAAAGCCAATCTTTCCCAGCATATGGCGGTCCTGAGAGCAACAGGGGTTGTCCTGGCCAGGCGGGAAGGCGTCAACATGTATTACTGCATCGCCAACCCCAAGATTATCCAGGCCTGTAACTTGATGAAGGAGGTTCTCGCAGAACAGATCCAGGAAAAAGGACGGATTATCTCCATTCACACGAGCACCTCGAAGAAAAACCCTGGATCAAAAAGTGTTAAGCAGCAGGGATGATTCAAGAACGCACCTGTCTTATTGACCCCTTACCCTTTGCTGGAGAGTAAAAAAAGTTGCGGACCCGCCCGGGTCGCCAAATCAGGAGGAATCTTCATTATGAAACTGAACAATACCTTGACCGAGTACCTTAAAAATACATTTCAGGAGCGCGTGACGTTCGATGACGTGGAGCGGATGCTCTACGGCCACGATATCGCCGCGATGCCGAGCCTGATCAAGCCCCTCATCGGCAATACCATCCCGGAAGCGGTGGTGCAGCCGGTCAGTGAAGAGGAGCTGCAGAAGCTGACGTCCTGGGCGGCGGATAACGGGATCCCTCTCACCCCGCGAGGCAAGGCCTCTTCGGGCTATGGCGGGGTCCTGCCGGTGGAGCAGGGAATTGTGGTGGATTTCTACCGTCTGAAGAAGATTCTCTCCATTGACAAAGAGAAACTGACCGCAACCGTCCAGCCCGGCATCGTCTGGGAGAGGCTCGACCGTGAGCTGAAGAAGGAGGGGCTGACGCTGCTGACATACCCATCGAGCTATCCGGGCTCTACCGTGGGCGGCTGGCTCGCCCAGGGAGGCGCGGGCTTTGGGTCGTATGAAGCCGGCTGGTTCCGGGACACGGTCCTTTCCGCGCGAGTCGTACTGCCGGACGGCGCCGTACAGGTTTTCGAGGGCGAAGATCTCGACATGATCAGCGAGGCGGAAGGGATCACCGGCCTCATCAGCGAGATCACGATCCGCGTTCAGCCGGATGAGGCGATGGAACTGGTCTCCATCGGCTGCCCGAATCCCCATGACCTGCAGAAGATGATGGAGGCGATGCACAACGAGAACCTCCCGATCTGGTCGCTCGTCTTCATCAATCCGAGAATGGCGGAGATGAAGAACCAGGCGCCGCTCTTGGAGCACATGGGCCACCCCGCGGAAGAGCGGGTGCTTCTCCCCGCATCCTACATCACCACACTGACCTTCCGCACGAAAGACCAGCAGAAGGTCATGGAGGGGCTCAAGGGAATCGTCGCCGCGTGCGGCGCGGAGTTTCTGAGCGACAAGATCGCGCACCACGAGTGGAAGCACCGCTTCAAGCT
>JAZDOK010000045.1:0-2227 GCA_043798715.1 bacterium
CGGACTCTGACTCCGTGAATAGAGGTTCAAATCCTCTTCTCCCAGCCAATAAAATTAAGGGGCTGTCCGGTTAGCGGCTCATCCTTTTTTCTTGCCTGATCTTTCTGTTCCTACCCCTCTCCCCACTTTTGGGAAACAGGCGCCCCTGATGCCACGGCGACTCTAATTTGAGGGCCTTTTCAAAGAGCGGTGCAATAAGTTCCGTAGCTAATGTCCTTTCATGTGGTATAATTGGCGTGGCCGTTATATCGCATTACCCACTCAATGTGAAAAAGAACCATAAACCTTAAAGAAGTCGGAGGCAGATATGAAGAGAATCACAATAACTTTATTTATTCTGATTTTAGCATTTGGATTGGCCTATGCTAAGGATTACGAGGTCATGAAAAAGGCGGGCAGCTACATTGTTCACGTAAAAATAGACAGGAATCCCCCGGTTACCGGCCAGAATAAGATGGAAATAAGCATCCAGGACGCTACGGGCGCAGACGTAACCGATGCCACACTGACTGTGGAGTATGGCATGCCTGCAATGCCCGGGATGCCGGCCGCGAATTACAGGACGAAAGCGGAACCGAAAAACGGGAAATATCTGGCAAGCCTTAATTTTTCCATGGCGGGCGCCTGGAACATTAACGTCAAAATCACGCGCGCCGGAAAGACACAGTCGGTAAAATTCAATGTGGACGTCAGCTAATACATGGAAAGTGTTCGTTCTTGCTGTTATGGCCGTTCTTCTGGGGACCTCCGCCTTTGCCCAGGAGTTGGAGCTTTCCGACCTTATTGAAGAGGCACTGAAGAATAACCCTGATATTCTGGCTTCCAGGGCGAAGATCGAGGCGGCTAAGCATCGCATCCCCCAGTCAAAGAGCCTCCCTGACCCCATGTTTATGTTCGGGTATCAGAACGAAAGCTTTAACCGGTACACCTATGGCGAGGAGCAGAACTCCCAGTGGATGTTTTCGGCGTCACAGCAGTTTCTCTTCCCCGGTAAACGTTCGCTGAAAGAGGAAATGGCGCAGCGGGATGCCGAAAGCCTGGAGGCCATGCATGAACTCCTGAAGCTCAGGACGGCAGCGCGAGTCAAAGAGCTCTATTCCGATATCTTCCTGGCCTACAAGAACATCGACCTTTTAAAAGACAAGCGGGACCTCTTTGTCAGGGTAGAAGACCTTACCCTGTCCCGCTATGCAGCCGGCAAGGCCATGCAACAGGAAGTCGTTATGGCGCAGACAGAGAAATACATGCTTCTCGAAAAAGAGGAGATGTTCAAGCAGAAGATTCTATCTCTGGAGGCCATGCTCCGGGCCACGATCGGCGGGTGGCAGGGACCATCCATGGGGAGGCCGGTAGAGCCTGTCCTCCAGGCATTTACGGTCACGCTTGATGAGGCACTGCAGAGAACCGAGCAAAACTCCCCGGAAATTAAGTCCAGGATGAAAATGCTGGAAGCGGCAGACACCAAAATCATGATGGCCCGGAAAGAGTATTATCCGGACTTTAATATCAACGCCGGCTACTTCAACCGTTCGGGTGGTTTCAAGGATATGTGGAGTGCGACAGCCACAATAAACATCCCCCTGTATTATAAAACGAAGCAAGAGCCGGCCGTCCTGGAGGCAAAAGCGTTTCTTGCGCAGGCGAAACATGAACTGGAGGCCGCAAAACTGATGATTTCAGCAGCAATAAAAGATAATTTCTCCATGCTCAGATCATCGGAAAAACTCATGGACCTTTACAGAAACGGTTTTATTCCGAAAAACACCCAGGATGTTGAGCTGGCGCTCACGGGATATGCCACAGGGAGGACAGAAGCGATTGTTGTGATTTCCAGACTGAAGACCTTGCTCGACTATGAGATCCTTTACTGGGGCCAGTTTGTGGAAAGAGAAAAAGCCATTGCGAGGCTCCATGCGATTACGGAGGGTCTGGCCTCAGTGCCGGGAGGTGAGAAAAAATGAAAGGGCAAAGTTTCTTCATGAATCTGATGATTATCGGCGCTTCGGGAGCATTGTTCCTTCTGGGAAATGTCACCGCTGCACCTGTTTCCGCCCAAGGTCATGCCGGGCATACGGCACAGACCCCGGCAGTCGCGGAGAAGCCCAAGACTGCCAAACCTCAAGACAAGCCGCAAGCCAAGCAGGAAGAAGCAGTGGAAGAAGAAGTTCCCCAGGTTGATATATCCCCTGAACAACAGCAACTCATTGGCGTCAAGACCGTGAAAGTT
>JAZDOK010000051.1:0-2696 GCA_043798715.1 bacterium
ACAGGGAAAGACCTCCGTCGGGGCTGTCTGGGCGGATCCGCCCCGGAAGGCCTCGGCGAACATCGCCGGCATCATGATCCCCATCCCCATGCCGAGGCCGGCGCCCGCCTCGCCCTGCGTCTGGGCGGCGCTCTCCATGGCCATCGCGGCCTTCATTTTGAGGAGCTTGTTCAGGTCGTCGAAGACGCCGAGCCGGCTCTTGTCGTCGATTGCCTTCTGCACCTCCGGCGGCGGGGGGATGGAATTGATATAGAGATCGGCGAGTCCCAGGCCGAACTGCGTGAAGTCGTTCCGGAGGACCAGCTTCAGTTCTCCCGCAAGCTCATCGTACCGGGCGGGGAGGTCGAAGATCGTGTCGATCTTTTCCCCCATGAAGTCATTGAAGCGCGAGACGATGACCCGGTTCAAGTATTCGGCGACGGCCGCCGTGGTATAGACCCCCTGAGTTCCGACGAGGCTGTTGATGAAAAGGAGCGGTTGGAGTATCCGGAGGTTGAAGACGCCGAACGCCCTCAGGCGGATGAGACCCAGCTCCTTGTCCCGGAAGGCGACCGGGTCGCGGGTGCCCCACGTGAGGTTCGGGAAAACCTTCATGTTCGTGAAGTAAACCTCGGCGCGCAGCGGGCTCGTCAGACCCCAGGGGAGGCTGAGGATCTTCGTCAGCAGGGGGATGTTGGCTGTCTTGAGGGTGTGGCGTCCCGGACCGAAGGCATCATAGGCCTGGCCGTTGTAAAAGAAGACGGCGGCCTGGCTTTCGCGGACGGTCATCTGCGCACCCCACTTGATCTCGCCGGAACCGGTCTCCGGGATGCGATGGACCAGTTCCTGGCCCGACTCGTCGAACCATTCGATTACTTCCAGAAAAACGACGTTGTTCGTTCCCATGGTTCACCTATGCAAAAGGTTCGGCTACCTGCCTGGTGGACTAAGACGGTTCTTTCAGGGGTTTGAAGTATAGGGGGGTGGTTTTTGCTTGTCAAGGGGATTTTATGACTGTCATATATGCTTTCTAGTGGAACTGAAGGGTGCCAGTTGGAAAATATTTTCTTGACTATATCGTAAATTTACATATAAGTGCCTCCAAGGTACCCAACCCCGAAAACGGGATAAGTAAGTTTACGATTTTTTATCACTGAAGGAGTAACGTATGAAAATAAGGTCACGTATCTATTTTAATCCAGTCACAAAGGAAATGGAGATTGAAGGTTCTGAATCATTTGTTACAACCTATTTCGACAAACTTCAACCAATGCTCCCCAAGTCACCTGATCAAGTAAAAGCAGAGCCAAAAGTGTCAGTAGCTCTTCCCGTAAAAAGGATAAAAGTTAAGGAAGCGCCAAGGGTAGAAACCACAGCTCGAAAAAAAGTCATAAATAAAAAAGGTAAGAAAACCTCGATTGATACTGTTATAGATCTCATTAAAGATAGCCCAAAAGGAATTACTACATCTGAATTGAGGGCAAAAACTGGATTTACACCGAAGAAAATCTGGAACATTGCGTCCCGGGCGGCTAAGCTGGGTAAGATAAAGAGATCTAAGCTGGGGACTTATGTAGCAGCCAGTTAGCTTGTATTCTTTCTCATGTTGCTGGCACAAAGTCACTAAGGTTCACGGCGGCCTTATCTGGTGAAGGTCATTCAACCGCATTAAATGCAGCTTTAAAAAATCGCTCTTGATCCAGTAAATTCATTTACAACCTGTGGAGGAGCGGAGCGCTGGCACTGGCTCTGCCGTGTAGACTGTTGGAAAGGAGGCACAGCGTTATGTGGGGCATGGAAAACAAAGTTGTAATCGTTACCGGCGGTGCCAAAGGTATCGGCCGGGCTTATGCCGAGGCCTTTGCCGCAGCAGGAGCCCGGGTGGCGGTTGCCGATATCGATCAGGCGGCAGCTGCCGGTCTGGCGGCGGAGCTGCAACACAAAGGCCATCAAGTGCTAGCCAGGAAAGTGGATGTCGCGGATTCTGAGAGCAGTCGGAACCTCGCCCGGGATGTTTGGGACAAATGGCAGGGGATTCATGTTCTGGTCAATAACGCCGCCGTCTACTCCACGCTGACGCGGAAGTCATTTATGGAGATCACGGGCGAGGAATGGGATCAGGTTATGGCTGTCAACCTGAGAGGAATGCTCTTCTGCTCTCAGGCCGTTTTCCCCTATATGAAACGGCAGCAATACGGCAAAATCATCAATATTTCCTCCTCCAGCATCTTCAAGGGTTCGCCTCATTTTTTGCATTATGTTGCCTCCAAGTCCGGGGTGGTGGGTTTTACCCGCGCCCTGGCGCGCGAAGTCGGTGAGGATGGCATAACGGTTAATGCCATCTCCCCGGGCCTCACGGATAGCGGCGCTAATGAGCAGGTTTCTCCAGCCGAGCGGTTTAAACAGGCCATAACTGACCGCTGCCTCAAGAGAGCGGAATTTCCCCCTGACCTGACCGGCACTGTTTTGTTCCTGGCCTCCAGTCACAGCGACTTCATCACCGGACAGTTGCTGAATGTCGATGGCGGGGCAAGCATGCATTAGCAAGTTAGATACAGAACTATCCCGACATGCCACTGCAAAAAATGATTACGGCCCGTTATCCCCTCGCCCAGGTGGAAAAAGCCTTCACCCGTGCCGCCCAGAGTGACACCCTGAAAGTACTGCTCCATATTTTCCCATGATCCGGGCCCAAGGCTGATTTTCCGCAATTCTCC
>JAZDOK010000053.1:0-57381 GCA_043798715.1 bacterium
TCTTATGAGTATCTACAGGACGCTCAAGTTGAGAGGCCACAACCCGCTTTCCACCATTGTGCAGGCGATCGCTCATTATGTTCAATACGGAGAATTACCTCCTTTGCCGGAACCCATCACTTCACATGGCTAAATTGTTACTAAATAATTTTTTGCGCCTAGGTTTATTCTCGACTTTTTCCATACAAACGGATCTCCTTTTTTGAAATAAAAAGAACCAGCCCCGCCCTAAAGGTCGCAGCAGCGGTGTATGATCTTATTTCTTGCATCCTGAGTCCTTTTCTTCCGTGGCCGAACATTTCTTTTACCCTTTGTAAGATGTTAATAAGATGTTTGATTGCAAGACCTGACCCCCTATCCGTGACCCCCTATCCGCTGCAATCAATGTATTTCCCGGTTGATTGTAAAGTTCAATATGCTCTTCTTGTACTGCCTGCGGTTTCAACATCTCGGATGCTGACAATTGACCTTGATATTTTACCAAGGGAATAAAGAGCATACTTAATATCAGAATGAATAAGGCGACCTTCTCAAAAATATTAAACCGACGATTTAACATTATCTTCCTCCTCTGGACAAGCCTCCCCTGGAAGTGGGCCTAAAGAGTTGAACTTCAGTAAAAGGAATATTCTCTATTCTTTGGGCAAACACAGGACATAAAGTAGTTTTCCCATCGCCTTTATATTCCCAAATTATTTTCCCGACCTCGTTTAATTCACAAACTCCGTCTTCGCCTCTGAACAATAGTGCATGACCTTGGTTAATTTTAAATGCATAGATATCTGCGGCAAGTCCCCACGGCTTCCCCCTCGACCATTTCATATAACCTTGTCTATCAATTTCTAGCATGCATTGACTTTTAATATTATAGCCATATTTAGGCACTTTGAAAAAAAACAACTCAAAAACATTGCCGACTAAGTTTGTCCAAATGATTTTTTTATTTTTATTCATCTCGATTAAATTTTCAGTATGGCGATCATGAAATAAAATATCGGATTGTCCTAGATAAAGGTAGCGGCAATAATTGACAAATTCCAGAGAGTGTGCTATACTACCTACATAAAGGTAGAAAGGGAAATAGCACATGAACATCATCGAAGTTTACAGGCAGTTTCCGACCCAAGACGATTGCCTTGATTACCTAGAGAAAATTCGCTGGAATGGAAAGCCCTATTGTCCCTATTGCGGATCCTATAAATCAACTCCAGTTGAAAAGGAAAGACGCTATCATTGTAATACCTGTAATACCTCCTTCAGCGTCACAGTTGGAACTATTTTCCATAAAACGAAGGTTGATTTTCAGAAGTGGTTTCTCGCCACTTCTCTTATTTTAAACGCCAAAAAGGGCATTAGCGCCCGTCAGATCGCCAGAGACATTGAGGTTCACAGAAATACAGCTTGGTATATGGGAATGAGGATTCGCCGGGCGATGAGCGAACAGCAGTCGCGTCAACTCCTTCAAGGGATTGTAGAAATGGATGAAACCTATGTTGGCGGCAAGCCCCGGAAGGGTGGGAATGACGATACGCCAAGAAAGCGCGGCCGCGGAACAAAGAAAACCCCGGTTGTTGGCATGATTGAGCGCGGCGGCAAGGTTAAGGCAAAGGTTGTCAGAAAAGAGAAGTTGAACGGGAAAGGGCTGTCCTCCCTGGTTCGCGAACATATAGACCTTAATAATACCGTTTTGATTACGGATGAATATAGGGGTTATATGGGGATGTCAAAAATGCTTCCTCATCAGACTATCAATCATCAGGTTTGGTATACTAATGGAGAAATTCACACTAACTCCATAGAGAGTTTTTGGGCTCTTCTTAAAAGAGGAATTGTGGGGCAGTTCCACAAAGTTAGCATTCGCCATCTTCCCAAGTATATCGATGAGTTTTGTTATCGTCAAAATCACCGGGAGGAAGATATTTTTGGGCTCACTATTTCAAGAGCTTTGGGGGTGAGAACATGAGCGAGAAGATATTAAAAGCAACCCATGGTTCTCCAGATCGTCCTTTAAAAATAGGAGATTTGGAAATTCCCTGTTATGTGCTTGAAAATGGGATGCGCGTTCTTTCTGGACGAGGCATGCAAACGGCGCTATCACTAGGACAACGCCATGGTGCATTATTGAAGGCTTTTATAGACGAAAAAACCATTCAGCCCTTTATTAATGAGGATTTAGCCATGGTTATGTCTACTCCCGTTCGCTTTACTCGTCCAGGAAGAGGCGGGAAGGTAGCCTTGGGCTACGAAGCTACTATTCTTGCAGATATATGTGATGCTGTTCTTGCCGCTCGAAAAGCTGGAAAATTATCTCCAAGATACAAGGAAATAGCTGATCGTTGCGAAATACTTGTCCGCGGATTTGCTCGGGTGGGCATTATTGCGCTTGTTGATGAGGCTACTGGATACCAGGCAGAGCGGGCGAGAAATGCTCTTCATGAAATATTAGAAAAATTCATCGCAAAAGAATTGCAACCCTGGATAAAAACTTTCAGTGACGAATTTTATATGCAAATATTTCGCTTAAATAATTGGCCTTATACCGCTGAATCCATAAAAAAACGTCCTGGAGTAATAGGCACATGGACTAATGATATTATTTACAAGCGATTAGCTCCAGGAGTTAAGGAGGAATTACATAGAGTTGCCGAAAGAGATGAAAAGGGTCGTCCCAAACACAGATTATTTCAAAGATTAACAGAAGATACGGGGCACCCTAAATTAAAGGAGCATATAGCTTCCGTAACTGCTCTCATGAGAGCGTCATCGGCATGGAGAGGCTTTTTGAGGCTTCTTGCAAGAGCCTTCCCAAAATATCCATCCCAGGAAGAATTCCCCTTCATGGAAGAGGATGAAGATCAAAGGGCATTGACAGGAAAAATTAGAGAATAATATGGTTATTAAAGTCCAAATTTCTCGCGAAGCAATTTTTCATAATCTTTAGCTTTTTTGTGACAATCATAAAAACCATCAAAAAAATCTCGATCCATGCACAATTGGTTTTTGATTCGACTGAGAGTTCCGGGGCTTATATCCCCTCTTCCCTTAGGAACAGTTGTCCGCAGTATTACTTTCCCTTCTAATTCATAGTAGAATTGAAATTCTTTTCCTACTCGCTTTTTTAGATGGTTGTTGAATTTATCTTCGATTCTATTTACCAGTGTATGTTTATCGTAATTCATTCATATTGTCTCTGCGATAGTCTGATTAAGAATTCTTAGCCAACTTTGGGGTAATTTCCCTAAATTATCCGATCCTGCCCATTTCAAATCATGATAGAGTTCAATCACTTCGTCTTTTAATTCTAAAATAGCTTCATTATCGGTATCGGCAGATGCATAAATTCCAAGTTCAGGTATATGCGCCACTACTTCATCTGTCCAAAATTCAATTACACCGTGAAGAGGGCATTTAAGGGAATATTGTTCAGAATTTAGGTCTGTTAAAACCAAGGGGTTGATAACAGGGGGATCTTTTAGTTTTTCGGAGAACTGATCGATTTTGTCCTTTATTTCCCCCGCTCGAACTACTAACATTTCCATAACTTCGTTATGCTTTGCCGCTGCGTTATCTAAGCGAATTAACTTATGAGATAATTGCTCAAAAGTTATAAAGTTGTTTTCTTTATGCAATGGCTCCATGGGAATGTGGGAGATATGATTCTCAATGCGCGTTCTTCCCATTCCTTCTTCAAAAAAACTTTCCTCCTCCAGATCCGGAATACTTGGCGCAGCATAGATTACGGTCGTCATTGTACAATGCCTCCTAATATTTATAGAAAAAGACCTTCTTCATTTCCTGGGCTGCCCGCCCAGAATAACGCGTAATGTTTTTTCTGTAAGAATTTCGTGGAAGAAAAAATCCGCAATAGTATGAGCCTCATCAAACCACTTTGTAATCTTATCGGCATTCAAGGATCTTTTCCTTGTCATCTTAGTAACATGAAGAATAAGCCATACAGCAACGCAGTCTTCCTTGTTTGATTTTGCTGACCTAATTTCTGCAAGAACATAAGGGCCGGCCGAAGTAGTTGGGATCTTGGTTATGAGTTGAAAGGCACTGCTTTTTGCTCCAAGTTTAGTTGGCACATGGGGATAAAGCTGAAAATAATCGGATATTTTCCAATCCTTCTTAGGCATTTCAATTAAGTTTAAATATTGCAAACGCAAACGACGCAGAGGAGGAATTCCTTTTTCATCGTCGCAACAAACTTTCTGATAAGAATCAAGCGTTTTTTTAAGAAGAGGAAAGACATTCTTCCAGTACGGATTAGGACCAAGATAGTTTAGAACAAGTAAATCTTGTCCAATTTGCAGATGAGATTCGTTTGCCTTAGTGAATTTCACGCGGGCTTGGATGGATACCGGAATGTGTCTTTCCTCTGTTCTATGGGGTGTTGGTTCAAATTTCGCCTCCGTGATGACGACAAAGCCTTTTTCTGGGAAGTCCTCCTTAACGAGTTCATAAAGTCGTCCAGGAAGAGTGAAATCCCATTGTGGCCCAGATTCGAAAACCAGTTCCGCCACAATTTCACGGATAGCGCAACTTGCGAAGTCATATTTAACTTTTGGAACATAACGACTAGCCTTCATTTACTCTCCCCCAAGCTGGAGTTCCTTGGTTGCGCATCCGCTTTCTTTTAATTCTCCTAGAATTCTAAAAATCCTGCACAACTACCTTTATCTAGGACAATCCGTAAAATATTACCGTTTTCGAGCGGCACAACCCAATCCATAAGGTAGACGAGATTTTCATAATTAAGTTCGCTAAATTCCGGCCCTGCATCTTTTAAGTGTTTTATCCACTGTAAATATTGAGCAGGCAGTTTGAATTTCCCACCGGGTGGGATCTTTGCATCGAATTCCCAAATTATTTCTTTTTTTCTATCAACTTCTATAATTCTATGGTCGCCTTTATCAAAAATCAAAACATTTCCATCTTTTGTCGGGAATGCGCCTTTAGGACGATATAAGTAATCAGTAATGTTTCCGAATTGACCGTTTATACCATATTGCCAAACAATTTTTCCCCCATGGTTCACTTCAATAACTCTATGATTTTGAGTCTCAGCTATTAACGTATTGCCATTTGTTAATCGGATAGCACTCCCTATTGGAGCTCGAAATATTAACGGGACTGATTCATTTGCGATCGTAAATTTTTGGGCCGGTAGAGTAAGCTTCTGCGTTATAGGTTTGAAACTGTATTCCCAAATAATCTTTTTGTCAATTGTGACTTCGACAACTCTGCCATCAGCAAGCACTATTAATGTGTTTATTGGAGCACTATTTCTTTCTTTGCATAAACAATCTTTTACATAAGAATTGGAAAAGAATATCGCAATGAATAGAAATAATAAAAGAAAGAAAATAAATCTTCTTGTTACTTTATCAGCAGCAGTGTATTGTCTTGTTTTTTGCATCATGAGTCCTTTTCTTTTGAATCCGGACATTTAATTTGCCCTCTTTGCAAGGTGTAAATTAAGAGGGTGTTTTTTTATATGACCTGGCTGTGGATCTCTGACAACGCCCGTTTCTCCTCCGCTGTCAGGGGGCGCCAGGAGCCGAGTGCAAGATTGCCAAGGCGGAGCGGGCCCATGGCCAGGCGGGTGAGGTGAAGGACGGGGAGGCCGATGGCCTCGCACAGGCGCTTGATCTCGTGCTTCCTCCCCTCGTGAACCGTGATCTCCAGGAGTGAAATGCCGTCTTTTTTCTGCTCCAGCACCCGGGCTCTGGCCGGCGCCGCCGGGCCGTCTTCCAGGTGAATCCCTAAGCGCAGGCGCTCCAGGGAAGATTCTTCAGGCACTCCCCTCACCTGCACCCGATAGACCTTGTCAATCTCAAACTTAGGGTGCGTCAGGCGGTAGGCCAGCTCCCCGTCGTTGGTGAGGAGAATCAGCCCCTCGGCGTCCAGATCCAGCCGACCGACGGGATAGACCCGCTCTTTAACCCCTTTGAGAAGATCGGTGACTTTCGGCCTCTGCCGCGAATCTTCGACCGTCGAGAGATAGCCGGCGGGCTTGTTGAGAAGAAGATAGACGAAAGATTCCGGGAGGCACTTTTTGTTGTCCAGGGTGACTTCATCGAGATCCGCCTCGACGGCGCATCCCATTTCCGTGACGACGAGACCGTTAAGGCGAACCCGCCCCGAAAGGATCAATTCTTCGCAAGTGCGCCTCGAGCCGGCCCCACAGCGGGCCAGGTACTTCTGGAGGCGCTCCTTCATAGAAGGAAGTCCCCCCGGAAGACCTCGCGGGCGGGGCCCCGCATGAGGAGCGAGCCGTCATCGAGCAGGTGGATGAAAAGGCTGCCGCCGGGAAGCACCACTTCCGCTTCACGCCCCGTCAGGCCGCGAATGGATGCGGCGGCAAAGGCGGCGCAGGCTCCGGTCCCGCAGGCCAGGGTCTCCCCGGCCCCCCGCTCCCAGACCATAAGACGTATCTTGCCTTCTTCGACGGCGCAGAATTCAACGTTGGTGCCTTCGGGGAAGAGAGGATGTTTCTCGACAGCCGGCCCCCAGGTCCCGAGCGGTATGTCGTCCAGAGAATCAACAAACAAAACGAAGTGCGGGTTGCCTATTGAAACGGCCGTCCCCGCGAAAGACGGAAGGCCCTCCGCTTCAAAGACAATCTCATGCGGATGATCATCGGCCTCATTCAGGGGAATGGACTTCCAGGAATAATCCTCGTTGAGTTCCAGGAGAGCGGGGACGCCCATGTTGACCTCCACTTCCGGAACAGGAGAGGAAGAAACGATTCGTACTTCCTTGAGGCCGGCCAGGGTCTCAATGGTAAGAACTTTTTTATCTGTCAGTTTTTCTTTATATATATATCCGGTCAGACAGCGAATGCCGTTCCCGCACATCTGGGCCTCGCTTCCGTCCGAGTTAAAAATTCTCATGCGAAAATCGGCAGCCTCGGAAGTAAGAAGGAGCAGGATCCCGTCGGCGCCTACTCCGAAATGACGGTCACAAAGCGTTCGGACCAGAGAAGGGAACTCTCCCGGACTTTTTCCGGAGGAGTTTTTAAGAAGATCCAGGAGCACGAAGTCGTTTCCCAGGCCCTCGACCTTGACGAAGGAGAGCGTCTCAGGCATCCTTGGCGGCGCTCGGAACGGCTTCCCGGAAGAGGTCCGCGGGGAAGTTGCCCGCCGCGGCCTTCGGGCATTTGAGAGTCGAGATGGCGTGCTTATAGACCAGTTCCACCTTGCCCTCCGTGTCCTCCACAAAGATGGTGAAGTTGTCAAACCCCTTCACCAGTCCCTTGAAGCCGTAGCCGTTCACCAGGTAGATCTCAATCGGCGTCCGCTCCTTCTTCATCAGGGACAGGAAGGAATCCTGAAGGTTTATTTGCATTACTCTCCTCCTTGGCCTCGGGCCGTTTTTATATATTCGAGGATGATGTTTGCAGCCTTTCCCCCGGCCGCCTCATCCCGATCCACCCACCGGATGTCCCGGTCCGCGCGAAACCAAGTCAACTGCCTCTTGGCAAACTGCCGGGTATGGCGCTTGATGCGTTCGACCGCATCCCCAAGAGAACACGCTCCATCCAGGTGTTCGATCAGATCCCCGTAGCCCAGTATTTTGATCTTCAACAAGGCTCCGCGGAATCCTTTCTCAATAAGAAATTTTACTTCTTCGACGAACCCCCCGGCGATCATGCTGTCCACCCGGGCGTCAATCCGCCGGTAGAGCTCCTCCCGGGGCAGGCGAAGGCCCACTTTCAGAACCAGAAGGCCCAGGGGGTGTTTTTCAGGAACGCGGTAAAATTCTGAAAACGGCCTGCCCGTGGCCCGGATCACCTCGAGCGCCCGCACCACGCGCCTGAGATCGTTGGGATGAAGTCTCCGGGCGGTTTCGGGATCCTCCTTCAACAACGCTTCGTGCACCGCGGAGGTTCCCAGCCGGCGGGCCTCTTCATATTTCGTCTCTCTGAACTTGGGATCGGGCGGAGCGGCGGGGAGCTCGTATCCCTCGGTCACCGCCTTCACGTAAAGGCCGCTTCCCCCGACCAGGAGGGGAAGTTTTTCCCTCGATCGGATTTCCCGGATGGCGTCAAAAGCCAGTCTCTGGTAGTCGGCCAGGGAAAATTCCTCCGCCGGATCCGCCACGTCGAGAAGATGGTGTCTGACCAGCCGCCGCTCTTCCGCCGAAGGCTTGGCGGTGCCGATGTCCAGATGCCTGTAGACCTGGCGGGAATCCGCGGAGATAATTTCGGAGTTGAAAAGTTCGGCCAGATCCAGAGCCAGAGCCGTCTTTCCGCTGGCCGTCGGCCCGACGAGCGCGATGAGAAGAGGGGACATTCTATTTCCTCTTGAAGAGCTTCTCCAGGTCCTCCTGGCTGAATTTTCTGACTATGGGCCGCCCGTGGGGACAGGTCAGCATCTCCGGATGCCCGAGGATCTTAAGTCCCAGGGCCTCCATCTCCTCGAGGGCCAGGCTCTGCCCCCCCTGGATGGCCGCTTCACAGGCCAGGCTTTTCAGGAGGTCCTCCCGGATCGCGAGGGAGTGGAGGCCGCTCCCGCTCTCCAGCGAGGACTCCAGGGCCTGCTTGAGAACTTCCGTGACGGAGAGCCTTTCCATCCCTGCCGGGACGCCCCGAATGGAGAAAGCGGAAGATCCGAATTCCTCGATGACAAAACCGAGATTTTTAAAAAACTCCAGCTCCTCGGCAAGAAGGGCCGCCTCTCGCCGGGGCAGTTCCAACACGCAGGGGAGGAGGAGCATCTGCGTTGCGCCGCCGCCCGCAGCGGATTCCCGGAGTAACTCGTACTTCAGGCGCTCGTCGGCGGCGTGCTGATCGATTATTACCAGACCCGCTTCATCCAGCCCCACGATGTAAGTGTTCTTTACCTGCCCCAGCGGGCGGAAGGCGCCCCGCGCCTCCGGAAGAGAAGGAGCCGCCGAAGAAGAAGCGGCTGAATATGCCGGCGATTGCTCCCGGCCGTAAAGAAGGTCAAAAAAGGTGTCCGCATCGCGGATCTGGAGGGATGCGGGGGCCTGGGGAGGCCGCGGAAAACTCTGGAAGGCTGCGGGCTCCCTCTGCCCGAAGGCCGCCCGAACGGCGCCCGAGACCGCCTTGAAAACAAGGTTGGAATTGGAAAAACGGACTTCCGCTTTGGTCGGGTGGACGTTGACGTCCACTTCTCCCCCTTCCACAAAGAGGGATATCGCCCCCACCGGGAAGCGCCCCTGCGGGATAAGCGTGGCAAACCCATCCTGCAGGGCCTGGCTTAAGAGAGGGGAGCGGATGAGTCTTCCGTTTAAGTAAAAATATTGCCCCGCCCGGTTGGCCCGGGTGGTCTCGGGTTTTCCGACGAGCCCCGTGACATGCATGCCGAAGGAGGTGTGATCCAGGGATACGAGGTCAGCCGGGTTCGGGAGGTGAAGCACGCGGCCCAGGCGGTCTGCGGGGGACATGCGGGAAGCAAGGTTCAGGCTTTCGCGCCCCTCGCTGATGAGCTTGAAGGTGATCTCCTGCCAGGGGAGGGCCATCCTGCCCACGAGATCCGCTATGAAAGCCGCCTCGGCCCGGGGCGATTTGAGAAATTTGCGGCGGGCCGGAGTGTTGTAGAAAAGCCGCCGAATAATGATGGTCGTTCCGGGAGGGCACCCCGCCTCCGCCTCCTCAAGGAGCGTTCCGCCTTCCACCCTGATGCGGTATCCCGCCTCCGCCTCCCGCTCCCGGGTCAGGATCTCCATTTCGGAGATGGCGGCGATGCTGGGCAGGGCCTCACCGCGGAATCCGAGGGAAGAGAGGGACTCCAGATCTTCCAGGGAACGGATCTTGCTGGTGGCGAAGCGCTCGACGGCCAGCAGGGCATCCTCCCGCCCCATCCCGAGACCGTCATCGGTGACCCTTATTTCCTTCTGGCCGCCGGCCGAAAGCTCCACGGTGATGCGGGTGCTCCCGGCGTCTATGGAATTTTCGACCAGCTCCTTGACGACCGAGGCCGGCCGCTCGATGACCTCCCCCGCCGCGATTCGCTCGGCCACGCTCCGTTCCAGGATCTTGACAATGCCCATAAGAAAACTCCCTTATTCCACTCCATAGCAGACTTTGTTGCGGCCTTTGCGCTTGGCTTCATATAAGGCCTTGTCGGCTTTATCCACGAGATCCTTTTTTGTTTCCGCATCCTCGGGAAATGCGGCCACGCCCCCGCTCACGGTTATATGAACAATATGGTTGCCCAGGACGAATTCATAATCCTCCACCGCCTGCCGGACCCGCTCGGCCAGCATGACCGCACCTATCCGGTTGGAGTTGCTCATAGTCACGGTGAATTCATCGCCCCCGTAGCGGCAGATGACGTCCGTCGGGCGCAGGGCCCGCCGTATGACGCCGCCCAGCTGTCTCAAAATAGAGTCTCCCTGGGGATGGCCGTAGCTGTCGTTGACTTTCTTGAAAAAGTCCACGTCTATAATAACGATGGAGATCGGCTGGTTGGCGTACTTGGAGCGGGTTATCTCCTTGCCCAGGTGATCCTGGAAGTAGCCGTGGGTGTACATCCCGCTTAAGCTATCGGTGATGGCCAGCGCCTGGGTGGTGGTGTGTAGCTGCACGTTCCGGACGGCCACGGCTACCTGGCGGGCGATCATCGTGAGGAAATGGACGTTGCTCTCGGAAAAAAAGGCGGGGCGGGAGTAAGCGGCGTAGATGACACCCAGGGACTCCTCCTCGAAGACGAGGGGGACGATCATGACCGAGCGGAAAGCCTTGTTCCGGGGCACGATATCCTCCTCCCTCCCCCCGTAGTAATCGTTGAGAAGGATGCCCTTTTTGTCCTTGAAAGCCTGGCCGACCAGGCTCTTCACGGCGGCCGGGTTAAAATCGGAGAAGCTCTGCGGGTCGTTGGTGGCAAAGGCTTTGACCCGCAGCAGAAGCGGTTCCCCTGGATTTTCATCATCCTTGAGGTAGACGACGATGGTCGTCGCGTTGAAAATGCCGCTGATCATGGTGATAAGCTGGGAGAGCACCTTCTCCATGCTGGTGGCGCTGCCAAGCTCCTGGCTCGCCGAAAGCAAAGAATAAAGGGCCTCGGTCTGCCGCTCCTGCCATTTGAGGAGGTCATAGATATGTCCGGCCAGAAAAATGAGGAGAAAAAAAACCGTGCAGAAGGGCAGCTCTCCGGAGAACATAAACTGGTTTTTAAGCACCGTCTGGCCTGGATCCAGGCTGACCATCTGTTCGATGGCGGCAAAGAGCAGAAAGCTCAAAAAAGTGAAAACCGCGCTCGAATTGAGACCCACGGCCGCAGATTCCAGGACGGGGAGGGCAAAGAGGATGCAGAATTTAGGAGTGCCCATCTGGGCCAGGAGGAGGGCCGCCAGGATCGTGTCCAGAGACACGAAGAAATAGTCCTTGTAGCGGCCGTTGATGAAATAGTATAGAAACCCGGCCGCGATGGAATAAATGAAAAAGTCGAACGCCAGAAGATCCTTCTGAACCGGCAGAAAAGACGGAAGACCTTTTTCCGGCGTCGTAAGGATCTCGTAGATGCAGTAGACCATGATGACCAGCCTCACCAGGAGCATCAGCCGTGTATAGCCTTTTTTTGAATAAATTCCCATCTTTTCCTCCAAAACGCTCAAATTACCGACTCTATTCCCCCATCCAGATCTTTTTTCCATCGATCTATGAGAAGCAGAGCCTCCAGCGGGGTCATGCGATCGAGGGAGACCTGCCTGATTTCAGAAAGAAGAGGGTGCGGGTGAGCTTCGAAAAGACCGAGCTGGATTCCTGAATCGGAGTGTGCTCGCTTTGCGATCCCCCTCGCGGGCTCGCGTTGCTCCTTCTGCTCCAGCTCTTCCAGAATCTCCTGGGCCCGGTTGAGCACCGGTGAAGGTATTCCGGCCAGGCGGGCCACGTAAATTCCGTAGCTTCGATCCGCCCCGCCGGGGACGATCCGGTGCAGGAAGGTGATGGTCCTTCCGTTCTCCCTGACCTCGACGCGGTAGTTCCGGATTCCGGGAAGATCTTTTTCCATCCGGGTCATCTCGTGAAAATGGGTCGCAAAGAGGGTCTTGGCCCGGATACGCTCCGCCAGGTATTCGGCCACGGCCCAGGCCAGGCTCATCCCGTCGAAGGTGCTGGTGCCCCGGCCGATCTCATCGAGAATGACCAGGCTGTTTGCGGTCGCGTTGTTTAAGATATTGGCGGTCTCGGACATCTCCACCATGAAGGTGGATTTGCCCAGGTGCAGATCGTCGGTGGCCCCGACCCGGGTGAAGACGCGGTCCACCACGCCTATCTGCGCCGCCTCGGCCGGGATGAAGGAGCCCATCTGGGCCATTATGACCATGAGGGCCGCCTGGCGCAGGTAGGTTGATTTCCCGGCCATATTGGGACCGGTAATTATGAGGAATCGCTCCTCGGCGGAATCCAGAGAGAGGTCATTGGGTACGAAAGTGCCCCCGAGGACCACTTCAACCACCGGATGCCGCCCCCCCTTGATGGCCAGAACGCCGTCCCGGGTTATCTCCGGGCGGTTGTAGTTCCGCTCAACCGCCAGATCCGAAAAAGAGAGCAAAACGTCCACCTCGGCCAGAACCTGGGCCAGGCGCTGGATTCGGGCCGCCTCCCGCCCCGTCTCCTCCCGGATGCGGAGGAAGAGTTCGTACTCCAGGGCCTTAATCTTCTCATCGGCGCCCAGGACTTTGGCCTCATACTCTTTAAGCTCGGGGCTGATGAAGCGCTCCCCGTTGGCGACCGTTTGCTTGCGTATGTAATCCTGGGGCACCAGGGCCAGGTTGGGCCGCGTCACCTCGATATAGTATCCAAAGACATTGTTGAAGCCCACCTTGAGGGAGCGGATTCCCGTCCTCTCTTTCTCACGCTCCTCCATGTGGGCGATAAACTCGCGCCCGCTCGTCCGGACCGCTTTCAGTTCATCGAGTTCCTGGTTATACCCGGGACGGATGATCCCCCCGTCCCGGAGGCCCAGCGGAGGGTCCTCCGCGATGCTCTTTTCAATAGAGGATCGAATATCCTCCAGGAGATCCATCCCCATGAAAAGATCTGTCAGTTTTTTGCTTTTGGCCAGGGGAGAAAGTTCTCCCAGGATTCCGGGAAGTAAGTTAAGCGAAATTTTAAGGGCCAGAAGATCCCGCGCGTTGGCGGTCCCCAGCACGATGCGCGACGTGATCCGCTCCAGGTCGGACATCCCGGAGAGCATCTTCCGGACGCGCCCGCAGGCGGAATACTCCGAGATCGCGTCCTCGACCGCGTCCTGGCGATCCCGGATGGCCTCCGGGGCGATTAGGGGGCGCTCCAGCCACCGGCGGAGCAGCCTGGCCCCCATGGGGGTCACCGTCCGGTCCATGACCCAGAGGAGAGAGCCCTCGCGCCGGCCGCCGACAAGGGTCTCGGTCAGTTCCAGGTTCCTGACCGTCGTGTAGTCTAAGATGAGACAGTCCCCTTGGGAGAAAGCGCGGGGGAGCTGAAGAGGAAGAGTGCTGGTTTTTTGAGTCTCCTTTAAGTAGCGGATGATGGCCGCGGCCGCCCTGGCCGCCTCCTGGGACTCGGAGAGCCCAACGCCGTCAAGGACCGCCAAACCGAAATAGCCTTTCAGAATTTCGGCGGCCTCCGCCGGGTTTATAATCTCCTCCATGCGGCTTAAGGGAATTTTCAGGGCCTGGAGCCCCTCTATCAGGCGTTCATGAACGAAACTCGGAAGGTCCAGGAGGATTTCCGAGGGCTGCCAGGCCTGTACTTCGTCGAGGACCCCCGCTACGCTCTCGATGGGAAGGCGGGTGGCAAGGAATTCACCGGTGGAGACGTCGGCCAGGGCCATCCCCCAGCCGCTCTTCCCCGAAGCCAGAGAAAGCAGATAATTATTCCTGGAGGAATCCAGCATCTGGGGGTCCAGGATGGTCCCGGCGGTGATGACCCGCACCACCTCGCGCTTAACCAGGCCCTTGGCCAGCTTGGGATCCTCCACCTGATCGCAGAGGGCCACCTTGTAACCTTTCTGAACCAGCCGGCGCAGGTAGTTTTCCACCGCGTGGTGTGGAACTCCGGCCATGGGAATGGGGCTCTCGTTTCCGTTGTCGCGGGCGGTCTGCACGATCTCAAGCTCTCTGGAGGCCGTCTCCGCGTCCTCCCCGTAGGTCTCGAAAAAATCGCCCACCCGGAAAAAAAGGAGGCAGCCCGGATACTGCTTCTTAACATCGAAATATTGTTTGAGCATTGGGGTCATGCGTCTATATTGGACACCCCGGGTGCATTTCCTCTCTTAATAGACGGGGCTGTCGGGGGTATTCAGTGCGCAACACAACCGGAACCCGAGGCGGCTGCGCCCCAGGCAATAAATTTTCTCACTTTTTCTTGCGAATGCGAAGAGAAGACCGGCCTATGACTGTAAAATTCTCCTGAAAGTCCAGGCCATACCGCCGGATGACTTTTGTGGCAACCTCCGCCTTTAATTCGGAAGAAAGACCCGCCAGTCGGAAAAGCACCACGCCGGAACTGATGCGATGAAGGCGAAAGACCAGTTCTCCAAAATCTTTATCCGCTGTCAGGAGAACGATTCTTTCCCGGCTCGCAGTTTCGAGGACCGCATCATCGGCCAGGCCAGGCTCCATTTCGGCAACATACAGGACCGTATGTCCTTCCTGCCGAAGACGTTCGACAATTTGACGGTCAATGCTTTCATCGGCAAGAAACTTCAAGCGGCGGCCTCAGAAATAGGATAGACAACATCCGAACGCAGGGCTTCAGCGGCAAATGCCAGGGCTGCCTGAATGGCTTCATGGGTCAGTCGGGGATGAGCGTCGAGAATTTGTTCCACTGTCTCGCCGTTTGCCAGCTTTTCCAGGATGAGTTCAACAGTAATCCGCGTTCCTGCAACGACCGCCTTGCCCATCAATATCGAGGGATCGGAAATAATGAAATTTTTGTTCATCACGGTCTCCTCTCCTGATTTATTATCTGCCTTTACTTTATCATAACAGAATGGCACTAAAAGTCAACGCCTGACCTTTTCCCGGATTCCTCCACGATGGCGATTTCCTTGTCGGTCAGGCCGTAGAGTTCATAGATCAGTTGGTCAATCTCGCAGTCGGCGGCGGCAATCTGCCGCTCGATCAGCGTCCGCTCGTGGTCGGAATGGGATAGGAGATGACATTACTCCAGAGGAATTCTTTTTTTCGCCTTGAAATACCAGCTTATCCGGTCTTGAAAAGGAGGGAGCAACCTGCTGCCGCTTTTCCCACTTCCCTTTTTCAAAGGATTACTTTGGCCCCTGCTCCAGGCTCTTGCACCGTTAATGATTGCGCTGGGCTGTCTTATATATATTTCCACTCTTTTATCGAACCGCTTTTTTAACCGCTACGGAGAAAAATATTACTATTTCTGTACAATTGCCAGACCTCTTTCCCTGTTGTTTATGTGGCTTGGATGGTCAGTCTTTCTGAGCGAGACTCCCCTGAAACCGAATTTTCATGTTGAGGCAGGATGGGTGGGATGGATAATAGCCATCGTGTCCTTTGCGTTTTTCCTGCTTTCTGCTAAAACGCTGGGTTGGCGCCAGAGCTTTTTGTACCGGAAACTTGACGATCCGGTGGCAAAAAATTCGTTCTATAGAATTTTGCGGCACCCCCAATATCTTTCCACGGAGGGAATGATTCTGGGGATCGCTCTGGCAAGAGATTCGGCACTCGGTTTGCTTTTGTTGATTTTTTTCGTCTTCCTCCTCGACGCTGCCGCCCGATTGGAAGACGGTGATTTAGAAAACAGGAAAGTTCCTTTTCTTTATTTCCTGCCTTTCCTGCTTCTTGGTTTAGTTGGCTTTTTCTATATCAGTTTTTGCTACTTTCAACTCCCTTTATACCTCCTCAGCGGCGCATTGGCCGGTTTGACCGGTGGAGAAATTTTTCAATCTTTTTCCATGATGATATTTATCTTTCTCAGCTGTATTTTCTTCATTCAAGTGCTATACTGGTCGATAAAAGGTAATAGGAAGAAACTGGATTTATCAGCGATACTATTTGCTGTATGTATCGCAGGATATATGTTTGTTTTCATTTTTATAGGCGGAGGCAGGGATGCCCATAATCAAGGCATGTATGTTATGTGCAGAGCAAACGAAACGAGGATTGTGGAGTCGCTGAATAAATATGCCTCAAAACATCGGAACAAATATCCGGCCAGGCTAGAACTCCTCCTTGTTTCTCATGAGTTGACGGCCATTCCAGTCTGTCCAGCCGCCGGTAGAGATACTTATACACCAGGATATAAGGTTTCGGAGGATATGAAAACCTTTATTCTCGGTTGCGCGGGAAAGAATCACAGTTTCAGGAGGCATGGTAAAAAGATGTTTCTTCCGGAAAATTATCCGATGTATGATTCTGCAAAGGGAGAAATGACCTCACCCGCTTCTTTATACAACTGATTTTAGAATTTCACGCTGCCCCATACTGCGTCCCCATTTTTTCCCGGTTCTCCTTTCCGCGAACCTTCCCGGGAAGAAATGTTCCCTATGGAGGAGTAGGTGAAAAGATGGTTCTTCTCGAAAGAAAACGTCAGGCGATTCGTTGATAAATGTAAAGGATGAAGATGCGCCCCACCACGACGCTGATTATTCACCCAAATAAATGAAAATGCCTCGTTGATGTTGATCAAGGGTGATCTGTGAAAAAGACCAAAAATCACCACCAACGAGGCAATCATATTATACCACAAGGTGCCCTTCCTTTCAAGTACGCGAAGAAGAAGAAGAAGAAGAAAAAACCACAGAGAGGAGTAGGGTCAAGTTTCATCCTCGGCAAAAGGGTTCTTCCCGAAGTGCCTCAATCAGATGAGGCCTTTTCTGAAGCGGTTCCAGATGTCGCGGGTTTTGGGAGAGTGGGCGGGGCACTTGTCATCGTGAATATTTTGTGTAATAATATGTGTAGAAAGGTGGGATACTTATGGCGACAAATTTGGCGCTGGACGATACACTTCTCAGCCTGGCCTGGGGGCTCGGCGGCCATAAGACCAAGCGGGAGACGGTCAACGAGGCCCTTCGGGAATACATCGAGCGGAGAAAGCAAAAAGACATCCTTCGCCTCTTTGGAAAAATCGAGATCGAATCCGCATACGATTACAAGAAGGCCCGAGCCGCCAGATGAATCTCATCGTGGACACCTCCGTCTGGTCCCTGGCCCTCCGCCGGGATCCTCCTGCCAACCATCCGAAAGTCGCCCTCCTGGAGGAATTGATAAAGAATGGCGAATCCATCTATCTTTTGGGTGTCATCGTACAGGAGATCCTGCAGGGAATTCGAAAGACCTCCAACTTCAAAAAAGTGATGGAACACCTGTCGGCGTTTCCCGTCATACATCTCCGATTGGACGACCACGTCGAGGCAGCGAAGCTTTGGAACCACTGCGCATCCAAAGGCGTTTTAGCCGGGACAATTGACTTTCTCATCGCCGCCGTTGCGATCCGCTCTCACTGCCGCCTGCTGACTACCGATGAAGATTTTTCGCGCATTGCCAGGCACTCAAAGCTGAGAGTCCTGTAGATTCTCCTCTACCTTAAAAAGCTGAGGAGGAGCATGATGTTGAAGGCGGTGACCAAGGCGGCGACCGCCCAGAGAGTGGCCTTCTCAAAGAAGGTGTTGGCGTGCCGCCCCATGACTTTGGGGGATGAGGTCAGAAAAATCTGAAGAAAGACGGTCAGCGGGAGCTGGATGCTCAGGAGCACCTGAGAAAGGATTAAACCCTGATAGACATCCCGGATGAGAAGGATCGAGGCCGACGCCAGGACGAGCGTTAGAACCACTCCCGTCTTCGTGTGGCGATCCGCGATGTCGTAGGGCTCCTTGAAGAGTCCTGAGAAGATGCTTCCCCCGGCCATGGCGGCCGTGACACTGGATGAAAGACCGGACAGGAGCAGAGCGACGGCAAAAACAACCGCCGAGGCCCGTCCCAGTAGAGGCCTCAACATATACTGCGCCTGCTCCAGCTCGCCCACCTTTACCCCCGCCGCATGGAAAGTGGCGGCGGCCACCAGGATCATGGCGCTGTTGATGGCCCAACCCACCAGCATGGCCAGCAGGGTGTCCAGGAACTCGTACTTGAGCTGCCTTTCGATCACCGCTTCATCTTCCCGGTTCCACTGGCGGCTCTGAATGATTTCGGAGTGCAAAAAGAGGTTGTGAGGCATCACCACGGCTCCCAGAACACTCATGACGATCACCATGGAGCCTTCCGGAAAAGAGGGAATGAACCACCCGGAGACGGCTGGAATCCAATCTACCTTTACCAGGAGCAATTCAAAGAGGAAGGAAAGCCCTATCAGAGAGACAAAGGCGATGATCCATTTTTCAAGACGGCGATAGGCGTTGGCAAACAGCATCCAACAAACAAAGAGGACCGAAAGGGCCGTGCCGAGCCAGAGGGGAAAGCCGAAGAGCATCCGAAGTCCTATGGCGCCGCCCAGGATTTCAGCCAGCGCCGTGGCTGCAGACGCCAGGAACGCCGTGAACAGCACGAAACGGGACGAAAAGGGCTTAAGATTAATTGTCGCCGACTCCGAAAGACAGAGGCCAGTCCTGATCCCCAGGTGGGCGGCGTTGTGTTGAAGCACGATCAACATGACGGTGGAGAGGGTCACCATCCAGAGCAGGCGATAGCCGTAGGAGGAACCGGCGGCCAGATTGGAGGCCCAGTTGCCGGGGTCGATGAAGCCGACCGTCACCAGGAGTCCCGGCCCGATATACTTCAATATCTCAAGCGCCCCCAGACGGGGCCGATCCTTTTTTTGAAGCCATCTGAACCAGTTATTGAGCATTTAGAGTTTTACTCCGGCGCCGGGGCGGCGCTTCCTTCTTTCCGCCTCAGGAGATCTGGTAGATTATGAAATTATAGAGATTGCGAAGGTAAATATAGTACGCAAAAGAGTCGAACACCGACGTCCCAGGACCATCCTCGAAGTGGCTTACAGCTATGGCAAAGAAAGTCGGATCTGTCCTCAGATCAGACGGATTAAATCTGATATGTACCGGCATTCATTTCAGGGAGCAATGTAGCGCCAGAGCATCGCTTCCTGCCTATTCAGGTCATCGTTGAAGGCATAGCCCACTACCCAGATGTCGTTACCCGTCTTCTCCACGGCCCAGGCTCTGGAGTACGAATACTTGCCGGGCAGCAATGAATTAAGATCGAGGTAGTCGGCCGCACTTCCGCGCCAGAGGAAGGCGTGAATCTGGTGGGAATCTTCATTGAGTTCAATGAAGCCGACCTGGATGCCATCAGCCATGTTTTGCACGTAAGATCTCGTGACTCCCGGAACCGAGACCGGGTGGATGTCTATGGCGGTGTTTGCCGAGCCGCTCCAGAGCATGGCGTGTTCTTTCCCGTCGGAGATCGCGACCCCGTAGCCGCCCTGCATGTTCCCGTACACGGCCCAGGCGTCGGATTCGGCAGCCAGCGTATCGGGATGCAGGTTCACGTAGCTTGCCGCGGTGCCGTGCCAGAGGGCCGCACCTATATCCACCTTGCCCACCTGCACGCCGGGGTCGCTGTCGGTCGCGCCGTAAATGGCCCAAGCTCCGGAATTCGCCGTCCCTTCCGGAGAGAGGTCCAGCAGCGTATCCTCATTCAGATTCCACAAACGGGCGTAGGATCTTTCCTGGGTTTGAATGGCGCCACTGGCCCAGTTGCCGGAAAGCCCATAGATGGTGGAAAAGCCGGCTTGTGGATCAGTCTTCACGAAATGGGGTGAATCCAATGGCTCGCCGTTCCAGTAAGCGGCAAATTGCACGAAATAGCCCGCCTGTGTGTCATCGTTCATGGCGAAGATGTTTGATTGGAGCTTGCCATTCGAAAGATCCACGTAACCGGCCGCGGTGGGCGTCGGCCAGTAAGCGGCGCGACTCGCCCATTCGGAGCCATTTATCCAAGCGACCGAGCCTCCGATCTTACCGTTATGAATGGCGTAGGCGATGGAAGATATATAATCGCTGCCCTCGGGATGGAGCGAGGTGCAGGTCCAGCCGGAGGGTGATGGTGTGGGTGTAGGTGTGGGTGTAGGTGTGGCCGTCGGTGTGGCCGTCGGTACAGGATTGCTACTGCTACTGCCACCGCAGCCTGGGATAAAACCGAGGAGAATAAGGATCATCGTTACAGGGAGAATCCAGGAGATAAATGTCCTTTTTTTCATGTGAGTATCTCCCTTTCTTATCTCGATTGTGTCCCACTTTGGGGATTCGGCTAACCTCCCGTGAATCCTGCATCTAAAACAATTCCGCGAACCTTCCCGGGAATTAGGAATTAGGGGTCACGCCGCGAAGAGGGTCTCCAGGTACTGGTGCATCTGGGGGTCCTTCTGCTTTAAGGCCTCGCGGGATTTTTCGCGAAAAAAAGCCTCGACGCTTTCGGCGAAGTATTCGGCCGGGTTGGTGGCGGCGTAATCGGAGACCAGGCCCGCCCTGCTTTTGTTAAACAGGTTCCAGAGCTGAACCGAGAGCGGAAGACGGCGCTGGTTGCGCGAGGAAAAGGTGTGATTGAAGGCATGGGCGAACTCGTGGCGGGAGGCGGCGTGCAGGGGGCTGCCGATCAGTTCCTCCCCGAGGACTATGATTCGCCGGTCCTGGCAGTAGATGCCCCGCACTGTCTCCCAACTTCGCCCGTCGAAGGTCCGCTCGCCTTTTCCCACGATGGAGAGGCCCTTGATTTTGAGCTCCGGCAGGGATTGTCCCCGGGGCAGGATTATGAGGCGAATCCCGAACGATTTGCAGTCGGCGATCATCTTCTCTCCCATTACCTCCAGCTCCCGCATCAGTAGAAGCTTCACCCGCTCGCCCGGAGTAAAGACGATCAACTTCTCCAGAAGTTCCCGGATCCGCCCGTTGCGGACGACGATGCGCTCCCGATCCTCCTTCTTTTCCCCTGAACTCAAGGGGATGACGAATTGGTGCAGGATTTCGCCTTCCCCGCTCTCTTTTTTCTTTTTCTGCTCCTCTTCGTCTTTCTTCCCATAGACGAGGTCCCGCACTTCCTTGTAGGTATAGATCAGCTTTTTGCCGAGTTCTTCCTTGAGCGTTCTGGCCAGTTCGGCATCGTCCTTGCCCCCCATTTTTTTTCTGAGAAGGTTGAGGAGTTCCCGGGCCTCCTCGCTTAAGCTCACCACGTCGCTGAGGAGGAGGGCCATGGCTACCGAGTCGTCCACCTCGCGGAAGACATTGGGCTTTACGCTCTGGGGGGTGTCGCTTCGTACGACCTGGATGTGCTGGCGGTCGTACCCAAAGAGGCCCGGCCCCTGGATTTTATCCACGTTTTTCCCTCTATTCTGGAAGCAGTACAGTCAAGTTAATTATATCCGAATTCCACTTCAAACTCAAGAATTCGGTGTATTTTCCCGGGGCTCGGGCATGGTAAAAAAGAAGGTGGTTCCCCGTCCGGACTCGCTTTCAAACCATATTGTCCCGCCCTGCCGCTCCACCAGAAGTTTTGTGATGGTAAGCCCCAGCCCGGTGCCTTTTACGCCCTTCACCTCGCGCGAGCCCACCCGGTAGAAGTGCTGGAATATCTTTCCCTGGTGCTCCGGGGGTATCCCGATGCCCTCGTCGCTCACGGAGATTACGACCCTGCCACTTTCCCGGCGCGCCTGGACGCTCACTCGCCCCCCCTGGGGGGAATACTTGAGGGCGTTGCCCAGGAGGTTGTCCAGGATCTGAATGGTCTTGTCCCGGTCGGCCTTAACGAGCAGGTCCTCCCCGGGAAGGTTCGCCTCGAAGCGGTGGATGGAGGAGACGGGCTCCATCGCTTTGGTTCGTTGTCGGATTATCTCGCATACCGAAAAAGTTTCGATATTGAGTGAAATTTTCCCGGATTCGAGCTGGGAGACGGCCAGAAAACTGTCAATAAGCCTGTTTAAGCGGGAAATTTCTCCGGAGATAGTGCCAAGATATTCCTCCTGCTCACCCCGGGGAAGATTTTTTTGTATCAGCATCATTTCCGAGTATGCCTTAATCGTCGTCATGGGATTCCTCAGTTCGTGCGCGACGAGGGCCATAAGGTCCGATTTAAAGCGGCTCATCTCGCGCAAGTTTCCCATTTCCTCGGCCTCTTGGTACAGCCTGGAATTCTCGATGGCCACGGCCACCAGGTTAGCCAAGGCCATGGATTTCCTGAGATCCAGGGGGGTGAAATCCCCCTTCTCCTTGTTGATGAGCTCCATGACGCCCACCATTTTCTCCCGGGCCTGAAGAGGGACGCATAGCAGGGAGCGGGTTTTAAATCCTGAGAGCTTGTCGAAGCGGGCGGCAAAATGAGGATCGCCCTGGACATCGTTTGATATGTATGGTTCAAGCGTCTGCGCCACGGTTCCGGCGATCCCCTCGCCCATCGGGAGAGTGATCTTAAGGAGCTTCTGTCCGGGCTCATCGAGGGAGACCTCGAATTCCAGCAAGTCGGTATTTTCGTTGTAGAGTATCAGGGAGGCTGTTTCGCAGCGCATGACTGAACGCGCGGACGCCAGGATAAGGGTGATGAGATCCTTCAGTCGGAGGGTGTAGTTAAGAATCAGGTTCGCTTCGAGAATCTCCTCGAGCCCGTCCCTTTCCTCCTCGATCTCCCGGATTCTGTTTTCAAGCAGGGAAAGGGTCTCATTCGTCCGCACGAAGGAATGAACTTTTTTCTCTTCAGTCATGGGAGAAATACTCCTCTCTGGTGATCCCCATCATCACTTTATTGACGGCTTGCCCGTTTCTGAAATCGATCTCAGAGAGTTCTCCGGTCTTTTTAAAGCCGCATCTTAAAAAACAGCGCTGGGCCTGATCGTTGAAGAGCGCGGTGTCCAGTTCAACGCGCCTGACTTTGCGTTTCTCAAAGAGGTGGGCGATCAGGGCCTTGAGCGCATCCGTGCCGTAGCCGCGTCTCCTCCGGCGCACCTCCCCGATGAGGATGCCGACACGGGCGATTTTTCCCTCTTCCTCGCGGATGGCGAAGCTGACGAGGCCGATGGCGCCCTGGTCCGGAAGGGTGACCATGAGCAGTTCCTTTGAGCTGAAGAAGAGGTCTTTGAGGAAGTCCCGCCCCAGATTGAGCAGGGTGTCGCTGTCCGCCGAGACGCCGAAGGCCAGACGGAGCAGGTCTTCATCCTTGAACCACTCCCGGATCAGCCGGAGGTGGCGTCGCTGGAAGGGTTGCAGGGAGACCAGTTCGCCCTTAATCGGCGGCGGCAAGATCAATCCGAGCCTGCTGAGGAAAGATATCATGATGGAATATTCAGGAATAGAAGGGGCTATCCCTGCCGGGGGCCGGCAGGCCTGGATTTCATCATATCGGCCGCCAGACAAGATTGATTGTTTTTTTTAATGCAGGCCTGAAGGGATTTATTCCCTTTCCGACGAATGATCCGCACGGCGGATAGCCAGATGGAAAGGATATAGATGATTTATGCTTTCTAAGAGAGATTTCTACAAGGTGCTGGGGGTGGCCCCGACGGCCACGCAGGACGAAATCCGCAAGGCCTACCGGATGCTCTCAAAAAAATACCACCCGGATCTCAACCCGGACCTTAAGCTCTATTCCGACGAGAAAATGAAGGAACTGGTTGAAGCCTACAACGTCCTCAACGACCCGGATTCCCGCAAAGAATATGACAAACAGCCGCAATTTCAGGTGCGCAAATCCCGCAGCGGAAAAAATCTTTCCTCCCATATGGGGGGGAGTTACACCAGGAAGCCCAAGGTCGAGAATGTATCTTTCCTGGAAAAGCTTATCGCTCCCTTCTTTACCAAAAAGAAAAGCCTCCCGGGAGAGGAATCGAGTCAAAAGGAGGATCCCAAGCAGGCGGATGTCCATTTCACTCTCGGGACTACGATGACGGAAAATGAATCTTTTTATAGCCAGGCCCACGGTGAATTTAAACTAGCAACGAAATTTAATCCGAACCATACCGAGGCCTTTTATAACATGGGGCTCATGTGCTATAAGATGGGACAGTTCGAGGAGGCCATCGTCAACTTTCAGAAGGTTCTGGTTCTGCACCAGGAAGACCAGATGGCCCGCAAGATGATAAGTCTCTTGCGGGAGGATTTCTGACGGGAGGGTGCGCGATGAAACGATTGTACCGGTTTCTTCTGGGTCTGCTCTCAGGAGGGATCCTATGGGTAATCCTCGTGGGTTTAAGTACACTGATTCTCCCGGCCTTCGGCCGCGACTTTAACCAAGTCCCGACCCTCTACTTGTTCTTCCTCTGTGCCATCTCTTTGGTGGCCGGCTTTCTCATCGCCTGCGCCCTGGTCGCCCCGCCCAAGGACACCTCGGTTATTGACGTCCACGAAGAGGACGCAACCTAGGAGACGGGGAAACGGTTGCTTTTCTTGGAGACTCCTTCTCAGAGACTTTACTTGGTTAGACAGGCCATTCTGCTTTATTCTTGAACCGGGTGGGAACCATTCTGAAAAGAGTGTTGCGGCTTGTGAGGGGAAGGGGGATTTTGTATTGTTAAAAAAGTTCTTACTGGCAGCCTTCCTCCTGATTTTGCTTTCCTCTGTTCTCGACGCAAAAGAGACGGATGTCTATATTCGCAGCAAATATGTTTCTGAAAATCCGCTCGTCGTTGAAGGGAATTTTTGCCTGACCATAGATGCACTTATGAAACCTCTTCAGAAAGAAATGTCCGTCGATTCTGCCAGCGGCAATGTCGTGATAGATGGAAAAGTCACCGCCATCAGGCCTATTGAGAGAGAAAGTAAAGTTTACATTCCTCTTAAGCCGCTGGCTGAATACCTTGGAATGAAGTTGATGTACAAGGCGGAAACGGGCATCCTGGACCTCTACTATGAAAAACTGGCCTCAGAGGTCAGGGGCGCTGATCCCGACTCGCTTGCCGCCGGAGGTTACGCCGCCCTGGGGATTAAGGCGGAGGAAAAGGACAAGATTGTTCAGACATTGGAAAATTACTATGATTTACAACAGGCGGCGTTAAAATTTTTGAAGATGCGTTTTGGAATAACAGTCGCGAGGCCGCCCAGACTTGAGAAATCAGAACGAAATGACTATCGCGCCTGGCCTCAAGCTGATAAAATCGATATGAAACTGCCCGGCGAGGGCCGCGACAACGCTCTCATGATCCTTATCCACGAACATACCCATATCTGGATGTATCAAAATAGTAGTTGGGCCTATCGAACTTGTCGTGTCATGGAAGAGGCTCCCGCCATGTGGACGGCCATCAAATTTGCCCAGTTTGTTGGAAACAAGGGAATTGAGCCCAAGAGAAAAGATGCTTTTCGATATGATATCCCCGAAGTCGGGGATGCCATTGAATTAGCCCTGCAAATAGAAAACAAGTACGGGGAGAAGGGCGTAATCGAATTCTTTAAGAACCCCAAAAAATACCCGGAAGGGAAAGGTTGGGTGCCGACCGGATACAACAATTAATCTATCCGTTGACTTGCCTTCTTGAGAAAACTCTTTACTCCTGCATTGGGATGCGAACTCCCCGGTTCTGCGCGGTGATAATGGCCGACTCATAGCCCGCGTCGGCGTGCCGGATGATCCCCATGCCGGGATCCGTCTTCAGAACCCGCTTAAGCCTCTCTTCAGCCTCATCCGACCCGTCGGCCACCACGACCATGCCGGCATGGAGGGAGTAGCCGATTCCCACGCCGCCGCCATGGTGCACCGAGACCCAGTGGGCCCCGGCCGCCGTGTTTAACAAAGCGTTTAAGATGGGCCAGTCGCCGATGGCGTCGCTCCCATCCTTCATGGCCTCCGTCTCCCGGTTGGGGGAGGCCACGGATCCGGAATCGAGATGATCCCTCCCGATGACGATGGGTCCCCTGAGTTTGCCTTCCCGCACCAGGCGATTGAAGATAAGTCCGATACGGTCTCTTTCCCCGTAGCCCAGCCAGCAGATTCTGGAAGGCAGGCCCTGAAAAGTCACTTTCTCCCGGGCCAGGCGGATCCAGCGGGCCAGGGATTTTTTCTCCGGAAATTCACGAAGGATTACCTCGTCGGTGCGATAGATGTCCTCGGGATCGCCGGATAAGGCCACCCAGCGGAAAGGTCCCAGGCCCTCGCAGAAGAGGGGGCGGATGTAGGCCGGGACAAAGCCGGGGAAGTCGAAAGCGTCCTGAACGCCTGAATCGAAAGCCTGCTGGCGAATATTGTTGCCGTAGTCAAAGACGACGGCGCCTTTTTTCTGGAAGGTCAGCATCGCCTGGACGTGCTCCGCGATTGAATTTAAGGCGCGCCGGATGTATTCCTCTGGTTTATCCCTGCGGAGGAGGAGGGCCTGTTCCAGGGTCAGTCCCGCGGGGATGTAACCGTTCAGAGCGTCGTGGGCCGAGGTCTGGTCGGTGACCACGTCGGGGACAAAGCCCTTGTGCAGGAATTCATGATGCGTCTCCGCCGCATTTCCAACCAGGGCAATCGAGAGGGCCGTGCCCTCTTTTTTTGCTTCAAGCGCCCAGGCCAGGGCCTCATCCAGGGAATAAGTCATGCGAGCCAGATAGCCGCTCTTTAAGCGCCGCTCAGCCCTTTCCGGATCGACTTCAACGGCCAGGCAGACGCCTTCGTTCATGGTGACGGCCAGCCCTTGGGCGCCCCCCATGCCCCCCAGCCCGGCGGTAAGAACGATGCGGCCCCTGAGGGAGCCTCCGAAGTGCTTTTCCCCGCAGGAGGCCAGCGTCTCAAAAGTTCCCTGAAGGATACCCTGCGTCCCGATATATATCCAGCTTCCGGCGGTCATCTGTCCGTACATGGTCAGACCCTGCCGCTCCAGGCGGCGGAAGGTCTCCCAGTTGGCCCAGGCCGGCACCAGGATGGAGTTGGCGATGAGTACCCGGGGGGCCATGCGGTTCGTCGTAAAGACCCCTACGGGTTTCCCGGACTGGATGAGCAGCGTCTCCTCGTCCCCCAGTCCACGGAGGCTCCGCACGATTGCGTCGAAGCACTCCCAGTTCCGGGCGGCCTTTCCGGTTCCGCCGTAGACTATGAGCTCCTCCGGTTTTTCCGCAACCTCGGGATCCAGGTTGTTCATCAGCATCCGCATGGCGGCCTCCTGGGGCCAACCCTTGCAGGAGAGCTCCCCGCCCCGCGGGGCACGGACTTCGCGCGCGATTCCTGAAGTCATGAAATCATCCTCCCAGAGCCAGTTTTTTTCCGGCCAAAATCAGTGCGTTTGCCTTTTCAGCGGAGGAGGCCTCCGCATAAATCCGAAGAAGCGGTTCCGTCCCCGAGAAACGGAAGAGGAGCCAACTGTCATCTTCCAGGACGTATTTGACCCCGTCGGAGGTCAAAACCTCCGCCACCGGGATCTCCCGGATAAATTCTGGCGCCTTTTCCGTAAGCCTGGCCAGGATGTCGCCTCCTGAGCGGGCGCCGGAAAGCGGCGCGTCCATCCTCTTGAAACTGAAGGTGCCGATTTCCTCCCTCAGGGAATCCAGGAGCTGGACCAGGTTTTTTTTCTCGCAGGCCATGGCCTCCAGAAGGAGGAGGGCCGAGAGGATCCCGTCTCTTTCGGGGATGTGATTTTTAAAGCCGATCCCGCCGCTCTCCTCCCCCCCGATGAGAACGTCCTCCGTCAGCATCAGAGAGCATATGTGTTTGAATCCGACCGGCGTCTCAAAGAGCGGAAGGCCGAAGCGCTTGGCCAGGATATCGAGCATCCGGGTCGTGGAAATAGTCCTGGCCACCGCGCCGCTCCACTTCCTGTTCCGGATCAGATGGCAAAAAACAAGGGCAATAATCTGGTGAGGATTGACGAACTCCCCGTTGGAATCTACGGCGCCGATTCGGTCTCCGTCTCCGTCGAAGGCCAGGCCGACGGCGGCTCCATCCGCCCGGACCGCCTCGATGAGGGCCTTTAAATTTTTTTCGATGGGCTCGGGATTTACGCCGCCGAAAGAGGGGTTGAGCTCTCCCCTTATTTCCAGGCAATTTCCACCGGCGGAGGACAAAAGGCTTTTCAGGTAGCCCCTGGAGGCGCCGTGCATCGGATCGGCGATGATTTTAAAACCGGCGGCGGCGATGCGTACAATATCAACCAGGTCTTCGAGGTGTTCCAGGTAGCCGGTTCGAGGAAGGAATTTCTGGATGGGAGCCAAAGTTTCCGAGGCGAGTGGAGAATGTTCCTCCCCGATCTTTCCGACTTCGGCGGCAATCGCCTCCATCATCTCGGGGAGGCCCGAGCCGGCGTATTCAGCCTTGTATTTCATCCCGTTGTAGCGGGGCGGGTTGTGGCTGGCGGTTATAACTATGGCGCCGCAGGCCTGTTTTTCCTTTACGGCAAAGGAGATGGCGGGCGTGGAATCGGCCTCCTGGGCCAGCCAGACGGGAATTCCTCTGGCCGCGAGCACCCGGGCCGTCTCTTCGGCGAAGAGATCGGAGAGAAAGCGGGTGTCGTACCCCACCAGTACCCCGGCCGAGGCCGGGCGGAAGGGAGAGGGCGGCGGGATGCCGGGTCTTCCGCGATAGACTTTAAGATTTTCGCGGGCGGGGGAAAGGAGAAACTCTGCGATCCCCCAGGCCGCCCGGCGCACGTTGGCGAAGGTGAAATCTTCGGCGATGACGTCGCGCCATCCGTCTGTTCCGAAAACAATTGGCATGATTTATCTATTTGTCTTTCAGAAAAATATTTCCTCTTTTTAAAAAAAGAAAGACCGGCGCAACAAGGCCGATCTTTCCCGAAAATCCGGCAAGAAAACCGAAATTATTTCTTCTTGTCGTCCTTCTTGCCTCCGCATCCGCAGCCACCGCACATAGTACTCACCACCTTTCTTTACTCGAATGAAATTATACCACAGGTGTGTGAAAATCACAAAAGGAAAATCGGAAAAAACAATAGGCCATTCCCGCATAACAGTTCCCCTGCGCCCCGATCCGCTTTTCTATTTCACGATGATGGTGCAGGTGGCCAGAGGTGGCTCGTAGTCCTCGAAAGATATCGGGACCTGGTTCTCGATGATTCCGGTCCCTACGTTCTGGCCCACCCGGGCGAGCTCGGGACAGCTACGCTCGAATCCTATGGTATGGACCACGTAGAGCTTCCAGCCGGGCTGGGCTTTCTCCAGCCAGTTGTTAAGATCAGTCTTGAACTCCGGAGCCTGAGAGTCATCCCAGCCCAGGTAAGATCCGTTCCAGCTATTTGCCTGTCCATAATTAAGACGCATCCAGTTTGTTTCCTTCCAGCCAGGGAGTTCTCCGGGCTTGGATGGCCACTTGTCGGAGAGCTGGTTCCCGACAGAGTCGTGGGATGTCCAGGTGTACCAGGCCAGATAGTCCCACTTGTGGTTTTTGAGGAGGGCGCTTTTTTTCTTCTTCAGAATCGCCATGTAGTCGGAGTAGACCTTTCCCTGCGGGAGGATGGCTCTGAGGTCCAGCCGCGCACCGGGTCCGCCCTTAACGTAGAAGACCTTGCCGGTCTTGTCGTAGTCAAATTGGGACGCATCGAATTTATCTTTTTCCGGGACGCCGTTGACGGAGGCGCAGATGGATCCCCAGCCAAAGGCCTTAACGTAGCCGGGATCCAGGGTTTTCGCCAAGGCCGCCAGGGAGACGGCCAGAACCAGGACGAATACCAGGGCCAGGATTTTCTTCATAGTTTAACGACCTCCTCTGATGTAAGGATGGATCATATTTCTTCTTCGCGGGAAAAGTTCCCTGCCGGCCTGAGTAAGAATCAGGCTTAAAAAGCCGGATCATTGACATTTAACGAAAGGGCCTGCCTTCCATCTCGCGATGGTAAGAACAGGCCCTTGCAATCAGACAGAGAAAGACAATAAGACCTGAATTCAGGCCCGGCATGGCAGGCGGGAGTCCGGTTCTTTGTTTCTACTCCGCCAGGGAGACGTGCATGTGGTCGCCGGTTTTGTAGGGGCTGTCGTTGATATATTCGTTGTAGGCGGTAAAGCCGGCCCGGGCACTGAGATCCTCGACTATCTTCGATTCGTCTTTCGTCAGGCCGTCCACCACGAAGTCAACGGCCTTCCCGGCGGGATGATTGGGATCGGTATGCTGGCCTTCCGTGGTGCTGGTGACGGTGACTTGTCTTCCAGGGAAGGCCTGGCGGATCATATCCTCCAGCTTGAGGAAGCGGCTGGCCGTCTGGGCCTGCATGTTATAGCCCTGGTACTGAATGAGGCGCTGGGGATCCGACGTCGCCATGGAATTGATCCAGGAGGCGACCGGGGAATAGCCCCCCATGGGTGAGTTTAAAAGCGGAGGATAGCCTGCGCCCTGATAGCCCGACATGGGCGGGGCATTCTGGGCCGCAATGGCCTTCTGGAGCATTGAATCAAAAGAGGTCCCGGCCGGGGCCTGGGAAATATCTTTTATCGGCGCCTGCCCGACCTTGACTTGAATATCCTGGATCCGGTTCATCACCGACTGGATTCTGGAGAGAGCCTCAAACTGCATGATAAATCCTCCTCTACCGGAGTTTCCGCCATCCCTATTATCTCACATATCGGAGAAAGAATAAAGCCCGGAATGTTACGAAAATGTTAAATTTTTGTTAACAAAACGAAAAGAAGTTCACAATGACCTTGCCATGATTTCAATGATAACCCGGTTTTATGAAAATGTCGCATATTAAGACGCGGCCCTTTCCCCTCTCGTCCCTTTAGACCATTCTCGTTACACAGTCGATAGTCGTCAGCGGAGACAAGAAGGAAGATCTTCAATTACACCGAATTGTTAAGCGTATGAGAATCGAGATTTAGCGAAAAGCAAGAGAGTTGGACAATTTTTTCTGAAAATCAGAAGAAGTTCGCCCATCTTTAGAAAGGGGCCCTAGAGATTGCCCATTCCTGGAGAGCTAAGAGCTATGGTACAAGCTGAATCCGTTTTGCTCCTTGATAGTAAAGGCAAAACTAGTAAGGGATTCAACAGCTTGTTTATCCGCTTGAATGAATTGAAGTATTATATCAATAAAACCCCATCTTCAAAAACAACATCCCCTCATTCTTGTGACAAAGCGTTCGAGCAGTTGTTGCAATATTTGCGACCAATAGAAAAACCAAGAGTATCAAAGAAATTCCTCCAATCTCTAGCAAAAGATATGAAGCACTGTTCTAACGAATGTTGCCAATTTGTAGATTATATGCTGGCGGAATGTTGTCGCAGTAGAGCCAGTCTTTCATTTCTTAGTGAATGCGACAAAAAAATAACAGAAATATTTGGCACTTTAGGGAAAGATTGGGCAAGTTCTTTGTTTTATTATCAATTTGAGAAATACCCCCCCCTTGCAATTCATAGTATCCAACTCATTTTATTATTGACTAAGATTTTTGATCACATACCCAATGGAACCACTTTGTGGGGCGTACTTATGGCTAGTGCGCTTTGTCATGACATTGGCCTTCTTGAGATATTTCCCAACCTTTCTACTATTTCGGCTCCACGAAGATTTAATAGGCGTGAGAGGAGCCAACTTGTAAAACATATTAAAAATGACACCCTTAAAGTCTTAAATAAATACATAAGAACACCTGATTTGTTAGAACAAATGAAACGCGTGATCGGATCTCATCATGAGTCGTATACTTATCCACCTTCCTGCCCCTGTACTTATCCTGGGACGCTTTTTGGCAATAATATTCCTTTCGACTCGCGCCTTATCGCCTGTGCAGAGGTATATATTTCCTATCTTTACGATACTCCATGGCGTCGAGGAATTGCACCTAACAAGGTCGTGTCTAAAGCAAAAAAAATGCAAGGATCGAGGTTAGATCCCCTTATCCTTAAAATGCTCTTACGTTCGAAGTGGCAGTTAGCAATATGATAAATTGGGAAGAAAAACTTCAACTTCACTCCGACATACAGGAATCGGCAATTAGATTTATTACAGGGGAATTAGGGAATAATAATTTAGGAGACATCAATAGCCATTTGAAAGAATGTGCTATCTGCTCTGCTGCTGTTCTTTTGGTAGCAGAAAGATCTGACAAAGTTGTTAAAGCCTCTTTCAACAGTCTTAGTTTTTTTAAACCAAATTTTACTGCTTTGACTCCAGACGCTAATAGCGAAGAAATTCCCAACTTTGAAAAAATAAATTGGGATAATTGCATTGCTCGGGAATGGGCCGTTGGTTTCCCATTCCCTTCAGAGTTAAAGGCAAAAATATTAAAAAATCCTAACACTGATCCAGAAGAATATAACCACCCTTGTGCTTACGTGCAAAATTTCTTAAAAAACACAGAAATTAATCCAGACATAAACTCCTATATTGACCGGAAATACACAGATTGTGGTATTCCAATGCCCAACGGCCCACGGGTTATAATTGAGTGTTTGGAAGAAACATATAAAAACATTGGATTTAACAAACGTATTCTTCTTCAGAAAGATGTAAATATTATTTGTAGAACTGAAGGCATTCAAGTTGTCGAACGAGAAGCTAGAGTGGGAAAATATGAACATCTTTCTTCGCTATATCTTCATGAAAGCAAGAACGCAAGAGCCATAATATTTTTGAGGAAGTGGGCAAAAAGGCACCCCCTTTTAAAACTATATCTTCAACTATACGAATTAGGGCATTTATTCCTCCACTTGAACAAACAAAAAGCTCTTTATAAGCATTGTAGCACTATGTATAAATGGTGCTACAAACTGGAAATGCAAGCACATATTTTTGCGCTAATATGTCTTTTCCCGACATCAGTACTTTATGAAAAATTCAAACAAAGAGGCCTTCTTGATTACGAAGAATTATATAATTTGCTCATAGAACGATTATCACTTAGTCGAGAATATCTAGAACGCCATCATCGCGGATTGATGGAAAACACTTATAACTATATTCGATTCAGACTTAGAATATTCTATGAATATTACACTAAACATCTAATGAAAGAGGAGTGGAATAAGTATAAAGTATTAACTTCTATAGGTACACTTTCCGAATCGAGTGTAACTGAACTTAAAGGATATATGCCTTCAACGGAAATACAGATAAAAGAAGGCAATGGAAATATAACTGAGGATCTTTATGATGTTTGGATGAGAAACTGGAATAATCCTTGTGGATTATTGAAGGAAGATCTGACCATTTTTATGACTAATAAGTTATTTGCTGACAAAGTAGGGAAAGAACTGTGCGAAGTAGTTGGTTATAATCTCAAAAATCTTAACCTCATTCCTTCAGATGCAATTTCTAAAGTTGAAAACTCGATTAAGATAGTTAAAGAGACTAAGAGAAGTGTTTACTACGAGACATATTACCTCCTTCCTGACGAAAGTGGACATCTTAAGTTGCGACCAGTTGGAATTAATGCTCGGCCCGTTTTTAAAGCAAATGGACAATTCTTTGCCTCGTATGCTACTGTTGACATTCGATGATTCAATTTAGTTTTATCTGCTTGATATCACGGATGTGATTTTTATTCCCCTCTGCGTCCTTCGCATCTTCTCGTTGAATCCTTCGTGCTTCTCTTCATTCTCTGCGCCTCTGCGGTGAAAAGATCTTTAGAACCGGTTGGTAAAGCCGGCTGAGAGGAGGTTCCTCCGGTAGTAGAACTGCGGGTCGTTCGAGGCGGAGGTGCGGAGGTTCCAGTTGAGACGGCAGGACCAGTGCCCGCTGAATTCGTGATCGAGGGTGACGCCGATGGAGGAAACGGCATCCCGGCGATAACTTCCATCCGGGACGATGTTTTTGCTGAAGTCAAGGTTCTGCAGGCGGGAAAAGGCGGAGAGGCGGCCATTTTTCCATACCTGCTGGGAGAGCAATCCCCAGAGGCCGCTGCCGCTGAAGGTGAAGATTTCGTTTTCGGCCCTGGAGTCTTGAATCAGGAAACCCGCTTGAAAAGAGAGTGAGCGCCCGGGCCGCGAACTTATCGAAAAGTCCCCCTGGTTGACCCGGCTGTTCTCTCCTGAAAATCCCCCGTATCCGACGTACTGGTACTGAAAGGAGGCCCCGGCGGCCAGCGAGTTGGAGAGAATTAAATTAAGTCCTCCCCGTATGCCGTCCGTGCGGCAGGATCCGGCATAGGCCCATGGATTGTCAAGCTCCTCCAGGGCTTCGTATGTGATGTTCCTGGAATCGGCCTGCAGAAACGAGGAAAGCCGTTCGGCGTGCCTGGAGGAAAAGCGGGCCGAGAGAAGGTAGTTCTGGTAGTTATTGCGATAAATCCGGTCATAGATAAGCCGATCTGTCCTGTAGGCCGCCTGCAGAATGGTGCTGTAGGGTGCCGTTCTCTCGGACGACATGGGCATGTAGGCCCTGGTGTCCAGGAACAGATAGCCGAACTGGTCGGTTTGCGCGGCGGAGCCGTCTGAGGAAAATGAGGCGTTGTCGTCCCAGCGTTGTTCGATGCCGCCGTCGATCTTTACCCGGAGGCGTCCCCAGGGCTCGCTTGAAGAGTGATGTTTTATCTGTATATATCCGTGGTCGGCCATTATCTGGCGGGCACCAAGATGTCCCATGAGGCTTCCGATAAGAAGATCGGAGGGCCAGTGGGCGTGTTCCTTGATACGCGTGAGCGCCGCCAGGGTGGCCATGGGATAGGTGAGCCAGCCTATTTTGTAGGCATCCCCGAAGACGGTGGCCATGGCGAATACGGCGGCGGAGTGGCCCGAGGGCATGGCGTCGTAGTTCATGTCGTATCCGAGCCTGGCCGTGCTGGGGGGTGGATTGGAGACATGGGGGCGGTTAAAGCCGAAAATTCTCTTCAGCACATGTACCTGGATCCCGGTGAGGACGACCGACTCGGCCGCCATCTGGGCCACTTCGTGAGCTTTTTTGGAGCCTGTCAGGTAAAAAAGCCCGCAGAAGGCCAGGTCCAATCCCCCTTCTCCCCAATCGGTTATCTTTGGGGAGTGCGTGTCCCATTCGCGGGTCTTCATGGAGCGGTCCAGGTTATTGAATAAGGTTCTGTCATTCTGAAGAAGGTAATTAGTGGCGACGGCGGCTCCCAGAAGCTGGGGCGTGGAGAGCTGGCGATAGAGATCCGAGAAGGTGAAGAGGCGTTTTATTGTCAGGACCTTAAGCGGATTCTTATTAAGGAAGGTGCCGGGCGGGAGCGGCGTTGGCGATGGAGCGGGAGTCGCCGCCGGCGGCTCCGGAGTGGAAAAGGGGCGCCGGAAGAAGAGGTTCTCCTCTTCGATTTGTTCCATGTGAAGGCGGTTGTTGACATCGTAGAGGCCGTGAATATTTTCCCTGGTTTCCTTCTCGTTGAGAGGAAAAGACGATTGGGCGGCCAGGCAGGGTGTAAGACATAAAAAAAGGAGGAGCGGCAGAATCAACCAGCGGAGGGGTGTCTTCATTTCCGGTCGAGCCTTTGGCCCAGTTTTTGCATGCTCTCTTCGAGGCGGCAGTGCTCCAGATGGCAGGTGAAGTCCGCCCGGGTTTTTTCAATGATTGAACGGGCCACGTCGGTGGAGCGGCGAAGACCGCGGGTCACCGCATCGGTGAAATCCATGGAGGCCAGGACGCAGTAAATTTCGTCCATGATGTCCAGGAATTCCTCCCCCCGCTCCACCTTGCCCTCGCGGATGCGATCCAGGATGTTGCGTCTCAACTCCCCGACTGCCTCGGCCAGGCCGTTCAAGTAGGGGGCGAATCCCAGCTTGAGTTCGTCGGGATCCGGAAGGCTTTCGCCGGCGATGATGGAAAGAGTGATGCAGGCCTCGGCGTATTCCTTCTGAGCATCCTGAAGGAAGCCGGCATACCGGATTTCCGGGAAATTTTCAAGGAGGTGGTTTATTTCTTCAAGCGTCCTGGAAGTATCTGCAAGGAGGAGGCGGGCCGGCTCGACTTCTCCCCGGTGGATGGCCCGAATAGCCTGTCCGGAATTTTTGATGGCCAGCCGGTGCAGAGACAGCGACCTTTCCCGGGCCTTCTCCTCTATCTCGAATCGCTCGGAAATCTTCTGCGCAATCGCTTTGAGCGAAGCGGAACTCATAAGAAACCTCCTGTCGGCCTTCCTGACTTTCTTTAAGGATCCTCTTTCAGATGAAGACGCGTCCTCCACGGGATGCCGGCCTCCGGGGAAACCTTCTCTTTCGCTCAGTTCTTGTCCTGCCTGAGTACCATGAGGTTAAAAATCAGCCCCTTGACCATTGGGGAAACTGTCGGTATAGAAGAGGAAGTAAACATATCAGGCGGGCCTGAGGGAATCCGGTTTGAAGCCGGTGCTGCCCCGCAACTGTAACCGCCGACGAAGCGCGCACCATGTCACGGCTCGAAAGAGCTGGAAGACGCGCGCGGAGGAAGACGCGGAAGCCAGGAAACCTCGCCCTGCCTGGGTACGACACCACTTCGCGGGTAACGTGGTGCGGATCAGAGTCCGGTTCATCACGACGCCTCTGCCGCGCAAGTGGCAGGGGTGTCGTTTTTCAGGCCGACCTTGAGATCTGCACCTTGAGGGAGGTCGGCAATGAAAAAGGCGCATCTAATCCTTGCAATTCTCATTCTCAGCACCATTTTTCCCCTTTGGGCGGAGGAACCCCGGGCGGATGGGGAGTCGGATATCAAGGTCGTGGTCACGGCTGAAAGGACGCTTCAGCCGGTTGGAGAGTCCATCGCCTCGACCACGGTAATCCCGGCGCGGCAGATCCGGGAGAGCGGGGCCCAGACTGCTGCCGACGCAATCCGGCTGGCCCCCGGGGTGGTTTTGCGCCAAGCCGGCCAGCCCGGTTCCGCCGCCACCGCCTACGTCCGGGGAGCCAAGCAGAACCAGGTGCTGGTGCTTCTTGACGGACAGCGACTCTACAGCCCGGCTTTCTTCGGCGGTACGGATCTGTCCAAGATACCCGCGGCGGACATTGAGCGCATAGAAATAATCCACGGCCCGGTCTCGGCCCTGTACGGATCCGAGGCCATCGGCGGGGTCATCAATATCATAACTAGGCGGTCTGAAGGCCCATCGGGAGGAGCCGCCCTGGGATTCGGCGGGCACGGCCGGGTGGAAAAATCCCTCTTTCTGAACGGGGGGCGTGATAAGTTCTTCTGGCAGTTCTCGGGATCTCTTCCTGAATATGGCGGGATGCGCCCCAACAGCGACTGGAAGGCCCGCGATTACTCCGCTAAGGTTCGTCTTGAAAATTTAAGGGGCTGGGATCTGGCCGTCAAAGCCGAAAGCTATTACGACGAACTGGGCCTGCCCGGGGCCGATCCGAACCACGTGGGCTATTACGATCCCGACAGCCGCCAGTGGTGGCTACGCAATAACTTTGATTTTTCCGCCTCCAGGCAGATAGGAAAAGGTCGCCTGGAAGCGCGCTGGTACAGCATCAGCCAGCAGCTTCGCAACCTGAAGCCCGGACCCTTCGGATATGAGAGCCGCATCACCGGTCTGACGCGGTCGGGAGAGGCTCTTTACCGCCTGGAGGCTGGTTCTCATAAGCTTATCTTTGGAGGGGAACTCAGGCAGGAGGATTACGACGACGTCGAAGGGGGGTATTCCCCATCCACTCTTCAGAATTCCCTCTGGAACCGGGCTTTATTTTTTCAGGACCGCTGGAAGCTTTCGGCGGGTACGGATCTGGTCCTGGGCGCCCGCTGGGACAACCAATCCGCCTTCGGGGGCAAGTTCGTACCTCGCGCCGGGATCAGCCAAAAGACGGGAAATAATTCCCGCCTGCGCCTCTCTTACTCTGAGGGATTCCGGGCGCCGAATTTCGTGGAGCTTTATTACCCGGCCGGTCTCTGGGGGCCTGGTTTTTCCGGGAATCCGAACCTCAAGCCCGAGCAGTCCCGCCAGTACGAACTGGGCTGGAACCTGGAGGCCGGGAAGAGCAATTTTGACATAGCCTTTTTCTCGACGGAGATTACCGATATGATCCAGGCCACATCAGCCACTCCCTATCAGAATGTAGGAAGGGCCCGGGAACAGGGCCTGGAGTTTTCCTTTGAACACCGGTTATCAAAGGCCAGCCGCCTCCTGTTTAATTTCACTTCCATGGACGCCAAAAACCAGGACAGCGGCGAACGGCTTCCGGGAATACCCAAAAACCAGGGGAACCTGTCTTTTTCGACCATGGCGAAAGGCTGGGACCTGGCCCTGACGGGCCGCTGGAGCGATGACCGCACGGACGTGGCCTTCGATCCGATCACCTGGGCCTCGTGGCCGGTGATCCTTCCCTCCCGCACCGTATTTGATCTATCAATCATGGGCCGCAGGCCGCATTCAGCCAATCCATACCTGGTGGTGAGAAACATTTTCGATCTCAAGTACGATGAAGTGGTGGGCTATCCGGCGGAAGACAGGACCATGGAAGTGGGCTTGAAGTATGCGTGGTGAGAATTATGAATTATGAAGACGGGGGACGGGAAGGAGGGGCGCAGGATAAATGAGAAGAATGCGGCCGGGAAGTGCAGGCTGGGCGCTTCCGGTGGGCTTGTCCCTGCTGGTTAATTTTTTTCTGTTGGCCTTTATCGGGACGCTTTTTAAGCCGGCCTCACCGCAGATGTCCGTCTTTGAAGTGACCCGGTTCCAAACGTGCACCCTGATCGTCACCCCCGACAATCCCGTCAACGTCGGACAGGTTGAAAAAACTTCCCCAAAAAACGCCCCTCCGCCAGGTTGTGTAAAGCCGGTCAGTTCCGGAAAAAATACATATTCCTCCCCGCTTGCCGGGCATACAACAAAGTATGTTGCCTCCCGGGTCGCTCCGGGAAAGCCTGCCGTGGGAAATGAAAAATTTCAGGAAGGAAGCGGGCTGTCAGGCAAAAAAGACGGCCCGGTATCAGCCCTGGTTGAAGGCGGTGGCGGCGGGGAGCCTGCGGGCGGCGTTGCGGGTGGCCGTATGACGCCTGGTGAAGGCATTGATAATGCCGGCGCCGGGACGTCCGGAGAAAGCGTACGGCCCGATGGGGAAACACGGGAAGCGTGCGTTCTTTTTAAAACTCCTCCGCCCTATCCTCCGGAAGCGCGCGAAGAGGGCGTGGAGGGGACCACCGTTCTTGAAATAATTCTTTCAACCAGCGGCCGGATCAAGCAGGTGGCAACTTGTGCCAGCTCCGGGGATCCCCGATTGGACCGGGCCGCTGAAAAATCCGTGCGCTTGTGGCGCTTCAGCCCGCGCCTGCGCGAAGGGGCCCCGCAGGAAGCCTCCCTGCGCATCCAGGTTTCATTCCGGCTGGAATAATCATAATATACTTTACTAAATACCCTCCTTGCGGTATATATCTAGTAAAGCAGCGGCAAAGAAGGTAATGCCGATTTGAAAAGGAGGGATTTACATGGGTTATGAAATTGAGGAAATCAGAGCGGTAGAAGCAAAAAAATCCACCCAGGCGACTTCATCGGCCTCAGCGACCGAAAAAAAGTCGGCAAAAGGCGGCGAACTTGACGCCGGCAAGAGCACCGTCAAGGGGGATTGCGACTATTTCGACGGGAGGTCGGTCATCACCGATGCCGACACAGTCGTGGATATCGCCAGCATAATGAACGATAAAAAGGCTTCGAATATGAAGCCCGAGGCACTGGCCGCAGCCCTTAAGGAAAAAGGCTACGACGTCACCGTCGTAAAGATGGGCAACCGCAAGGCTGTCCAGTTCAAAAACGGCGATTACTTCGTGGACTCCGACGGGGACGGAAATCTCGGCACCAAGGACCAGAACTTCCAGAACGCTCTCGGCAAGGTGGAGCAGAATTTCGGAATAAACCTCACCGAGCTCAAGGAATCCAAGTACACCCGGTACCATAAGTACAGCGAAATCGGCAAGGGTACGAATGCATCTTCCGATGTGCATAGCGTGGACAGCGCGGACAGCGCGCAGAGCGTGAACAGTCTGAACAGCCTGAACAGCCTGGACAGACAGAACAGTCTTAAAGGCCAGGACGGCGACATCCAGAAGATTTTTTCCAATCTCGACAGCGAGATGGCCGCCCGCGGTTACAATGGAGAGAAGAAGTCCTCCGACCTCTGGCAGGAAGGCAAGCTCTCCTCGGTACTCCAGCAACTGGGCATCTCTGAGCCTTCCCTCCCGGATCCTTCCGAGGCCGCCGTGCAGAGAGGCCTCAATCTCTTTGGGGCGGCCTTCGACATCGCGGAACAAAACGAGGAAACCCTGTAACTATATCCGGAAAGGTCGGGGTATTCAGCCGTGGAACTATCTTCCCGGGAGATCCTGGAAAGAATGGAAAAGTACGTCCAGAGCGCCGGGAAGGTCAAGGAGCTTAAGGATTATCTCCTGACCTTCCGCTTCCTGGGCGATAACAAGGAGTGGCTGGAGGAGGAACTCGCCCGCCACGATGAGGCCATCGAGGAGGTCGGCCGCATCTATCGCGAGGAGATGCTTCCCCTGATCGAGGAGATGGCCGAGTATCTTTCGGCCCACAAGGAGGATCTGGAAAAGCTGATACAGGCAGCCTAGAAACAGAGTGCTTGATAACTGATGATGAGAGACTGAAAAAATGAAAGTCAGGCTTGTTTTTCCCCCGCAGTGGATTCCCATGAATCCACATTTTTCTTTATACGCCCTGACGGGCCACCTCCGGAAGAGCGGCATCGCCGCATTCCCGGAGGATCTCAACGTGGCCTTCTACCGCCAGGTGCTGACGCCCGGATATCTCAACTACTCCCTGGCCCGGGCGAAAAACGCCTTCGAATACCTGCGGGCCCGTCTCACTCTGGGAAAGTACTCGAAGGATACTTCGAGAGCTTTCGGCCTCGAAAGCATGCGTTACTTTGAAATCGAAAAGCACCTGACTTCCCTCCTGCCCCTCTGGGATGATGTAAAGAAGGAAATAGCGGAGGCCGTGTCCGTATTCGACGACCCGCACCTTTTCTATGAACCGTCCAGCCTGGTAAAGGCCTGCCTCACGGTGGACAAGGCGCTGGAGCTGATTTCCCTTCCCTTCTTCCCGAGCCGCCTGCGCTTCAATGACTTTTCCGCCCCCGGGCATCCCATGACGGTGGAGAACCTCGTCGCCTTCAGCGGGGAAGCGGGCGAAAACATCTTCCTTCCATTCCTGGAATCCCGCATAAGTCTCCTGCTCAAGGATTCGCCCGAGCTGGTGGGAATATCCATAAATTCCCACAGCCAGCTTTACGGGGGGCTCACCCTGGCCCGCCTGCTCAAGGAGAAAAAAACGCCTCAAACCCACCTGTCCCTCGGAGGAAACTATTTCCTCCGCGTCAGGGACACCCTGCTTTCCAAACCGCTGTTCCTGGAAACCTTCGCCGACAGCATCCTTCTCGGAGAGGGCGAAAAGCCGATTATCTCGCTCTGCCGGGCGCTTGAAGGCGCGATGAATCTGGACTCGGTGCCCAACCTCGTTTTTGCCGACCGTGAGGGGAATCCCCGCTTCTCCTTCGCAGAGGAACCGCTTCCCCTGGCAGAACGGGCCCTTCCCGACCTGGACGGCCTGCCCCTCGACAAATACTTCACTCCCGAGATCGTCCTCTCCACCAGGACCTCCAAGGGATGTTACTGGCAGAAGTGCACTTTCTGTGACACGGATTACGGCATCCGTCCGGATGTGAGACCGATCGCCCATGTCATCGCCGAATTTGCGGAGGCGAAAGACAGGTGGGGAATCGAGAACTTCGAGTTCATTGACGAGTCCCTGAACCCGGAGTACCTGGAAGAATTGTCCCGCCGCCTTCTTGAGAATGATCTCAGCGTGCATTTCTTCGGCAACGGCCGCACCGAAAACAGCTTCGCGCCCGGGCGCCTTCGCCTTTTCAAAAAGGCGGGTCTTACGATGATTCTCTGGGGGATTGAATCAGGCTCCGGGCGGCTCATGAAACTCATCAACAAGGGAGTTGATTTGCGGGATCGCCTGAAGATTCTTCGTTCCGCCCGGGAAGCAGGCATCTGGAATTTCGCCTTTATCTTCTTCGGTTTTCCGAGCGAGACGGAGGATGAGGCCTGGGAGACCATCCGCCTCATCAAGGACAACCGCGCGATCATCAACGCCTACGGGCGGAGTGTCTTCACCCTGGGGAAGCATTCCAAAATCCGGGCGAACGCCGAAGAACTGGGCATCGCCGGGTTCATCGAGGACAATCAGGAGTTCGCCACTACGCTTTCCTACCGGGTCAGGAGCGGTATGAGCCGCGAGGAGGCCGTTAGAATGGCCGATCGCTGCCGCCTGGAGTGCGCCGGGGCCTACGACGACCCCCTGTGGATGCACCTTCGTTACCGGGAGGTCATCCACTTGTATCTTAAGGAAAAAGGGCCTGATTTCGTGGAGAACTTCAAGTTTTCCAAAGAGGAGCGGGATCGTCTCGAAACCCTTTACGCCCCTGTCCCCGAGGAGCTTCTGGCCCTCGGATTTCTCTCCCCATCAGACAGCCCCTGATAAAGCCTGTTGCCGCAGCCCGCTGAAAAAACTCAGCCCCCGGGGCGTCCGTTATTGATTTATCCTTCTGCTTCTGTTAATATAATATAAATGCGAAAAGGAGGTCTTGTTTCAGGTGGGCACGCTCATTCATTCTCAGGAGAAGAAAAAAATTCCGGATAAACCCAAAGTTGGCCAACATCGCTGGGCCTACCGGACACTGGGTTGCCTCGTTCTTATTGCAGCTCTCGGCAGTTCCGTACTGGTCTTTAATTTTGTCTCCGACTGGGGTTCCCGAACTTTCGGATTAAAGAAGGCCTCGTTTCTGCCCCAGGAGGAGGCCGCCCGCACCGGTAAAGAGGTCGGGTCGGCCATCCGGCACCTGTTTACCAAGAGCATGGATGTGGAGAACCAGAAGAAGGCACCCGCTGTCTATAAGGATCCCTCCGCAGTGATTGGTTCGGGCCGTCCCGCCGATCGAGCCAAAGCGGCTAAACTAAGATATCTTCTTAAAAACGACCCGGCCTTTTCCGGATGCAATATCGTGGTGGGGGTCAATGGCGACCGGGCGACCCTTACCGGGACGGTGAAACAGACGGCTCTGATTAAAAAAACCGAGCAGGCCGTGCTCAGGACGAAGATCGTAAAACGGGTCGCCAACACTCTTGTGGTCGCAAAGTAAGCATGTTCCTGAGGATCTTCTTGTTTAACAAAGGAGAATGTAGTATACTTGAGGAGGGAATGAGGGTCTTGAGAAAGGCTCTTTTTTGTGCCGGGGTCCTGTTGATCTGGGCTTTTGTTCTCTTCGGCTGCGGCTTGGGCGGCAAGGTATCGCCCGTCCCCTCCGCGCTTCCCTCTCCTCCTCCATCTCCTGCGGCCAGGGAGCCGGAAGAGGGGATGGAATTCGGCGCGACGAGCCTAAGCTCGCTTTCGAAGGGGAAAGACCAGTGGGAGCTTAAGGCGGGCAGCATCAGGATGGATCAGAAAACCGGGAAAGCCGTGGCGCGGGATATCCGGGTCATTTTCTTCGATGCCATGAAGACCCCGGTGGCGGAGGTCCGGGCCCGGGAGGCGGAGGTGGACCTCTCAAGCAGAGATGTCCTCTTTAAGGGCAAGGTCCGATCGAAGGCCGGCACGGGGGAGACCCTGGAGGTCGAAAAGATGCGCTGGGACGGCCGGAAGAAAAAAATGTTCGGGAGCGGCTCCGTTATCCTGACCAGGGAAGATGCCGTAATCACGGGAAAGGAAATTGAAGCGGATCCGGCGCTTAAGAGCGTGGAAATAAGGGGAGACGTCCGCATACACATGAAGAGTAAGGAATCTTTCTTCAGGGGGCTCTTTTGAAGATTATTTTGAAAGATCTGGTCAAGTCCTACCGCAAAAAAAGAGCGGTGGACGGGGTCAGTCTTGACGTGAGCGAGGGGGAAGTTGTTGGCCTCCTGGGGCCGAACGGGGCCGGAAAGACGACGACGTTCTACATGATCGTCGGCCTGGTCAAACCACAGGAAGGCTCCATTTTTCTGGACGATACGGAAATAACCTCCCTGCCGATGCACCTCCGCGCCCGGATGGGGATCGGCTACCTGGCCCAGGAAAACTCGGTCTTCAGAAACCTCACGGTGAGGGAGAACCTGCTGCTTATCTGGGAGATGTGGGGAATGTCACGGGAGGAACAGGAGAGGCGCCTTGCGGTTCTCCTTGAGGATTTCGGTCTCACCCACGTGGCCCAGCAGATGGCCTGTTCCCTCTCCGGAGGAGAGCGGCGCCGGGTCGAAATCGCCCGGGCACTGGCCACCCGCCCGCGCTTCCTCCTCCTGGACGAGCCCTTTACCGGGGTCGATCCCATCGCGGTGGACGGGATTCAGAGCATTATCTCGACCTTGAAGGCCAGCGGCCTGGGGATCCTCATCACCGACCATAACGTGAGGGAGACCCTGGCCATCACCGATCGGGCCTTCATAATCCGGGACGGAAAGATCCTGGTCTCCGGGACCTCCCGGGAGGTGGCCGGGGATGAAGTGGCCCGCAAGTATTACCTGGGCGAGGATTTTGTTTTTGAGCCGGGGGAGCTGCAGAAGGTATGAAGATTCTCGACCGCTATGTCCTCCGCGAGATGATCGTCCCCTTTGTCTTCGGGGTCGTCGTCTTCACCGTTCTTTTCGTCTCCGCCGGCATCCTTTTTCAAATCGCCAGAATGATGGCGGAACAGGGCGCCTCCCCGCTTCTGGCCATGAAGTTCCTGGTGAACAGCCTCCCCGCCATCTTTGTCTTCATCTGCCCTATAGCCATGCTCCTCTCCTGCCTCATCGCCTTCGGGAGGCTCTCCGGAGACAGCGAGATCGTGGCCATCAAAGCCGGGGGCATAAGTTTTTACCGGGTGGCCGTACCCGGAATTATCATGGCCTTTGTCGTCTCCCTCTTCGCGCTCTTCATCTCCACCAAGGTGGCTCCCGGCGCCACCTATGCCGCCAACAACATCTTCCTGGAGCAACTGACCAGGGACCCGGGGCGAATCCGGGAAGATCTCATCCTGAAATTCAATACCCCGGACGGGGCCTATCGCCTTGTCTATGCCCGCCGGCTGAATCCGGCCAGCGGGGTCATGGAACACGTGAACATCCACGACTACCGCAATGAAAAGCCCATCCGCTACACCTATGCCTCGGAGGCCTATTACACAGGCAAGACCTGGGGCTTGAAAAAAGGTGACATCGAGGAATATTCCTGGAGTCCCGCCGGTGTTCGCGAGGTCGTCTTCCGGGGGCATTTTTCCTCCTGCAAGATCTTCATTCCGTTTTCTCCCGTAGAAATCGGGCGAAGGGAGAAGACGCCGGAGGAGATGGATCGGGTGGAAATTAAAGAAAAAATTGCCTCGCTGCTCCAGGGCGGACCTCCCCCGAAAAAGCCCCTGCCGGAGGACCCGGCCTTCAAACTCTGGGGGCGCCTCAACGAGCTGGCGGTCATGTACCACCAGAAGGTCTCCATCCCTTTCACCTGCTTCGTTTTCGGGCTCTTCGGTATCCCCCTTGGACTCAGGCCCCACCGCACCAGCACCTCCATCGGCATGGGACTGAGCCTGGTTTTTTCCCTCATTTATTACATTTTAATGACCACCGGGATCGTGCTCGGAAAGACCGGCGTAATGCCCCCCCTCTTCGCCTCCTGGCTGCCGAACCTGGTCTTTGGAGGAGTGGGCGGGTATCTCATGGTCCGTTCCGGGAGGCAATAGCGATGGAAGGAGCCTGTTGATGGGCGGAGTTGTTATGAGGGTGACTGTCATCTTCATCTGTCTCACGATAATCAGCGGCATGATTGCCTACCTGGGGAACCAGTGGGGGCGGGCGATCGGCCGGAGAAAGCTGAGCGTTTTCAACCTCAGGCCCAGGCATACCTCCATCCTGATCACGGTGGTGACCGGGGTCATGATCTCCTACCTGACTGTGATAAGCGCCGCGATTTTCTCAAAGCCGGTTCAGATCGCTCTCCTGGGGATGGAGGGGATCCGAAAAGAAATCGCCGCTCTTGAGGACCAGAGGGACGAACTCAAGAAGGACATCAGTAACATGACCGATTCCATCCGGGTGAAGGAGACCCCTCTGTATACGGCGGGACAGCCGATCGTGGTCGCGGTCATCCAGACGGGCCTGCCGGAAAAGGCCATCAAGATGGTGCTGGATCACATCCTGGAGACGGCAAACTATGCGGCCATCATGCGGAACAATGCCCAGGCGGCCAGGAAAAAGGGCGAAGCGGTGCCGCAGGACACGCGCATGGTCTATTACCGGGATCGGGAAGAATACGAAAAAATCATCCGCCGCCTCTCAAAGCAGTCCGGTAAACTCGGGGTCGTGGTCCGCTCGGCGGAGCTCTGCTTCCTCTGGGAGCCGGTCGGAGTTTCCTTTGAATTTTTCGAGGACAAACTCGTCTTCAGCAAGGATGAGAAGGTCATCGAATTTGAGATAGACGGGAGTAAATCCAGAGAGGATGTCTATAACACACTGGCCCTTAAGCTTAAATCGACCGTTCGCGCCGTGGCCGAGAAGAAGGGGGTCCGCCCCAATGTCGAGGAGAAGCTGGTGGAAGTCAGCCCTCTGGATATCGTGGATGCCTGCGACCGTATTAAGGCTTTCAGAGGAGTCGCCCGCGTGTTGATCATAGCTAAGCGGGATATCACCACGGCGGGGCCGCTGGAGGTGCGCTTTGAGATCAGCCCGAAATAGCTTAAGAGAGTCCGGCAGGGAAGAAAATCAAGGAAACGGCGACAGACAAAGGAGAGAGGGATTGACTGAAGTGCTCATGGCCGTGGATCCGGGACGGGAGAAATGCGGGGTGGCAGTGGCTGGTTCGGGAGGGGATATCGTCCATCGCCAGATCGTCCTGACGGCGCAGATGGAAGAAAGTATCCTGGAACTTCTGAAACAGTTTTCTCCCTCCAGGGTTCTCCTGGGCCGCGGGACCTTTTCCGGAAACATCAAAAAAACGCTGGAGCGGCTGAAAGAGATTTTTCCCTTTGAGTTTCTCCTGGTGGACGAGAAAAATTCCACTGAAAAAGCGAGAAAACTCTATTTCAGGGAGAACCCCCCCCGCGGCTTCTGGAAACTGGTTCCGCTGGGCCTCCAGGTTCCGCCCGAGCCCTACGACGATTATGCAGCTCAGATTCTGGTTGAGGAATATCTCATGGGAGGCGAAGAAAATGCTTAGAAAGTTCGGAATGGCCGTACTTTTGAGTCTCCTTCTTTTTTCCGTGACTCCGGCTCCGGTTTGTGCCGCAGGCGGCATGGTCCTGGGCTGGGTCCTGACCTCGGGTACACCGCAGGCCCCCGGCCAATACGGCGTGGCCTTCGTGGAAGGCGCCCTGGTGACGATTGGGGGGACCAGCCTCTCGACGCTCACCGATTCAAAGGGCCTCTTTCAGTTCACCGATGTTCCGAAGGGAAAACGCAAGGTCGTCGTCACCAAGCAGGGCTTTTCACCCTACGAAGAAGAGATCGAGGTTAAGAAGGGAGTTCCGATTCAACTTAAGATAACCCTCCTTCCCCAGGCGGGTTCGACCATGACCGTCACGGCCCCGGCTATCGGCGGGGGCGCCATGTATGTAGCCTTTGCCTCATCGGAATCTTCTTTTTCATCAGGGTCGGGACCAAGTCCGTTCATGGGCGCGGACAGCGGGGTGTCCACTACGATGTCCGCCATGCAGGCCATCGCAGCCGGGGCCGATCCGATGAGCCTTCACGGAAACGCGCCTCCTAATCCAATGTCCCAGAACCCCATGGAAAACCAGACGCCGATGAACACCAACCCGAACAGCATCATGATCCTGCAGCCCGCCGATCCCAAGCGGGCCGACTATATCAACCTGGGCGTGCGTCCCTTCTGGCTCTGCTTTAATATCAGCGGCACCAAGCTCTTTGTGGCCAACGACAATAAGGAAATCATGATTATTGACACACTGGGCTCAAACGCCGTGGTGGGCCGGATCATGACCACCGGAATTGTAAAGGATCTCATCTTGAGTCCGGACGGAAGGGTTCTGTACGCGGCCGTCATGTCCGGAAATCCCTCCGTTTACGTCATAAGCCCCTCTTCCAACGCGGCGGTAAACATAATACCCATGCCCCGGATGCGGGACGGGAATATCGGCCAGCCCCAGTCCCTGGCGGTCTCTCCCGACTGTCGGACGCTCTTCGTCGCCCTGGCGCCTTCCGGGGTCTCCTCTCCGGGGGAGGTAATTGCCATTGATATTTCCAGGCAGGTGCTTCTCGGTTCCGCTCCGGTGGGGGCCGCTCCCATGGGCATGGCCCTGGCGGCCGGAGGAGAGCGCCTCTTCGTGGCTAACTACAACTCGGGGAGCGTCTCGGTCATCTCGACGCGGCAACTGGCCACGCTGGGACATCTCAGGGTCGGAGTCCAGCCGGTAAAGCTGGCCGCATCTCCCGACGGAAGCAGGGTCTACGTCACCAACAGCGGCACCGGGAACGTCTCCGTCATAGATGCAGCCTCGGCCAGGGTCTGCGCCACCATCCCGGTGGGGGCCAATCCCATGGGGGTGGCCGTCTCTTCGGACGGGCGCCGGCTCTATGTGGCCAACAACGGGAGCGGAACCGTCTCCATAATCGACGTCTCCTCAGGCACGGTCATTCAGACCACTTCTCCTCAGGCCCAGAGCCGCCCTTTCGGAATTGCCGTCAAACCCTGAGTGTGATATAATATCACCTGTTCATTAAGCCGTCATTGATGGCTGTCAGCTCATAAGTTAAGGATAGACAACATGGATTTTCTAAAAAAATTACTCGACGGGAACGAACGGGAACTAAAAAAAATCTGGAAAATAGTCCAGAAGATAAACTCGTTTGAGGAGGGAATCCAGGGGCTTCCCGACCTGGATCTGGCCGGCAAGACCCTGGAATTCAAAGAGCGCCTCCAGGCGGGAGAGACCCTGGACGACCTTCTTCCGGAGGCCTTCGCCGTGGTGAGGGAGGTCTCGAAGAGGACCATCGGCCTTCGGCATTTCGATGTCCAGATGGTGGGGGGCATCGTCCTCCACCAGGGACGCATTTCCGAGATGAAGACGGGTGAGGGCAAGACCCTGGTGGCGACGCTGCCCCTCTACCTGAACGCCCTCGAGGGCCGCGGCGCCCACCTGATCACCGTCAACGACTACCTGGCCAAGAGGGACGCCCGCTGGATGGCCCCCATTTTCGATTTTTTGGGCCTTTCAGTCGGAATCATCCAGCACGAGGAGGGTTATCGCTACGATCCCTCCATCGAACTCGATGACGAGCGGGTGACCCAGCTTCGCCCGGTGCCGAGAAAAGAGGCCTACCTGGCCGACATCACCTATGGAACCAACAACGAGTTCGGCTTTGACTACCTGCGGGACAACATGGCCCAGAGCATCGAAGACTGCGTACAGAGAGATTTGCGCTATGCCATCGTGGACGAAGTGGACTCCATCCTCATAGACGAGGCCCGGACTCCTCTCATTATCTCCGGCATGGGGGTGCAGTCCACCGACCTGTACGTTAAGTTTGCGAAGCTGGCCAAGCGGCTGGCAAAGGAGACCCACTACACCGTGGACGAGAAGGCCCACTCCGCGCCCCTGACGGAGGAGGGCGTGCGGCGGGTTGAGGAATTCATGGGCGTCAGCAACCTCTACGACAATGAGAACATCGAGCTGGCGCATCAGATCAACCAGGCCCTCAGGGCCAAGGAGCTCTACCGGCTGGACGATAATTACGTCATCAAGGACGGCGAGGTCATCATTGTTGACGAATTCACCGGCCGGCTGATGTTCGGCCGCAGGTATTCCGACGGTCTCCACCAGGCGATCGAGGCCAAGGAAGGGGTGCCGGTGCGCCAGGAGGATCAGACCCTGGCGACGATCACTTTTCAGAATTTTTTCAGGCTTTACGATAAGCTGGCCGGCATGACGGGCACGGCGGCGACGGAGGAAAAGGAATTCAGGAACATCTATCAACTGGATGTCGTCATCATCCCTCCCAATCGCCCGATGCGCCGGACGGATCTCCCGGACCTCATTTACAAATCCGAATCCGGCAAGTTTGCCGCGGTCGTCCGGGACATCGCGGAAATGAGCCAGGACGGGAGGCCCATCCTGGTGGGCACCACCTCCATTGAAAAATCCGAACACCTGTCCAGGCTGCTCCGCCAGGAGGGCGTCCAGGTCAATGTTCTTAACGGGCGGCTCCACGAAATAGAGGCCAAGATCATCGCCCAGGCCGGGAGAAAAGGGACGGTCACCATTGCCACCAACATGGCCGGGCGCGGAGTGGACATCCTCCTCGGGGGAAATTATTCCAAGATCGGGGAGACGGCACTGACTCATCCTCTCAGGGACCACAGCCTGCGGGCCGTGAAAGAGCTTTCCGATTTTATCAGTGAGAGGAACAGGGTCCATTCCTCCTGGAAGGGCACCAGCGCGAGCCTTCCGGATGAATTCGAGAAGGGCCACGAGGAGGAAAAGTTAAAGGGCGATCAGAGGGCCAACGCGGAGTTTGGCGCCAAACTTCAGGCTGTGCGGCAGAACCTCCTGGCCGAAGGCGTCCTTCCGCGGCGGATCGTCTCCTTCGGCGTCAGCAAGAATATCGAATCGGCCAAGAAGCTCGTAAAATACGAACCTCTGGAAGAACAGGCGCAGAGCCTTAAGGCTCTGCTTGCAGCCTGGAAGGAACTCCTGTCGGATACCGAAAAGAACTTGGCGGAGAGCGTCTACGAGGTCATCGGCAAGAAGGTGCTCTTTGACGAACTGCTCGGGAAGCTGAAGGAGGCCTCAGGCGGGAAGCAGGAAGAGGCGGCCGACCTTGAGATTTCCTGGGAGAGCGAACTTAAGCAGTTGGAGGACGTGGAAACCGAGCAGGCCATTGAAGAGGCGATCGTCTCGGAGGGGGAAGAAGAGGAGATCCCTCAGGGGAGCCGGGTTGAAGTCAATCGGATAAAGATGGAGATCGTCGAGAGGAACAGCCGCACTCTGGCCCGGCAGACCGGAAAATTGCTTGAGGGGCTGACCTCCGGTGGGGGACGGCCGTCCGTGGCCACCGTGGCCAGGGTTTCCTCTAACCTGGATAAATTCATCGGAATCTTAAAGCAGTTCCAGTTCACCCAGTTTGTCCCTTCAGAGGAGAAGAGAATAGGGAAAATCGTCCACGAGTTCGCCGGGAAACGCGCTTCCGGCAAGAGCGAGGAGGGGGCTATACCTCGCCTCATCATGCACTTTTCCCTCAAGCGGGAGGAAATTTTATGGAATTTCGCCAGAAGATTGGATGGTGCGGCGGGTCAGGAGGACCTCGCCGAACTCGGGAGGCGGATCGCCGGGGAGGAGGAGTCCTATGCCTCCTTCAGGCAGAGCTACCTTAAGGGTGTCGAAGAATTTCAGATCCTGCTCAGAACCTACATGGAGAAGGCCCTGACCATGACGAGCCAGCTTTTGAGCGCCGTCTCCTCGCTGATGGAACAGTTACGGGAGGAGAACACTCTCATGCGGGAGGGAATCCAGCAGGGGTTCGTTCAGGAGATTCTGGAAGAACTCGGGGACGACGAGACGGCCGTTCTTATCCGGAAAAATCTTTCCGAGATCCTTGACCGGGAAAGCTTGAAGCAGACCTGCGAAAGCGAACGGGCTGAGATCGTCTCTCTGGGAGGCCTCCACATCATCGGCACTGAGCGCCATGAGAGCCGGCGGATTGACAACCAGCTCCGGGGCCGGGCCGGACGACAGGGAGATCCGGGCTCTTCCCGCTTCTATATTTCCCTTGAAGACGAACTGATGCGCCTCTTCGGATCGGATCGGATCAGCGGCCTCATGGAGAAACTGGGATTTGACGAGGACAGCCCACTGGAGCACAAATGGCTGACCTCGGGAATAGAAAATGCCCAGAAAAACGTGGAAAACAGAAATTTTGACATCAGGAAGACGGTCCTCGAATACGACGAGGTCATGAACGAGCACCGCCGGGTCATCTATGCGGATCGCCGGAAAATCCTCGAAAACCAGTCCGCCAAGGCTCACGTGATGGCCATGATCGGCGACTATGTGGATAGGCTGGTGGACACTTACGCCCCGGAGAACATGCCCATTGAAGAGTGGGACATCCAGACCCTTTTCAAGACCTGCCGTGAGACTTTTGTCAATCTGCCCGAGAACGCCAAGGCGGAAGACCTTATCCAGGGAAAGAACGAACTTATCAAAAAGATTGTGAGACGTTGGGCGGAATATGTCTATAATGCCAAGGAGGCGCGCCTCTCCTCCGAGATTATGCGCCAGATCGAGCGTTTCGCCCTCCTGAAAATGATTGACGACAAGTGGATTGACCACCTCTATGCCATGGAGATGCTCCGGGAAGGCGTGGGCCTCAGGGGATACGGCCAGAAGGATCCCAGGGTTGAGTATATTAACGAAGCTTACAACATGTTCGATGGGCTCAAAAGCCGGATTATGGAGGAAACACTCCATTTTCTCTATAAAGTGGAAATCCGCGCCGCGCCAAGGGAGGCCTCGACTTCCCACCGCAATATCCGGACCAACAGGGAAGAGGGAGGGAGCGTTCCAGTCAAGACGGTTCGCAGGGAAACCAGGAAGGTAGGAAGAAATGATGCCTGTCCCTGCGGAAGCGGAAAGAAATACAAGAAATGTTGCGGGAGATGAATAGTGGAAAAGATTCGCAAGGTCACTGAGACGGCCGAGAGGGCTTTCCCTGGCTTCGGCACTTATTCAATGCGCTTCCTCCTGGCTCTGGCCCTTGGATTTCCGGTGGGCCTGGGAGTGGGTTATCTCCTCCGGCTTTTTCTGGGGAAGGGTTCTTTCGTGGGGAAGTTCGTCCTGGTGATCCTCTTTTTTCTTTTGCCTTCTTTTCTGGCAGGCCGGGTCCCCGTAGCGGATCCAGTCAGTTATTATTTTCTGGCCTATGGGGCCTCTGCCGGGTTGAGCCTCGGCCTCTTCGGAGAGGCGCTGATTTAGGCAGACCAAAGACCCTAGACTATAGATATAGAAAGAGTAAGAGGAGCAAATTGATGTTAGCGGATTATGAACGGGAATTTCAGACCCTTCAGTCCAGGATAGCCAAAATGAAGGAGTTTCTTTGACATCCCTGCCAAGAAAAAGATGCGTCTTACCCTGGAGGAGACCGTAACCTCGGCAGATTTCTGGAAGACCCCCGAACTGGCAAAAAAACACCTTCAAGAGCTTGAGGCTCTGCGCTCCAAGATCGAGAATTTTGAAAAACTGGAGCGGGAGGCCTCTGACCTGGAAATCTTCTTCCAGGTGGCCGGAGAGGATGACCCCGAATCAATCCGGGAGGTAAGAGCCGGCCTGGAAAACCTGAGCCGGAACGTCTCCGCCTCGGAGACGGGCGCCCTTCTTTCGGGAGAATACGATTGGAAAAACGCCATCCTGGCCGTTCACTCGGGCGCAGGGGGGACCGATGCCCAGGATTGGGTGGAGATGCTGCTCCGGATGTACCTCAGGTGGGCGGAGCGGAGCGATTTTAAAACAAAGCTGGTGGATGTTTCTCCCGGCGAGGAAGCGGGGATCAAGAGCGCCACGGTTATTGTCACGGGTCCCCAGGCCTATGGTTACCTGAAGGCCGAAAAGGGGGTGCACCGCCTGGTGCGTCTCTCCCCCTTCGACGCCGCTCATCGACGGCATACGTCTTTTGCCCAGGTGGAGGTTCTACCTGAGATAGATGATGACATCAAGATCGAGATTAATCCGGAGGATTTGAAGATAGACACCTACCGCTCCAGCGGAGCCGGAGGGCAGCACGTCAACAAGACCGACTCCGCGGTGCGCATTACCCACCTCCCGACGGGGATTATCGTCTCCTGCCAGAACGAACGATCCCAGCACTCCAACCGCCTCACCGCCATGCGTGTTCTCAAGGCACGTCTTTTTGAGCGGGAGCGGGAGGAGCAGGGAAAAAAGATCTCCCAGCTCAAGGGAGAACATCGGGATATCGCCTGGGGCAGCCAGATTCGATCCTATGTCATTCATCCCTATTCCCAGGTAAAGGATCATCGCACCGGCTTTGAGACGGGAAATACCCAGGCCGTTCTGGACGGGGAGATCGGCGGATTTATCCGGGCCTACCTTGAGTATCAGTTGGCCTCACGGGAAAGTGGTTGAGGAAGAAAAAAAAATTTAACATTTTGTTTGACACAGCAGGAAAAAAGCTGTATAATCTCGAATAACACCAAAGCGCTCTTCATGTCAGGATTTAAGCCCGAAAAAGGCTCCTCCTGGCAGGGAGAAGGAGCTGCCGGGTTTTTTTATTGAAATATGGGTTATAAAGCAGGGGGAAGAAGGAGGTGGATCGGCCGAAACCCCGGAAGTATCATAAAGCATCGCGGATCCCCGGTTTCTAAAATGAAAGAATGCAGGGATGAGGAAACACGAACACTCCTCCTGCAGATTTCACCGGAAGTCCGGGTGGAAATGGTGTAAAACTTAGGATTAATATACCAAAATATCTAAGGAGGGTACGTTTACTATGAAAAAACTGGTCGCATTCGTCGCTGTCATGCTCATCGTGGTTATGATGGCGCCGGCTATGGCGGCGCCTCTCTTCGGAGACGTGCCGGCGAGTCACTGGGCCAAGGACGCAATTGCGTCTTTAGCCGCGAAAGGTCTGATTGAAGGGTATCCCGATGGGACCTTCAAGGGAGACAGGGCCTCAACCCGCTATGAAATGGCCATGATTATAGCGCGTCTTCTGGCCAAGGTGGATCAGATGGGGGCCAACTACGCCAGCAAGGCCGACATGGAAACCATGAAGACCCTTGCGAACAACCTGAAGGATGAACTGGGCGCCATGGGCGTCCGGGTCACCAGCGCGGAGGACAACCTCCAGAAACTGGGCGGCCGGGTGACCGCGCTTGAAAAAATCACCTTCTACGGCTCCTTTGACACTATCGTGAACACAATGGGCTTTACCAACGGCGGAAATGCCGCTTATAATCAGTATGTCGGCAACATCTCCGGCAGCCAGCTGTCGGCGGATTCCTCCTATGCCGGCTACCGCGGCTCCCTGCCCATCGTCGCCAACATAAACACCACCGCCATAAACCCGACCCCCGGCGGCGCGTTTGTTCCCACTTCAGCGTTCATGGCATTCGGGAAAGTCCCCGTCGTGGACTACATCAACGGACGGGCCATGACCAACGGAACGGGAGCCTCCACGCTGGCCAACCTGGGCCTCAAGATCAGGGTCTCCGATGACATCAGCGCCGGCGCCGAGTTCGCCGCCTATGTCTCCGCGGGCGACTTCGTGCAGGACGCCATCTGGGGCGTCTCCGCTCCCTGGCTTGCCAATCCCTATACCAGCCTCGGCAACATTAACAACGGCAGCGTTCAGCCTCTCAACAACCAGCCCTGGACCCGGATGGTCCTGGACAATTTCTGGTTCACCCATAATCCCACGGGCACCAAGGTTACCGTGGGCGCCTTCAAGATGACCAACATGGATCCCATCGTTTTGAAGGGTGTTGAAAACCCCAATGCCAACGGCCCGGATTATCTTCCCTACTACGGATTCAACATCGCCGGCAAGTTCAAACTCCTGGTTCCCTTCAAGTTCGAGGTTCTGGGAACCCGCCTGCCGGATGAGGGCACCAGCCTTCCCAACGGTTCGATGACGTATGTTCCACCGGTGCATAACCCTCCCTCCGTCGCTCCTACAGCGAATCTCAACTACGCCCAGGCTTACTATAACTGGGCCTTCGGGATGAACCTGGACTATGCGTTCAACGGCGGAAACGTGAAGCTCAACTTCCTGAGAGTGGCCAATGACCAGTCCAACGGGTCGGCCATGGTTACGGGCGGCAACTTACACAATCCCTACTACTGGGTTAATCCCGACACCTACCTCTCGCAGGACCTCGGGGTGGCCGCAGACCGGCCCATCGTTGCGAATAACAATTTCCCGGGCTCCTACGGGCCTCAGGGAATGTCCACGTTTGGGGTCAGCCTCAATTACAAGATCCCCATCAAGTGGGATCTCAGGTTTATCGGCGAGGCGGCCGGGAGCACCTACCAGCCGAACATGGGCTCCAAATTCGAACAGAGCGGAGTAGCCGGAAAAGCCTCGCTCGCGACTTCGCTTGTCGGCGGGAACCTGGGCCTTCAGCTGGATTACATCTCTGTGGATCCCTACTACGATCCCTTCGTGCTGGCCTATCCCACCCCCGCGAGCAATTTTTCCGTGCCTTTCGTTCGGGCCCCGAATTTTGCCTACTACAATGGGCTCTACCAGCTGCACGACAGCTACGAGTATCCGGACAACCGCCAGGGACTCCGCTTTAAAGTGGATTACAAGTTCGCCGAGAACAGCAATGTCTACCTGAGATACGGCTCCCTTCAGCAGCAGACAGCCTCTATCCCGAACGCGGGCTCCGATTTCAACAACTACAGCGGCTTCCTGCCCGGCTTTGTGGAACCGGTCTTCTCTCCGCTCTACGGCGACGAGACGACCAAGGGCCGGGTTGAGAACTGGGGCCTGGGTCTTTCCTACAAGATCCCCACCTACAAGCTGAAAATCAATGTAGGCTATGACGACTACAGCTACAAGAGAGACTCGTCCATCGCTTATAATTATACCAACATGAGAGCGGCTCAGGGCCGCATCGGCCTGGCCTATCCCCTCACCGAGAAGTTCACCCTGAAGGGCGGCTATAATTTCGCCAGCGTCAGCGCCAAGGCGAAATATATCAACACTAATGCCGAGTACGGGGCCGTGGATTCCAGCCAGACGATCCCCTACCTGGGCTTTGACTACAACATCAGCCAGAACACCAACTGGGGCCTGATGTTGAAGGCCTTCAACACCACCGACAACACCAACGAGTCGGATATGGGGAACAAGTTCCAGTGGAGCGGAAGCCAGATCCTCACCGAACTTAAAGTCAGCTTCTAAAGACTGGCGAATTTACTTTTCAAAAGGCCCCCGGGGCGAAAGCCCCGGGGGCCTTTTAGCTGTCTCGTCCAATTTTCAGTGCAAAAATCTTTCTTTGCAGGAAATTTAAAAAAACGCGGCTAAGTAATTATGGTTTCCGGAAATAAGAAGGGGGCCTTTCATGAATATTCTGGGGCATCATATCATTGCAGAGCTTTCTTTATGTGAAGAAAAGACGCTTAAAGATGAAAAAGCGCTCGAAATAATCCTTACTCAAGCCGCTGTTGAGGCCGGAGCCGAGGTGAGGGGCTGCTATTTTTACAAATACGGCCCCCTGGGTGTAAGCGGCGGCGTCTTTATTTCGGAATCTCACCTCTCCATTCACACCTGGCCTGAACACAGATATGCAGCCATAGACATCTTTACCTGCGGGGACAGGGTCAACCCCCAGAAGGCATGCGATTATACAGCCGGAAAGCTTCGGGCCGGACATGTCCACTTTACCAGATATGATCGCGGCCTCCTGACTCCGCCAGAAACTTTCCGCCACGAGATTGCCGAGCAAAAAGACGGGATTATTATCAGGCTGCCGTCCGGAACCAAGCTGCTCCCCATGGAATCGGCTCTTTATGCCGATAAAAGTCCGTTTTACAGAATCGAAGTATATAAAAGTCCGTAACATTTTAGCCATCTGAAAATATTTTTCCTGAAAAGCAGGAATTTTTATTTAAAGATCGGATCTTTCCTACATGGAAATGTCCGCCGCAGTGGGAAGGATGACGAGGGAAGAAGCTCTGGCGATTTATCGGCAGGGG
>JAZDOK010000076.1:0-11588 GCA_043798715.1 bacterium
CAACCGTCAAATATCCCTCCTCTGCTTTTGAAATAACCTCGTACCTCCGAATCTCTCTCCTGGACATGGTCACCATTCTTTCTCTCATGGTGACATTTTCGCAGAACAGTTACAGGGTGACAATATCACAGAACAATAACAGGAGAAAGCCTCCCTATTGACGAAAAAGAAGTAATATGATAAACTTGGCACCATAAAGAGGTTAAGAAAGGAGGCGATAAAATGTCAACAATTGGAAATGTAGGCCAGCCCTACCAGATGCCGCCTAAATCACCCTGCACTCACGATGAGACCTGCCCCAAGGATGCCCAGAACATGCCCGGACACCGTCATCGGAACAATGATGGAACTCTCAAGGCCAAGCGGGGAGATACCCATCTGGGCTCACTTGAGGACAAGTACGGCGAAATCTCTCACATGCCCGACGATACCCATCTGAATACTTTAAGAGCCATGACCGGCAAGAAGGGGATCAACCAGGTCTCCGCAGAGATGCACAAGCTGGAGAAAGGCAACAAGTAGTCCGAATAAACCAAGTCTGCTTACACGGCACCGAATGGCGGTGTCTTTTTTTTATTGGAAATTCCCTGGCGCTTTCTGGTTCGGGATTGTCGGAAGTATCCCCTACTTCCCCTTTATTTCTGCGAAATCTGCGTCATCTGTGGATTCATTTCCCCTACTCCAGGATCGCTCCCTGCGCCAGCAGGGCTGACCTGAGCGTGCTGTAGGGCAAATCAGCCGGCTTCACTCCCGATTTGAGCGCCAGCGCCGCCGCCGTCCCGGCGGCCTCCCCGGTGGCGTAGCAGGTGGGCTGGATCCGGATGGCGGCAAAGGCCTCATAGGTCGAGGAGATGGGGCGTCCGGCCACAATTATATTTTCCGGTGAATAAGGCAGGAGCGCACCGTAGGGAATTCCATAGTAACGGCCCGGGGGAAGCACGTCCTGCCTGGTGCCGCCGCCCTCGGGATTATGGATGTCTATTCCGTAGGAGCCCAAGGCAATCGTGTCCTCAAAAATACGCCCTTTCAGGATGTCCTCTTCGGTGATCGTGGCCCTCCCCTTTATTCTCCGGGTCTCTCTAATCCCTATCTGAGGAGCTGAATAAAGAAGACAGGCCTTCTCAAATCCGGGAATTTCCCGTATCATAAAAGCGACGATCTCCATCATCTGGCGGCGGCCCTCCACCTCGGCCTTCGTGAGATCATCCCGCGAAGTCCCGTCAATGCGTACGACCCGGGTGGTATTAAAGTGAATCTCGCCCCGCCTGGTGGTGTCGAACCAGAGGAGGCTTTCGCGCGGATTATCCAGGCGCCCTTCCTTTTGGGCCCGGTTGTAGATGTCGTTCATCTCCTCCCGCGAGGGCATCCTCTCCTCCTCGACCCCGCCCATCCTGAAATGAAGAGTCGCCGGCTGCATGAGAGCGTCCCCGGGCCTCCCCTTCTCGCAGGGAACCCCGGCCAGAAAGGCCAGATCCGCATCCCCGGTGGCGTCTATGAAAAGATCGGCCCGAAGTTCCTCAACCCCCGACTTGGAGGCCGTCCGAACGGAGCGAACGGCCCCTTTGGAACAGTCGGACCCGATAAGAAAGGTATGAAGGAAAAGCCGCACTCCGGCTGAAAGAGCCAGATCCTGGAGAACGCCCTTCAGGATCTCCGGATCGAAGCAATGATGCCTGAGGCCCAGGTGGGAGCTGTCCTTGAAGGCCTGTTTATTCTTCAGGCTCCCGACAATCTCGGCGAAGATACCCCCGACGAGCTGTTTCTCGCCTGAATAATAACTCATCCAGGGGTGGACCAGCCCGGCCGTCCCCATGCCGCCAAGAAAGCCATAGCGCTCCACCAGGGTTACCGGAGCGCCCAGCCTGGCGGCCGCTATAGCAGCCGCGACTCCCGCCGGACCTCCCCCCGCCACCAGAATGCTCATTCCTGATCATTCTCCCGTCTTAAGGGGCGACTATATGTCGCCCCTGCTCTAAAATATATGGGGCGACGCTTGCGTCGCCCCTGCTCAATTTCCCTTGGCGCCCCTTAATTACTGGGGTGCTAAATATTCGTCCATCCGGGCGGTCCAGTCCCTAATGACCTTGAGGGGAATATAATCGAAACTCGAGGCCCCGCTGTCGCTTCTGGCCGTCACCTTGAGGAGTTTCAGACCCGCCTCCGTGCCGGAATCAACAGGTGACTTAACAAAGTATCGTCCCTCTTCATCCTGCATGAGAGGCACCGCTTTTTTCCCGCCGATGGGGGAGAGGTCAACCGTCACTTCCTTGATTTTTCCCGGGTCCTCCTTCGGCATGAAGACATCGAGAGAAAGCCGGGTCTGGTGCTTCCCATCCGCGGCGGTCACCTGGGGTTCAGCCGAAGGATTGCCCGTGAGCGGCGGAACCTGGGCCGTATTGGCACTCGCATCCAGTGGCGGCTTTACCCAGGCCGGATACTTCACGTCATATCCGGCCTGCTGGGCAAAGACATAGGAATTGATCATGTGATTACGCTGGTTATCCGCAAAACCGGCATCGGCCTTGCCATTGTCGCCCTGGTCGTTGCCGTACCACCAGAACCAGTCGCTCCCCTCGGCGGCATAGAGGGCCTCCCAGGCCTTCCACTCAAAGAACGACTTCCGGTCCCGGGCCGGATCGGGACAAAGAGACCGGGGGTTGGGACGGGGGACTCCGGCGGAAACCAGGGCCTCCCTGGTCGTCTGAAGCCTGTTCCATGCGTCGTTCTCCGAGGACTCGCCAACCCAGGTACTGAAATCTCCGCCCACCCAGGTGCCGGCGGCCAGCGGCTCCAGTTCCCACTGCTTGTCAATCGGGTGATCCTTGGCAAAGGCCGAGGGAGTGGTGGTCTGAATGCCGGCTTTCCCGTCGTTAAGAAGGCCGTAAAGGGCCTCGAGAAAATCACTGCCGTTGTTGGAATACTGGGTCCAGCAGTTCTCCCCGTCAGCCATGTTGGTGACCAGGACGTCCTCGCTGCCGGGGACGCCGTTCCAGTGCTGCCAGGCCTTGGCGTTGTTGACAAAATCCCTTGCGGCCTCCATCCCGTCGGGACGGCCCTGGTGGGCGCCGTAATCAAAGCCTATTCGGTCGTGCATGGAACGGAAGATAATGGACATGGCGTCGGAATTATCGGTGGCCCCGCCGGGGACGCCGTGGTCCAGGTATGTCTTATCCGTATCGATGCGGTACATGAGGCCGTTATCGCCGAAATGGCCCGAACGCGCGGCCACTTCATTTCCGGTGGCGATCCAGCGGATCCCGTTTTTCTGAAAAGCCCCCACGACCGCCTCGGAGACCGCCCCTTCGCCCGGCCACATCCCCTTTGGATAGGAACCGAAAGCTTTCTTGTAATACTCCGCGCCCTTGGCCACCTGGGCCTCGGCGTCCTCGGATGAGGCCATCTTATTTCCGGGGAGAGGCATCCCGGGATTGGCCTCGGAGGCGGCGGACTGCAAGTCGTTGATGAGCGGAAGAATCGGATGATAAAACGGCGTGGTGACGACCTCCACCTGGGGATTCCCATCGGAGGAAATTCTGTTCTGCATGTGGCGGTGCACCGGCACCACGTGTTTGAGAATGCGGTACTGTTCCAGCGCGATGGCCTTGCAGTCGTCCTCGGTGAAGCCGGCGCTGCCGTAGCCGCCGGCCGCCCCTTTCTTCATGAGATCGGCGATGGCCGTCACCTTTTCCGGGGAGCTCATGGGTTTGCCATTGAGAGAATCCCCCAGCATATCGACATCACCCGCCTGGAAGGAGTGATCCATCCACGCCAGGTTAAACCAGGCCTTGAGATCCCGGAAATCCTGATCGCTGAAAGCTTCCCCCCGGCCTCTTTTTTCATAGAGGTACTTATATCCGGGAAAACAGGCGACCTGGCCCTTGTAATCGGCGTCAAAAAAGCGATCCAGGGCAAATTTGCGGTCGTCCTTGGACCAGTTCTCCACCGGCTTCAACGTCATGTCCATGAAGCGATCCACATGCCCCTCGGGATAGTAGGCCGCATCCCCGTAGTGCGGGCTTTTTGCGTCCGCGAAATCATAGAGCTTTTCCTGATATTCGTCGAGCTGCCTTAAGAGCGAGGAGGAGAGGTTAATCGTCGCATGGACGTTGGGATACTTTTCCAGCACTGCCGCCATGCTGTAGTAGTCCTTGGTGGCATGGAGGCGGACCCAAGGCTGAGTGAAGCAGTCGGCCGATTCATCTTTGTAATATGGCTGGTGCTGGTTCCAGAAGATGTTCAGGTATTTTTGGGGGCCGGCAGAGGCCGCTTCGGGCTTTTTATCCGCCGATCCCGGGGTGGATTCAGCTTTAGGAGCCCTGACACCTGGCGCGGGAAGGGCACCGGTTCCGGCGCTCCGAACCACGCTGTCCACGGCGGCCGCCTCCGGGGCTCCCGGAGCCTTCGTCGATGGAATTGAAAGCGGAACGGAGGGGCTGGAAGTGGATAAATGAGTACTCCTGATACCGTCCATGCGCATCACCCTGCCTTTAAAATATTAAATGCAAAGTCAACCCTGTCTTGGGTTATCATACCATAAACTTCAATTTGAGGCAACGGGGGAGGATAAAAATACTTTGCGGCGAGCTGAGAAAAAATCATGGGCCCGAGGAAGATCGCGCAGATGAGAAACAGGAGGTAAGTGTCACCCGCTATGGGTATAAAAAATGATATGAAAACTCTTCTCCAGTCTCCGGTACAGGGGAAGCATCCTCTCAATGAGAATCTCATCCCGCGAAATATCCGGCAGGAGCCGTTGTTGCAGCTCATCTGCAATCTCGGTGAGGGAGAGCTTTCCGGCGCTCAGCCGGTAGATCATCTTTTCGGCATCATCCCTGAGAGTCTGCCGCCTGAAGGAGCCCGTAAGCAGAATCTCTCCTCCGTCCGTGGAATACGTCAGCTTTTCCACGGTCCTCATGGGAATCCAGGAATCAAACACTCCCTCCTCCACCCGCGCCAGCGTTCCAAAACGCGGGCTTTCCGAGAGTGATAAAAAGGTCTCCACCGCCTCAGAACCCGCCAGAACAAATTGAAGCCAGAAGGTAAAAGTCCGGTACTTCCTGGCCAGCTCAAAATGCCTCCTGACCCGCTCCGGGGGAAGGGACGGTGCCATTTTCCGCATCTCGGACAGGATCTCTTTCTGAAAGAGCGCCTGGAGGCGGCGGATATCGTTCTGGGTCATCCCGCCGCTCTCGATCAGGCAGTCGCTTAGAGAAAGACCGCTCTTAAAATCATTCTCTATTATTTTAAGACCATAGGCCTCCGGGTTCTGAGCTATATCCGTCGCCGGATAGGGGCTGAGAAATGAAGTGGTCAGCTCAAAAATACCGGGAGCCAGGTGAAGAAGCCTTTTGGCCAGATCCAGGCTCATTCGGAAAGATTCCTCCGACTCGCCCGGGCCTCCCAGGATGAAATTCCCGCAAACGCTGGGAATGTTTTCCCGGGCCAGAAGGGAGATGGCCTCCTCCATTTCTTCCACCGTAAAGCCCTTGCGGTATCTCCTGAGGGTCTCCGGGTCCCCCGATTCGATACCAATCTGCATTCGCACCATCCCGGCCTCCCTGAGAAGGGGAATGAGATCCGGATGGCGGATCAGCACATTGACTCTTCCTTCGCAGTAGAAAACAAAGGGCCTGGCAGCCTTCTTTCGGTACTCGATGAGGAGGCGGGCGATCTCCTTGGCCCGCTCCGGATCAGCCACGAAGGTATCATCAACGATTTCGAAGGCGCTCACGGAATATTTCTCAAGATTGGCCACGATTTCCTCAAAGACGTTTCGGGGGGAGCGGGTGCGGTATCTCGAACCCTGAACGGCCTGGAAGCAGAAACTGCAATGGTAGGGGCAGCCCCTTCCGGAGACAATGTGAAAACTGTATTTTGCCCCCCCCAGGAGGCTGTAATCCGGCCAGGGCAGAGAGTCCAGATCCTCTATGAAAGACGCCGGGGGATTCTGTCTTATGCCCTCCTCCTGCCTGAAGGTGACCCCGGGAATTTCCTCAAGCGAGCCCTGGGAACGGCAGAAATACCGGGCCAGAGCGAGGGCCGCAATTTCTCCCTCCCCGGCGACGGCAATATCAAATTCCGGAAATCGAAGAAGATTCGGCCCCTCGATGGTAGCCAGAGGCCCGCCCAGAATCACTCTTGTATCGGGGGAAATTTCCTTGATGCGGCGGGCCAGATGCCGCACGGATTCAATATTGTCCGAAATCGTGTAGAATCCGACCATGACGGGAGCTGAATTGCGTATGAAGCGCTCAAATTCTTCCGGAGGGAAATAGAGGTAGGTGAGGTTATCCAGGCACTTGACGCCGAAACCGTTCTCCTGAAGAAGAGTGGCTATCGAGAGAAGGCCCATGTTGTAGTACGAGTAGGTCAGGTTATAAAAACTGTCCAGATGTATGAGAAGAAAATCAAGCCGGGCCGCGGGCTTTCGCTCTTCTAAAGTTTGGAGCATCTCGGAGACCGACAGCATAAGCCGCTTACAGGCAGGTCATCAGAGCCGGCGAGCCCCGACATACCTGAGGCGGTAATAGGGGTCGGAGAGGTCGCTGACAGTCACCCCGCGGCTGCTTGAGGAATGAATGAACTTGTTATTGCCTACGGAAATGCCCACGTGGGAGACTCCGGAGGAATAGGTACTGAAGAAGACGAGATCGCCCGGCTTAATCTCCGAGGAAGAAACAGGGGAGCCCTGGAGATACTGGGAATCAGCCATCCTTGGGAGGGAAATCCCGAAGGTGGAAAACATTTTCCATACAAAACCGGAACAGTCGAATCCGTAGGAGGACGTCCCGGCCCAGACATACGGCACGCCGATGTAATCCATGGAGTGGCGCACCAGGCGCGTCATCAGGTTCCCGTGGCGGGAGGCCAGGCTGGTTTTTTTATGCCCGACGCTGCCCGGCAGACAGGCCTTGCCCGACTTGACGGATGCGGTATTTCCTCCCGCAAACTTAAAGTTGACGGGCCTAAGGGGGGCGAGATCCGCCTCCTTAGCCGAAGAAACCTCGCTTGGGAGCCCCTCGACCGAAAAAGAGGACCCGACCACGTCCGGCACCAAGCCCGCAGGGCCGACCCGGTAACTCTCAGCATGAGCCGCGGCGGCAGACAGGACAAAAAACAATAAAAAGGCAAACAACTTCCATGTCTCTTTAAACTTCATGCAGAAAAATTCTCCTTTTCTCCCGGGAACTCCTCCTTTATGCACATATGCTTTTAAATTGCCATTTGCACCGGAGAAAATCGGCAAATTTCCGGAAGATTCTGATTTTCAGAGTTAATTATAACTTATCTTGAAAGTATAGGTCTTTTTCCCGCTGCTCTCCCGGATCCTTTCAAGAAAACACGCCCGCATTTGGGCGATGATCTTCTCCATCTCCTCGGGAGTGGTATCGCCCCACTCGTCCGGATTGGTGTAACAGTACTTGTTATATGGGCAGTTTGCGCAGTCAGCCAATGACCTCTCCTCCGACTCTTTGATTAAAGCATATCTTACGGATACATTCTGGAGAGCATCCTGGGGAAGGCGATTGTCTCCCGCACGTGTTCCAGTCCGCATATCCAGGAGAGCGTCCTTTCAATGCCGATGCCGAAACCGGCGTGCGGCACCGAACCGTATTTCCTAAGATCCAGGTACCAGCGATAGGCCTCTTCCGGAAGCTCGTGCTCCCTTATCTTCTGATCGAGGAGGGCCAGGTCGTCCTGCCTCTGCCCCCCGCCGATGATCTCCCCATAACCCTCCGGGGCCAGCATGTCGGAGCAGACGGCCACCTCCGGCCTCTTGGGATCGGACTTCATGTAGAAAGCCTTGCAGGCTGCGGGGAAGTTGCAGACAAAGAAAGGTATTTCAAATTTATTGGCCAGGACCGTTTCGTCCCCGCCGCCGAAGTCCCCTCCCCACTCGATTGAAATTCCATTCGCAGTCAGGATATCCAGGGCTTCGTCATAGGAAATCCTGGGGAAAGGGGGTTTAACCTTGGAAAGGAGGCTGGTGTCTCTTTCCAGGATGGCCAGTTCCGCCTTTCTTTTCTCAAGGACCGTCTGCACCACGTAGGAGACAAATTCCTCCTGGACCTTCATGTTCTCCTCCTGGTCGCAGAAGGCCATCTCCGGCTCCAGCATCCAGAATTCCATCAGATGGCGGCGGGTCTTGGATTTTTCCGCCCGGAAAGTCGGGCCGAAGCAATAGACCTTCCCGAAGGCCATGGCGGCCGCCTCCATATAGAGCTGGCCGCTCTGGGAGAGGTAGGCGACGCCGTCGAAGTACTTGGCTTCAAAAAGGTTCGTCGTGCCCTCGCAGGCCGAGGGGGTAAGGATGGGGGCGTCAATCCGGGTGAACCCGTTGGAATCCAGAAAATCTCCCATGGCTTTCATTATCTCATGTCGAACCCGGAGGATGGCGTGCTGGCGCTGGGAACGAATCCAGAGGTGGCGGTTATCCATCAGAAAATCAGTCCCGTGCTCCTTCGGGGTGATGGGGTACCCCTCCGCAATCTGCAGGATCTCAAGGCCCGCAAGATTCAGTTCATAGCCTCCCGGGGCCCGCTTGTCCTCCCGGACCGTGCCGCGGACGATGAGGGAACTCTCCTGGGTGAGACGGCCCGCATTCTCAAATATCTCCGGTGAGACCTCGGATTTTACCACCACCGCCTGGATGACGCCGCTACCGTCCCTCAGCTGAAGAAAATGGATACTGCCGCTTGAACGCTTGTTGTAGAGCCACCCCTTAATTGTGACTTCCCGGCCAACGAAAATGCCGACTTTCTGTATGGTCGTGGTGGCGGGAGCGATCGTGTTCATAGACATCCGTGTATTCCTCCTTTATAAAACCTTGAAGCCAGCAGACCCCTTCGATGTTTGAATTCTCGGGTATCTCGGCCGGTATATCCCCGGCGGCGGCCACAATTCCCAGTTTTGTGACGAAGGTGTCAATATAAAACCAGAAGAAGGGTTCGCCGGTAGCCGGATTGGTGAGAGTTTTCTTCTCCAGCACGCGCCCCTTGAAGAAATAATGGCACTCTTCTTCCTGGAGAGCCACAAAACAGCCGGAGGGGGTCTCTTCCTGCTTTCCGGCTGAGATATTAATCTCAAAGGCCAGACCGACCAGGCTGATTTCCAGGAATTCATCGGCAAACCAGAGGCATTTCTGAAGGAATTCCGGCGCAAAGATGAGGAGAGGGATGGTGAAATCCTTCTCGAACCCGCGAAGTTTTCCAAAGAGAATTCCTTTTCCCAGGGCGGGATTAAAAAACATCTCCTCGAGCTGGAAATCCTGGTAGACCTGGGCCCTGAAACCGGGGTAAAGGCTTACCAGGTCGGCATATTCACTGTTTTCGTCGGAATACCTGGTAATGAACCAGAGCAGGATATTTTCCCCGACTTCCTTGACAAAGACCAGGAAGCGGCCATCCTTGCAGCGTTCCCCCTTAAGGGAGGCGGTCCTCAAGTTCTCCTCGATGAAATGCTGAATGGCCGGGCTGGTCTCCATACTCCCGAAGCCCACGGCCGTAAAAGTACTGCTCATGAATATTGATTCGTCCCATCTCAAATAAAATCCTGTAGCTGTTAGCTTACGTCCCTGCAATATCGAACAGGGGCCTTACCCGCGAAGGGGGGAAAAGACCGGTAGAATCCCGGAAAGAGGAATAACCTTATCTGATTCAGAAAAAACAGGCATAAGTTCCAGCTCAGATTACGCTTTTCAAGGAGGCCAAGTTCAATGAAAAGAAAATATTCCCTGGTCCTTCTCTTCATCTTCCTGTCCACGGTTTTAATCCTTTTCGGGTGCTCCTCCGGAAGCAGCGGCCAGTGGCCGATCCCCTGGCCTACGCCCTCCCCGACTCCAATTCCGGCGCTGAAATGGACCTGGCTCAATCCCACCCCGCAGGGAAACACCCTGAATGGATTCTGGGGAACCGGTCCCGATGACATCTTTGCCGTCGGAGAGGTCGGCACCATCATACACTATGACGGAATCGCCTGGAGCATCATGCCCAGCCCGACCAGGTTAATTCTATTCGGGGTCTGGGGAAGCTCTTCCCGGAACGTCTACGCCGTGGGGCAGAATGGGACCATCCTTCACTACGACGGCACTTCCTGGAAGCAGATCCAGTCGGGCATTGATTCTGTCCTACTGGGAATCTGGGGGAGCGGCCCGGACGACATCTTCGCCGTGGGGCAGGGCGGGACCATCCTTCACTGGAACGGAACCGCCTGGACAGCCATGCAAAGCGGCATTGAAGCACACCTTGAGTCCGTGTGGGGGACTTCATCCTCCAGCGTTTACGCCTCCTCCTTTCACGGGGACATCCTGCACTACGACGGGAGCGCCTGGACTCCTATGGAAAGCGGAACGACGGCCGTGCTCCGGGGAATCTGGGGCCTCTCGGACAGCGACATTTTTGCGGTCGGCACCAACCTTTTCGGCCCCGATTTAAACAACATCTTTCATTATGACGGGCTGGCCTGGAGCCCCATGGGTATCTTCATGCCCACCTTGACGGCCGTCTGGGGAACATCTTCCAGCAACGTCTACGCCACGGGAACCGGGGCAACTATCCTCCACTGGGACGGAACTTCCTGGAACGACGAGCTGGGCGGTCCGGGGGAATTCCTGGGGGTCTGGGGCTCCTCGGCTTCCAATGTCTACGTCGGCGGCACCTACGGGGTGATGTTCCGCTGGGAAGGAACAGACTGGAATCCGGTGGGAAGCACGGACATACATTCCTACGGCGGAATCTGGAGCTTTTCAAGGGAAAACACATTTATAGTCGGAGAATCGGGCAAAATATACCATTGGGACGGTCAGAGCCTTGAGCCCCTGGAGAGCGGGACCACCATAAACCTCAATGATACCTGGGGGGTTTCCACCGGCCAGGTCTTCGCGGCTGGAAGCGACATCAACGGGGAAAACGGCGCCGTAATCCGTTATGATGGAAACTCCTGGAGCTCCATCCTTTCCGGCTATGAAAAGGGCCTTCTTTCAATCTGGGCGGCCTCCCCGACCAGCGCCTTCGCGTCCGGAATCGGCGGTTGCATACTCCACTGGAACGGATCCTCCTGGACCCCCATGGAGAGCGGGACCAATGAAAACCTTATAGCCATCCGGGGTTTTTCCTCGAATAATGTATTTGCCGCAGGACTCTCCGGCACCATCCTCCACTATGACGGAAACGCCTGGACACCCATGGAGAGCGGGACCACGCAACACCTCTATAAGCTTTTCGGCTTTTCCGCCAGCGATGTCTATGCCGGCGGGGACAACGGCACTCTCCTTCACTTTAACGGGGAAAGCTGGCAGAGCCTTCAGACAGGCCTTTCCAGCGATATCAGCGGGCTCTGGGGCACTTCCGGTACAAACCTGTACCTGGCGGCCGGGCCGGGAACCGTCTACCGCTTTGACGGGCACACCTTCACTCTTATCCAGTCCCCCACCGACAAAAACTTCCAGGGAATATGGGGTTTTTCAGACGGGGGACTTCTGCTGATCGGCCCGGAGGGCACGATCCTGAACTACGGACATTGACGCTTCCCTAAAAATGCGACAAACGAATGGTTGAGAAGATACTATTTAAAAAAAGGAGAATTAAAAG
>JAZDOK010000004.1:0-179427 GCA_043798715.1 bacterium
TAACCCCGTCAACAAGCCTGAAGACCTCTTCGTCTACGATCAGGCTAAGGACGCTCTCGTCCGACTGTCGAAAAAAACCGATCTTCTGGCCGTCGTCGTCTCAAACCAGGGGGGCATAGAAGCCGGCTATACAACGGAAAAGGACGTCCAGGCAGTCAACGAGAAACTGAAAAAAACCATTGGAGAAAGCGGAGGCCGGATCGACGCCATTTATTATTGCCCCTCAAACGATCCCGCTAACTCCATGAGAAAGCCCAATCCCGGCATGCTCCTCAAGGCCGCAGAAGAACTGAACATCGACCTCGATCGCTCCTATATGATCGGCGACCAGACCACCGACATCGCCGCCGGGGAAAAAGCCGATACACACGTCCAAAGCATTCTCGTACAGACCGGTGCCGGAGGAAAAGACGGGAAGGAAAACATTCCGCCGGACAAGGTCTGCCGGGATCTCAGCGAAGCTGTGGACTATATCATTGCCGACTACCAGGGGAAAAAAGAGACAGCTTGAGATCCTATCGGTTTTGCAAGCCCCTATGCCCATGATGGAGGAAATGCGGGGAAATGGGCACATTTTTATGTAATTGATTCCCGCCTCCTTCCGGTTACTGGGAATTGGTGACTGGCACTAATTATTCATTATTAAGACAATGAGCAACTTCGCTGGCGGCGAGCGAAACGAGTGTCGGTGTGCCGTCAGTTGCTTTAAAGGGGGCGGTTCATCTGAAAACAGTAGGACCAGTTTTTACGCTAGAACCGGGTAGTGATGTTCTTCGCATTGCTCCTAACATTGCAACTGCTCTTGGGCTTACACGTGAAAGTTCTCTTTACGCCATCCTCTTGGAAGCGGAAAAGAAGGCTGTTGAAGAGCCGCCACTGTCGATCATTGCGAGCCCTTTTCCTACATCTTCCTGGGGTAATCTCGTTCGAGTTTCTCTTACACTTCATTCTGGGCGGGGTCGCGTGAGCAAGCTGCTGTCCATTTTCAATAAGCTGTATCTGTACTGTCGAGATCTGCAGATGGTGGACGGGATAGACTTGAATACAAAATCCCTTCTCGCGATTGGAGAAATAGGGAAATATCTGTGGGGCGGCTCCGAGAAGCAGTCGACCTCAATATTCCCGGGCGTGACGGCCATTCTAGAGGTGCCCATCCAGTTGGACAATCGCTCTATTATCCTCGAAGGTACTGAAGAACTTCACAAAAGTCTGAGGAATGTCATAAAGCACGGGCACATGTATTCGGCGAAAGCGGCGCAGATTTTGCAGAGGTTGATCGATAAAGAAGAGTGCGAGGCTTCTGACGATAGGACTGACATACGAGTAGAATGGGTTTCATCTATGCTTACACTGAACCGTCTGGAGGGCTCCTGGGGACCTCACTCTTACAAGGAGGGGAAATTACCCAACTCTAATATCAAAAATACGTCTCTTCGCTCTATGCGCCAGCGTCTTCGGGTGATGGCCAACCATGCAGACGAAGACCATCTAAACATCCACGTTCCAGCATGGAAGGAATTTATCTGGCCTCCTCCCCAGCAGTTGCCCCCCGTTCGGACGCAATTTCAAACAGCCCTCCCAGCCGCCGTGGTTTCTTATGCAGATTCGGATGAGAAGTATATCTGCTGGCACATCGTACCCATCGACGACAGCATTGTAGCACAGTTCGAGATGGTCGTCCCAGTCTGGTTGGAACACCTGTGGTGGGAGTGGATCTTCACACAACTATTTAAGGCCCAGGGAAATCTCTTGGCGACCTACACTACCTCCCGTTGTTATAAGAATTGGTCGGGCCTCAACGTTATCGCAACCTTCCCATTTCCACGAGACAGAATTGAAACTGCTAAGGCGTCCTTGAACAATGCTAAGGAGATACTTGATTGTTTTCGTAATTTGACGGGCTGCCCCGAGCCGGTAAACATTGATACAGCGACCTCTCGTGCGCCGATGGAATTTGCCGAATTCGTAAATAAACTGGTTGCCGAAAGCAAAAAAGTCCCCCGAGAACTTCTCGATGAGTATCACGCTTCCGAGGTTAAGTGCGATGACGTTCGCGTAGGGAGCCTGTTGCGCAACGTGCTATTCTGGCACGCTGACCTCGGCCGCGAACAACGGCGAAAATATCAGAATCACTTCCCAGCAAATCCGTACGCATTCACCAAGCCGCTAAGTCTTCAGTCATATACCAACCTGTATGGGCGCATCCACGTGGAAGAGCAACTTTACGGCGACAATCCTGAGCTTGGTTCGCGCGGAAATCTGGCACGTCGGGTCTTGAAACGTTTGATTGGAGATGAGGGAGAGAACATTGCTCTAGTCGGTGCTCATCGTTCAGGGAAAACGAGCGTAGCTAACCTTATTATCGATAGAATTCACGAGATGGCAGCAAAAAATAATGAGCCCCTGTTGGCAATTGCCATTAACGGGGCCCTTACCCCACCCCGCGATCTGGTACGCGCCATCTACTCGGAATTACTGGAACTCGTGCGTAAGCCTTCATTTGTCAAAATGAGTTCAATCCTGCTTGATGCATTCCGCAAAGTGTTCTCGATGCAGGTAACGAAAATCAAACTTGGCCTCGCCGTTGTTGAAATGGAGGCTTCGCCCTCGCCTGACTCCCTCAGCTCCGAAGATGCAATCGATGCTTCACTGACCAACTGGTACAACAGCACGCCAATTGGTGAACAAGCGCAACACCTGCGAACGTCAGTCGAGGTATTGCTTACGATTATTGAGGAAGTAAAGAAAGTCCATAGTATGGAGTATCGTATTGTCATTGTGCTCGATGAAATGGCAGATTTCGCTGCCTGGGGTGGCGAGCAGGCGTTTGCGATGTGGCGATACATAATTGAATCCCCGGACTATAGGTCTATTCGCTGGCTGGTGGTTACACAAAGGCCGATGGGAGACACCTCGCACTACTCGCCAATTACGAATGTCTTGCGTGAGTATAATATCGGACCATTGGATTCGCGCGAAGCGATGCTGATGGTTGATGCCATGACTGAGGAACGGATTTCTCAGAATAATTCGACTGATGTGCAGAGGGATGACTTGCGACTAGTTGTGACTTATCAAGCCAAGCTGTTCATCTGCTGGATAACGGGGCGGTTGCCCTATCTCATGCAGGTTGCCTGTTGTCACATCTATGATCGATGTATCAGAGATTTCCTACCGATTATGACTGTAGCCAACTGCAAGAAGATTGTTGAATCCCATGTAATACCGGAGTTGTCTGATTACTTCGAGTCCCGATTCGGGGAACTCCCGAATGCAGCTCGGGAATTTATAGCGAAGGAATCTCCAGGGAACGTGAACGACGTGTATGCGGATTTCGATGAGAGCCTGAGGACAAGTCACGACAGGGAGGTTCCACGGCGAAAAGAATTCGAATCCACCTATCAGCGGGTTCTCGCCAGGTCCGGCCTCACAGGCGAGAATGACCGACTACCAGTGGCCCCGTTAGTGGCGCTGTGGATGTTGGGAAAGGATCAACCCAAAGTCTCGGCACCTCCATCATAGTCGGCCACTTATAATTTAGAGTAAAGGGAGAGTAAAAGGAAAGTAAAAGGGACGCTTCTATTTAATTGGCTTCTCCCTCCTTCCGGTTATGGGTCCACACCCGTTCCCATACCGAACACTCTCGACCCAGCCATTCTGGCTGAGTACCCCGACCCTCTACCGCCGATGGTACTGCCCTGGCAACGGGGTGGGAGAGTAGGTAACTGCCGGGAATTTCCCCCCCTGAAGCATAGAAAACACCTTATTTTTTCTTTATGATGAAATCTTTCGTAAGACTTTTTACATTTCCGGTAAAATGACAGGCTGTAAACCAAGCTGCATATTCCACATATTCCCTCCTGCCTTCTCTGCCAACCATAGGTATGAAGGGATCCGCAGGGGGTTTTTTCAATCTTTCCGGTCTCTTTATATTCATATGAAGACTGAGTAGCAGAGGGTCAATACTTACCATTTCTTCTTTAGTAATTTTAAACTTTATCGGGTTCTGGTAATAAACACTTGAATCACTTATATAGAAACCTGCGGCAAAACCCGTTTTGGTTCCCCATATATCCGTTTTTTCAGTAGTAATGAGAAAAAGGTCAATTTGGGTCACGCCCTCGCTCAAGGTGGATACCCTTAGAGGATAGTACAGATCTTTTGAATTAAACCTGTAAAGAATGGGTTCACAGCTCTTCTTTTCGGGTGAGAGTTTAACGATGTCAAACACGAAATATTTTATATTGTCCTTGAGATAGGCATTAACAACTGGTTTTAGATTGTTCATCATTGATGGTTCATATCTTACCTTCTGCTTTGCAAGAAACTTTTTCACCCATTTTATAAATCCTTCTGTGTTGTTTGTCATGGCTATGGTCACATCATGGGGGCCCACCTTCTGGTGAAAGACGATCTGGACACCTGAGTCTCTTCCCAGTATAGCTAACGGTGGGGATACTCCCTTACTAGGTGGCTCCACATTAGCAACTTTGGGCCGGTGGGCATTGATTATCTTCTCAACTGCCTCAAAAGGCTTAATATCTCTCAATTTTACTTCGGTTGGTTTTGATGGAAGGGGCATAAATTCCAGAACTACAGAATCCTCGGAGGCGGAAAGATCAGTGGAGAGGACCATTATCTCCTCCTCGCCATCCCAGGCGATGATAGCCTTCTGTCCCTCATCCCTGATAGTGACATTTGGCTCAAGCGTCAAGCTTTGGAGCACGAAGTGCCCCCTGTCAGCCCAGGCAACACTTAAAGTAAAAATAGCGGACACAAACAGCAAGGAAGATACAACGAATACTTTCTTTAACATAAGGAAGCCCCCTTTTATAATAAAATTACTTTATTTCATTGGTCATGCATATTTCTTTCTAATTCGGTGACAGGCGATAGTAATTTTGGTCTTCACGATCAAAATAGTAACACCCCAGAGAGGCTTATGTCAAGAAATTTTTGCTCCAGGAACATGAGGAAAGGGGAGAACAGGTCGCTGCCGGGAATTTTTCTTTTTGTATTGAATGGAAAATTACTTTGTCGGCGAAGATATATATTGAAAATTATGCGTATGAAGATGAGTTTAAAAGAAAAGGCTCTTTTTTTCCGGCAGATGGCGACCATGGTGCAGGCAGGCTTGCCGATTCTTGGCATTCTTGAGACGCTGAAAAAAATGTCTCCCGCATCCCTTAAGATCGTTGCAGTGATTGAACCGGCGATCAGAGCAGGAAATTCAATAGCCGCCGCCATGGAAAGCGCAACGGGAGTATTTTCCATCTATGAGATAGAGATGGTCAGGGCAGGCGAAACGGGGGGGATGCTGGAGGTTCGCCTCGGGGACATAGCGGCGCATCTTGAAAAGATGTCGGCCCTTCAAGCCGAGTTTTCTTCCAGGATGATCTACCCTTTCCTTCTTTTCAATGCCTCTTTTTTTATTCCCCCGCTTTATCTTCTTTTTACCAAAGGACTCAGGAGCTATCTCGCGCATTCCCTCGTGCCCCTTTCTTCCATTTATATCGCCGCCCTCATTATATATGGCGCATACAGGATCGTTTCCCGGAACCCTGCCATGGCCGGAATAGTTGACGGAATATTGCTCCGGGTTCCAATCCTGGGCCGCCTGATTAAGTCCTTCGCTCTGTCGCGTTTGATGCGGGTTTTTGGGGACCTTTATTCGGGCGGCGTCAATCCCGTTACATCCCTTAAGTTGGCGGCGCGTTCATGCGGGAATCTTTCTATTGCCCATGCCGTCGAGCGGGCCTCACCGCTCCTGGATGAGGGCCAATCCATCCTGGCGGCAATCTCCTCCGCCAGGGTGTTGCCGCCCTTTCTCATCTCCTTCATCTCTTCCGGCGAAGCGGCCGGTAAACTTCCGGATCTTCTGAAGAAGGCATCGGAGCTTCTGCAGAATGAATTCGAAGAGAGACTGAAGAAATTATCGGTCCTCTTGTCTGTAGCCATTTACCTGATCATGGCCGTCTATGCCGGCTATATCATCGTTAAACAGGTCGCTGGGATATATGGTCCCTTGTTTGATATTATGAAGTAGGCCGGCATGTGCCGTATGGTCTTTAAGAAGGATGAGTTTTGAAAATATTATTGCAGCTTGACGATGTTAATAAAGCCTATGGGACTCAGGTCGTCCTGCAGGATCTGAACGTGACGATCTCGGAAAATCAGAAAATCGGCGTCATAGGCCGTAACGGCGCCGGCAAGTCAACGTTGTGCAAGATCGTCACCGGCCATGAAGAGCAGGACAGCGGCTCACTGCACAAAAGTCCTGATCTGCGTCTGGCTTATCTCGAACAACAGGATCCCTATAATTTAGATGAAACCCTGATCGCGTTTCTCGTGCGTTATACAAAAAAAGAAGAGTGGCAATGCGCCAAGGTGGCCGCCCGCTTTCAATTAAATAACGGGCTGCTGGGGCAGGAGATTAGCACCCTTTCAGGTGGTTTCAGAACGCGCGTGAAGCTGGCCTCGATGCTCCTGATGGAACCGAACTTTCTCATCCTGGATGAACCCACCAACTACCTGGATCTGAAAACCTTGATTCTGCTGGAAGAATTTTTAAAGGACTTTCGCGGCGGGTTTCTCATTGTCTCACACGACCGGGAATTTCTTAAAAAAACATGCAGGCAGACCCTGGAGATCGAAAACGGTTCATGCACCCTCTATCCTGGAACCGTCGTTGAATATTTGATGTTCAAGGAAGAGCAGGATCAGCAAACGGCCAATTATAACAAGAACATCCTGGCTAAAAAAAAGCAACTGCAGGCTTTTGTCACCAGATTCGGCGCAAAAGCGACTAAGGCCAGTCAGGCCAGATCCGTGATAAAAAAAATTGAAAAGTTAAAAACCATAGACACGGATCACCCGCTCGGCAATGTACGGATCAAGATACCTCAGGTTGAAAAAAGGAATTTGACGGTTTTTCGCTGTCAGGATCTTGCGATTGGTTACCCGGAGCAGCTCGTGGCCGGTTCGATCGCCCTGGAGTTTAATCAGGGCGATCACGTTGCCGTGCTGGGCGATAACGGTCAGGGAAAAACAACATTCCTGCGAACCATTGCCGGTGATTTGAAAGCAAAGGACGGGCATTTCAAATGGGGATTCGGTCTTAAAGTCGGCTATTATGCTCAACATGTTTTATCCTCACTTAATCCGGGAAACGACGTGTATACCCATCTTTCAAATATCGCGGATCCCTCGATAACCCGCCAGGAAATACTGAACCTGGCAGGCAGCTTCCTCTTCAGAGGGGATGATGTCTTCAAAAAGGTGGAAGTTTTAAGCGGGGGCGAGAAGGCCAGGCTTTGCCTGGCGGGACTTCTACTGAGCAAAAGTGAGGTGCTCCTTCTCGACGAGCCGACCAACCACCTTGATTTTGAGACAGTCGAGTCTTTAGGCAGAGCACTCAAAGATTTTGATGGCACGGTTTTTTTTATCTGTCACGATCGCACTTTTGTCAACATGCTGGCCACCCAGATTGTTGAGGTGAAAAACGGCTCGGTTCAGCACTATCCGGGCGATTATGAAGAGTATGTTTATGCCATGGAGACAAAAATACATGATGAATTGAGCGAACCTAAAAGCCTCAAATCCAAGCCGAACCCTAAAATAAAACCACGCTCCCCCCAAAAACCGGATCGCAGCCAGGCGAGGCAGCTTCAGGCTGAAAGAGCCCGGATTAACTCGCAGATTCAGGATGTCCAGTCGCTCATTGATAACCATAAGAAAGAGTTCGAAGAAATTCATCAGGCCTTTTCGACGGATCCGCAGTCATGGTCTCTCGAACGCAACCTGCGCTACGAATACCTGGAAAAACTCATTCGAGAGGAAGAAGACCTCTGGTTGGAATTGACTGAAAAGGCGGACAGCCTGAAGAAAACAGGCTAGCTCTCTGCGCCTCTGTTGCCGGTGGTCCCTCCCCGGAAACGGGGAGGGAGAGCAGGTCATTGCCTGGATTTTTCTTGCTTACAAGGAGTACCGGAATTAAGCACAGAAGTTCATCTCCATGAACATCTACAAAGAAGTCATCAGACACGAGGTTTTTCCAGCCATGGGATGCACGGAACCGAGTTCCGTCGCCTATGCGGCCAGTGTTGCGGCAGAGGGGACCAACGAGAGGCCGGAAAAAATATGTATCGTAGTGGATCAGGCAACCTATAAAAACGGCCTGGCGGTCCACATCCCCAATACAGCCTGGGAAAAGGGAAATCTCATCGCCGGGGTGCTGGGGTGTCTGGTGGCCAGGCCCGATAGAAAAATGGAAGTTCTCAAGGAGGTGACCCCCGCTCATCTTGAAGAGGCCAGGCGGCTCATAGCGAATCAGGCGGTCACTTTGAAAATTCATCCCCATTGCACCCATTTTTTCGTCAACGTCTTCCTTGAAACAAAAAACCATCACAGCGAATGCATCCTTTCCGGGGGACACACGAACGTGGTCTTCCATGAACTGGACGGGAAAGTTCTGCTTGATTACAGGAACAAGCCAGCCTCTTCACTCGAGGCGACGTACAGGGAAAGGTTGAGAACACACACTCTTGCCGATCTCGTCACCTTGGCTGACGAGATCGACGAGGAGGATATGGACTACCTGAGATCGGGCATCGAGATGAATCTGGCCATTTCCCGGGAGGGAATGAAAATAAAAAAAGTCGGCTACTACCTTCTGGAACTGATCGAAAAAGGCTTCCTGCTTGACGATGTCTTCTCATCCACGAAGATTCTGGCAGCCTGCGCCGTTGACGCGCGGATGGACGGGATGGCCATGCCGGTCATGTCAAGCGGCGGGAGCGGCAACCAGGGCGTGGTCGCCACCCTGGTGCCTTATAACGTTGGGAAACATTTCGGGATTTCAGAGAAGACCATCCTGAAAAGCATCGCCTTGTCGCACCTTTTGAATTCCTACGTGAAAGTTTTTATCGGCGATCTGGCCCCTATCTGTGGGTGCGCCATAGCCGCCGGTGTCGGCGCGGCCTGCGGCATCGTCTATCAAAACAACGGGAAAGATATCCCGGCCCTTGGCCTGGCCGTCAACAACCTGGTCAGCGACCTGGGCGGAATGCTGTGCGACGGCGCCAAAAGCGGCTGTGCCCTGAAAGTAGTGAGCTCCACCGATGCGGCGATCAGGTCGGCTTACCTGGCCATGAATCATTACGGAATCCAGGGCATGGAAGGCTTTGTCGGGCTTTCCGCGGAAGATACCATCAGGAACCTGGGCCGCATCACGGCACTTGGCATGGAGAATATGGATGGCACGATCGTGGATATCATGCTTGAAAAAGGCTGTAAGGAAAACGGGATGCAGGGATTTTGTCGCGACACGGAGCCTGGCCGCACAGAGGAGAAGGGAGGTTGAGCATGAAAGAACTGTTGCCGCCGGTGAATGACTTGTGGTGTTTCCTGGTGCAGGTTATTCTGATCGCATCGGCCCTGCTTATTTTCCTGTTTGTGGCAAGAAAAGTGAGTAAACGTAAAGATTTAATCAGAGCCAAAATTCCTGAAATAAAAGAGTATCTCGTCTTCAATGATAAATGGGAAGATATCATTGAATGGGGGGTCGGAAAAGAAACCTATATATAAAAATTTCCAAAATAATCGTTGGTGCAGACACATGGTATGAAGTAACTGTTCAACTCGATCATACTTTCACCTGTAAATGCCCTACTATTGAACGGGCAGCAGAATTTGCAGACATCTATGAAGATACAATATTCAGTTTCTATAGAAAATATGGGTGGCCGTCATGGCATTCACCAACAAAGCTATAGAGGCCGCGACTGACAAGTATGCCGACAAAACAGCCATAGCCCGGGATGTTTTCTATCGTGGGCACAAGTGGAGAGGGAAAAAGCTAAAAAGTTAGAAATTAACAATGTATGATTAATACCTTAACCTTCTGACTCCTGAATTCTGGATTCTGGATTCTGACTATGGAGGGCATCATGCAGCCCAATCCGAAAAACTTACTGGAAAGAACAGGCATTACAACTCCTCTCATCGGGGTTTACGACGCGCCCGACACGGCGCCGTTCGAGCCCCGGGTGTTCCCTGAGCCGGGGAAAAACATATGCACTTTTTCATTTTATAAAGCCTGGCTTGAGGGGAAAACTCTCCACCTCACCAGGGACAATTTTGGGTGCAGGGGAGCGGGAAATCACCTGTTCGGCATTTCGACCTGGCCCCGGGACGAATTCGTCAAATTTCTCGCCGATTTCGAGGGTTTGAAATCCTCGCATGAACTGATGAATTGCTGGCTGGATCAGCTGAAAGCCTGTGCCCCGGAGTATCCCAACATTCTCATCGGCCCTCTTCGTGAACAACAGTATGATTTTCTGAAAACCGTTACCTTCTATGTGAACCCGGATCAAATGAGTGCGCTCCTGCATGGCGCTCAGTACAACAGTGCGCCCGGGGACGCCGTGCCGGCCATCATTCCATTTGGTTCAGGCTGCAGGCAACTGATGGCCCTGTTTGACGATCTGAACATTCCTCAGGCGCTGGTCGGTGCGACTGATATTGCCATGCGGCAGTTTTTGCCGCCGGATATTCTGGCCTTTACGGTCACAAAACCTCTATTTAAACAGCTTTGCGAGTTGGATGAACGGAGTTTTCTCTATAAACCGTTCTGGAAAAATCTGAGAAAAGCCCGGGGTTTGCCGGATTGATCAATAAAAGTTTCTGAAGAAGTCAGAGTCAGACCCTCTAGCCTCTAGCAGTTTCAGTCGAAGACTTTTCCGGGGTTCAGGATGCCGTTGGGGTCGAAGACTTTCTTGATTCCTCGCAGGATGGAGAGATGTTTTTCCGGGTACATGAGGGACATATATTTCTTCTTGGCAATTCCCACGCCGTGCTCGCCGGTGAAGGTGCCGCCCAGGGACAAGCCCAGCCGAATAATCTCGTCCACGACTTCCGATATTTGCCTCTTCCACTCCTCCTCCCGGAGGGGCACCATTTCTCCATCCCGGTAGAAGGCGTCCATGCAGTGGGTGTGGACGTTGCCGTCCCCGGCATGCCCGAAGGTGGGGAGCCAGAGGTGGTGCCGATCTCCTATTTCGTGGAGGCGGTTCACGAATTCCGCGATGGAGGCGGGAGGCACGGCCACGTCCAGGATCTCGACGGTGTGCTTCTTGATGGCCTCGTAGATGTTGGAGCGGATGTCCAGAATATCTTTCTGCCTGGCGGTGGTATCGGCCACGAAGACATCCAGAGCCCCGTTCTTAAGGCAGATCTCTGAAATTTTTTCGGCCTGCCTGAGGCTTTCTTCTTCGCAGGAAGAGTCCAGGATCACCATAAGGTGCGCCTTCCCCAGGTGTGTCGGCCATGATTTGTCCAGGTATTTTTCAGTGATGAAGAGCGGCTCTGTTTCCACGAATTCGATGGCCATGGGGCGGGCGCAGTTTTTGAGGATCTCGGGGACGGAGCGGATGGCGGACTCAATATCATTGTAGGGGATGACCAGAGTGGCCGTGTGGCCCGGCGGCGGCATGAAGGCGATGATGGCCCGGGTGATTACGCCCAGGGTGCCCTCGGAGCCGATCATGAGATTGAGCAGGCTGTAACCCGCCGAATTTTTCAGGTATTTTCCGCCGAGTTCCAGGATGCTTCCATCCGCCAGCACGACTTCGAGGCCCCGGACAAAGTTGCGGATGACCCCATACTTGAGGGCGCGGGAGCCCCCTGCATTCGTCGCAATGACCCCGCCCACCATGGCCGATTCGTTCCCGGGATGGGCCGGAAAAAAGAAATTGTCTTTCTCCAGCTCCTCGTAGAACTTGAGCAATGGCACGCCGGCCTCCATGTCGGCTACGAAATTATTCGGGTCGATCTCGATGATTCTATCCATCTTTTCCAGGGACAGGACGATCCCGCCGTGCAGGGGAATGCAGCCTCCGCAGAGTCCGGTGGAGCCGCCCCGCGCCGTCACCGGAATTTTATTTTCGTCGGCCAGGCGGAGGATGCGGGATACTTCTTCCCGGCTGCGCGGCTTGACTACAACCTCCGGCTCGCACGTTGAATCATACCGGGGAGATTCGTCCAGGGCATAGTCGCAGACCCGCTCTTTTTCGACCAGGACATTTTTCAGCCCACAGATCTCCCGAAGCTGCCCGAGAAGCTCTCCGCCCACCTTGGGATACTCCATTTTAACCTCTCTCCTTTTCCCTTCTGCGTAATCTGTGGATTCTTCCCTTGACCAAAAACCAACAATCAACTCAACTTCTTTCTTCTTCGAGCAAGGAGTGCTTTTTCCTTGGATGATTTCTCTTTTTTTGCAGGGGTTGTGCCGGGATCTCAAGAACATATGACATAGAAATTTGGAGGCTGGTTTTGAAGAAAATCGGTTTTTTCATCCTCGTACTTCTTGTGCCGGCGCTGGCTTTGGCCTTGTATTTCTCTTTGGGAACGAGTCCCATCCCGCTTCCCTTCAATTCAGACAAAAATATTCTCACGGAAAAGACCCTGCATTTCCTGGAGGACATCCGCTACAAGGATTTCGCCGCGGCGGCCGCCTGCCACTCTCCGGAAGAGCAGAAAAAAGTTAATATCCCGGAGCTTATAGAGCGGATCTTTCAGATCAAGCCGGAGTTTCTGGATCTCATGCGCTATGAGATCAGCGGATTGGATATCGACTCCACATCCCTTCGGGCCAGGGTCAAGACCCATTCGACGGTTAAAATATTAAATACCGGTGAAATTCGTCAGCCGGATGTCATCTTCTACTGGCACAAGGCTCCGGACGGCAACTGGTACTTGAAACTGGAGTCGTCGCTGAGATGAAGATTGAAAAGCTGAGGCAGTCATTCCAGGGCCTGATTGCGGAGAGAGAGCCGATGTCCCGCCACACCTCATTCGGAATCGGGGGTCCCGCGGATCTTTTTCTGGTCCCGGAAAATCTCAGGGATCTCAAGACCGCTCTCCTCTTTGTCCGCGAGCAGTCCCTCCCTTTTTTCATTCTGGGAAAAGGCACCAACATTCTTGTCTCCGATGAAGGGATCGCGGGAGTAGTTATCAAATTAGAGAAGAGTTTCTCTCGAGTGCGGTTCCGCTCTCCTCTCGTTTCAGCCGGAGCGGGGGTAACCCTGTCCAGGCTGGCGGATCTGGCCGCGGAAAAAGGTCTTGCCGGCCTGGAGTGCGGCGGCGGGATCCCGGGTTCGCTCGGTGGGGGGCTGGTCATGAATGCCGGGGCCTATGGCTGGTCTCTCGGGGAACAGGTCAAGTCCATCCGCATCCTGGATGAGCGGGGTGTACTCCGGGTAATCCCGGGTGAAAAATGGGGCTTCGGTTACCGCCAGGGCGGCCGGAAGCCCGGATGGGCGATTCTGGGGGCGACTCTCAAGCTGACCCCTGGGGATCCGGAGAAGATCCGGGAGGCACTTAAGTCCATGCGGGAGATGCGGGCCGCCGGCCAGCCTCTCGATATGCGGAGCGCCGGGTGCGTCTTCAGGAATCCCGGCGAAAAACGCGCCTGGGAACTGGTGCACGGGGTGGGAGGAACGGGCCTGGCGAAGGGCGGGGCCATGGTCTCCACCAGGCACAGTAATTTTATCGTCAACACCGGCGGAGCGCGGGCCGAAGAGGTCTGGGCGCTGGTGGAGGAACTTAAGAGAAGGATCCGGTTGCAGTATCAGATCGAAATCGTCCCTGAGATCATCAGGGTCGGAAGATGGTGAGAGGATGAAGGTAGCGGTCCTCATGGGGGGAAGATCCCCGGAGCGGGAGATCTCCCTGCGCTCGGGCGAGAACGTGGCCCGGGAGCTTATGAGTGCTGGTTTTGAAGTAGTGAAGATTGATCCTGACGAGAATCTAATCTCCGTCATGAAAGAGGAGCGGGTTGAAGCGGCTTTCCTGGCCCTTCACGGCCCCAACGGGGAGGATGGGCGCATTCAGGGTCTTCTGGAATTTGCCGGTATTCCATATACGGGCTCAGGTGTTCTGGCCTCGGCCCTGGCCATGGACAAGGCGATGGCCAAACGCCTCTTTGATGGCGCGGGCATTCCGACCCCTTCCTGGATTTTTCTTGGTGACGGCGTGCGCCCGGCGGAAGAAGAACTTCTCTCCATCGGTCTGCCGGTAGTGGTCAAGCCATCGGTGGGGGGCTCCACCATCGGCATCACTATCGTGAAAGATGCCTCCCGGCTCGGGGAGGCAATTGAACTGGCCCGGCAATACTGCCACGAAGTAGTCCTGGAGCGCTATGTGGCGGGGACCGAGATAACAGTGGGCGTGCTGGGCGCCGATGAACTTCAGGTTCTGCCGGTAATGGAGATTGTCCCGGCCGGCGAATTTTATACATTTGAAACCAAGTATGTGCCGGGGATGTCCACCCATGTCATCCCCGCCCGGATTCCCCAGGCGGCTTATGAGCGGGCGCAGGAGCTGGCCCTTGCCTCTCACCGACTTCTGGGATGCTTTGGGATGTCGAGGGTGGACATGATAGTCTCTAAAGAGGAGGAGGTAATGGTTCTCGAGGTTAACACAATTCCCGGAATGACGGATACCAGTCTGCTCCCGGAAGCGGCGGCGAATGTCGGCATCAAATTTTCCCGCCTGCTGGCCCAACAAGTGGAGTGGGCCCTGGAGCGCTTCCGCCGGGATCGTCTCTTGAGGACCTAGATTATGCCGGTTAAACCAAAGGCAAAACCAAGGCGCAGGATAACCCGCACCAAGAGGGTTGTCCCGTCCTCAAATGGCGGCTGGAAAGCTCTTGCGATACTGCTCTTCTTTGCCGGGCAGCTTATCTTTTTAAACTGTCCCCTGTTTAAACTCAGTCAGATTTCCGTGAGTGGAAACGGTAATATTCCAAAGGATGAAATTCTTTCTCTGGCTAACATTGTCCCCGGGGAGAATCTGCTGACGCTCGACCTGAAAGCGGTCCGGGAACGTCTGGCCTCAGTCGGGAGAATCAGGCGGGTGGAGGTTCGTTGGCTATGGCCGGGGAGAATCTCCATTTGCATTCAGGAGCGGGTACCCGCATTTCTGGTAATGTCGGAGAAGTTCGCCGGTCAGTGGTTCTGCGCCGATCAGGAGGGGAAGATCCTCGATAAATTATCGGGATCGAGCGAAGCTTCTCTTCCCAGGATCCTTCTGGATGTGCCTGTTCGTCACGGCATGGTTATCTCCTCGGCTCTTCTGAAGTCGGTTCAGCGTTGGAAAGGGCTGCTGGAAGAGCCGGGGCATGAAAAAATAAAAGAGATGGTGGTTGCCTTTACTTCGGACACAAATAACAATCTGGCGCTCCGCTGCTGGTATCGCGATGCTCCCCTTAAAATCACGCTGGGCCGGGTCCGTGAAAAAGTAGGGGGGCAGGAGATGGCCGAGATGGGACACCGCCTGGAAAAGCTTTCGCCGCTCCTGGAACTTCTTGCCTCCAAGAACAGGCGGATTGAGGGTGTGGATCTTCGCTGCTCGGAACCGATCATAGAGCTGACCGAGGAAGGCAGAAGATGAACCGTCTGAGCTGGCAGTTGCCCGTGGCCCTGGGCTGTTTCATTCTGGGAATTCTCATCGCCGTTCTCTTTCGCTCCCAGCAGTCCCTGGGTCCTCCACCCACCAAGCGCATAGAAGATATGGCCTTTATGGTCCGCGATCTGGAAAAAGAAAACAACAAGCTTATGGCTGAACTGAGTCAGATGAGGTCCCGGGTAGGGGATTTGGAAAAGTCGCTCTCGGAGGGAAGCAGTAAGACTCAGGCCATGATGTCTCTCCTGAATTCGGCGAAGCTGCAGGCCGGCCTGGTTCCCCTGGTGGGGCCGGGGATCACGGTGACTCTTAAGGATTCTCTCAAGAGGCCCAAAGTCGGAGAGGACTCCTGGCTCTACCTCATTCATGATGTGGATTTGGAGGCTCTGGTGAACGAACTGTGGGCCGCCGGCGCCGAGGCGATCGCCATCAACAGACAGCGCATTGCCGCCAATACTGCTATTCGCTGCGCCGGCCCGATCATACTGGTCAATTCCGAGAGGCTCTCGCCGCCCTACATAGTGGGGGCGATCGGTCCCTCCCAGGAACTCGATGCGGCTCTCCGTATGCAGGGGGGCTTTCTGGACAGCATGGCGCCCAGCATCCGCAACGGGGTGGAGGTCAAGATCAAGCAGGAACAGAGTGTTCAACTGCCGGCCTTCGAAGGCAGCTTGGTGATGCGTTACGCGAAACCGCTGGAGAAAAAGGAAGGTGGGCCGTAATGCTACCCTTGATCGCGCTCGTTGCAGGAATGCTCCTGGGTTATTATGTGATTCCCCATCCGCTTCCGCTGGGATATGCCAAGTACCTTTCCGTGGCTTTTCTGGCGGTACTGGATTCGATCTTCGGCGCCGTAAAATCGGGGATGGAGGATAAATTCAATTCCGCGATCTTTCTTACAGGCTTTGCCGCGAACGCCATCCTTGGAGGCCTGCTCACCTTTGTCGGCGACTGGCTCGGGGTTGATCTCTATCTGGCGGCGGTGATCACTTTCGGGGTGCGCATTTTTCAGAACCTGGCTGCAATCCGCAGGGATCTTCTTCAAAAGCCCAAACAGGATACCCCCCGGCTTTAATAATTTCTTTCCTCCACATAAAAGGATTTTTTTTCTCAAGGGGAGAATCTTTCAATAAGGCCTCCAGCCTGTCGAAAACATGTTCGGGCTTATCGAACACAAGTTTGCTTGGGTGAAATCAAACAATGATAAAAAATGAAGTAATAGCGGGCCTTGACATCGGAAGCTGCACCGTTCGATGTGTGATCGCCGAGAGTGTTTCCTCTCAGCGGCTGGATATCATCGGTAAGGGCGAGAGTCCTTCCCGGGGCATGCGCAAGGGCGTCGTCGTCGACATGAATGAGACGCTGAAGTCCGTCGAGTCTGCCGTGGAAGAAGCGGAGCGCATGTCGGGCCTCAATATCAGCTCGGTTTACGTGGGGGTGACCGGCGAGCACATCTCCTCTTTCAACAGCCACGGGGTGATCGCCGTCGCCAATCCCGGAAAAGAGATTTCCGGAGTGGAAGTCAGGCGGGTCATGGACGCCGCCAGGATTGTCAGCGTTCCCTCCGATCGCGAGGTCATTCACGTCATCCCCAGAGGCTACCGCATTGACGGCCAGGACGGGGTCAAGGATCCCATCGGGATGTCGGGGATGCGCCTGGAAGTGGACACCTATATCGCTACCGGGATTGCCACTATGCTTCAGAACATCGTCAAGTGCGTCCAGAAGGCGGGTCTCGAAGTCGTTCCGGGGGGGCTCGCCCTGGGCTCCCTGGCCGCCAGCGAGGCGGTATTGGATGCCGAGGAGAAGGAGCTCGGGGCCGTTCTTATAGACCTGGGCGGAGGGACGACCGATGTGGCCGTTTTCAAGCAGGGGCACGTGTCCCACACCGCGGTGATCCCCGTCGGGGGAGGACATATAAGTCATGATATTGCGGTGGTTTTGAAACTTCCCATGGCCGAGGCCGAGCGGATCAAGATAGAATACGGATTTGCCTCTCCTTCGATTATCAAGGAGGAAGAGGTGCAGATTATCGAGGATCTCACAGTCAAGAAGACACCTCCGCTCTCCAACAGATACCTGGCTGAAGTCATCGAAGCAAGGGTTCATGAGATTCTGGATCTTGTCAAAGAGGAACTGAAGAAATCCGATGGCGGAACCTATCTTGCGGGAGCGGTTCTGGTCGGGGGCGGGGCGCTGCTCAGGGGCATGGATCGCGTGGCGGAGAAGATCCTGGATGTCCCCGTCCGCATAGGCTGCCCCACGGAGGTTGAAGGATTGGTGGATACAGTGCGCTCCCCGGCCTACAGCACCGCCGTCGGACTTGTCCTGTATGGATTGAAAGCGCGCCAGCGGCCGCTGGCAGGCGCCAGGGGCGGGAAAATGGAGGGAACTTTCGGAAAGGTGATTCATTGGTTACACGATATATTCTAAATTTCAAAAGGAGGAGGCTGTGAAGATGCCGGAAGAAAAAGTTCAGGCGAAGTTGGAGCAGTTTGCAGGGATCAAGGTAGTCGGGGTGGGAGGCGCCGGGTGTAATGCCGTCAGCCGAATGATCCAGATGGGGTTGAAGGGGGTTGAGTTCATCGCGATAAATACCGATGCACAGGCTCTCTTCCTCTGCGATGCGGATCAGAGGATTCACATCGGGAGCAGTGTCACCAAGGGTCTCGGGGCAGGCTCCGACCCGGAAATCGGCAAGGAGGCCTGCGAAGAGAACGCCGAGCAGATTCAGAGCGCCATTGAAGGTGCCGACATGGTTTTCATCACAGCCGGCATGGGGGGCGGAACCGGCACCGGGGCTTGCCCCGTCGTGGCGGACATCGCCCGCCAGGTGAATGCCCTTTCGGTCGCGGTGATCACCAAGCCCTTTACCTTCGAGGGCCGGGTGCGTCAGAAGGCCGCCGAAAAGGGGATCCAGGAATTGGAACAGCGGGTGGACACCCTGATAACGATTCCGAATGATCGCCTGCTTCAGGTGGTGGATAAGAAGACTCCCCTGGTTGACGCCTTCAAGGTGGCCGATGATGTGCTCCGGCAGGGCGTGCAGGGCATCTCCGATCTCATCACCATCCCCTGCCTCATCAATCTGGACTTTGCCGATGTCCAGACGATCATGTCGAGCGCCGGTTCGGCTCTTATGGGGATCGGCATCGGCACCGGGGACCATCGGGCTGCCGACGCCGCCAAGATGGCCATCGCCAGTCCTCTCCTGGAGACCACGATTGACGGCGCCAAGGGCGTCCTCTTCAATATTACAGGCGGGACCGACATGAGCCTCATGGAGGTCAACGAAGCCGCCGAGATCATCGCCAGAGCCGTGGATCCCGATGCCCGCATCATCTTCGGGGCGGGCACGGACGAAAGGATGCAGGGCGACGTCAAGATTACCGTGATAGCCACCGGATTCACACCCAAGGTAATCGGCAAGGACGATAAGATCGAATTGCCCCAGTTGAAGGAACTCACCGATGTCCAGCCCATTATGGTGGCTACGGGAAGCGATATGATTCCGTCTTTCCTCAAGAGAAAATAGGGAGGTTAAAGGGGTCAGGATCTGACCCCACTCTCCCACTCCGGCAGGTGTGTCAGGATGAAATGCCCGTATTGCTGCCACCGCGAGAGCAAAGTGCTTGATTCGCGCCCAACGGAGGATGACAGGGAGATTCGCCGCCGCAGGGAATGCCTCAATCAGAAATGCAGGCGGCGTTTCACCACTTATGAGCGTTATAACGGCTCTCCTCTCCTGGTGGTCAAAAAGGATTAGCGCCGGGAGCCTTTCAGCAGCGAAAAGCTCACGATTGGCATTATGAAGGCCTGTGAAAAACGCCCGTTGGGGGTCGGCCGTATCAAGGAAATTGTGGACGATATCGAACGGGCGCTCCGGCTGAGTACGGATGAAGAAGTAGACACGAACCGGATCGGCGAGTTGGTCATGGAACACCTGAGCAGGGAAGATGAAATCGCCTATATCCGTTTTGCCTCGATGTACAAGGAATTCAAAGAGTTGAAGGACGTGGAGATCTTCATCGAGGAGGAGATGCTCAGGAAAAAAAAGCAGGGTGATGTTTAAAAAGCTCATTGCCGATCTGCACATCCATATCGGGAGAACCAATCAGGGGAGAGCGGTTAAGATTACCGCCTCCCCTGATTTGACTCTGGCGGGAATCGTCCGTGAGAGTCTTACCCGAAAAGGGATTGATATCGCCGGCATCGCGGACTGCGGCAGTCCCGGGGTGCTGCGCGATGTGGACGAACTCATGGCGGCCGGGGAACTGACTGAACTTTCGGAAGGAGGCATGCTCCACCGCCAGCGACTCACCGTTATCCTGGGATCCGAGGTTGAGACGGTGGAAGAGGAAGGCGGCGTGGCCCACCACCTGGCCTATTTCCCATTCCTAAAACAAATGAAGGAATTCTCCCGCGTCATGTCCCGGTATATAAGCAACATCGAGCTTTCTTCCCAGCGGGCCACGCTCACGTCGGCCCAGCTTCAGGCGGTAATCAGGGCGATTGGCGGGGTCCTCGTGCCCGCCCACGCCTTCACTCCGCACAAGAGCGTCTACGGAAACGCCGCCCGGCGTCTCCGGGATCTTTTCCCGGTGGAAGATGCCTCCCTGATCCCGGCCCTGGAACTTGGTTTAAGCGCGGACACCGATATTGCGGATCGCCTGGAGGAGCTGGAGCAGGTTTCCTTTCTGAGCAGTTCCGATGCCCACTCACTTCCCAAGATCGGGAGGGAATACACCGTCTTTGAGATGGATAATTCCACTTTCAAGGAACTCATGCTGGCTCTTAACCGCGAGAATGGAAGGAGAATATCGGCCAACTACGGTCTCGATCCGCGTCTCGGTCGGTATCACCGCTCCTCCTGCTCCATCTGCGGAAAGGTGGCTGAGAGCCCTCCCCCGGTCCTGTCCTGTGAGTTCTGCGGCCGTTCCGGCGACAGCTTCACCAGGGGAGTCCTTGACCGGGTCGTCGAGATCCAGGATTATGAGGAACCACGCCATCCCTCCCACCGCCCGCCCTACTGCTACCAGGTGCCCCTCGAGTTCATTCCGGGCGTGAATAAAAGGGTCCTCGATCATTTGATAAGTTATTTCGGGAGTGAGATGGCAGTCCTGCATTCGGCCTCCAGTGACGATCTGAAAAAGGCGGTGGGATGGGAAATCGCCAATCACATCATGCTGGGGCGGGAGGGACTTCTCAAGCTTCGTTCAGGGGGAGGCGGGAACTACGGCCGCGTTGTGCGGGCCAGAACCAATGAAGGGGAGCAGATGAGCCTGTTTTAAAGAGAGGTTTTTTTTGCTTTTGAGAGAAGTTACATACTAGAAAGGGGAAGGCTATGACTATTAAAAGGGCGATCATAATCGTTTTGGATGGAGTCGGCGCCGGAGAACTTCCGGATGCCTCCCGCTTTAAGGATGAGGGGAGTGATACCCTGGGGAACCTCGCCCGCGCCATGGGCGGCCTTAACCTGCCCAACATGGCCCGTTTGGGCCTCGGCAACATCCGCCCCATCGAAGGGGTTCCGCCTCATTCAAAGCCCATGGGGTGTTTCGGGAGGATGGCCGAAAAATCGGCCGGCAAGGACACAACCATAGGGCACTGGGAGATTACGGGTCTAATCACCGCCGATCCTTTTCCTACCTACCCGGATGGTTTTCCTCCGGAGGTCATCGAGCCCTTTGAGAAAGCGGTCGGACGGAAGGTCATCGGCAATTGTACGGCTTCCGGAACGGAGATCATCAAAAAACTTGGGGATATCCACGTTAAGACGGGCTCCCTCATCGTCTACACCTCGGCCGACAGCGTCTTCCAGATAGCGGCCCACGAGAGCGTCATTCCAATCGAGGAGCAGTACCGGATTTGCCGGGTGGCTAGGGAAATGCTGACCGCTCCCCATGCGGTGAGCCGGGTCATCGCCCGTCCCTTTACAGGAGAGAGCGGGAATTTTCGCCGCACCGACCGTCGGCGTGATTTTTCTCTTTCGCCTCCGCGCAAGACCCTCCTGGACTATGCGATCGATGCCGGGTACCCGGTCTACGGCATCGGGAAAATCGAGGACATCTTTGCCGGGCAGGGGATGAGCTGGACCGTGCATACCCATGACAACGCGGACGGGATGCAGCAGACCCTGAAAATTGTCCAGGGAAAAGATGACGGCATCCTTTTCACCAACCTGGTGGATTATGACATGCTCTTTGGACATAGGAACGACAAGGCGGGCTTTTCAGCGGCACTGGAGGCTTTTGATACTTTTCTTCCCTCGCTTCTTGGTGCGCTGAAGGATGGAGATGTCCTCTTCATCACGGCGGATCATGGGTGCGATCCCACCACGCCCGGCACGGATCATTCGCGGGAATACGTTCCCCTCATGGTCTATGGAAAGGGTCTTAAGCAGGGCATTGATCTGAAAATCCGCGCAACATTTTCCGATCTCGGGGCCACGATAGCCGAAATGCTGGGCATTAAGGGTGAACTGGCCGGAACGAGCTTTTCCGGCGAGATCAGATAGAAGCAGCGGAAAAGAGAGGAGAACGATAATGCAGAATCTCAGGAAAAATATTGACGAGGCTGTCGCCTATATAAGGAGCAGGACTAAAGTCGTCCCGGAGGTGGGACTGATTCTCGGTTCCGGCCTGGGAGACCTGGCCGACGAGGTCAAGGCCGACGCAATTGTCCCTTTTCACGAGATTCCTCACTTCCCGCCTTCTACGGTGGCGGGACATGCCGGCGAAATGCACATCGGCAGCCTTTCCGGTAAAAGCGTCCTGGCCATGAAGGGGAGAATTCATTATTACGAGGGATATTCGATGCAGGATATCACCTTCCCGGTCCGCATAATGAAAGCTTTAGGTATTCGGGCGTTAATCGTCACCAATGCCTGCGGCGGAATCAGCATGGAGTTCAACGCAGGGGATCTCATGATCATCACGGATCACATCAACCTGATGGGTGGGAATCCTCTCTACGGTTTGAATGAACCTGCTCTGGGCGCCCGTTTTGTGGATTGCTCCAATGCCTATGACAAAAAGTTGGTGGAGCTGGCTTTCGAAATAGGGAAGAAACACGGCATACCTCTCAGGAAGGGAGTTTACACGGCGGTCTCCGGGCCTAACTACGAGACGGTCGCCGAAATTAAATTTATTGAGAAAATAGGTGGCGATGCAGTCGGGATGTCCACGGTGCCCGAGGTGATTGTCTGCTGCCAGGCGGGTATCAGAGTGCTCGGGATTTCCTGTGTCACCGACGTCATCGTGAAGAGCCACGGGGTAAGCCACGAAGAGGTGCTGGAAGTGGCCCGTCTGGCTAAGCCCCGCTTTATGACTCTGGTCAAGGAGTGCGTCAGGGAGATGGTTCTGTGAGAGCCTGCGACATCATCGAGAAGAAAAAGAAGGGCCTGAGGCTTTCCCGGGAGGAAATAGCCTCCATCGTGAACGGTTTTACCCGGGGAGAAGTGCCCGACTACCAGATGAGCGCCTTCCTGATGGCCGTTTATTTTCAGGGCATGGACGAGGAGGAGACGACCGAACTCACGATGGTGATGATGCACTCCGGCGAAGTGGTGGACCTCTCGGCCATCCCCGGAATCAAGGTGGATAAGCACAGCACGGGGGGTGTCGGGGACACGACGACACTTATTCTGGCGCCCCTGGTCGCGGCGGCGGGTATTCCGGTGGCCAAGATGTCTGGGCGGGGACTGGGCCACACCGGCGGGACCCTCGATAAACTTGAATCCATCCCCGGCTTTCGTATACAGCTTACCGGAGACGAATTCATCGAGCAGGTGAAAAAAATAGGCCTGGCCATTATCGGGCAGACGGCGGACCTGGCGCCGGCGGATGGGAAAATCTACAAGCTGAGGGACGTGACGTCCACCGTGGACTCCATCCCTCTAATCGCGGGCAGTATCATGTCCAAGAAGCTGGCCGCCGGGACCGATGCTATTTTGCTGGACGTGAAAACCGGGAGCGGCGCTTTCATGCCGACCATGGAGCTGTCAAGGGAGCTGGCCCGCGTCATGGTTAAAATAGGCTGTAAAGCCGGGAAGAGGGTCCGGGCCGTCATCACGGATATGGATCAACCCCTGGGCACCATGATAGGCAATGCGCTCGAGGTTCGGGAGGCCGTCGAAATCCTGAATGGAGAGCACCTTGGAAGCGCCCTGCGTGAAGTCTCAATCATCCTTGGGGGGCACTTGATCCAGATGGGGGGAGCAGCGCAAAATCTGGAAGAAGGTAAGGCGATTGCGGAAAAAATGATTGCCAACGGCCTGGGAGCCCGGAAGTTCCGGGAGATGATCGCCGCCCAGGGCGGCTCCGTCCGGGTCGTGGAAGACCTCTCGCTTCTTCCTCAACCCGGAATCATCCGTGATGTTCCTGCGCCCGGGCGCGGCCGCATAGTAAAAATCAATGCCCTGGCGGTTGGGCAGGCGGCCATGGTCCTGGGGGCCGGAAGAGAGAGAAAAGAAGACGTGATTGACCCCGCGGTCGGCCTCATTCTAAGGAAGCGGGTCGGCGATGAGGTGGAAAAGGGAGAGGCCCTGGTCTCCATATACGCCAACGATGAGGAAAAATTCAGAAAGGCTGAAAAAATCATCCTGGACGCCTTTGCCGTTGGGGAAGATTCGCCTTCCCTCCTGCCGCTGGTTCTGGATACGATTATGGAAGACGCCTGAGAGCGAAATACTGCAAAAATGTAAAATTCTTGCAATCACCCCTTAATTTAGCTATAATAACGGGGGTGTTTTTTTCTGTTTGAGAGAAATGAAGGGATGGATGCTCCTGTATGGAAGGAGGGGATTTTATGGAGAAGCCCAGGAAAGGAATCGTCCTCATCACCACGCTCCTGCTTCTTTGTTTTCTGGCGATTCTGGGCACCAGCCTGGTTTTGACCGGCTCCGACAACATGACCCTTACCCCAACCTTTCAGGAGAGAGAGGCGGCCATCCACGCGGCTCAGACCGGTATTGACTGGGCCATATACCGCCTGGAGAACGACCGCTACTGGAACGCCGGCACGCCTATGACCTACACCAACGGGAAGTTCCACGTCGAAGAAGGGAGCGGCGTATGCCGGTGCGATATCAACGACACCCAGCACTTTTACATCACCTTTGAGACCTCTGAAAAGTATCATTGTCTCAATAACCTGGACCCTCAGAGAGGGAAAGGAGCCGCCAATAACTATGACAACGAAGGAAATTTTTTTCGGACGGTTCCTCCTTTTTCCGCCGATATCATCGCCAGGGGCTATTCCACCGGCGGTGGAGCGGCCAATAACGTCAGATCGCTCCGCTACCTGGAAAAGCTGTATAAGTTTCGTGGAACCGGTGTTGTATTTTTCAGGGGTCAGACCCTGACTGTCCGCTCTGATTTTCAGCCGAACTAAACAAGGCCAGATGAAAGAGGAATAAATTGAAAGCGTTCGATATCATCAAATACGGGACGGCGGAGATTATCTCCGAGGTGGATCTTCTGGGCAAAATGAAAAAGAGCGAAGAGGAGGGGAGGCCCCTCAGGGTGAAACTGGGGCTCGATCCCACGGCGCCTCATATCCACCTGGGCTTTGCCGTGGTCTTGAGGAAATTGCGTCAATTTCAGGATCTGGGCCATGAGGTGCACCTCATCATAGGAGATTTCACCGCCCGCATCGGCGATCCCACCGGAAAATCGGAAAGCCGGAAGATGCTCACTCCCGAGGAGATTGAGGAAAACGCCCGGACCTACAAGGAGCAGCTTTCCGTCATCCTGGACCCGGAAAAGACCGTCGTCTCCTACAACAGCAAATGGCTGGCTCCACTCAAATTCGAGGACATCATCTCGCTTTCTTCCCGTTTCACGGTGGCCCGGATCCTGGAGCGGGACGATTTTGAAAAACGCTATAAAGGCGGCCGTCCCATCGGTCTGCACGAGGTCCTCTATCCGATGATGCAGGCCCATGACTCGGTGGCTGTCCGGGCGGACGTGGAGCTGGGCGGCACCGATCAGGTCTTCAATATCCTGGCGGGGCGGGAGCTTCAGCGGGAATTCGGCCAGGAGCCCCAGGTGGCGCTTCTCATGCCTATACTGGTGGGCCTGGACGGAGTCAACAAAATGTCCAAGAGCCTGGGGAATTACGTGGGAATCACCGATCCCCCGGCCGATATGTTCGGAAAACTGATGTCCATTCCCGACGAGATCATCCCGGATTACATCCGCCTGGCGACGGGACTTCCGCAGGCTGCTGCTGCTGATATGGAAGAGGGACTGAAGACGGGGCGTCTTCATCCGATGGATGCCAAAAAGAAGATGGCTTTCGAGGTGGTCCGCCTCTATCACTCGGAAGAACTGGCCCGCTGGGCCCAGGCGCAATTTGAAACCGTCGTTCAAAACAAGGGCCTGCCCGAGCGGATGCCCCGGGTCAACTTGAACGAGAGCGATCTTTCCAACGGACGGATCTGGGTGGTCAACCTTCTGGTGCTGGCCAACCTTGCCGAATCCAAAAGGGATGCCAGGCGTCTTATCGCCCAGGGCGGGGTTTCGCTGGACGGGGAGAAGGTATCCTCCCCGGATCTGGATCTTGAGATCCGGAACGGGATGGTTTTAAAGGTCGGTTCCAAGAATTTCGCCCAGGTTTTCATGGAAGATGCCTCATCCTCCAGGATGGCCTCAGTGGCCGAATGAGGAGGGAAAAGTTGCTTGACACGTTCGGGTGGATATGATAAGCTTTAGCTGCATTAGGGCCTTTAGCTCAGTTGGTTAGAGCGCGCCCCTGATAAGGGCGAGGCGTGTGGTTCGAGTCCACAAAGGCCCACCATGTTTTTCTGTTCTAGTCTTAAGTTTCCAGCCTGTAGTTTCCAGATCGTGGGGCTGTAGCTCAGCTGGGAGAGCGCCTCCCTTGCACGGAGGAGGTCGTCGGTTCGAGCCCGTCCAGCTCCACCAAAAAAGAACCACTCCGGTTCTTTTTTTCTTTCCCCGTGAATACTCCACCGCTATGCCCTGCGTATGCTCCTTGAGCGCTTTGTGGGCGCATCGGGAGATGAAGCGGATTATCTGCTCGAAGTCTCCTTCGTCGGCGGAGCGCAATTGTCAAGGATCAACAGGCTGTCCGAAAATAGAAATTGAATAATTTATGCCAGTCACGAATTCCCTGAAAAAAACAAGCGTCTCCTTTATCCTTCTCGCTTCGTTTCCGTTCGTGGTGAGCCCTGAGCCGTGAGTCGGTCGAACGGCCGAAGGGTCGAACCATGAACGGATGGGTCTTGCCCTTCGACAGGCTCAGGGCGAACGGGTAACATTGGGGGCACAGGCTGTCAGAAAATAGTTTTCCAATTCAGTAGGAAAAATCCTTTTTATGTCGGATCTATCCAGGAAAGAAACAATCATTTTCCTGGAGGCAACGATGAGCAAATTTAGAGGAGTCAACCGCAACCAGCTTTTTCTTCTGCCCCCTTCCATTGAGGACTTTGTCCCGGAAGGACACATGGCCCGCCTGGTGGACGAGGTCGTGGAGGGCCTGTGTACCCATGAGATCGAGGAGAAATACAGCCACCTTGGGAGAAAAGCCTACGAGCCCAAGATGCTCATTAAAATACTTTTCTATGGCTATTCCACTGGAGACAGAAGTTCGAGGAAGCTGGCCAGGAAATGCGAAATGGACTTGGCCTATCTGTACCTGGGCGGGATGGAGAGGCCGGACTTTCGGACCATCAGCGACTTTCGGAAGAACAATCTTGAGGCGTTGAAGGGATACTTTAGAGACATCGTTCTTTTCTGCCGGGGGGCTGGTTTAGGGCGAGGTCAAGCGATCTTTATCGATGGCACGAAGATCAGGGCAAACGCGGCGGCAAAGAGGACGAAGAAAAAGGAGAAACTGGATGAACTGATTCGGGAAACGGATGCGGAAATTGAGAGAATTTTCCGTGAGGCGAAGGATGTTGACGAGGCTGAGGACCGAGAGTATGGGGAGAGACGAGGAGATGAATTGCCTCCTGAATTACAGAAGGCCTCTGATCGCCGCCGCCGTCTTGAGGAAGCAAAGAAGCGTCTGGAGGCGGAAGGGTTAAAGAAGGTAAATGTAACGGACCCGGAGGCACAGATGATGAAGGAGCGTCACGGAGTGATCCGCCCCTGCTACAATGGGCAGTGTTCAGTGACTGAGGACGGGTTGATTGTGGCACAGGACCTTGTCCGCGAAGCGAACGACAAGAACCAGTTGAAGCCGATGGTGGAAAAGTCACGTGAGATTATTGGAGGAAATTTAGAGCAGGTCGTTGCGGACGCTGGGTATGGGACGTATGAGAATCTGGAATATATCAAGAAGGCTGGATTGGACGGCTATGTGCACGATTTTGCCGGTGAGATCAGGAGAATATTGACAGGAGACAAGGAGAGAAATCGGTATCACCGTTTCAACTTTGTGTATGAGAAAGAGAAAGACTGTTATCTTTGTCCAGAGGGGAAGGTGCTGCGCTTCTTCAAGGAGCGTCACTTCCGAAGGCAGCACCTTTTAATTTACAAGGGCCAAGCGTGTGGAGTTTGTCCGGTTCGGGAGAAATGCACGAAGGAGAAGTATCGAACTATTTCCAATGGCGAACGGACGGGCCTTGTGTTGGAGATGCTGGAGAAGCTCCGGAGCGAGGCTGGGGGAAAGATATACAAGAAGCGGATGGGCACGGTGGAGCCTGTTTACGGGAACATAAAGGAGAACATTGGATTCAGGCGATTTTTACTGCGTGGCAAAGGGAAGGCAAGCGGTGAGTTTGCCTTGATGTGTATCGGTCACAATCTTGGGAAGCTGTTTCGGGGGATAAAAGCGAAGGCCGAAGAGATGGGGAAGGGGATGAAGGCCATATTGGAGGAAGTAGCTGAGAGGTTAAGCAGCGCCTTCCTTGTTCAAAGTGGGATTTTCAGTGCATAGAGCTAATGAGCTTCCTCCTTTTTTACTTTATTGAGGTGCCAAATGGCATTTTCGGACAGCCTGTCAATATCTGACACGGGAACCGGCATACAGCCTGAAAATATAGAAAAGGTATTCGAACCCCTGTTCACCACCAAGGCGAAGGGAATCGGCCTGGGCCTGGCCATCTCCCGGATGCTGGTGGCGGCGCATAAAGGCAGTCTCCTTCTTGACAGCGAGTTCGGCAGTGGCAGTATTTTCACCCTGAGACTTCCTGCATATGCGGAGGAGGAAAAGTAAGTTGGAAGAAGCGACCCGCATTCTGATCGTTGACGATAACGCCGACATCCGCGCTACCATGTCCCTGATCCTGAAATTTCAGGGATACAATGTTTCCACCGCCTGCAACGGCCGGGAGGCAATTGAAAGGGTCAGCGAGCAGCCATTCGACGTCACGTTTATGGACATAAAGATGCCGGTCATGGACGGAGTGGAAAGTTTCAAACGGATCCATGAGATGAAACCCGATGCGGTGGTGGTGATGATGACCGCCTACGCCGTCGAGGACCTCGTCCAGGAAGCGCGGCTAAAAGGGGCTTATGGAATAGTCTACAAGCCCGTGGATATGGAAAGGCTTATTGAACTCATCGAATCCGTAAAAAACAAAAAAGCAGACAAAATGTAAACCGCCATTGCGACCCAGTCACTTAATGAGTGACAGTATCACCCGCTATTCACCAACCGCTCGCAAAAAGAGGTTTGTCACTCACAAATGGCGGTAGACATCCGAACGATGTGCAATTTTTACGATGAGAACTTGTTTTTCTTTATCCTCGATCGAATACAGGATGCGGTACTCACCCTGATCAACCCGGTAGGCATCTTTTATCCCTTTCAATGCCTTGCAATCCTGAGGCCTGGGATTTTTTTGCAGCAAAAGAGCCTTCATGACGACCTGTTTGAAGATTTTCGGGGGAAAATCAAGAAGCGCTTTGACCACGTGCTCCTTGAACTCAACGCGATACATTATTTCTTCTTGCCAGGGGTGAGTTTTGTTTTTTGACGCCCTTCATAGCGGCGAACAACCTCCGCCAAAGGAATCGTTTTCCCCCCCATGGCCAGTGCTTCTTGAAAAAGCCGCGTATCGAGCTCTTCTTCCATCTCTTCAAAGCGCTTGAGTTCCTCGATATTGATCAGAGCCGCAACGGGTTTCCCCTTGCGACTGATGATCACCCTTTCCTTCCCGTAGGTCACCATCCCGATCAATTCGGAGAATTTGCTCTTTGCTTCCGTAGCATTTGTGGAAAACATGATCTCGGCTCCCTATTCTATAAGTCATTTTGACTCATTTGACCTTTCTGACTTTATTATACTCCTGCCGGGAGAAAAAGTAAATAGTTCTCCCTTAAGCCGTACGTCGAAAATTCACCCCAGGATGTGCCCCCGTCACCCCTTTATGGCTGTGAAAGAATGGTGATGACCGCGATTTCTCCTTGCCCCGGGCCCCCGGACGATTTGTTCTTCAGAAAATCTCTTCTTCATAAGTCCCCCTTTCACAACTTGATTATACCAAATTTTCTAAATAAAAGTTGTACGGTTTTCAGGGGACGGGTCAAACTTCCCGATGGAAAATGCAGGGGCGCCCCGCCAAAGGCGGGACGCCCCTACAAAATATTAACGCGAAACGCCTTTCAACTAGACCGCGGGAACGGGTTCCCTTTTCGCTTCCGCCATGAGGCTGAAGCGGGCGATGTTGGCATCCGCGGTTTCCTGAATAGCGGCCAGTTGGCCCTGACAGTCCCCGTGAAAAAGGTGTTTGAAGCGCTTCTGAAGCTTAAGATACTCCTCGACCGGAACTTTCTTCCCTATTTTCATCACCGAGGTAATCTTTCCGTCCTCCATCTCATAGATGGGGAAGAGCCCGGTCTGGACGGCCAGCCGCGAAAGCATGATGGTCTCGCTCACGTCGAAGCCCCAGCCGAGCGGGCAGGGAACCAGGATATGGATGTATTTCGGGCCGTTGATTTCCATGGCTTTTTTAATTTTTTTCTCCAGATCCCTCGGGTAGGCGACGGTTGTAGTGGCAACGTATTTAGTCCCGTGCGCGGCGACGATTGCGGGAAGATCTTTTTTTGGCGTATCGTTGCCCTTGGAGGCTTTCCCGGAGGGACAGGTGGTCGTGCTGGCATAGAGCGGAGTAAGGCCGCTCCTCTGGATCCCGGTATTCATGTATCCCTCGTTGTCAAGGCAGATGGAGAGGATGTTGTGGCCTCGTTCGAGCATCCCGCTCAGGGCCCCGAAGCCGATGTCGGCCATAGCCCCGTCGCCGCCCATGGCAACTATCTGAATTCCCTTCTCCCGGCCCTGAGCCTTGAGGGCCGCCTCGATGCCGGAGGCCACCGCGGGAGCGTTTTCAAAAAGCGAGTGAATCCACGGCACCCGCCAGGCGGTACGGGGCCAGAGAGTGGTAAATATCTCCGAGCAGCCGGTGGCGTTGGCAATAATGGTGTTGGGACCGAGCACGTTGGTCAGTAGCTTCATGCCCAGAGCCTCTCCGCATCCGGCGCAGGCGGTGTGTCCAGAAGCCATGATATTATCATTCATTATTTTGCACCTCCGAGCATTTCCTCTTTGAGTCCGACGAACTTGAACGGCACCGGGGATTCTTCCGCCTCCAGAACCAGCATCTCCAGAAAATTCATGGGGATGTCGCGTCCGCCCAGACCGATAATGAAGTTGCTCATGCGGGGCGGATCCTCCATCTCCATGAAGAGGCTTCGAATCTCCGTCCCGAGGATCCCGCCCTGTCCCAGGGATACGGCTTTTTCCAGCACGATTACGTTTTGAGCATCTTTGAGAGCATCGTAAATTTCCTGATCCGGGAAAGGCCGGTGGCAGCGCACTTTGACGACGCCCATCTTCCGCCCCTGGCCCTTCATTTCGTCGGAGAGCTCCTTTAAGGTTGAGACGATGGAACCCATGGCGACAACGACCGTTTCAGCGTCCTCAATATTGTAGGTCTCGATTAGATCCCCGCCGAAGCGCCCGAAGGTCTTGCCGAATTCCCGTGCGACCTCCTTGATGACCTTTTTGGAATCTTCCACGGCTTTGTGCAGGGAGTAGCGAATCTCCATGTAACTGTCGGGATCCGCGAAGGCCCCGAGGGTCATGGGCTTCTTCACATCCAGGTAGATCTCCGGCTTATATGGAGGCAGAAATTTGTCGGTCATGGCCTGATCGAGGAGTTCCACCGGCTCGGAGGTGTGGGTCAGGATAAAGCCGTCCACCCCGATCATGACCGGCAGGCGCACCTCGGGATGCTCCGCGATCCGGTAGGCCTGAGGTATCATGTCAATCCCTTCCTGGATGTCCTCGGCGTAGAGCTGGATCCAGCCGGCGTCTCGCACTGAGATGGAATCCTGGTGGTCATTCCAGATATTAAGCGGCGCCGAGACGGAGCGGTTGGCGCACATAAGGACAATCGGGAGACGCATCCCGGCGATGTTGTAAAGGACTTCGATCATGAGGAGAAGGCCCTGCGAGGTCGTGGCGGTAAAGGTGCGGACGCCGGTGGCGCTGGCCCCAAGGCAGACTGAGGCGGCCGAATGTTCGCTCTCCACGCGGACATATTCCGTATCAAGTTCCCCGTTGGCCACTATCTTCGAGAGCTCCTCGACGATATGAGTCTGGGGAGTAATTGGATAGGCCGAGATGACGTGGGGCCGGCAGACCTTCACGGCATCGGCAAAGGCTTTAGAGCCTTCCATCATTGTCATTTTTTCCAATACTGAAGCAGGAGACATCTATTTCACCTCCAGAATCATATCTATATCCTTTACCGGGCACTCATGGGCGCAAACCCCGCAGCCCTTGCAATAATCGTAATCGGCCGTGCGGGTGGAGGAATTACCCTTCCCCTCTCCCGTGACACAGCCGTCCGGGCAGTAAATGTTGCAGAAGCCGCAGCCGGTGCACTTCTCGTGCTTCCAGACGGGCTTGAAGGTGCGCCAGGTGCCGGTCTTGTTTCCAAGGGAAGTAGCCGGTTCAGCGACTGTTCCATAAGCAAAGCTCATCTCTTACTTCGCTCCTTTCATGACCTGGTAGGCTTTTTCGAGAGCGAGCACGTTCTTCTCGCCCATTTCGCCGGAGAACCTCTTGCGGATGCTGTTCCTGACCGCGGAAAGGCCTATTTCTCCCGTAGCCCCTGCGAAGGCGCCCACCATGACCGTGTTGGGAATGGGCTTGCCTATCAGCTCCAGGGCGATCTGGGTGGCTGGTATGGTGCGGACGTTCTTCCTGTCGATTTCGGCGGGCAGGTGAAGCTCCTCGGGCTTCTTGTCGATATTGATGAGGATCATCGTATCCGCCTTGGCCCCCTTGAAAACGTCAACCGCGCCGATGACGGTGGGGTCCTGCACGATAATGTAGTCCGGCTCATAAATCTGTGATCTCAAGCGGATCTTTCTGTCGCTCAGGCGGACGAACGAGGCCACCGGTGACCCCATCCGCTCGGAACCGAACGAGGGGTAGGCCTGGGTGAATTTCCCGTCTTCAAACGCGGCGCTGGCCAGCAGTTCGGCGGCCGTCACCACGCCCTGCCCTCCCCGACCATGAAGTCTTATTTCTTTTAACATCCGGGCGATCTCCTTTCAGGCAAAAAATAGCCAGAGAAACTTCTAGGAGAGATTAAAATCTCCTTTATAGGTTGAATGAACCCGTCCAACCGGCAAACAATCCACGGGACGCACGTCCCTGCCTATTTCACGGGAAGATTCTTAAGCCTTTCGGTGGCCCAGTTCAATTGCTGCTGAAATTCATTGTTTCCCTGAGCCAGGGTAAAGAACTTTTCCAGAACCGCTCTCTCTTCCTTATACCTTTTGAGGCTTTCATAAGCGACTGCAATCTGGATGAGCGCTTCCTTGCTGTCCGATTTGGCTTTCAGGGCTGATTTTAAATAATCTACGGCGGCCTGGTAGTCCTTGGACTGGACGCTGGCGCTGCCCAGCTCTAAATTAACCCGGAATTCCCCCGGGTTTATCCTTAGAGCTTTCCTGAAGGTAGCAACGGACTCTGCGGTTTTCCCCGCCTTTTTATAAACCATTCCCAGAATATAAAGTGTTTCCAGATCCCCCGGGTCGAGCGCAACCGCTTTATTCAGGCATGCCAGGGCCTCGGCGTCCCTTCCCTGAAGCGCCATGATGCGGCCTGTCCCGGAGAGAGCCGTTGCATTTCTGGGATTATTCTTAAGAGCCAGTCCGTATTCTTCCCCGGCTTTCACGAGGTCCTTTTTTTCCACCATGATGTCACCGAAAATCTGGTGCGCCTGCCCGATTTTGCTGAAAGATGGAAATTCATTTATAAGGGTCTCCAGATTACTGACCGCGTCATCATACTTTTCCATCTTGATAAAACACCAGGCCGTCTCAAAGAGGGCCTCCGCACGATAATTATTGCTGTACAGAAGCTCCGCCAGCTCTTTGATGGCCTCGTCATACTTTTTTTCGATCTTGAAGGCATAGGCCAGGCCCAAGCGGCTCTTTTCGTTCGCAGGATCGGCGACCTGAATCTCCTTGAACAAAGTGACGGCCGAACCCGGCTTCTTCAACAACAGATAGATATTGGCCAGGCTCACCTTTGTATCAATATCCCGGGGATTAAGTTTCAGGGAGGCTTTCAGAGCTTCCTCCGCACTGGCATAGTTTTTCTGGCTCAGGTTGATCTCCCCTACCCGTCTCAGCGCCAGGGCCCGGCCATAGTAGGCTGGAAATTCTTTAAGCAGCCTCTTGTATGCATCTAATGCCTCCTTTGTTTTTTTAAGAGACAGAGCGCATTCGGCCTTCCCCTCCAGGGACTCGGGGATTAGTACTTTTCCCTTGATAAGAGCGGAAAAAGCATTGGAGGCGCCCCCATAGGCCCCCATCTGGTAGGCACCCCAGGCGGCTTCAAACCTGGCCAGAGGATCGGATCCCGCCAGATCGGTGGCCTTCATGAGTTCATCCGCCGATTGAGAACCAAGTTTAAAAAAGGAGTAAAGCGAGGCAAGATAGAGATGAGCCCAGGGATCGGACGAGGATTGCGAAATCTTCTGATACTCGGCGGCAACCTTCGCATCCAGCGTCTTCTGCGAAAAGATCCATGACTGAAGAAGCAGAGGCGCCAGCGCTTCGCAGTTTTTGCACAAAACAGTGCCTTTCTGGTCCAGATCGGCCACCGTAACGCTCCTTCCAAAAAGACAGGCCTTTCCTGCACAGAACGGCAGGCCAAGCGCCCTGGCGATGGCCTCGCCCATAAGCGCCTTAAGACGCGCCGGGAAAGTGGCGGAAGCGGCAATCGGAGCGATGGAAATCACCGCCGATGCTTTATTCCCCAGCCTGAAATCGCATAGCATCTCCTCCTGGCCCTCCGAGTAAAGTCCCTTAGCCGTTACGGCCACCGCTAAAATCGCCTCTTCAGGAACTTTTCTACCGACTTCCTTAAGAAGAATGAGAGCGTGATACCTGTCTTTCACGGGGTGATAGGCGGAAGGAGGCAGCGCGACCGGCTGGGTCAGTTCAATATTATGACGGAACAGTCTCTCCAGTTGCGGGATTGCGGCCTTAATGTCCGCCGATGTCTTATCATCAATCGGTCCGACCGGGATGATTGAAATCTTCCCGGGATAAAATGCTTCCGCCCCGGAGGGAGAGGGAGTCGCCGTGGAGACAGGGGACTGCGATAAGGATTTCCGGTTGCAACCGGACAGGATCAGAACGAGTAAAATAAGAAGAGCGCATGAGTAACCGTTGCGAGAGTGTTTCGACAAAATTATCGCCTCTTTTCAATCTTTAGTGTCCGGATGGCCGAGCGGTAGTCAGCCGATCCGAAGACGAACGAACCGGCCACCAGAATATCGGCTCCGGCGGAAATGGCCAGGGGCCCTGTCAATTCATTGATGCCGCCGTCAACCTCCAGCGAAATATCCGATCCACTTTCAAGGATTATTTGTCTGGCGGCTGTTATTTTGGGAGTCATGGCTGGAAGATACTCCTGACCGGCAAAGCCGGGATTTACGGTCATGATAAGGATAAGGTCGAGATCCCCCAGAACATATTCAAGAACCGAGAGCGGTGTCGCCGGATTAAGCGCCGCTCCGGCCTTCATGCCGGAGGCCCGTATGCAGGCCAGAGTTCTCTGGAGATGGCGGCACTCTTCGACCTGGACGGTCAGAATGCGGCTCCCGGCCAGTCGGAAGGGCTCAATATAACAGTCCGGATTCTCCACCATAAGATGGGTATCAAAGGGGATGGATGCCTTTCCGCGGAGCGACTCCATGAGCATAGGCCCAAAGGACAGGTTAGGAACAAAATGCCCATCCATGACGTCAAAGTGGATATAATCCGCCCCGGCCTCTTCCACAGCCTTTATTTCACGCTCAAGATTCCCGAGGTCGGCGGAAAGAATGGAGGGAGCTACTTTCGTGATTTGAACCACCTCATATCCTGAAACGTTTTACCACGCTGTTATCAATGTAGATGACCACCTCGGAATCGCCGAAACCGCTCACCAGGAGCTCTACTTCCTCGCCTTCCGTATGATGAGCCTGGTAGAGGGTTGATATGCCGAAATCGTCATTCAGCACCACTTTCAAAACTCCGCTGCCCTTTCCCGGCGGCATTTCGTAAGTGATAGTCTGCTGCTTCAGAACCGTGCCCCCCCAGGGAGGACCGGCACTCGCCTTGAAATTAACGGAAGTCCCGAGAGGAACAGACTTTCCGGACTCAGGGCTCTGCTCGATGATCTGGCCCCGGGGGACCTCTTCCTGCCACATCCAGGTGACGGCCCCAAGGACAAGCCTTTGCGAGGAAAACGTTTCCCGGATCTCGTTGAAATCCTTCCCGACATAATTGGGAACCACCACGGGAATATTCCGCCCCTTATTGATGACCAGGTTTACGGGGGTGCCCCGGCGCGCTTTCCGCCCGGGCTCCGGGCTCTGGGCGATAACTGACCCGGCTGGAAACCGGTCATCCATCTCCATGGTGGTCTTGCCAAGTTTAAATTTGCAGTTGGTCAGGCTCACCCGGGCTTCCCGTAGTGTTTTACCCTTCAAGGAGGGGATATCCCTCATTTCAGGGCCGATACTTATGGAGACCAGTATCTCCCGTCCCTGGCGGACGGAACGCTCGGGGGCCGGTTCCTGGGCGATAACGGTATCAGGGGGAGAATCATCTTTATATACGTTTTCTTTGATTGATAGAATAAGCCCCAGGGGCTTGAGAACCTGCTCCGCCTGGAGCCTGGATTTACCAATCAGCCGGGGCACCCTCACTTCCTGGGGAACCCGAAAGAAAGTATCATATACGGTCCAGAGCATCCAGCCGCATAATGAGAGGCTGAATCCCAGGAAGAAAAGAATTGTGAGAAATTTTATTATTTTTGACGTGGAAGGCCTGGCCAACTCATTGCCTCTCTTTCTTTGCGACAATAACCAGATAAATCCTGGTCTTTTCCGGAGATTCAATTCCACCGGCCGGATTTTGTTCCAGAACGGTTCCCGGCGCGGACTGGTCCGTCACATGCGAAGCAATCTCCCCGACGACAAACCCGGCCTGCATTATCTTAAGCCGCGCATCCTCCAGAGTCTTCCCCACGAGTTGCGGAACAACCTGCATCCGTGCACATTCCACGGTTATCTTCGGCTCCGTCAGGGTTTGTCCGGCCGAAGGCGCCTGTGAGACGACCTGGAATGATTCCTCATAGTCTCCCTCGGTCTTGAGTGAAAGAGACTTCCCGGCAAGAATTTTTCTGGCTTCCTGAAGAGACTTTCCCAGAAGGTTCGGGGCATAAAGGTTGCCCTCGCCACCGCTGATCACCACTTTTACCGTGGAATATTCCGGTGTTTTTTCCCCGGACTTGGGCTCCTGAGAAATGATATAATCAGCGGGAAGATTGTCGGAGGATCCGCGGCCCGCAATCTGAACGATAAGATTTCCCCTGGCCAGCATCTTTTCGGCTTCTTTAAGAGAGAGTCCGACAATATCGGGCACCAGCCTTGGGGCTACCCCCTTGGAAATTTCAAGCATGATTGAGCTTCCGATTTTTGCCATGAGGCCGGCTTCAGGCTTCTGGGAGAGAATCTGTCCGGCCTTGGCCTTGTCGCTGGCCACTTCCCTGGAAATCCTCAGGATAAAATTGCCGGGTGAGAGGAGTAGAACGGCTTTTTTTAAATCCAGGCCCACCATGTTGGGTACCTGGATGAGGTCTTCCTTCTTGGTCACTACGACAAATATGGTCTGCCCTGAACGAATCAGGGTCCCGGCCTCCGGATCCTGCCTGGCTATAGTCCGATTGGGGAGGGCATCATTGACCACTTCCCCTTTGATCTCCAGATTCACTTTCTTCTCACCCATTAGAGAACGGGCTGCCTCAAAAGGCAGATTGACGAGGGAAGGAACGGTGACGGTCCTGACCTGGCGCAGCCAGAAAAAAATAAAGAAAGCCACCAGAAGGGCGACCACGGCTACTGCAATCGGAATAATAGGAACGGAATCTCCTTTGCTCCCTCGTTTTCTCTGGAGAACAACGGTTTCTCTCCGCCCTCCGAGGGCCTCCAGCATCCCCCCGGCATCCTGATAGCGCTCTGACGGCTTCTTCGAAAGCATCTTTAGGATGACATTCTCGATGCTCTCGGGAATTTCCGGATTCAGGCTCCGCGGAAGAGGAGGCTCTTCCTGAACCTGCTTCAAGGCCACCGAAACCGGATTTTCATCCTCAAAGGGCAGGCGCCCCGTCAGCATTTCAAAGAGAATGATAGCGGTCGAATAGAGGTCGCAGGTAGTATCCACGGGCTTTCCCTGGGCCTGCTCCGGGGAAAAATAATGAACGGAGCCGAAAATGGATCCCGTCTGGGTCAGGGTGTCACTGGTCACCGCCTTGGCAATGCCGAAGTCGGTGATTTTTAATTTTCCGTCTGGAGTTGCCAGGATATTCTGCGGCTTGATATCGCGGTGAATAATCCCCTTGGCATGAGCGTACGAGAGGCCCTCCAGAATCTGGGTCATATAGGACAGGGCGAGCGGCAGGGGCATGGGGGCCTCATCCTTGATAATCTCCCCCAGATGTCGGGCGCTTTCAAGATACTCCATTACAATGTAATGGTACCCGCAGTCCTCTTCTATGTCGTAGACCAGCACGATATTGGGATGGTCGATCCTGGCGGCGGCCTTGGCCTCCCGCTCAAAACGCAGAAGAAATTCCTTGTCCTTGGCCCAATCCTGGCGGAGAACCTTGAGGGCCACGGGAATGCCGAGCTTTAAATCCTGGGCAAAAAATACATCGGCCATGGCCCCCGCCCCGATAAAGGACGTGACTTCATAGCGTTTGTTAAGGACTGTCCCTATAATTTCCATGATGTGAGTAATTCTACGTCCAAGGTTTGATGATCCTGCCTGTGTTAAGAACGCTAATCTCTTCGGGCAGAAAATCCATGCTTTGACAAGCTTTATCATGTCTTTAAAGGAGGAAGACGGGGGGGCGCCTGAAGAACCTGAACAGCGACATGAAACATCCTTCAAATCTTCCGACGGCTCTGGGACTCATGGCGCTCATCCTCTGGAGTTCCACCATCGGCATTTCGCGCAGCCTGGCGGAAGAGATAGGCGCCGTGAGAGCCGCCTCCTGGATGTATCTGGCCGGAGGGAGCCTGGGATGCCTACTGCTTCTTTTTCAGAAAAAAAACCTGAGCCGCATTTCGCGCCTGCCGAAATCTTATCTCTTCTGGTGCGGAGGGCTCTTTATCGCCTACCTGGTCTTTTTATTCCTGGCCATCGGATATGCCGCCACGCGCCAGCAGACCCTTGAAGTCGGCCTCATCAATTACCTCTGGCCGGCCCTCACCCTCCTTCTCTCCATCCCTATCCTGAAAAAAAAAGCCAGTCCTTTTCTGGCCGTCGGGATCCTGATGGCGCTTTCCGGGATCGTCCTGGCGATGGTCCCGGGCGGAAGGCTGTCCTTTCTCTCCTTCGCCGAAAATTTTAAGAGTAACAGCCTCCCCTACCTCCTGAGTTTCGGCGCGGCGGCGGCCTGGGCCCTTTACTCGAATCTCAGCCGGCGCCTCGCCGGAGATGCCGAGGGAGACGCCGTGCCCCTTTTTCTGCTCCTCTCCGGACTGGCCCTCTGGGCCTTGAGCGGCCTTTTTCCCCAGGAGATTCACTGGACGCCGAGGGTCGGGTGGGAGTTGGCCTACATGGCCGTTCTTCCGGGCCTCCTGGCCTATTCCTTCTGGGATGCGGCCATGCGAAAGGGAAACGCCACTCTCCTGGTCTCTCTCTCGTACTACACTCCCTTCCTCTCGACCCTCCTCAGTTGCCTGTACCTGGGCCTTCTCCCCGGATGGAATCTCTGGGCCGGATGTCTTCTGTTGACCGCCGGCGCCATCATCAGCCATCGGGCATTCAAAAGCCCGCTCCCACGAATGACGTCTCCTTCCAGGACGGATTAAGAAGGCGCTTGAGCATCTTCCCCGCATCCTCCCTCGTCTGCCCGGTGTTGTTCTCATGGCGTCTCCAGAAGCTCTCCCACCAGTTGGCCGGCTCCTTCTTTTCGCCCTTATACTCCGTGGGGCGCTTCGTCTCGACCTTGTACTCCGTAGGGCGTTTCGTCTCGCCGCCGGTCACCAGGCTTCCCACGTAGTCGGCATCCCGGTAGACCCGGTCTATCTGCCGCCGAATTTGGGCCATGTCCTCCCGCGAGACCGCTCCGTTGCTGGTGGCCTTGTAGAACTGGACGGTCACCCGGATGGGAAAATTCGGATCCCGCTCAATCGGAAGGTCCGCGATCTCGGTGAAAGGTCCCTCCACCTCGCCGTGGCCAATCACCGCCTCTTCCACGTCACTCTTGTTCTTTTCGCAGGCTGCTCCGGCAGAGTCCTTGGCCGAAGAGTAGCACATCTCTCCCTGGAAGCGCATGGGATGCCGCTGTTTCAGCGGGACCTGTATGAGGAGGACCATGTTGAGACCCGCCTCTCCGGCGGCCTCCGGGGAAGACTCCTCCCATCCGCCGCCCGGCCGGCCGTTCCCCTCCTGATAATCGCTCAGGCGCTCACCCGTAAGAGAGGCCCGCTCCCCGTCCTGGTTAAAGAACAGGCGCTGTCCCCAGGTGCGGCCGGCCTGAAAGGCGTCCCGCTTGTTGTCGATTACGGTCACGCTCGTGCCCTCGCGGGTGGCCAGGATGGTGAGGACCGCCGGGTCGTCCTCAATTGACTGATAGTTGAAGAGGACCGCGTTGAACTCCGCCGAACCCTTTTTCGGAACGGGGAGAAAGCAGGCCTGCGCGCTGACGAGGACGTGGGTGTCCCGCGGCGCCAGGAGCGACGTCCTTCCTCCTTTCCAGGATGAGGAGTCCGACAGGTATTTCCTGAGGTTGCCCAGATACTGCCGGAGGCTCACACGGCGAAGGGACTTGCCCTTCTCGTTTCCGACCAGGAGATAAAAGCGATCCGGGGAAATGTCCGCCGTCTTGTCGGAAAAATTCGGATACCGGATAACCGGCATGCAGGTCAGGATATATCTTCCGCTGTCCTGATTCTTCTGCTGGATCTGTATCGTCATGTCGCTTATGTTCGGCCCGACGCAGGATCCCTTGTACCTGCCGGTGTCCTCCCAGGTGAGATTGAGAAGCGAGAGGCCGCACTTTGCGGCCAGTGAGCGGATCTCCTGATCGGAGACCATCCCGGCCGTCCGCTCGATGACCTCGTGGTAGGGGTCATGGACAGGCCGCCGCGGCGGCGGGTACCCCGCCTCGACCGGTGAGCTTCCGCTCAAAATTAAAAAAAGCGTTCCCACTAAAATCCCCAGGATACCCATCTTCCTGTTTTTTCCAAAATACTTTCTGTCCATTGCCATCCCTCCCGCTTCGTTTTGTGCTTTGTGTTTCGTATCTCCATAGTCGCGGGAGAAGGTGAGATATTTCAAAAAAACTTGTTCAGCCGCCCCCTTGACCAGGGCTTGGCTTTCCTCTATACTTGGATATGCGACACAATAGTATATCGCCGAGAATGGAAATAAGCGGAGGAGATATGCCAGACGAGTCACATCTTGACCAAAAATACTTCATCGACCCAAAAATTTACAACTGCCCTTACTGCAATCGTCGGCACGTTGCATACACCAGCAGTGGAGCTTACCAATTCGACTGGACAAACGAAAAGAAATGTACCGCGTGGTTTGTGCAGTGTAACAGCTGTAAGAAGATCTCCATGCACTTGACGTACGAGGAACTCCAAAATCCAGGGCATCTCGTCCAAGCCTTCAAGAATACCGATTTGGACGCCGCGTTCTTCTACTCCGTCCCCACATCGTTCTTCATAATAGACACCAGAATCCCACGAGTTGTGCGCGAGTTGATCGCGGAAGCGGACGGCTGCATCAAGATGAATTACCTAACTGGCGCTTCCGCCTGCTGTCGAAAAGCAATCTATGAGTTGACCGTGATCGAGAAGGCAGAAGGAGAAGACTATGAGGCAAGAATAAAGTTCCTTAAAGCCAAGTTCTCGTTCGTCGATACTGAGTTATTTGACGTCCTTTGCCATATAAAGGATATGACAAGCGACAAGATTCACGAGCAGTCGTGGGACAAATGGGATGCAAAGCATCTAACCCTTTTTCTGGAAACCTTGAAGGCCATACTGCACGAAATCTACGTGGTGCCTGATGAAAGGAAGACGCGATCAACAAGCGTCAAGAGTCTGCTACAGGGACTCAGGGAGAAACAGTCAAAGAAAAACGCTGGCGAACAAACGGCTTGAGCGTACGGCGTAACCCACCTCCGCTCAGCAGTAACATTAGCCCGACTGGTCAAGTGGAAAGTTAGCGGTCATCCTTTAGGAGGCACGTGGGCGAAGGGAAGCGTAACAATCCTGAATTACCTGACCTTGGGCCACTCCTCAGCGAGTGGGCTGACGAGCTTGGGTTGCTCTTGCAGAACAGCCCTCTGAGCGAAAGCCGCTTTCTGAGCTTCGCGAAGGATCGCGGTATCCGGGTGTCGGGAGTGGGAACAGGGGATCCTGGAAAATTCCATAAACTCGGATGGCTTGCGCAAGATGGAATTGACTACGATGGCACACCATTGTTTCATCCATTTCGCATCTATCCGCTCCACTGTATTCTCAAAGTATGCGCCCTTAACATCGCTGCGTCGTCAACGATATATCGTGACCGTATGCCCAAATTCCTGGAGGCAGTCCTATCTTGCCTGCCAACTCTTGAGAGCATCGGCGTGGCTGCGCTCGGATGGAACCGAATGGTCGACCTCGCGATCCTTTTGGAGCCAGTCTACTGGCCCATAGTCACGGGACGATACTCATGGTCACTCTCTATGAAGGAGGATGAGTTTTTCGCCCTACGAGACGGTTACCGCTCCAGAGTTCTCAAGCTAGTAGCCAGCCTCGATGCTGAGCAATGGCGTGGCGTCCATGAATCGCTCCGCTTCGATGCGTATAGAATGGATGAGAATGGCGCACTCTATCTACTGCTCCGCCTTTCTCCTTGGAGCAAGCGAGAGAAACTGAAGGGTGCCGTTTCTGGGGCACTGTGGTTGCGCCACATCGCGGAGATAATCCGACGCGCTTTTGAGGAGGTGCACGACATCCAGTGGACTGAAGAGGACGAGGCCTTCGGACATTGGTTTCCCGGGGCGCGCGAGCGAGCTTTCGGTTCTGACCGACCACTCGATCATGAGCTTGAATCGAGGCCTTACTTAGCTTGGGAATTTGGCCTGTTCACGGGAAGCGTGGTCCGCTGGTACGTCGAGGGAGAGACAGAGTACTACGCCATCCGAGAGGCGTTACCGGATGCCCCAAAAGTCGGAATCGAGCTTGTGAACCTGAGAGGCAACATCGAAACGGAACGAGACAACGCTCCGCTGAAGCTTGCCGATGGCCTGAAGCAGGACAGAGCGCTAAGACGATTCAGTTTCATCTCGTTCGACGTCGATGTAAGTGCAAACGTCAAAGCGATCAAGCGACAGGTAGAGGATGGAAACGTGGTCGGCTACATCGCTGCTCACAGGCCTGACTTCGAGTTTGCGAACTTCTCAATCGATGAACTCATCGAGATTGCTGCACTCATTGATGAGACGCATGGCATCTCGGGCGAAGCCGTTCGAACGGGGGATTGGTCTAACATCACAACAGGCGGAGATTTTGCGAAGCGATATCTTGCCTTGTCCGCCCGACGGCCCCGTAGCCTGAAGGGTCAGGAGTGGGGAGCAGCGATGGCGAGGTATGCAATGGAGCATCCGAATCGTTCGGACACTGGGGTGGAACGGCCATTCAATGAAGCAATTGGAGCCGCGCTTCGAAGCAGAATGATTAGTTACGATGACCAGCAGGGGTATTCCGGATTCGACCCTGGGACCTTCGAGTCAGTAGACCTTACAAAACGGGACACAAGCGCGGGGATAGGCACTAGGAATGCCAGAGCATAGGCTCAACGCCGTTGCCTGCGCGTAACGGCCGTGGGGCCGAACGGCCGTGGGGCCGCGACCGTGGGGCTGCGTCTTAACAATTGACAATTTTTAACGGGAGAAATAATCGCGCGGTCCGGTAATTCGCCACCGATGGCTCTGTCTGGCAATTGGTGGGCGAGAAGAGAAACAAGTATGGAATAGATGTTATTGTAAAAATTAAATGTTCAGGGGAATAACTCGATGAATTCCGGGAACACGGCATTAGCTTCGAACTACGCGCCATCTGCGACCGCTGCTAAATTTCGCCATTGACAAAACATTATAATGTAGTTATATTGTAAGTATGTCAAACATATCGTTTGAATGGGATAAACAGAAGAACTCTATAAATAAAAGGCAACATGAAATATCTTTTGAAGAGGCTCAAACAGTATTCGTTGATGAAAATGCCTTGCTTCTTCATGACCCGGATCACTCACATGAGGAAGATCGGTTTATACTGCTCGGTTTAGGTTCTGGTTTTCGCATTCTGGTTGTTTGCCATTGTTATCGCAAAAGCGATAAAGTAATCCGGATCATTTCTGCTCGTAAAGCAACCCGTTTGGAACAGAAATATTATTGGGAAAGGTGGTAAAAATGAGAAAAGAATACGATTTTTCAAAAGCCAAGAAAAATCCTTATGCCGCTCGGCTTAAACGACAGGTTACAATCCGACTTGATGTGGAAACAATTAAGTATTTCAAAAAACTTTCAGAAGAAGCAGAAATACCATATCAAACTTTAATTAATCTCTATTTGCGTGATTGTGCCACCTCAAGCCGCAAGCTATCTTTACAATGGAAAGTGGCTTAATAAAAGGGTCGCGCATAACGGGGCCGCATCTTCATCGTTGACCAGAGGAATCCGATAGACTAAAAGAGAAAGGTAGGGACATAAAATATCCCTCAAATGGGGGCAGTTCACAGGAGAAACATATGATTAGAAAATCTATTTTAACTGCTGTCTTGTTTTGTATCACTTTATGGCTTTCGGGCTGTGGAGGGTCATCATCACCAAACCCTGTATCTCCCGGTCAGATAAAATATTCAGGCTGGGCGGTAGGTGTTGAACCCGATGGCGGCTATGGAATGATTATTCATACAAATGATTCCGGGAATACATGGGTAAGGCAGGGTTCTGTAAACGAGATACCCGATGTTCCATTAGGCGATGTCTGTGCAATTAATTCAATGAATGCGTGGGTTGTAGGTGATTCAAGTGACGGTTATGGTCTAATCCTACGCACTACAGACGGTGGTTCCACCTGGGTAAGGCAGGGTTCAAACGGGGTAATTCCCGATTGTGCTCTTTCCGGTATCAGGGCGGTTAATAATATGATAGCCTGGGCAGCCGGCACGAACGGCGTGATTCTTAAAACAGTCGATGGGGGCATTACCTGGACGCGGGTTGACCATGGGATGGTACCCGGCGAAGGTCTTCTCCAGAGTGTCTGGGGTGTTGACGAAAATACTGCATGGGTATCCGGGGCTGATTCAAATTCAGGTTTTATCATAATGAAAACCACAGACGGCGGGCAATCATGGGTAAGACAGGGCACAACCGAACAGATGTCCAATTACACTTGTATAATCGAAATTACCGCATTAAATGAAATGAATGCATGGGGTGTCGGTGCCCCACAGGAATCATACGGGCATACCCCCTTCTTGAATACAGTTGACGGTGGTGAAAACTGGACTAATCAAGCGCCGGCGGATACCGCTCTGCTCCATGGCAATGGAGTATGCGTGGCAAGCAGTAATACGATCTGGGTTGCACATGATGAAGGGATATATCTCACAAGAGACGGCGGCCTCACCTGGAGTATTTTTGCCCCTCCCGGACCATACGGTTCATTCTCCCCGTTTATGGGCGTCAGCGCAGTTGATGACAAAACGGCCTGGGTTGTGTTTAATGGATTATTAAGCGGGGATTACTATATTATCCAGCATACCGGGGATGGAGGCGCCACCTGGACCCAGCAGGCAACCCCTGTCACAAAGGGCGGACTTAGAAGGATCTCAATAGTCGGTGCAAAGAGGTAATACGGTCCTGAATGCAAACGACGATAGTTTCCTGGAAACGTTTGACTATGTTAAAACACCCAAATGATTTGCGCCCCTGAGGCAGTGTCCGTGACCGTGGGGCCGTGTTTTAACAATTGGCAATTTTATAACATGGAAAACAATCACGGGGGTCCGACAATTCACCCAGATGGCTCTGTCTGGCAATTGGTGGGCGAGAAGAGAAACAGGCATGAAATTGAATTTTATAGTGGTCTACTATTAAAGCATTCTTTACTTTTCTTTAATAATGTGATACGCTATTCACGAAACTTTAACAGGGGGTTCCCATGCACAGGGGCTTAACCGGCGAATACATCGTGGTTTCCAAGGTTGGTGGAGAGCCAGTCCGGGCCTTCCTTCCGCGGCCCCTGCCGCCCTCGCCCCCTCTGGCCATTGATCCGTCCCTGCGCGAGGTGCTGGATAGGGCGCTTCTGGCCCTGGGACGCCCGGACAGCATCGCCGTCATCCTTCCGGACACACATCTTTTTCTCTATATGTATGTTCGCAAGGAGGCCCTTCTTTCCTCGCAGATCGAGGGCACACAGTCTTCGCTCTCCGACCTCCTGCTTTTTGAGCTCAACGAGGCGCCCGGGGTCCCGTTGGACGACGTGGTCGAAGTTTCAAATTATGTGGCAGCCCTCGAACATGGCCTTAAGCGACTGAAGGAAGGCTTCCCTTTCAGCAACCGCCTGATCCGCGAGGTTCACGGCATCCTGCTGTCTCGAGGGCGCGGGCAGGACAAGCTGCCGGGAGAGTTCCGCCGCTCGCAGAACTGGGTCGGCGGCACCCGGCCGGGCAATGCCCATTTCGTGCCTCCTCCCCATGACCGCCTGCCGGGTGCCTTGGGAAAGTTGGAAAAATTTCTGCACGATGTGCCGGAGCGGCACCCGGTCCTCATCAAGGCGGCCCTGGCTCATGTGCAGTTTGAAACGATCCATCCCTTCCTCGACGGGAACGGCCGGGTGGGCCGCCTGCTCATTCCCCTGCTCTTGTGTAGCGAGGAGGTTCTGAGGGAACCGCTTCTTTACCTGAGCCTTTATTTCAAACTTCACCGTTCGGAATATTATGATCGCCTGGACCGGGTGCGGACGGAGGGTGATTGGGAGGCGTGGCTTTTGTTTTTCGCGGAGGGCGTGCGCGAGACGGCAGAGGGAGCGGTGACCGCGGCCATGAAGCTGGCGAAATTTGCCACCGAAGACCACGCGCGAATTCAATCTCTGGGGCGCATGTCCGGATCGGCTCTTCAGATCCACCAGGCGCTTCAGCGCCGCCCGGTGGCCACCATCGCCCGGCTGGCTGAAGAGACGAATCTTTCGGTGCCCACCGTGACTCACGCACTTGAATCTCTTCAAAAGATAAAAATCGTCAATGAAATTACTGGGCGGCGCCGGAGCCGGATCTATAGCTATGCCCGGTACCTCAAAGTTCTCCGCCAAGGCACGGAGGCGCTGTGAGAGCGCCCCCGTGCCCTTCTCTTCGTCTTCCTGCCGGGCGAGAGGAATCCAACGGACGAAAAGAGAAAGGTGTTTGTATATAAATTGAAGGAGGCGCAAGTATGAAAAACGGTAAAATCGTGCTCCTGATGGTTCTTCTCCTGAGTGTCATCCTGGCTGGAGCCGTTTGGGCTCAGGATGCTCCGCCCCCGGCTCCGGGTCCGGGATATGTCTGGATCGCCCCCTACAACCTGCCGAGCGGAGTCAGCGTACCGGGATACTGGCGTCCTGGCGCCCGGGACGGCTATAACTGGGTGGACGGTACCCTCGACGGTCAGGGGGGGTACATCCCCGGGCACTGGGATCCGATAACATCCGCCCCATCAGGGATGATCTGGGTGCCAGGATACTGGAATGACGGGGCCTATTATGACGGGCACTGGCGCGTCGCCTACCGCGACGGCTTTGTCTGGGCGCCCAGCCACTGGAACAGCTCCGGCGAGTGGGTCTACGGCTACTGGCAGCCCACCGGGGATCCGCCGTCCGGAATGGTCTGGGTTCCCGGGCACTGGCACCGGGACGGCTTCTGGGTGGAGGGACACTGGCGGTACGTCAACAGCGCCGATCCCAACCTCTACTGGGTTCCCGGACACTACAACCGTGACGGCTGGTGGGTCGAAGGGCACTGGCGTCCGCGCTGAAAACCTAGTAAAAAAATGAGGGCTGGGGCCGTTCAAGGCTTCAGCCCTTTTTTATCGGCGTTCCGATTCGGGGACATATTGAAAACACCCCCGGGTAATCTCGAAGACTCTCGACCCGGCTTGGGCGGGTGCCGCGGAATACGCGGCCTCTTTAACCGAGGGCTTTTACCAGGAGCCATAGAGCCAGGATGGCTGTTGAGCCGTGGAAAATATAGGCTCCGAAATTCTCGGCCTCAAAAAGACGCTTTTTGCCGGAGAGGACCTCAAAAATTGTACTGATGATACAGGCGGCTGACACAAGCCATACCAGTATCGCGCCAATCCACCAACCCATTACGCGCCCCCTTCCTTCGCCGGTTCCCGGGGTGCTTCGGGCTTTTTGCCGGCGAGGAGCCACAGGGCCGCCACCATCGTGAGAGGATGGAAAACATAGGCGCCTATGGCGGATTCGCTCCAGAGCCCGGCCTTGCCCGTTGCCACTTCTACCACGGTGGCGATGATACAGCCGAGCGAGATAATCATCAGAATAACGCCAATCAATTTCTTCATCGCAGCCTCCTTAACCATCGCATAGTATCTCATTTTACCGGACAGCTGTTTGACGGAGGTGATTTGATAATACCGGCTGAAAACTTATTCTGCAGGCCCCCGATTATTCCTTTTACCTCACTCAGAAATTCAACACCGATGTTTAACTCGGATGCCCAATACACTTTTGCTAAATGAAAGGGAAATTAAGGTTGATAGAGAATCCCCGAATAGGGAGGAAAGCATGAGATACTTCAGCTTTTTTCTGATCCTGATACTCCTGACGACCGCGGGTCTCTCCAGGGCCGGGGAACCCACTCTTCTCTCCCTGCCTCAGGCCGTCGAACAGGCGCTTAAATATAACAAGAACCTGGACAACATCCGCAAATCCGTGGAAGAGGCTGAACTCAAATATCGCGCCGCCCGGAAGGAGCGCCTGCCCAAGATCAACACCACTTACTCCTACTTCCGTCTCGGCGACGACCTGAATGTCGCCACCACCGACCCGACCTCCGGGGACACTTTCACTTTTCCCCTCATGACCAGGGAAAATTATACCTGGATCACAAGTTTCAACCTCCCCATCTATATGGCTGGAGCCATAAAGCTGAACGAGGACATCGCCCGCCTCGGGATAGACATCTCGAAGCTGAAGCTCTTCCAGACCAGAAATGAGCTGGTACAGGCTGTTAAATGTTATTATTTCAACATCCTTAGGGACGACAAACTGGTAGCTTTTTACGAGCAGAACCTGAAAACCTACCTCGAGCACGAGCGGGTAACCCGCCACCTCCACGAACAGGGGCAGGTGGCCAAGAATACCCTTCTTGCGGCCAGGGTGGAGGCCCTGAACGCAAAGCAGGAGCTGGCCACCGCCCGGCGCAACGCCGACATCTCCCGCTCCACCCTCAACATCGCCCTCGGATGGGACGTGAACCGCCCTCTCGCCGTGGAGGAGGAGTTGGATAGAAAGCCCTTCGACCTCACTCTGAATGAATGCCTGGAAAAAGCCCGAAAGAACAACCCGGAGCTGGTGGCCTTTGCTTTTTTGAAACAGCAGGCGGAAAAAGCCGTCCGCCTCGAAATCGTTCACTACATCCCAACCCTGGACCTGTCCGTGAACTACATGGCCAATACGCAGGGAAAGTCGGGCGGAGACGAATTCATGCCGAACAACCTTCTCTACTCGATGCTTAATCTTCGCTGGAACCTGATTGACTGGGGTCAGAAAGCCGACGAGGCGGCCGCCAGGCGCAAGAACCTGGAGCAGGTGATCAACAACGAGCAAATCGTGCGGGACGCTGTTCTGATGCGCATCAAGGAGGCCAACGCGCGCCTCTGGACGGCGGCAGAAAATATCGAGACGGCCACCCTGGCCCTCGCGGAGGCCAAAGAGAACGTGCGCATCGCCAGCCTCCGCTACCGGGAACAGGTGGCCCCGGCCTCGGAAGTCACGGATGCGATGGCGGCTCTCAAGAAGTCGGAGCTAAATCATGCCTCCGCCTTCTATGACTACAACGCGGCGGTCGCCTCCCTGGAATGCGCCATGGGGACTGACGTTTATAAAATCATCGGGACGGAGAATTAGCCATGGAAACCAAGAATCTCTCTCAAAAAATTCTGGTCGGAATCTTCATCCTCCTTATTTTGATCGCGGGATTCTTTTTCTTCCAGTCTCTCTGGGGGAAAAAGTTGCCGGAGGGCTTCATCGCCGTCAGCGGGCGTGTCGAGGCCGATGAATATAACGCCGCCACCAAGATCGCCGGCAAGGTGGACAAGCTCTTCGTGGACGAGGGGTCTGATGTCCGCAAGGGTCAACTGCTGGCCAGGCTCTACTCGCGCCAGATCGAGGCCCAGTTAGAATCGGCAAAAAAAGATGTGTCCCTCTGGGAGAACCGCCTGTCCCAGGCCCGCCTCTCCCTCTCACAGGGACGCGAGCAGACCGGCGCCGGCATCCGTCAGGCGGAGGCCAACCTTTCCGTGAATCACTCCCAGTTATCACGCGCCAGAGCCGCCTACCAGCAGAACCTGGCCCAGCTCGAACAGGCGAAGATCCAGGTCACGCAGGCGCAACTGGAAGAGGAACAGGCGAAGGCCAACGTCAAAAAGTCCGGAGCCGCCCTGGCTTATGCCCAAAAGGAATATGAGCGATTCAAAAACCTGGTAAAGGAAGACGCCGTTCCGAAAAGCCGCTTTGACGAGATGGAGACCCGCTTCATTGCGGCCCGCGAGGAGATGGTTCTTGCCGAGAAGCAGGCTGACAAGGCCCGCGAAGCCATTGAATTGAGCCGCAAAAACCAGAGCGTGGCCGAGGCCGCCATAAATATGGGCCATGCCTCGATAGGTGAAGGCAAGGCCGCCATCAACGCCGGACAGGCCGGTTTAAACATGGCCCAGACCGGCGCTTTCGACGTGCGCCAGCGGGAGGAGGAAGTCCGAAATGCCGGGGCCATGCTGGAGAAGGCCCGGGCCGCCCTGTCGGCGGCGGAGGCGGACCTTTCGGATTCGCGCCTCTACGCCCCAATCACCGGCCGCGTCACCACCAAGATCAGCGAACCCGGGGAGGTGATCGCCGCGGGTACTCCCATTTTCACCCTGATTGACCTGGATCGGCTCTTCCTCAGGGTATTCCTGCCCACCGACAAGGCCGGGAAGGTCAAGATCGGAAACTCCGCCCGCATCCTGCCCGATGCGCTGGAAAAGGAAGTCTTCGAAGGAGTGGTCACCAAGGTTGCCGACACGGCCGAATTTACGCCCAAGAATGTGGAAACCAAGGAACAGCGGGCCAAGCTGGTCTTCGAGGTAAAGATAAAGGTCCTCAACAACAAGGAGCGGAAGCTCAAGGCCGGGATGCCGGCGGAAGGATGGATCAGGATTGACGATTCCTCCCCGTGGGACAAGATTAAGATATAGCTGTCTGCTTTTATGAACGAACCCGTACTCTCAATCAAGAATATCTCCCGGAACTTCCGAAAGGTGGAGGCGGTTCGGAATGTCTCCCTGGAAGTCAAGCCCGGCGAAATCTTCGGCTTGATCGGACCGGACGGAGCCGGTAAGTCCACCCTCATATACCTGGCCACGGGCCTTCTCTCCGCCAAAAGCGGCACTGTGCAGCTCCTTGGCCTGGACCCCCAGAAGGACCCTGAGTCCGTCAAATCATACCTCGGCATTCTTCCCCAGGGCCTGGGGCTGTCACTGGCAGCCGAACTCAGCGTGGAGGAAAATATCAATTACTTTGCCGAGATTAACGGCGTTGAGCCTGCGCGGCGGGAGACCATGAAGGAGCAGCTTCTCCGGGCCACGGATCTGGCGCGCTTTAAGGACCGGCCCGCCAAGAACCTTTCCGGCGGCATGAAACAGAAACTGGGCCTATGCTGCACCCTCATCCACTCTCCCGAAATGGTCTTTCTCGATGAGCCCACGACCGGGGTTGATCCAATTTCCCGCCGGGACATCTGGACCCTCATCAACCAGATAGTCCAGCAGGAAAAGATCACCATCTTCCTCACCACCTCCTACATGGATGAGGCTGAAAGGTGCCACCGGATGGGCCTCATGCACCAGGGTGAGATCCTGGCCATGGGAGACATTGCCGAGCTCACCTCCTCTCTGGGAGGAAAGCTCCTTGAAATACAGGTTGACGACCAGCAGAAGGCCCTTCCCGCCCTGAAAGCCACCGGTGTCTTTTCGGCCGTATATCCCATGGGACACCGGATTAACGCCATCGCCCGCACCGGCTTGGATGGCGAGGCCGCAGTCCGCCAGGCGGCCGGGAATGACGGCTTCCGCCTGGTGCAGGTTGAGGAAGGACGGCCGGCCCTGGAGGACGTCTTCCTGGAAATGGTGATGAAAGGATCGGGGACATCCGATCAGGAGGCCCTTGAGGAGTTCTTCAAGACCGGCGCGCCCCGGCCTTCCTCAAAAAAGGCCGACGGCCCCATGATCGAGGTAAACCATCTCAGCAAGACTTTTGGAAAGTTCACCGCCGTTGACAAAGTCACTTTCGACGTCAGACGCGGCGAGATTTTCGGCTTCCTCGGGCCCAACGGCGCCGGGAAGACCACGACCATCAAGATGCTCTGCGGCCTCTTCCCGCCCACTTCCGGAACCGGCCGCATCGCCGGATTCGACCTCATGAAGGAGCAGATGAACATCAAGAAGAGCATCGGGTACATGTCTCAGAAATTCTCCCTCTACCGTGACCTCACCGTGGGGGAGAACATCGAGCTCTACGCCGGCATCTACGGCGTTCCCCCGGAAGACCTCCGGCGGCGCAAGGAACTCCTCCTGCGAATCGCCGATTTATCCGGCCGGGAAAATGCCATCACCGACAGCCTTCCGATGGGGATTAAACAGCGGTTGGCCCTGGGCTGCACCATCATCCACCAGCCGGAGGTGATCTTTCTCGACGAACCCACTTCAGGAGTGGACCCCGTCGCCCGCCGCATTTTCTGGGACATCATCTTCTTCCTGTCGCGGAAGGTCGGAGTGACCGTGCTGGTTACCACCCACTACATGGATGAAGCCGAACACTGCGACCGCCTCTCCCTCATGCACATGGGAAAACTCATCGCCCTGGGCTCCCCGGAGGAGCTCAAGAGGCAGGTCACAGCCGAGATCGGGGGGATGCTGGAGATCCTCACCGACAGGCCCTTCGAGTCCCTGGAACTCCTGGGCCGAAACTATCCCTTCTGCAACATATACGGGCGCGCCCTGCATCTCTACACCCCTCAACCGGAACGTGACCGGCCGGCCATCGCCGGGACACTTAAGGAAGCCGGAATCGCTCTTACCGATCTGCGTGAAAAGCCCATCCCGTTTGAAGACGTCTTCGTCTATTTCTGCGAAAAGGCCGAGCGGGAAAATAAATCCAACGGATAACTGATTCACCGACTCGGGGACAGGCACTGATTAAAGGAGAGGATGCATTTGAAAAAGTTCGGCATGATCTTGTTCTGCATCATCCTGGGCCTTATTGTGGGTCTTTTGGCTTCTGAATTTGTTCTCAGGCTCATTTGGGGGAACCCATATAAGGAATTAGTAAAAAATTATGTCTCCTATTTTGAGTTTGAAATATATGATCCATTCTTTAGAAAGGTGAAATCGCCGGATGGAGAGCTGCTTTATATCAAGCAGAGAAGCGGGGTTGTCGGAGAAGCATCCTTTCCTGCTTTAAAGCCGACGAACACAAAAAGAATATTCATCCTGGGAGAATCGGTGGCGGCAGATTTCGGTGCCAGGTCCAGCGAGCTTCTCAAGTCACGGCTTCAGAGATATTTTCCCTCCTGCCAATTTGAGATTGTTCCATGCAGAACCGGCGGTTACGACAGTTACCGGGTCTGTCTGATAATGAAGGAGATCCTGAATTACCAGCCGGACCTGATTCTTCTTTTTGTGGGAAATAATTCCGCCTCACATCTTCGTCCCGGGCTCCCGTTGAAGCTGTACGCCAAAACCTGGATCTATCGCCTCCTGGACAGGAATTTCATGGCCCGCTCGACTGTTCAAAGAGGGGAAAACGAAATCAATTCGGTTTTTTCAAACGATCTGGAACAGATGTCGGAATTTGCCCGTCAAAAAAAAGTTCTCCTTGCAATTTATACACTTCCCTGTAATTTCAAGGATCTTGCGCCTTTCGGCCCTGGTTGGTTTTTCGACCGGGGGCGTTTTATGGCTCAAATAGCGTTTGAGAAAGGGCAGTGGGATCAGGCCATAACTATTCTTGAAAAACAGTTGATATTGGGAGAACTGCGTAAAAACGCTCAGGTTTATTATGCCATCGGGCAGTGCCTGGAGAAAAAGCTTGAGTATTCCCGGGCCCGGGAGTATTACCTCAAAGCCCTGGTTCTTTCGGGGGGACTCCGTTGGCGCTGTTCAGCCCGGAAAAATCGTATCATCCGGGAAACTGCAGAAATAAACGATTTAATTTTAGTTGATCTTGAGAAAAAATTTATAAGTATCGCTCCCCATGGCCTGCTGGGGGATGAATTTTTCATGGACAACTGTCACTGGCTGCCGCCATATGACAGTGTCGTTATAGAGGAATTGATCTCTTCCCTGCAGGACTATCTTAAACGCCATTCCAATCCATCGTTCGGGCCAGGTCCTCAGGGCCCAAGCCGTTCCAACGAGGCTTTGGTGGCTCAAAAGGCGTTTCAGGAGGCCGGAATGCTCACGCGCAGCGAGGCCTTTCTGACGGAGACCTGTCTCTGGGGAATTTCTTATATTCTGCAGAAAAATGAAGCGGGGTATTGTCTATATTACCTCAGAAAGGCAGCAAAATACAATCCTGGCGTCCTGATTAAAATGATAAGCTCCAGAGAAGATGTCCGGAAGCGAATTATGGAAATTCCCTGGCTAGTTCCAATAGTAAATCGTTTGGATGCTTCATGGCCTGACGTACTGTGGCAGGCGGGGGAAGCGCTCCGAGAGAGTGGGAATTATACTCTTGCATTGAATTTTTTCAATAGAGCACTGAAATTGAACGGTGAAAGAAACAATATTGAACCCTATTTACTGAGAGGTCTGACCTTTTTTCTTATGGGAGATCGCAAGAAGGCTCTTAAAGATTGGGAATTTGTGATAGAAATGAACCCCGGGATGATGTGGCTTCGAGAAATAAAGAGCCCCGGGCTTAAACCAGCGGTATTGTTCCGCTAAAGGAGATGAGCAGATGAAAATCCTTGTATTAAACGGCACCTATCGCCCCGAAGGAACGACCACCGAACTCGCACGGTCCTTCATGGAGGGAGCCAGGGCCAACGGTACGGAGACCGATATGATCATGCTGCGCGATCTCACTATCGGGTACTGCATCAACTGCCTTAAATGCAATGCTTTTCCAGATGAGGGAATAGCCCCCTGCAGCCTGAAAGACGACATGGATGAACTCATACGCCGGATCGTCGAGGCGGATGGCATCCTTTTCGCGTCTCCCGTGCATAACGGGTTTGTGACCGGCCTCATGACTGTTTTCTGGGAGCGCTTGTCCTGGCGGGTGGCACGGCCCGGCGGTCCTTTTCTCAATTGTATGAGCATCCAGACGCGCATCAATGACAAGGTACGGGCCTTGGGCTCGATCTCAAGTGCCGGCGGCATGCCCGAACGTTTAAGAAAATCCTGTGATGACGGAACGCCCTGGTTGAAAGGCCAGGCGACTTTACTCCTTCATGGAGAGTGGATCGGAGACACCTATGCCGGTGCGGATCTCGAACACATGCCGGAAAGCAGGCAGGATTGGCAGCGGATTTTCTTCCTGCGTCGTTTAAGCGCAAGGCAGCGACAGCAGGCCTATGCACTGGGTGTGAAAATGGCAAAAGCTATCCAGGTCGGTGGCCTGAAACCCTTTACCATGGACAAGCTGGTCCACCCGCCATTTCGATGGATTCTGGAGCGCATTTTCGCCTTCAGTCCGCCCTATCAAGCCGCCGGAAAATGATGGGCGTAAAAAGTCGCATCGTTATCACTGGTCCTGCAACCATTAAAACTGTAATTCTAATCATCCGGCGGTATCCGCGGATGATTAAGCCTGGCGGGGAGGAATGTCGCCCCCAGCGGTGAAAACTAGGCGGAAGAGGTGTTTGGAAAATTGATCTCCTTGCGCCGGATGCTGGCCGTTACCAAAAAGGAATTCCAGGAGCTGGTGCGCAACTGGATGAGCTTCCTCCTCTCCATCATCGCGCCCATCGCCCTTTTCTTCCTCTTCGCCTACGGAATGCCCCTGGATGTCAAGAACATCCCGATGGCCGTTTTCGACGAGGATAAAACGCCGCAGTCCAGGAAACTCGTGGACGCCTTCGCCCAGAGCGGCGTTTTCAAGGTGGTCCGCTTCATTGAAAAATATGGCGAAATGGAGCGGCTCCTGCGCCTCGGGGAAGTGCGGGTCTGCGTGGTCATCCCGCAAGATTACGCCAGGAAAATCAGCAGAGGACGCCCCCAGTCGATCCAGGCCCTGGTGGACGCCACCTACCCCAACCGGGCCGCCATCATCGGGGGCTACCTCGACTCCACTCTGGCCGCCGTGAACGAGGGCATCCTCAAAAATTACTTTGAAAAACGATTCGGTGCGGGGACGGGCGGATTTCCGGTCGCACTCTCCACCTCCCCCTGGTTCAACCCGACCCTGAGGAGCGAGGACTTTATCGTGCCCGGCGTGATCGCCATCATCCTCATCTTCCTGCCGCCGCTCATCGCCGCCATTTCCCTGTCAAAGGAAAAGGAGACGGGTTCCATCCTCAATATGTACTGCTCACCCCTCTCCAAGGCCGAGTACCTCCTGGGTAAGGCCCTCCCATATATAGTCATCACTTCTTTTAATTTCGTCCTTTTTCTCCTTTTCACCGTCTTAATCTTCAGGGTCCCCCTGCGGGGGGACCTCCTCCTGCTGTCGGGCGTCTCGCTTCTCTACGTGGTGACGGTGATCGGCATCGGCATCTTCATCGCCGTGCTGGTCAACACCCAGATCGCCGCCATCCTGATCTGCGCGGTGGCCACCCTCATTCCCTCCTTCATGTACTCAGGTTTCATGCTCCCGGTCATCTGCATGGAACAGAGCGCCCGACAGACCGCGATGATGATCCCAACCACCTACTACATCAGTTTCATCCGGAAGCTCATGATCAAGGGAGTGGGCCTCCAGTACCTGTGGACGGACATCCTGACCCTGGCCGGGATCGCTCTTTTCCTCTATACTTTCTCCATCATCCTTTTCAAAAAAAGGCTGGGATAGAGGATGTTCAAGATCCTTATTCTCCTGAAAAAAGAAGTGCTCCAGTTTTTCCGGAACATCCCCCTTCTCATTATCGTCCTCTATGCCTGTACCCTCGACGTCTACATGGCCTCAGAATTCACCATGGACCTCAAAAACTATCCCATCTCCGTATATGACATGGACAAGACGGAGAAAAGCCGCGACTTCTTACGGAAAATCCGGAAGCCATTCTTCTCGCTATATTCTTCCATCAGCGACGAGCATGATGTGGAGCGCCTGATTCTTCGCGGAGACGTGGGCGTCGTGCTGGTCATCCCGAATAATTTCCAGAAGAAACTGAATGCCGGCAAGAGCGCCCCCGTTCAGGTCATCCTGGACGGCACCTCCAGCAACACGGCGGAACTGGCTGCAAGCTACCTCTACCAGATTGCCGCGGATTTCTCCACAAACATCATGGTCAAGGAGTGGCAGGTCTCCAGCAAGGCGGACCAGTACCTTCCGCTTCTCCATACCCGGACCCGTTACGAATTCAACGAAAACCTTATTGACAAATGGACGATGTGCCTTCAGGAATTTTTTACCATTCTCACTCTGATCGCCATCCTGCTCACGGCGACCGCCATGGTCAACGAAAAGCAGTTCGGTACCATCGAACAACTCATGGTGACACCCCTTAAGCCCACGGAGATCATGCTGGCCAAGGTCCTGCCGATGGTGGGAATTTTCCTGGTGGCCGGCTTCATCTCCATCTACTGCGTGATGATTCCTCTGGTGGGCCTTCCCCTCAGGGGCAACATACTCGATTTCTTCATACTGACAACCGTCTTCTGCTTTACCTCTTCGGGACTGGGCCTTCTCATCTCCACAGTCTCCAACAATCTCTCAGAGACCGTGCTCCTGACGCTCCTGGTGCTCTTCCCCATCATGTTTCTCTCGGGGGCCTGGGTGCCGCCGGAGGCCATGCCTGGCTGGATGCAGACCCTAATCGTCTTCTCGCCGCTTAAATATTACCTGGACATCGGCGTCGCAATCTTTATAAAAGGGAACTCCCTCTTTTACATGTGGAAGGAATTTCTGGCCCTGGCCGCCCTCGGCGGGGGCATCTTCTGGCTCGGCGCCATCCGCTTCAGAAAAATGTTCGGATAGAATTTATTTTATACTGTCTACCGGTTTCCAGTCGAGCGCTCTGTAGCCAGGGCAATCTCGTGAAGTCCCGCTGTCTTGGCGGCGTCCATGACCCGAATCACAACGCCATAGAGGACATTTTCATCGGCCTTTATGATGACCCTGTTGGAGCGGCGGGTAGTCGCCAGTTTGGCCAGGTAAGGCTGGAGGGCCGGATAGTCCACCCGGTTGGCCCCCACGAAAACACCGCCCCTTGTATCAATGCTAACTATTATCTGAGATGGGTTGGCCTGCTCCTTGGAGACCACCTTGGGCAACTTGATATTGAAGCCCGTCTGCGCAATGGCCGTCGAGGCAATCATGAAAATGATAAGAAGAACCAGGAGCACATCGGTCAGGGGCGTGATGTTGATATCGCCCATAACCTCTTCATTGTTACCGCCCGCCATAGCCATCCCGGCCACCTCCCTGCTCATATGGTTTCTCGGCGTATCTGGGCATCTCGACGCCCTGTCTGGGATCATAGACTTTCTGCCCGCCCACACCGCGTCTCAGGTAGGGATCACGTGCGGCCGGCGCCGCCGGAGCTGAAACGGGTTCCTGCCTGCGTGAAACGCTGTCGGAATAAGGCTGCGCCGGTTGAGCCGGCTGGAACGCCTGGGAAGGGACGCTCTCCTGGGGCGCATAGTAAGGAGGAAGGAGGTCCTCAGGGAAGGGTTTCCCGGCTTTGTAGAGCTCAATCATCTCCACCAGCTTGGAGGAGGCGACATTCATGGAAGAGGTCATTCCTTTGACCCGAATCTTGAAGTAATTATTGAAAATCACGGCCGTGATGGCCACAAACAGCCCCGCCGCCGTCGCGACCAGCGCCTCAGCCACGCCCTTGGAGACGACGGCCGGACCGGTGGCGCCCTTCAAGGCGATATCGGAGAAACAGCGCATGATTCCGAGCACGGTCCCGAACAGCCCGACAAAAGGAGAAATGACGGCCAGAGTACCGATGATTCCGAGATTCTTATCCAGAAAGAGATTCTGCTCACTGATCGAGGCCGCCATGGCCTCCTCAATTTCCTGCCTGGGCTGGCCCATGCGCAGAAGGCCGATCTCAAAGACCCGGGGCAGCGTCCCCTGTATGCCCCTGACAAAATAAAGGGCTTCGGCGATCTTTCCCTGAAGGATGAAATCGGCCATCTGATCCAGCATCCATTGAGTGTCAGTGGAGTGTTTCCAGTAGGTATAAAACCGTTCGAAAATCACGGCCGCCATGATAATGGAACAGATGACCAGAAAATACATTACAAAGCCGCCGGAATTCATAAACTTCAGAACACCCTCTATTGGATTAGACATAATCGACCCCTTCCCATAAATTTTAGCTTCGCCAGCCAGGACGCAATCGGGAGTATTATAGCAGATCAGGTAAACTCTGAAAAGAGGTTCAGCTCTTTATCGACGAGTTTAAGAAAAACGTCGATAACAACCGCGTCAAACTGCCGGCCGGCCCCTTCTCTGAGACGCTTTAGCGCTTCATCCACCGGAAGGGCACTCCGGTAGGGACGGGGATGGATCATGGATTCATAGGCTTCGGCAACAGCCAGGATCCTGGCTCCAAGAGGAATCTCACTCCCCTTCAATCCGGAAGGATACCCCCCGCCGTCATACCACTCGTGGTGAGAGTGAATGAGTTCCGCCTCTTCGCGGCAGATGCTCAGTTTTTTCGTCAATTGCCAACCCATTTCGGGGTGCCGCTTCACCAGTCCATACTCCTCCTCGTCCAGAGGCTTCTCCTTGCACAGGATCATGTCCGGCAGGCAGATATTTCCCAGGTCATGGATCCGCGCGGCCAGCATGATCTCCTCGATCTCCTCCTCATCCAGAAAAAGCTCCCTGGCTATTTTTTCGCTATATTTCATCACTCTGAGAGAATGCGGGCCGGTGTACCGATCGCGCTCATCCACCGTGGTCGCGAGCACCTTCACTACCTCCCTGGTCTCCGTCAGCAGATTAACATAATTATGTGCAACCCGGTAGAGCATGGCCAGCGAAAGAAAGAGCAAAAGCAGCCCCAGAGGCTGAAACTGAGAGAGGACGGCTATCAGAATCCCCACGGGAGCCATGATGAAGATGGAAAGGGAGATGGAAGACCAGGTGAAATGCAGGTATCCATAGACGAAGAAATTGAGAAGCTGTTCCACCAGAATGCAGGCCAGGACGCTGATAAAAAAGGAGAAAAGATGCGAAAAAAACTTCTCCCAGTCAAGCCAGACGACCGTGGTGTGGGTGAAAGCATAAAATACCACTCCGCCCACCCCGAAGGCAAGCGTTTTCTGGGCCGCCCTCGAGAAAGTCCTGAGATTGCCCGCCTTTCTGAAGAGAATGCCGGCAAACTCCCCAAAGAAGGTGAGCCAGGCGGTGAAGAGGGGTCCTAGAAGGATTATTGAGGCGTAATACACCGGTTCGGCCACAACTATTTCTCTTCCCTTGGGGAGGCGCAGAAAAAGCGCTCCGGAGAGGCCGGCCATCAGAAAAAAAACGACAATCCTGATAGACCCCTGGGCGACTTCCTTGTAGGGGAACAGGCCGGGAATGAAGTCCTTCCCCCAGAAGGAAACCGCAGCCATAAAGGCAACCAGGAAAAAACCCAAAAGAATGCTCCTGGGAACGATTCCAATACGCCTGATTTTCATCTCTGCAGGTAAATTCTGCACCCCGCCGGCATTACCTTCAGATTCCCTCAAAAAGAAACTCAGAGGCCAACTTTTAAAAACCCGCGCCAATACTGAATAATCCACGGCTTAGCACAAAAAGTTAACAAAATATTAACAACCTGTTCACACTCTGGCAAATCTTCCCCTGTATAATGAAACCGAGGACGAGGAGAACAAGAGCCATGCAAGTATTCGGCTCTCCAGGCATCCCTGCGAAGAATTTGCAGGCGCAGCCCCAAAGTCTGAACCCCTCGCCGGTTCATCCGGCGGGAACGGTGCAGAAGGGAGGGGTGCCCGCCGGTTCGGGCGAGCAAACGGGGATAAGGCCTGGCGCCCCTGAGATGGGCGCCCGCAACCTGGGAACTTCCGGCCTGCCCCGCTCGACAACTTTCGCCAGGATGAGCGAGGCTGACGTGGCGCAGCACCTTGAAAATTTAAAACTGCCGGTCTCGCGAGAGAACCTGGCCCTGGCCAGGCGCATGATGGAATGCAGCCTGCCCCTGACGGCCCAGGAGTTCCAGAGTCTGAAAAAAGCCCTGGCCGCTCTACCCCGAACCACCCCGGAGGACCTCACCTCCGCCGCCTTCCTGAAATACAGCGGTCTCCCATTGACGGGAGAAAACATCACTACCCTCGCTTCCTTCATCCGGAATCAGCCGATGGTCGGCTCCCAGATCCTCGAGCTCCAACAGGCCTTCAGGGATTTGGTAAAAAAGGAGGCGGCAGGCCTGCCGCCCGAGACGCTCAAAACCCTGGACAGAATACGCGCTCTCCTCGCCGGATACGTCCTGGATCCCGGATTGGAAAGCCATCGGGAGCTCGCGGAATCGCTCTTCAAGATGGCCGGAAGGAACCGGGTTGAGAAGTCCCCCTCCGGAAATATCGAGGAGGAGCCCTCTCTGGCATCCCTCCAGGAACAGCTCGGAAAGGGAGCGGACCTGAAAGAGGGAACCTCCCTGGCGGCCATATTCAAGCTCCTGGGGGAAATGGGAAAAAATCTGTCGGCTCAGGGGTTGATCAACCAGGCCAGAGACGGCGATGATCCCGGATTCTTCTACTTTCAGGTTCCTCTCCGCCTTGATGAGGACGGGAAGACCGGGGAGATCAGGATCCGCTACCGACGGGAATCCGAAGAGTCACGCCGGGTGGACCCTGAAGACGCCAAAGTCGAATTCGAGGTGAACACCGAGCACCTGGGAAACATCACCTTCACCATCGAGATGACGCGAGGTAGGATTCACATCCAAGCCGGAACCGAGAGCTCGATGAAAAAGGACTTCATCGAAAGCCGCTTTGGCTCCCTGAAATCTGGACTGGAGGGTTTGGGCTACGAGATCGGCCTTCTGGTGTGCCTGGTGAATCCGGCACCGCAACACAGGGAGTGTATCCCTGTAAAAGCATTTGAATGCATGGAGCGGATCAATGTCACAGCGTGATGATAACGAGAAAGTTGGAGAGGCGCTCTGTCTGGAGGGCATCATCCCGCGACAGTTATACGATGTCATCGCGGAGATCCTGTCTTTTACATACGCTGTTAACAAAGAATGGTCAGATAGATTGAAATCGGAAGGAGGGGAAGACGCCCGTAAAGGAGAATCAGAAGATCAAATTAAGCGATTTGGTTGTAATATTTGAGGAGGTGAAAGAACGATGTTAGACGGAATGAAAATGGCGACTCAGGGAATGCTGGCCATGATGGCCAAGCAGGAGGTCATTGCCAATAACTTGGCTAACGTCGGAACGGCGGGATTCCAGAAAGATACGATGCTGGTTTCCTCGTTTAACGACGTGCTCAAGAAGGAGATGGCTTTCCGCGGATCCGATGAAGATGCCGGCTATTTCCAGGCTGGCGGCGGCCCTGAGGCCAAGGGAGAGCTCTTTTACAAGAATGCCACCATGTTTTCCCAGGGCTCGCTCAAGGAGACGGGAAACTCCTTTGACATGGCCCTGGATGACAATGGGAAGGGATTCTTCACCATCCAGTCCCAGGAAGGACTCAAGTTCACCCGCAACGGCTCCTTCAGGCTGAGTCCTACCGGGCACATAGTGACCCAGGACGGCTCCCTGCTGGTAGGCCAGAAAGGCCCCATCCACGTCAAGGGCCAGAACTTCGCGGTCAGCAACGAGGGGATCGTCACCGTTGACGGGCGGGAGATAGACCGCCTGCTCATCACCACTTTTGACAACAGGAACGGCCTGACCAAGGTCGGGGACAACAATTTTGTCACTTCCGGCGGGGGGAGAGCCTCCTCTGACTTCCGGGTCAAGCAGGGCTTCGTGGAAATGTCCAACGTCAACGTGGTCAAGGAAATGGTCGATATGCTCTCCATCATGAGAGCCTATGAGGCCAACCAGAAGATTCTCCACGCCGAGGATCAGGTTATGGCAAAGGCCAGTGAAGTAGGAAAGGTGCGCTAAGCGCAATAATTTGGAGGGAGATGAATTAATATGATGAGAGCTCTTTACACAGCGGCATCAGGCATGATGGCCCAGCAGTTGAACATTGACAACATCTCGAACAACCTGGCCAACGTCCAGTCCACCGCCTTCAAGAAGGGACGCGTGGATTTCCAGGATCTTCTCTATTCCCACATGAGCGATCCCGGGACGGAGGCCACCGCCGGCACTCAGATCGGAATGGGAGTTCGCTCCGCCTCGACCCAGAAGATGTTCTCCATGGGATCGCTTCAGAAAACCGACAACAACTTCGACGTGGCCATCCAGGGTGACGGATTCTACCAGGTGACCCTCCCGGACGGGACGTCCGCCTACACGAGAGACGGGGCCTTCAAGCTCGACGGGCACGGAAATCTGTCCACCAGTTCCGGTTATTCGCTCGGGCTCCGGATACCCAAGGATATCACCGACATCCAGATCAAGCAGGACGGCAAGGTTTTCGGCACCCCCATCAACAGCACAAAGCCCACCCAGATCGGCGAGATCAAACTGACCCGCTTCCTCAACCCGGCGGGCTTGAAGTCGCTGGGCGGCAACCTCTACGGGTGGACGCCCGTCTGCGGCGAAAAAACCACGGATTTGCCCGGCAATAACGGCCTGGGAAACCTGGCTCAGGGCTTTCTGGAGAAATCCAACGTCAACGTCGTAGAAGAGATGATCAATATCATCCAGGCACAGAGAGCCTATGAAATCAACTCCAAGGGCGTACAGGCCGCCGACGAGATGATGCGTCAGGCCAACCAGCTCCAGAAAGGTTAATTGACAGCTTTTCCAGCCCCCAATAGGAGGTGCAAATAGATGAAAATCGAAGGGATTACCCCTAAAAGTCCCCTCGTGGCGGCCGAGATGTCTCCCTCCCGACAGCGGGAGGACGCCAAACTCAAGGAGGCCTGCCAGCAGTTTGAATCTCTCTTCTTAAACCAGCTCTTGAGCGAAATGAGAAAGACTGTTCCCAAGAGTGAAGAGGGAGGGGTCTTCGGGGACGGCAAAAATCAGGAGACCTTCCAGGGCATGCTCGACGAGGAGCGGGCCAAGGCTTGGTCCCAGACCGATGGGATCGGCCTTGCCAACATCCTCTACCAGCAGATGCGCAATACCCTTTAGAGTCCGCCTGAGAGGTGACTCAAAAGATGCAGGAGGTCTCTTTACTCTGGAAGAGATTTCTAGAGCATCGCGATAAGTTTTCCAGAGATGAGTTGGTAGCTGCCTACCTTCCTTTCGTGCGCTATATCGCGACGGGAATCGTAAGGAAGCTGCGTCCCGGATTCGACTTGGAAGACCTCATAAGCGATGGTGTCTTTGGCCTGATGAAGGCCATTGACTATTTTGACCCCTCGCGGGGGGCGAAGTTTGAAACTTACGCCACCCCCGTGGTCAGGGGTTCAATTTATAATGGTCTCCGAAAGCTGGACTGGGTCCCCGAACGAACGAGGGGAAAGGCCCGGGCACTGCAGAAGGCCATGGACAAGTTTACCCTCATTTACGGCAGGCCCGGCACGGAAAATGAACTCGCGGAAGAACTCAAGATATCGGCGACAGAGGTCTATGAGCTGATTACCGACATGGGGTGCATCTACCTGCTTTCCCTCGATCAGCCTCTCTCCTCCTCTGAGGATGATGAAACCACCATCCTCGACACCGTCGAGGATTCACAGATGGTCGATCCTTCGGCCGAAGTCGAGTTCGCTGAGCAGAAAAAATCCCTTAGAGATTCCCTGGAGCAACTCTCCGAACGAGAACAGCTCCTGATCCGGGAGCATTACTTCGAGGGGGTCCCATTTGAACAAATTGCCACCCGCCTGGGAGTGACCAAACAGAGAATTTCACAGATGCACGCAAGGGCCGTCAAGAAGCTCCGCGATACTCTCAGCTACAAGGAGCAGAACTTCAAACCCGCTGATTCAGCCGATGGGAAAGACCGTCCGGAATAATGACTGTTACACCCTTTGTTTTTTCCATCCACGGCCCTGATAACTCTATCCACGACTCCATAACAGGTATCCCAGGCTCCTTCGATGAGACCATGCATGATCTTCGAAACGCTCTTGAGCTCGGTGTGGAGATCCGCGCGAAGATCGTGCTCAGCCCTCTCAACCTCGCCCATATGGTCGAAATGACGGAGATGCTTCTGGAGTGCGGGGTCAGCCACCTGCATCTGGCTTTCCCGATGGCGCCGGGAGGAGCCGTGGAGAATAAAAGCGCCCTCATCCCCAGGTACGGCGACTGCCTTTCCAGAATGGACGATGTATTCGAACGCGCGATTTCCTCTGGCAGCAGAGAACTAATCTCCCTGAAAAATTTCCCTCCCTGCTTCTTCAGGGGCCAGGAAGCCATTCTGGACGAATTCATCTCTTCTGAAATCGTTTCAATCGGCGAGGTCGTGGAAGAGAAAATAAATGCGCCTGGATGCGCAAGATGCCTCTACTTTTTCACCTGCCGGGGGTTTGACCGTTCATATGCCGAAAGATTCGGAACGAATGAGTTCATCCCTGTTGAAACCCAGAATCTTAATATCCCCTTTAAAAAATTCAATGTCACTCTTTTTAAAAACCGCTATCCCTGCCTGGAACCAGTCCGTTTCTTAATCCGCCCCTATGGGGGAAACATAGTATTGAGGGACCTGGTCATCCCGCTCACGGAGCGCGGCCGCCGCTTTCTCATGCAGATGGACGGAACGACGGCCCTGGGAGACCTGCTCCCGGAACCAGGCTTTGAGGAAATGGAATTTCTGGTCTCCCTTTTCAGGAGAAGGGCTCTCTGGCTCCTCTCTTCCCCCTCGCCTCCCCTCAGGCATGTCCGGGAGCTCATGGAGATCATCGAGAAACAGAGCCCCTTCGCCTCACCAGAGACAAAATCGGAGGAACGCTTCGAATTTCCCCTCTTTCAGCCCTGGCCCGAGAAATACAACATCACGCTCGGGTAGGGGCGATTCCCCTGCCCTACCCGCCGATCTCCGGCAAATCCTTCAGGGCCTCCTTAATGGTATCTTCGGGCAACTCATAATCCACCATGCGCCCGCTCAGGTATTCCTCGTAGGCGGTCAGATCAAAATTCCCGTGACCGCTCAGGTTGAAGACGATGCATCGCTCCTCCTTAGTCTCCTTGCACTTGAGCGCTTCGTCAATGGCCACCCGAATGGCGTGAGCGGATTCCGGGGCCGGCAGATATCCTTCGGTGCGGGCGAAGAGGACCGCCGCCTCGAAGACCCCCAGCTGGGCCACCGCGACCGCGTCAACTATTCCTTTTTTGACCAGGAGAGAAAGAAGAGGGCTGTCGCCGTGGTAGCGCAGGCCTCCCGCGTGAATGCCCGGGGGCATGAAGTTATGTCCCAGGGTATACATCTTGACCAAGGGAGTCAGCTTGGCGGAATCTCCGAAGTCATAGCGGTAGGGTCCCCTTGTCAGCGTGGGACAGGCGGAGGGCTCTACGGCCACCATGCGGATCTCCTTCCCCCCGAGCTTATCGGGGACAAAGGGGAATACAAAACCGGAGAAGTTGCTGCCGCCGCCGACGCAAGCGATGAGTACATCCGGGCTCTCCCCGGCCAGCTCAAGCTGTTTTTTAGTTTCCAGCCCGATCACGGTCTGGTGGAGCATGACGTGGTTGAGAACGCTCCCCAGGGAATAATGGGTGTCATCATGGGTGGCGGCGTCCTCCACCGCCTCGGAGATGGCGATCCCCAGGCTTCCGGGGCAGGCGGGGTCGGAGGCCAGGATAGCCCGCCCGGTGTTCGTCCGGTCCGAGGGAGAGGGAAAGACCTCCGCGCCCCAGGTGTTCATGAGGAGTTTGCGATAGGGCTTCTGCTCGTAACTGCAACGCACCATATAGACCGTACACTCAAGGCCGAAGAGCGTGCAGGCGAAGGAGAGGGCGCTTCCCCACTGCCCGGCCCCGGTCTCGGTGGCGATCCGCTTGATGCCTTCCATCTTATTATAATAGGCCTGGGGAACCGCGGTATTCGGCTTGTGGCTCCCGACAGGGCACACGCTCTCATTCTTGAAATAGATGCGGGCGGGGGTGCCGAGGGCCTTTTCAAGGCGCCTGGCCCGCTGAAAGGGCGTCGGGCGCCAGATTCGATAAATATCCCGGACCTCGTCGGGAATCTCAATCCACCGTTCCTGCGAGACCTCCTGCTTGATGAGCTCCATGGCAAAAAGCGGAGCCAGGTCCTGCGGGGTTATGGGCTGGCCGGTGCCTGGATGAAGAACCGGCGGGGCCGGCTCCGGAAGATCCGCCTGCACGTTGTACCAGGCCTGTGGAATCTCTTTTTCGCTCAGAATTATTTTGTCTTCTTTCATGGTCGCCTTCCTTTCTAAATGTAAGTATCTCCACTCCCCTACTCTTCTCTCCTATTCCATATGTCTAATGTCCATTGTCCTTTGTCAATTGACAATTGTCTCCTCATCTTCCCCGGCAGATCTGGATAACCGTGGTCTCCAGGATAAGACGGGGATCCTTTCCCTGCTTCATTCCGAGATCCGCCCGGTGCAGCAGTTGAAAGATCAATCCAAGCTGCCGTCCATCGAGTCCGGCGCTCTCCTCCAGAAGCTTTTTCAGGCGGAAGGGATGCATCTTAAGCTCCCTGGCCATCTCCGGCGCGGAAATTTTTTTCTCCCGATACTTGAGAACCGAGTTCAAGGTGCGGTAGTATGAATTGATGTATCCAAGAATCTTCAAACCGGCGCCCCTGGCCTTGCCGGCGCTTTCAATGGCTCCCTCCTCCCGGAGGAGATCCTCAAGGACCGAGAGAGCGCGCGACGTATTCCTGATGCCCAGGCTGTTACCTAGATCGTATATCTTCGCTGTGGGGTAGCGGGTGACTATGGCTTCTACATCTTTTTTACGGATTTCTTTGCGCCCCATGGTATAACAGTCCAACTTTGCAAACTCACTGCTGAGCAGGGCCAGGTTGTCTCCGACCCGCTCCCGCATCAGGCGCACCACCTCGGGCTTGACATCCTTCCCGGCGCTCTTGAAATGCTCCCTGAGCCAGTTCTCCGCATCTCCCTCAGAAAGGTTGCAGTTGATGAAAACACCGTCTTTCCTGAGGACCTCATCAACTTCCTTGCTTATGTGAATGCGCTCCTTGTCTTTGGACTGCCGTTCCTCCCGATGTTCAACTCCGAGCACCAGAACGGTCGCAGGCGGGAAATCCTTGAGATAGGCGGCCAGGCGTTTTTTTTCGGCCAGTGAAAGATCCTGGGCGCCCAGAACATGGACCAGGCGTTTTTCAGCCAGGAGCGGCAGTTCCTCGGCCGCGGCGATCAGGGAATCGATCGAGTCTCCGCGGGACAGCGTGACCCGGCTGAAATTAAACTCAAGAAGATCCCTGGGGAGATATTCGTCCTTGATCCTTCCAAGAATATCGGAAGCGGCGAAGGAGTCACCCCAGAACACCAGATAATAGCGGAAGATGGGTAAAATTTTAAGCTGACAGAATTCGTGATAGGAATAGTTCATTTAAGGGACGACTGGAAATCACTCAGAGACTCCTCGTAAGGAGGCCAGAGGATTCTCTTCTCAGTTATAATTCCCGTGATAAACCTGGCGGGAGTGACATCGAAAGCCGGGTTGGCCGCAATGGTCCCCTCGGGAGCCACCTGGATCCCGGCAAATGTCGTCACTTCCTCCGGAGAGCGCTCCTCTATAACGATATCATCCCCGGATGAGATGGCAAAATCGATGGTGGAATACGGCGCGGCGACATAAAATGGAACCATGTTCTCAAGAGCCAGCACCGCCAGGGAATAGGTGCCTATCTTATTGGCCACATCTCCGTTGGCGGCGATTCGATCCGCTCCGACTACGACCAGGTTGATTCGCCCCTGCTTCATCATCCATCCGGCCATGTTGTCGGTGATGAGAGTATAAGATATCCTTTCCTCCTTCAATTCCCAGGCTGTCAGGCGCGCGCCCTGAAGAAGCGGCCGGGTCTCATCCACGATGACGTGAACTCTCTTCCCCTTCGCAACCGCCGAGCGGATGACGCCCAGGGCCGTCCCGTATCCTCCCGTGGCCAGCCCACCGGCGTTGCAGTGGGTTAGAATATTGGCCCCTTCCGGAACGAGAGTAGCGCCGAAATCGCCGATCCGGAGGCACATTTCCTCGTCTTCACGGGCAATCTCGACAGCCTCGGCGACAATGGCCTCCACCACGCCTTCTCTCCCCACGGCCCGGCGCCCGGCGCTCATGGTCCGCTCCAGCGCCCAGAAAAGATTTTTCGCCGTAGGACGGGTGGAACTGATAATTCTGGCCGCCTGCGCCATTTCCGCCAGAAGCTGCACTTCGTTGTCGCTGCGAGCCTGGAGGGCCGCCAGCGCCAGACCCATGGCGGCGGCTATGCCCAGAGCCGGCGCCCCGCGGATGGCCATGCACTCGATGGCCTCCACCAGGGTCTCCATGTCATAGCAGTCTATAGTCTCCACCAGGTGGGGAAGCTTGCGTTGATCTAAAATCCGTACAAAATCACCGCACCATTCAATGCTCTTCAACGTGCTGCTCTCCCTTGCCGCCGGAGTTCTCAAATTCGTCTCTCAAAATACCCAGCTGCACGATGTCCCAATATTTCCCCCGGCTTAAGAATGCCTCGCGCTGGCGGCCCTCCTCATGAAAGCCGCACTTTCTGAAACAAGCCAGAGCCCTCTCATTGTGCTCCAGAACCATGGCCGAAACCCGGTGCAGGCCCATCTCCCGGAAAGCAAACCCAAGCAGAAGCAGGATGGCCTCTTCTCCATAGTCCTTGTTCCAGTAATTCTTCTCCCCGATGATGAGGCCGATCTCTCCTTTACCGCACCTCATGTCCACGCCGGCGAGTTCAATATTCCCGATATATTCCCCATCCCTGGTACGAATGGAATAGACCTTGCCGTTGGTGTTGTTGCTGACAGTTTCAAACCACTTCTCAATTTCCCAGCTTGATTTGGGAAAGGGAGACATGCCCGTAAGGAAGATCAGATCCGGATCATTGCCCCAGGCGTAATTTTTCATGAAATCGGAGCGCTCCAGCGCCCAGAGATTAATTTTCCTGCCTTCTATCAATTTTTTCCCCTCCCTGCTGATTGGTATTCAACGAATCTGCTTTTTTCCCTCCGATGAAGTAGGAGGAGTCAGCGGCCAAAGAGACGAATAGATTTATGATTGTCTTTATAGGGAGATGAAAACATGCCAGAAACGACATCTCATGCGCTTCAGAAATTCAGCACCTTGGTTCGTCTCAACCCCGACGATCCTGATGCCCACTTCGGTTTGGCCATGGCCTACGAAGAGGCAAAGGAATTTACTGAAGCTTTCAAGGAATACGAGGCGGCCCTTAAACTTAATCCTCTTCTGGCCAAGGCCCACCTCAATATAGGTTTCAATTACGCCAGGGTTCAGGACTATGGCCACGCCATCTCCTCCTGGGAAAAAGCCTTCGAAATCGCGCCGAACATCCGCCACTACATGGAAGATCCCTCAGTTATGCGATTTTACCGGAACACCATACAGCAGGCCCTCGAGTCCTTTGAGAAGCAGACACAATTGAAGCAGGACGATGCATGGAACTACTACCAGCTCGGCACGGCCTACAGCTTTTTCGGGAAGAAGGAGCTGGCCCTCCAGTCCTTCGGCAAGGCATCAAGCATCAACCCGCGCCTCTGGGAGTCCTACAGCCGGGCCGGACAGATCCTGGCCGAACTGGGGCAGAACCAGCAGGCCATTCTCCACTTTCAGAAAGCGGTCGAAGCCAACCCAAAGTATGCAGACGCCTTTTATAACCTTGGCCTGATCTTCGAAAAAGAAAACCAGATCGGGCTGGCTCTGAAGAACCTGGAAAAAGCCCTGGAACTGGACATGGACTCCCCGAAAATTCTCTTCGCTCTCGGAAGGGTATATTCCAAACAGGGGAAATTTCCCCTCGCCATGAAAGCCTACCAGCGCTCTCTCGATCTGGATCCCTATAACCCCAAAGCCCACTTCGCCCTGGGAAAAGTATGTGAGGAAATCTACCGCCCCGATTTCGCCCTTCAGCAATATCAGAAAGCCGTGGAACTCGACGGACAGTATGTGGAGGCCCTATTCTCGCTGGGCCTTGTCTTAAAACAGGTGGGCGACACCAAGGGAGCCCTCCATAATCTGGAAAAAAGCCTCAAGATCAATCCGGCCGACGCCTATGCCCACTACTACCTGGGAGAAATATATGAACGCCTGGGAAACCATTCCGCCGCCATCAAACACTTTTTCAACGCGGCTGAACTCAACCCGCGGGACGCCTACGCGCACTTCCACCTCGGTCAGCTCTATGCCAAGACCGGAAAAGCAAAGCAGGCCATTCCCGAACTCTCCAAAGCCATTGAGCTGAATCCCAGCGATCCCCACTACCATTTTGAACTGGGCATTACCTACGCCATGTCCGACGAGTTCGACATGGGGCTGGCCCACCTTAAAAAAGCAGTTCAGTTGAATCCCAACGATGAACGGTTCCATTTCGCTCTCGCCCAGGTACTCTCCATCACCGATCAGATCGCCCCGGCCATTGAGGAATATCAGAAAGTAAACCAGTTGAAGCCCGGGAACTCCGAGTCCCACTTCCAGCTCGGGCTCTGCTTCATAAACCTGGATGAGTCCGACCATGCCTTCGAAGAATTCCAGCGGGTGCTCAGGATGAACGGCCGCCACTACCGCGCTCTCCATGGACTCGGCATTATATACGCCCGCTTCAGAGGCAAAATTGAAATTGCGGCCGATCACTTCCGCCAGGCTCTGGCCATTAAACCTGATTTCCTGCCCGCTCTCACCGATCTTGGAGCTTCATTTATTCTCAGGAACAATCCTGAAGAGGGCCTGCAATACTACGAAAATGCGATCGGGCTTGCGCCCGACAACTCTCTTTTGAGAACCCGCTATGCCGGTGCCTTGAACCGCGTCGGCAGGTTTGCCAAGGCTATGGATGAGTACCAGAAGGCCATCCAGCTCAACCCGGAAAATATCGCGGGGCGGGCCCTCCTGGGTTATGTCTACGAGTCCCGTGAACAGATTGTAAAGGCAATAGAGCAGTACCTGGCCGTCCTTTCCTTCCGCCCTGACGACATCGCTATCCTGCACCGGGTCGGCCTCCTTTATATCAAAAACGGACGGGATGACAAGGCCAAGGAAATCTACAACAAAATCCGCGAGATCAATCCTGACGACCTTGATGCTCAATACCAGTTGTCCCTGCTCTTCAAAGAGCCATGGGAGGGGCCTCCCCCGGTGAGCGAAGAACGTGTCATGGACGACCTGATGGCTTTTGAAGTCGAGCCTTTCAAGTTACTGACGGCTCTCGAGATCGTCGAAGAGGCGCCGGGTGCGAAAGCTGAAGCTGAGACCACGGAAGAAAAGACCGAGACCGAGGCCGTGGTCGAAGTTGAAGAAAAGGCGCCTCCTGAAACAGTCGAAGTCGAAATAGAAGAACGCCTGGAACTTCCGGAGACACTCCCGGAAGCGCCTGCAGAAATTCCGGCACCGCCTGCTTTCGTGCCGAAAACGCCTCCTGAGGCGGCCGCCACTCTTCCAGCCGAAGAACTGGATGAGTTGACTGAAAGGAAGCTGGAAGAGCCATCCTATATACCCGACGAGACGGCGATCCTTCTCTCCAAGGCGATTATCCTCCATGGTTCCGGAAACCCCGGCGAGGCCGAGATGCTCTTCCAGGACGTCCTGGACTCGGCACCCAACTCCTTCCATGCCTACTACTACCTGGGTCTGCTCGCCCTGAGCCTCCACGACAATGTTGAGGTAGCCGGAGATTATTTTGAAAAAGGTCTTAAGCTGGCCCTGGACGCCGGGGACCCTGAGTTCCAGATGCTGATACATAAGGAAATGGAGAAACTAAAAGCTCCGGCTCCGGAGAAAGCCGCTGGAAGACCGTCGGTATTCAAACCCGCCGAAGCGGAGGAGAGGGTCTTCGTTTCAGCCGAAGCGCCGCCGCCGGAAGTCAAACTTCGCTATGAACTGGCCCTGACCTACCTGGAACTGGATAAGCCCGACGAGGCGGAGCGTGAGCTCAACGACATTTCAGGGATCTTCCCCGCCTTTATCGAACCTCACCTGGCCCTTGCGGATCTCTATCAAAAGTCAGGCCGCGCCAGGGATGCCGCCCTGGCTCTAAGTAAAGCCCTTCGTCTGGTGGACAGTCTCTTCGCTCAAGAAAAATTCAGCGATTCTCTCCCCTTCTACCGGAAAATACTTGAACTGGAACCAGACTCCATTCCGGCTTCAAGAAACATGGCCGTAATCTGCGAAAAAACAGGGGACATCGATGAGGCGGCGCACATATTGATGAACCTCCTTGAAATGGACTCCCTGCCCGACGAGGATCGGGTCCGGGCCAGGGAAAACCTGGCCCGGATCACCGGCGAGCCGCTTGAAAAAGCCGCCCCCAGGGAAAAAGCGGTAAAGGCGGAGAAAAAGAGTAGGGGCGAAAAATCTTTCGCCCCTACAACAGACAAAACCTCAAAGGCAAAGGCGAAAAAAGAAAAAGCGACTCCGAAAGCCGAAAAGAAGCCTGCCGCGGCCAAAACCAAAAAGAAATCCGCCAAATCGTAGGGGCGAATAATTATTCGCCCTTACATGGAATTGGTCAGAACCAGAATCAGGGGCGAATAATCATTCGCCCCTACATTGGGAAGGCTCGCGGAGGAGAGATCCACCTCGGAGGTGCGCACCCGGCGGACATTCTTCCGGCCCTCCGTGAAACGCTCCACTCCCTCGATCGGAAAACGGGTGCGATCGATCTGCCCCGTTAGAAAGTGCATGGGTATGACGACCCGGGCCTGAAGCTGCCCCGCCACCTCGTGCGCCCCGGCTGCATCCAGGGTATAATGCCCCCCGACGGGAACAAAGAGGACATCCACTGCTCCGATCTCCCGGACCTGTTCCGGGGAAAGAGTCGTCCCCAGATCTCCCAGGTGGCAGAGCTTAAGTCCGTCCATCTCCCAAGTAAAGAGGATGACCTGTCCGCGACTCCCCCCATGACTGCCAAGGATGCCGCGGAAGGCCGCCTCGCCGACACGGTGGGTTCCGGCTCCATTCAGAACCGTGGTTCTGCCGATGACAGAGGAAATATTATTGTGATCATGGTGATCATGGCTTACCAGGACGACGTCCGCCGACTTGTTCGGCAGGCGATAGCCGAGATCCGGGCCGTAAGGGTCGGTAATAACTTTAAAGCCGCTCTCAGAGGTGATGAGAAATGAGGCATGCGCCAGGTAGAGAATTTTCATTAAACCACCTTCACTCATAGATGATTCTGGTCTATTCAAGGACAGGAACCTGTTATCCTGTTGAAGACCATGGAGGAATCGGGGTTCATAACGTGCAATTTCACTATCGTAGGGGCAAAAAAATTTTTGCCCCTACTGTCGGGAGGAATTATATGAAATCACTCACTGAATACCTCTGGCTTCAGACTGAAAAACGCCGGGAGTTCGTCAACATTACGCCCCGGGTGGAAGAGCTGGTCCGAAAAAGCGGCATCCAGGAGGGACTGTGCCTGGTAAACGCCATGCACATTACTGCCAGCGTCTTCATCAATGACGACGAGGGCGGCCTGCACCAGGACTACGAGGAATGGCTGGAAAAGCTGGCCCCCCACGCTCCCACCTCCCGCTACCTCCACAATCGAACGGGCGAAGACAACGCCGACGCCCACCTCAAGCGCCAGATCATGGGTCGGGAGGTTGTGGTGGCAGTAACGAAAGGCCGGCTCGACTTCGGCCCCTGGGAGCAGATCTTCTACGGTGAATTCGACGGGATGAGAAGGAAGCGCGTCCTGGTGAAAATCATCGGGGAATAGCACATCAGGCGGGAAAAATGAGCGGAGACTATTTCATCGTCGAGCGTAAGCATGGCCCCTTTGAGCTGAAAGAAAAATCTTCCCGCTTTCTGGCCTTCCTATTTCCCATCAAAAATGCAGCCGACGCCGAAAAGAGCCTCGAAGGTCTGAAAAAGGAATACCACGACGCCAGCCACATCCCCTTTGCCTTCCGCCTGGGGAAAGGCGAGGAAAAAACCTTCCGCTACAGCGACGACGGGGAGCCCGGCGGGACCGGCGGACTCCCCGTCTATCAGGAGATCGTGAGGTCCGAACTCTTCGATGTCCTCCTGGCTGTGGTCCGCTACTTCGGCGGCACGAAACTCGGGACGGGGAACCTGAAGCGGGCTTTTTCCAAATGCGCCCGCGGCCTTCTTTCTTCGATCCAGTTGATCCTGGTGCATCCCCGAAGGGAAGTTTCCCTCGCCGTACCTTTTACGTGGATTGGGGAGGCCATGCAACTCATAAATATCTACGAAGCCTGTATCCTTTCTCAGGACTATACGCCGCTGGGAGTGCGGATGCGCCTCTTAATCCCCCTCGAAAACGCCGTCCCTTTTCAGAAAAGCCTGGCGGAGAGAAGTGCCGGAACCCTGAGCCTTGAAATGTGAGATGATGAAAAGATATCGAGCCTAAGAATGAACGCGCTCTGCAATAAATCCACAACTGATGTTGACAGCTCCGGCATCTTTTGATAGTATAAGCGATACGTTCTTAGGTGAAATATGTGCGAGGTCGAGGAAAGCTTGTATTTATCTTGATTTCCCAGGATATAAAGCGAGGTTAAACAACAAAACCTGGCTTTTTTGTTATTTATCAAGCAGGGAGGTGCCTTTTTGAAGCTACATCATCTGGACCCCTGTCCCAAGTGTGACGGGAAGATGCTCATGTCGGTGAAAATCAAGACGGGAACCCTGGTGAAGGAGGGCTTTATCGGGGAAGATCCGGAGGGAACGCTCTATTTCATATGCAACAGAGCGCCCTCCCACCGCTATCTTCAGAGACCCGGGTGCGATCTCATTGAAGCGAAGGGTCTGAGAATCAAAGAGTGGGAAAGCGCTGAATCCAAGAAAAAGTCTGCCGCCAAAGGGAAAAAAGCTGCCGGGAAAAAGATGCCCGGCAAAAAAGAAAAGCCCGCCGTGAAGAAAAAAACTCCCGAAAAAGTAAATGCGCCGGCCAAAAAGCCTGTCGACAAACAAACGGCCGCCAAAAAGCCTGTTGCCAAACAACCGGCCGCCAAAAAACCGTCTCCCCAAAAACCCGTGGTAAAGCCTCCCAAAGGGAAAGTGAAAAAAGCATCACTCCCGGTGGAAAAGAAAAAGGCGGCCACAAAAGCTGCACCCAAAACCCCGAAAAAAGTTCAGCCCGCAAAGAAGGCTGTTCTCAGGAAAAAGTAAATCTGTTCTATAATTAGCGACTTTCTGCAACTAAGTACGCTTTGAGGAGGAATTGCCACCATGCCTGCCCTTGAAGAACCAAGAAAGATTACCCTGCGCAAAGAGAGTCAGGTCTTGGAACTCCCCTACCTGATTGAGCTCCAGAGAAATTCCTATGACTGGTTCATCCGCGAGGGGATGCGGGAAGTCTTTGCGGAGATATCTCCCATTGAGGATTTCACGGGAAATCTTCGCCTGGAATTCGACAACTACAGTTTCGGCGAACCGGCCTATTCAATCGAAGAGTGCCGTGATCGCGACATGACCTATGCCCTCCCCCTCAAAGTCCGGGTGCGCCTCATCATCCGGGGAGAAGGCGGCCTTAAGGACGCGAAGGAAAACGAGATTTTCATGGGCGATTTCCCCTATATGACCCCCAAGGGGACCTTCGTTATCAATGGGGCCGAGAGGGTTGTTGTCAGCCAGCTCGTCCGCTCCCCCGGCGTCTATTTCCAGAGAACCCAGGACACCGTGGGAAGAAAACTGCTTCAAGCCACCATCATACCTAATAGAGGAGCCTGGCTGGAAATCGAGACGGATGCCCAGGGAGGGCTCGGGGTCAGGATTGACAAGGCCCGCAAACTCCCGGTGACGGTGCTCCTCAAGGCACTCGGCTACGAAGAGACCCAGATTCTGCAGCTTTTCGAAAGCGATCCCGTCATCCTGAAATCGCTTGAGAAGGACGGTGTGAAAACCAAGCAGGAAGCCCTGGTGGAAATCTATAAAAAATTGCGTCCGGGAGATCCCCCCACTCCGGAAAGCGGGCAGAACCTTCTTAATAACCTTTTCTTCGATCATAAACGCTACCACATGGCCAAGGTAGGTCGTTATAAGCTGGCTAAGAAACTTGGGATGAAAATCCCCTGCCAGGTTTGTGGAACTCTGTATGAGTCGGGCGTCACGGAATGCCGGGAGCCTGAGTGCCGGGCCGTCCTTGAATACCGCCAGGTCCTCGACAAGGAGGATATTCTCAAGGTCGTCCAGTACCTGGTGAAGCTCAACCGGGGTGAGGGAAATATAGACGACATTGATCACCTCGGAAACCGAAGAATCAGGGCTGTTGGAGAACTCCTCCAGAACCAGTTCAGAGTGGGGCTTCTCCGCCTCGAAAGAGTCGTCCGGGAGAGGATGAGTGTTCTCGACCTGGAGACAGCTTCCGCCCAGGCGCTGATTAATATCCGCCCCGTCGTGGCCTCCATCAAGGAATTCTTCGGCTCCAGCCAGCTCTCTCAGTTCATGGATCAAACCAATTCCCTGGCCGAGCTGACTCATAAAAGGAGACTATCCGCCCTGGGCCCTGGAGGCCTCAGCCGCGAGCGAGCCGGCTTTGAAGTCCGCGACGTTCATTACTCCCACTATGGAAGAATTTGTCCCATTGAAACCCCTGAAGGCCCCAACATCGGCTTGATCGGCTCCCTGGCCACCTACGGCCGGGTGAACGACTTCGGTTTCATTATGACACCCTACCGCAAAGTGGTCAAGGGACGCGTCACCAGTGAGATCATCTACCTGTGCGCCGATGAAGAGTCCGCCCACGTCATCGCCCAGGCGAATACGCCGGTCGATCCGGATAATAATATAACGGTAGATCGGGCCGTGGTGCGTAAGGGTGAAAAGCACGATACCGAAGTAGTACCGAAGAATGAAGTCGACCTGATGGACGTCTCCCCCAAACAGATCGTTTCCGTGGCAACGGCGATGATCCCCTTCCTTGAGAACGACGACGCCAACCGGGCACTGATGGGCGCCAACATGCAGCGCCAGGCAGTGCCGCTTATAAAGGCCGAGGCGCCGCTGGTGGGCACGGGAATGGAATACCGGGCAGCCAAGGACTCGGGGGCCCTGGTAGTCGCGGATGAGAGCGGCACGGCCACTTCCGTCTCTGCAAACTCCATTATGGTCCAAAACAGTAATGGAAAAAAGAAACACTATCAGCTTCTGAAATTCAAGCGTTCCAACGCCGGAACCTGCGTCAATCAGCGCCCCGCCATCAGAAAAAATGATCGGGTGGAGGCTGGACAGGTCATCGCCGACGGCGCTTCAAGCATGAAAGGCGAGATGGCTCTCGGCAAGAACGTCCTGGTGGCCTTCATGCCCTGGGAGGGATACAATTACGAAGACGCCATCCTCATCAGCGAAGAACTGGTGCGGGACGATGTATTCACCTCCATCCATATCGAGGAATACGAATGCGAGGCCCGTGACACAAAACTGGGTCCCGAGGAAATCACCCGGGATATTCCCAACGTGGGAGAAGAGGCTCTGAAAAACCTGGATGAGAACGGGGTCATCCGCATCGGCGCCGACGTGGTGCCCGAGGACATCCTTGTCGGAAAGGTGACGCCTAAGGGGGAGACGGAGCTGACCGCCGAGGAACGCCTTCTACGGGCGATCTTCGGGGAAAAGGCACGGGATGTTCGCGACACCTCACTTAAGGTTCCCCACGGAGAAAAAGGGAAGGTTATCGATGTTAAAGTCTTCTCCCGCGCCAACAACGACGAACTGGCGCCCGGTGTCAATCAACTGGTCCGGGTTTATATCGCCCAGAAACGCAAGGTCCTCCAGGGAGACAAGATGGCCGGGCGCCACGGTAACAAGGGCGTAATTTCAAAGGTTCTCCCGATAGAGGACATGCCTTACCTTCCCGACGGGACTCCGATCCAGATAGTTCTCAATCCCCTGGGGGTCCCATCGAGGATGAACATCGGGCAGGTTCTGGAAACCCACCTCGGCCTGGCCGTCAAAAAATTGGGCTTAAGAGTTGATTGTCCGGTCTTCGAGAACGCCGGCGAGGATAAAATAAAGTTCCTTATGAAACTCGCCCGCTTCAGGGAAATGCTATTGGAAAAAGGGATCAGGCTCTCCGGAGATGATATCGAGGAAATCCTTGTTGATAAACCAGTCGGGCAGAAACTACGCGACTTCTTCAATGAAAAGAACATCGAAGTCGCCTGGGAAGACATTACTCGGATCATAGGGGAACTCGATCCTGTCGGGGCGCTCAAGAAATATCTCAAGGACAGGAAAATCACCAGCCGCGACAACGAGGCAAAAGATGCTCTGGCGCAGATGAACATGGAACAGAAACTGCTGAGAACTCTGGAGCGCAACAAAATCATCAAGAGCGAGGCGGAGATCCGGGAGCTGAAGAACTACTTCGAAAAATTTGAGAACATGAATGAAGACGGCAAGACCGTCCTTTTTGACGGGAGAACCGGGCGACCCTTCGACAGCCGGGTAATGGTCGGCCAGATCTACATGATGAAGCTGGCGCACCTGGTGGACGACAAAATCCACGCCCGCTCCACCGGTCCCTATTCCCTTATCACCCAGCAACCCCTTGGAGGCAAGGCCCAGTTTGGAGGCCAGCGGTTCGGGGAGATGGAGGTCTGGGCACTGGAGGCCTATGGCGCCGCCTATACCCTCCAGGAACTTCTCACGGTTAAGTCCGATGACGTTGTCGGACGGGTCAAAACCTACGAGGCAATCGTCAAAGGTGAAAACGTGATGGAACCGGGAGTCCCTGAGTCCTTCAAGGTTCTTATCAAGGAGTTGCAGAGCCTCTGCCTGGATGTCAAGGTGCTCTCCAAGGACCAGGAAGAGATAGACATGAAGGTCGTCGAGGATGACAACGTGAAGGATACCGCCAAGGAGCTGGGCCTGGACATTGGAGATATGGCTCCACTGGTATTATAATTTCTCGAGCGGATAATCGGCACCGGCTCCCGGATTTTTGAGAGCCGGTGAGTGAGGCTTCAAGCCATTTTTTGAGGAGGTCGTTCCCTTGATAGACATGAATAACTTCGACAGGATCCGCATCGGCTTGGTTTCGCCGGAGAAGCTCCGGGAGTGGTCCTACGGAGAAGTCAGAAAACCGGAGACGATCAATTACCGGACGCTCAAGCCCGAGAGAGACGGACTCTTCTGCGAGAAGATTTTCGGCCCCATAAAGGACTGGGAATGCCACTGCGGAAAATACAAGCGGATCCGCTTCAAGGGAATCAAGTGCGACAAGTGCGGAGTTGAAGTAACCAGGGCCAAGGTCAGGCGGGAGCGCATGGGACACATCGAACTGGCCACCCCGGTCTCCCATATCTGGTATTTCAAAGGAGTGCCCAGCCGGATCGGCCTGCTCCTGGATATGTCGCCCAGATCCCTGGAAAAAATCATCTATTTTGCCGCCTATGTAGTAATCGATCCGGGGGGAACCCCGCTCTCTTTGAAAAAGCTGCTCACCGAGATGGAATACCGCGAAGCCCGCGAGAAATATGGACAGGATTTCAAAGCCGCCATCGGCGCCGAGGCCATCAAGGAACTCCTTGGGGAGCTGGATCTTGAGAAGCTCGACGAAGATTTGAAGCTGGACGTCAAGACATTATCGGGGCAGAAGAGGATAAAAGCCATCAAGCGGCTGGAAGTCGTCGAGGCCTTCCTGAAATCCGGAAATAAGCCGGAGTGGATGATACTTGAAGTCGTTCCCGTGATCCCCCCGGAACTCCGCCCCATGGTGCAGTTGGACGGCGGCCGCTTTGCCACCTCGGATCTGAATGATCTCTACCGGCGGGTCATCAACAGAAACAACCGCTTAAAGAGACTCCTCGACCTGGGAGCGCCGGAGATCATAGTCAAGAATGAAAAGCGCATGCTGCAGGAGGCGGTAGACGCCCTCATCGACAATGGGCGCCGGGGACGCCCGGTCACCGGGCCGAACAACCGGCCGCTCAAGTCCTTAAGCGACATGCTCAAGGGAAAACAGGGGCGGTTTCGTCAGAATCTTCTGGGCAAGAGGGTGGACTACTCGGGACGCTCCGTTATCGTGGTGGGACCGCACCTCAAGCTTCACCAGTGCGGACTCCCCAGGGAGATGGCCCTGGAGCTCTTCAAGCCCTTCGTCATGAAGAAGCTGGTGGACAGGGGGCTGGTCCCCAATATCAAGGGAGCTAAAAAGATGGTGGAACGGGTGCGTCCCGAGGTCTGGGACGTGCTGGAAGAGGTCATCAAGGATCACCCGGTTTTCCTCAACAGAGCCCCGACCCTCCACCGCATGGGCATTCAGGCCTTTGAGCCGGTACTCGTCGAGGGCAAGGCAATCCAGATACACCCCATGGTCTGCACCCCCTACAACGCCGATTTCGACGGCGACCAGATGGCGGTACATCTTCCTCTTTCCGTCGGAGCGCAGGCCGAGGCCCGCATACTCATGCTCTCCTCCAATAACCTCCTGCTCCCGGCCTTCGGGAGGCCGTCCATGGTTCCCACCCAGGACATGGTGATCGGCATTTATTACCTGACACTGATGAAGGAAGACGAGGAAAATGCCAAGGGAAAAGGGAAAATTTTTACCGACACCGAGGAAGCCATCATCGCATACAACGAGGGTCTGGTGGACCTGCAGGCCAAGGTTGAAATCAGGATCGGAGATGAAAAGGTTAAAACGACTGTCGGAAGGATCATCTTTAATAACGCCATCCAGAAGGAAATTGAGATGCCCCTCCGCAATGAACTCTTTAATAAATCGGCCCTGGAGCGCCTGGTGCTGGAGTGCCAGCAGAAGTACGGAAACTACAAAACAGCCAAGCTTCTGGACAGTCTCAAGGAAGTCGGTTTTAAATTCGCCACGCGCTCCGGATTGACAATCGGCATAGACGACATAGAAGTGCCGCCCCAGAAACCGGGTATCCTCAGAGAAGCCGATGAGAAGGTCAAAAAAGAGGACGATTTTTACGACATGGGGCAGACGACGGACGATGAGCGCTACCGAAAAATCATCGAAATATGGAATTCAGCAACGGAGCAAGTCGCCGATGCCATGATCCGGAACATGCACTCCCTGAACCCCATTCGCATGATGGCCTATTCAGGAGCCAGGGGAAACATCTCCCAGGTGAAACAGTTGGCCGGCATGCGGGGTCTCATGGCGGATCCCTCCGGAAAAATCATTCCGCTGCCCATCCGCTCCAACCTGAGAGAGGGCCATTCGGTTCTGGAATACTTCATCTCGACTCACGGCGCCCGCAAGGGTCTGGCTGATACGGCTCTCAGAACAGCCGATTCGGGTTATCTGACCCGGCGGCTGGTAGATGTAGCCCAGGACGTCATTGTGAGGGAAGAGGATTGCGGAACCGCTGATTCCATTGTAGTCCAGCCTCTCAGGGACGGCTCCCAGATGATTGTTCCCCTCAAAGAGCGCATCGCGGGAAGGGTGATCGCAGAAGATCTCTACCACCCGGAGACGAAAAAACTCCTGGCGAAATCCGGTGACATCATAGATGAGGAAACGGCTGAGAACGTCATGAAATCCGGTATTGAAGCCGTTCGGATCCGCTCGATCCTCACCTGCAAATCCTGGCATGGAGTCTGCTCCCGCTGCTATGGAAAGAACCTGGCCACCGGACAGATGGTGGAAATCGGCGAGGCGGTCGGCATCATCGCCGCCCAGTCCATCGGCGAACCCGGCACTCAGTTGACTTTGCGGACTTTCCACTATGGAGGTCTGGCCGTTGAAGACATTATCTCCGGTCTTCCCAAGGTGGAGGAGCTTTTTGAAGCCCGGAAGCCAAAAGGGCAATCCGCCCTCTCCGAAATAGAAGGCATCGTACAGCTCGGCGAGGAAAAGGACAGCAGAAAGATCACCGTGCGCTCGACGAGCGGAGAAGAAAAAGTATACCTGGTGCCCATCGGGACCCGCCTCAAGGTGAGGCAGGGGGATCACATCGATGCCGGGACCAAACTCACCGAGGGTGCCCTTAACCCTCATGATGTCCTGAGAATACGTGGTAAAGCCGCCGTCTACGAATACCTGGTCAACGAGGTACAGAACGTTTACAGAAGCCAGGGCGTGGACATCAACGACAAGCATATAGAAGTGATCGCCCGTCAGATGCTGAAGAAAGTCAAAGTGGAGGAACAGGGAGACACCAAGTTCCTTCCGGGCAGCATGATGGACTCCTCCATCTTCGCCGAGGCGAATGAGCAGGTCATCGCCGAAGGCGGCCAACCGGCCACCGCCAAGGATTTCCTCCTGGGCGTGACCAAGGCCTCCCTGGCCACCGATTCCTTCCTCTCGGCCGCTTCCTTCCAGGAAACGACCAAGGTGCTCACCGAGGCTGCCATCAACGGCAAAGTTGATTACCTCCTGGGGCTTAAGGAAAACGTCATCATCGGCAAGCTGATCCCGGCCGGGACAGGCCTGCCCAAATACCGCGAGGTTGAAATCCGGATCTCCGAGGAAGAAGCCCGGAAACTGGAGGAAAAAGCGCGAATCGAAGAATCTCAGCGAGCTGAAGAAATGGTCCGCTTTGCGGAAGCACGCGAAGGCCATGAACTCGACATGGCCGCAAGCAAGATGATTTCTGCCTGGAGAGACGAATCCAGCGCCGATACCGCCAGAGAAAAGGAAGAAATCCTGGCCAGAGAGCGCGCCGCGACCATAGAAGAAGAAGAAGAGGAAGATATCGAGGTAATTGAAGAAATCGTCGAGGAGATCGTGGAAGAAGTGGAGGAAGGGGAAATAGTCCCCGGCGAAGAGTACGTCATCCGCAAAGAGTACATAGATGTAGAGTCTCCGGCGGAGCCTGCCGCCGAGGCGGTCCCGGCTGGTCCGCTTCCTGAAAAGGCTGTGCCCAAGCGGGCCAAGGAGGATAAGTCCAAAAAAGCCAAGAAGGGTGCGGCAGTAGACAGTAAGAAAGAAAAACCAAAGACGAAGAGCGTCAAGGAGAAAAAGGTCGCGCTGCACCTCCGGACCCTTGAAGACGAAGATGATGAGTAATGAAATACCTGCGAATTGTTGCTTTTAGACCGCGATTGTGGTATAATGAGGGTGGAAATAGGTTCTAAATAAAAGGTTCATAGTGCTCACTGCCAGGCAAACCGGGGTGACTAGTTCACCCCGGTTTTTGTTCGGGGAGAAGGAGCGGGACCGTGAAAAAAATTCTCCTGGCGACCGGACTCTTTTTCGCCCTGCTGCTCGGCGCAGCCAGGGCCGAAAGCGTCGCCTATATGGAGCGCTTCGTGGATGGAATCGCCGTCAAAATCATCTGCGTGGACCTGAATTCACCGCGGGTGAGCATCGTCCCTACCCTCGCCGCCATGCCCGGGCAGGGGGAGACCTTTAACTCCATGGTGGAGCGGCTCAAACCAGCGGCGGCCATAAACGGGACCTACTTCTGCGTCAACACTTTCAAGCCGGTAGGCGCCGTGTTTATCGAGGGAAAAAGAAAATATCGGAGCCCTTTGGGGACCGCCTTCGCCCTCACAAAGGACAATCGGGCCTTCATATTCGAGCACCCCTGGAGCGGCACGCTTGACCACCGTAAGTACAAAATGGTACTTTCCGCCGGACCGCGCCTCCTCAAAGACGGGGTCATCTCACTTGATCCATACCGGGAGGGCTTCCGGGACAGGCGGATCTACGCTCCCGCCCAGCGCAGCGCTCTCGGCATCAAAAAAGACAACAAGATCCTCCTGGTGACCGTTCAGAAAAATATTTATCTCGGACGCCTGGCCTACACCATGAAAGAACTGGGCTGCATTGACGCCATGGCCCTGGACGGCGGCTCCTCCTCGGCCCTGAGCTTCCGCGGAAAGGTACTGCTTCCTCCGGCGAGGCGAATGTCCAACATTCTGGCGGTTTATGAAGAAGAAAAGAACATCGTTGCGGCCGCAAGTCCCATCAAAGTCTCCCCGGCCCCCGCTCCGCTGCTTCGGGCAACTCCACACCCGCTTTTAGCCGACCGCAGAGACTCTAACGCCTACCGGATCCTCTACCCCCACCCCTCCATGCGGCCGCTGCTTAACTACGAACCCCTGCGCCGCTGATTAAGAGGCCTACTGGTCGAGGGTCTCAAGCAGGCTTTTCAGCGTCCGGCGGCACTCTTTAAGTTTATACTCACTCTCCCTGAGACGAGCCACTTCCTGCTGGAGGCGGATTACCTCCTCCTGGAGAAGGAGTATTCGCTCGGCTAGATTCTGCTCCTGGAGCGCCTGGGAATCAAGAGCCTTTCCGGGATCTGTAGGGGGGCAAAGCCGCGGAGGCTCCCTCCTCTGAACAGGAACCTCTTCCTCTGCGGCCGGCGTCACCCGGATGCCCTCGGGGACCCGGGCCAGAAGGAGCACGTCACCCCTCTTGAGGCTCTGGAAATAAGGAACGGCCAGGCGTATGATCTTGGTCTCCTCATCGACCGCCAGACTGCGATCTCCAAATTTCTGCTTCGGAGTGCTCAGGGTGAATTTCTGATCGATCAAGTCGAAAAAAATACGGACCGCTTCCTCGTACTCACTCCCGAGGAGGGCAACCTGGGCGCATTCTATCTCCCACTGCTGTACCTGGTGGCGAATGACAACGGGGGACTCTTTTTTCTTTCTCGGCATGGCGGCCCTCCTTAAACGACGGATGTTCCAAGCTAAACTGCGGTCTTTTCCCCCTACGGCAGGCAACCCATTCCCACTACCGCAGGGTGTCGCAACATCTTCTTTCAGGGAGAATTCTCTTTTTCACCTCCCCATCCTTCCGGCTGAAACTTTTCAGCTATTCCCTGGTCTAATTACTTTGGTTTACATATTTTCAAAAACGGAGGATAATATCTTTAAAATATTAAAGAGGCCTTGCCCGATGAAAAATACTATTAATAAAATCGTGTGCCTGTTGCTGGCAATCTTTCTCAACGGATGCGGAGGAGGAGGAGGAAATGGCAGCAGCAGCTCATCCGGATCTGATCCGGGGCCGACCCCCACTCCGTCTCCAAGCCCCTGGAGCATTTCACTTTACGACGTCCAGTCCGCCATCTCCCGGAACCAGGACGCCAGTTGGACTCCAGCCGCAAATTCCATAACCACGGCCTATGATCAAAATCAGGTCTTAATCCTCTGCGGACTCTCCGATGAGAAAGATCCGGCCGGCACATCAAACCGCTTCATCCCGGAAGGAAAACAGCTGCCGGCCGCCTTTTCCTGGAAAAATAAAGACAGAGTTAACTGGATGACCGGCGTACAAAATCAGGGACTCTATGGGACCTGTGTCGCTTTTGCCAGTTGCGCGGCCCTGGAGGTACTCATCAAGTATGCCGTCAACAATCCCTTTCTGACAACAGACCTCTCCGAGAGCTATCTCTGGAACAAAGGGACCAATGCAAAAATTTTCCCCTCTAACGTGACTTCCTGCCTGAAAAGACTTTCGTCGGGCGGATGGTCCCTGGTTTCAGCGGCTGAATACCTCAAAAATTACGGAACCGTAAACGAACGTGACTGCCCCTATTCCACCATCACCTCCTTTGTCGAGCCACCGACGGGAAGCACCTTTTTCAGCATCAGCTCCTACAGCTATGTAGAAGGAAAAAACGCCATCAAGGAGGCCCTTCTTTCAGGACCGATTGTCAGCGGCATGACGGTTTATTACGACTTTTTTTATTATACTTCCGGGATTTACCGGCATGTCACTGGAGATTTTGCCGGAAACCACGCTATCATCATTATCGGTTGGGATGACGGCGAATCCTGCTGGATCTGTAAAAATTCATGGGGCATCTCCTGGGGAGAGGTTGGCTACTTCAGAGTGAACTATGACCAGATCTATGATTGGGGCTACCTGTACTCCTATGGCTCCCCGCAACCCACACCTTCTCCGACTCCCGCTACGCCGACTCCGACGCCATCTCCAACTCCCACCCCGACAGCAACAACCAGGCCGACTCCTACGCCATCCCAAACTCCCACCCCGACGCCGACAGCCACGCCGACTCCTACGCCATCCACAACTCCCACCCCGACGCCGACAGCCACGCCGACTCCGACGCCATCTCCAACTCCCACCCCGGGAGCGGTGCCTGCTCTCAGCTCTATTGCTCCAACGATCGTCCTGCCTGGAAGCACGGTGATCCTCACTGGGAGCGGCTTTGGAACATCACAGGGGAGCGGCGGCGTCAGCTTTAACGGCGCGCCTGCCACGGGTTACGTCTGGAGCGCAACTTATATCGTCTGCAAAGTGCCCGACAGTGCCACCACCGGCAACGTCACTGTGACTGCTTCCGGCGGAACCAGCTCCGGCCTGCCCTATACCATTTACGCCACCGGCATATCCGGGAGGCTCCTGGCCGGCTCGGGAGTTGCCCTCACCGTGTTGGGCACCCTGACGGCAATCTCGGGAGGACCCGGAGGCGCCTCCCCCGGCTACAGCCATCCTCTGGACGGCACCTTCGCAATCCCCACCCTTCCCGGGGTCTACGCCATCTTTAATATAAGCGCCCCTGGGTATGTACAAGCCTCGGCCCAGGGAAGCGCCCCAGCCTCCGGCGTGGTCGAGACAGAGCCGGATTGGCAGATGGTGCCAATGGGAGGGCAACCGCCGCTCTTTGGTATATGAGCTCCTTGAAAAGGAGGAAAAAGCCCGTGAAATTGATGATAAAGAGACTCCTGGGATGGCCTCCGGGATGGTCAGTTATGATCATATTTCTCTTCATCTTTCTCCACGGCTGCGGAAAAACTTTGTTTCCTTCTTCTGGAGGCAGAGTTGACAGCGCACCGAAACTCCTCCTTTCCGGGACAATCATTGATGCGGAAACTAAAATGCCGATTCCCGGAGCCCGGATCATGCCTCTTGAAGAAGAGATGACCTCGTCGGCCAGAAACGGCAACTTCTCTCTTTCTGTTACCCAGGGCAAAGTTTTCCTGTTCACGGTGGGCGCCCCCGGATACCAGGAGACACTGGTGGGAGGAAAGCTCAATTTCAACACAAAGAAGACAGCGGAAATACCATTGGCCCGGTCTGGAGCTTCGTTCCCCATCGCCGTGACGGTGGGAGAGAAAGGAGCCTCTTTTAAAGGGCCGGACAGCTCTGCCGGCAAAGTTTCTTCCATCGTAAGCGACCGCTGGCAACAGGTCTCTTTCGCCAGGGACAACATAACCGGCTTTACCGGCCTGAATGCGGAATGTGTTCTCAGCTTCTACGACGCCCTGGGCACCCACGGCTGGAAATATGTCATAGTCAACGCCGACGGCACCATTGCCTCCGGAAGCGAGTGGCTTAATCCGGCTCATGGCTACTGGATCCTGGGCATGTCTTCGGGTGATTTGGACTGCTCCGGCGAAGAAATGAGCGCCGATGCCATCCTCCCGCTCGGAGGCGCTTATAGCGACTCCCAACAGCAGTGGAACCTGGCGGGATGTCCTTTTACGCAAGCTGTCTCCCTGGCGGATATCCGTATTCGGAAGGATGACATAATATATACTCTTGATGAATCCTGCGCAAATAACCTCACCGGCACCGTCTTCAGTCACTTTAATGCCGATCTCGGGCGGTGGGAATACGCCCTGGGAACCTCCGGATGCCTGGAAACGGATAAAGGCTACTGGTTTCTGGCCTTTCAGGATTGCGAGTTGGTCATCCCAAAACCAACCCCTCTGCCGATTCCATCGCCCTCCCCTACTTTCTCGCCGACGCCGACTCCAACACTAACACCAACACCTACTCCAACACCAACACCAACACCAACTCCTACTCCGACGCCGACTCCAACTCCGACTCCAACGCCAACACCAACGCCGACTCCAACGCCAACACCGACTTCAATTCCAACGCCAACTCCAACTCCAACACCAACACCAACGCCTACTCCAACACCAACGCCGACTCCAACACCAACGCCAACACCAACACCAACGCCAACACCAACACCGACTCCAACGCCAACACCGACTCCAACGCCGACGCCTACACCGACTCCTACGCCGACACCGACGCCTACGCCGACTCCAACGCCGACTCCGACACCGACTCCGACACCGACTCCGACTCCTACACCGACTCCGACTCAGGAAACATGGACTATTCTCGTCTATATTGATGGGGACAACAACCTGGAAAGCGCCGCCGTTACCGATTTAAATGAGATGGAGCAGGTGGGTTCATCCGATCGGGTCAACATAGTCGCGCAGTTAGACCGCTACAGCGATTATTCCCACTGTAAGCGCTACTTCGTCACGAAGGACTCCAATACGAGCACAATCTCCTCCACGGTTCTTCAGGACCTGGGAAACGTCGATATGGGAAGCTCTTCCAGTCTTCTCAGTTTCCTCAACTACGGCATCTCGCAATATCCAGCCGACCATTACATGGCCATTCTCTGGGATCACGGCTCCGGGTGGAAGCGCAAGGCCCTTTCTTCACGAGCCAAAGGCCTCTGTTATGACGATCACGGAACGAATCTTACCATACACAACCTGAGGGATGTTTTCTCCCAGGTTAGAACCACCCTTGGGAAAAACATTGACCTTCTGGGTTTTGACGCCTGCCTCATGCAGATGCTCGAGGTGGCCTACGAGGTGCGAAATTCAACAGACTATATCGTGGGCTCGGAGGAAACCATGCCCACCACGGGACTCGTTTACAACCAGACTTTACAACGCCTGGTTAACAACCCCGACCTGACGCCGGTTCAACTGGGCAATTATTTCGTGCAGGATTACTTCAACTACACCGCTTCCACGGGACTCACGCTCTCAAATCTTTCGATGAGCCAGTTGAACGGGGTTCTGACCGCTCTTTCCAGTTTCTCCGCGCTCCTCATCAGCAATATGTCAACCTATAAGAGCACCTTGCGGACGCAGGCTGTCACCGCCCAGTACTATTCATCCCCATACACGGATTACAGCGATCTCTATGACTTTGCCCGCCTGGTGAAAGCAAACATCTCCAATTCCTCCATCCAGACGGCCGCAACCTCTTTGATGAGCGCTATTACAACTTTTGTAGCCGCCGAGGTCCACTCCTACGATTCGTCAGTGGTAAACTCGCACGGCCTCTCCATCTGGCTTCCCAACTCCAGTCAGTATTCCAGTTACGCGACGTCCTACGCTGCCAAGCTCGATTTCCCGGCCGCTTATAACTGGGATAACTTCCTGGCCGCCCTCTGGCAGTAAAGCGGGAGAGGCCTTAAAGCGAAAAATTATCGGGTTCGGTGATTCTCTTGCCGCAGCCGCCGTGACTGAAGAGCCGCCCTTCATCTACCGACGAAGGTTCCAGGCTGAAGTGCGGTACTTCTCCCTCTCCAGCGCTGAGGCAACCCTTTCCTCCTCAGCTGAAAGAGACGAAGAAGAGAGCCTGATTTCGTACTCCTCCTCAAAGCCATGCCGCAGGGCGGCGCAGACCGCCTCCTCAGGCGGAATATTTCCCAGGATTTCTTCGGCAGAGGTCATCTTCTCAAAGGATTCCGAGAGGGCCTCTTTTTTCTTTTCCTCCGAAGAAAAGTTAAACATACTGTAAAGTTTTTCCCTTTCCAGGCGCAGGAGGAGGGAGCCGTGCTGGAGTAGCACGCCCTTTTTTCTTGTCTGGGCGCTCCCCAGAATCTTTTTCCCGTCCACCTGAACTTCATACCAGGAGGGGGAGGCGAAGCAGGCGGAGACCTTGATATTTTTCGGATCGGCCGGATCGGCCTTCTTCTCGTGCGGGACGAGAATTGCCGGAAGGCCCAGAAGGTTCAGCCCGCTGCAGAGGGCCTGATTAATCTTCTTGAAGGACTCCAGGACAGATACACCGTTAGATACGGGCATGACGATTGAGTAGGTTATTTCGTGTTCGTGCAGGATGGCCCGACCTCCGGTAGGACGGCGAACGAGATCGGCTCCGGAGGTCTTACAGTATGAAAGATCTACCTCGCAGGCTTTCTGAAAGTAACCCAGCGAGAGCCCCGGCGGCTCCCATAGATAAAATCTCAGTATCGAAAGGGAAGAAAGCGGTTCGAAACACAGGAGGAGCGCTTCGTCCACCGCCATGTTTCTGAAGGCATTCGAAGGACCGCTCTCAAGGCAGCGCCAGGTATTAATTTCATTCGATGACTTATTCACTTCCCGCCGACCGTAGTCTTGAAGATATCCCCCGACAGGCCGACCACCCACCCGTTCAGCAGATCCACGAAGAGAATGCCGGTCTGGTTGTTGGTGGACGCGATTTTCTGAGATTTCCAGGTGGCGCCCCCGTCCTCGGTGTGCAGGATCAGGCCGTTATCTCCCGCGATCCAGCCGCTCTGAGTACCGGCGAAATCCACGGAGGACAATTTGGAGTTGGTCCCCGAGGACTGGCTCACCCATGAGGCCCCACCGTTGGAAGTCGTCAGAATCGTGCCGTTATCCCCCACCGCCCAGCCGAGATTCGCATCTGCGAAGACCACCTCGTTGAGATTGGAGGCGCTCCCGGATGCCTGTGAGAGCCAGGTGTCCCCCTTGTCCTCCGTGTGCAGGATCGTACCAAGAGAGCCGACCGCCCAGCCGTTCTGAAAATCCACAAAATAGATGCTGTTGATCTTCCCGGCCACGCCGCTTGCCTGTGCAGAAAGCGTATCGGCGCCATCAGTGGTGTGCATGATTACGCCCGACCAGCCGCCGAGCCATCCGTTATTGGGGTCGGTGAAATAGACGGTCGTCAAATTAGCCGCCACCCCTGTGAGACGTGTCTTCCAGGTGGTGCCCCCGTCCTGGGTGCGGACCAGCGTCCCATTGTCGCCGACGGCCCAGCCGTTCCGGGAATCGGTTAAAAAGACGCTGTTAAGCTTATTGATCGTAGTACTCGCCTCTTTGTCCCAGGTACTTCCCCCGTCGGCCGTGTGCAGAATCACGCCTCCCTGGCCTACGATCCAGCCGTTCTGCGTATCTACGAAACAGACATCCTGGTAGTTACTCGCGGTGATGGACGTGAACACCTTCTGCCAGCCGCCCCCGGGAGTGGGCGTGGGCGAGGGGTTTCCCCCTTCGCAACCGCAAATATTCATGGCGAAAGCCATAGCGGCCAAAAAACCCATCATCTGTAAATATTTTCTATTCATCGATACCTCCCCTGCCCTCTCACCAATACAAATACGAACAAGCTCTTAGTGTTAGATTCTCTTCCGCGGCCCTCCTTCCTCCCCGCCTGAACTTTCAAATGGCAGCCATGTTTTTTAATATAACAGGGCTACCATTATTTGAAAGAATAGGGTATAATAGCACTAATAATAAAAAAGAGGTTCTTGCCATGAAAAATTATTTTTTCAAATCATTGTTAGTCACGGCCTTCCTGAGTCTCTTTCTTTCCGGCTGTGGAGGCGGAAGCTCATCTGGCCCCGGGGAGACACCAGCCCCGCAGAGCGCGTGGAAGACATCCCTCTCCGACGTCGAGTCCGCCATCTCCCAGAACCCGGACGCCAAGTGGACCCCTGTTGCCAATTCCATAACTAGTTCTTATACTCAGAACCAGGCCCGCATCCTCTGCGGACTCTCCGAACTGAGAGGCACGAAAGGATCATCAAACCGCTTTATCGCAAAAGGGAAAGACCTGCCTGCCAGTTTTTCCTGGAGAAATAAAGACGGCGTGAACTGGATGACCGGCGTAAAAAACCAGGAACTCTACGGAACCTGCGTTACATTTGCCAGTTGCGCGGCCCTTGAAGTCCTCATCAAATATGCCAGCAGCAATCCCTATCTTGCGATAGACCTTTCTGAGAGCTACCTGTGGAACAAGGGGACTAACGGGAAAAGCTTCTTTTCCTGGCGTCTGGCGGACTTACACGGCCGTAAAAATCCCTCGCCAGGAGGATGGTCCCTGCTGCAGGCGGCTGAATACCTGAGAATAACCGGCACCGTGAGCGAGCAGAATTGCCCCTATTCCACCATCGCCTCTTTTGTGGAGCCTCCACCGGGAAGCACCCTCTACACTATCGGCTCATACACATATATCGAAGGAAAAAACGATATTAAGGAAGCCCTTCTTTCCGGCCCCATCGTGGGCGGCATGGCGGTATATTATGATTTCTTTTACTATAACTACGGCATATATCAGCATGTAACGGGTGATTTGGCCGGAAACCACGCCATCCTCATCATCGGGTGGGATGATGCCGAATCCTGCTGGATCTGCAAAAACTCATGGGGGGACTCCTGGGGAGAGATTGGCTATTTCAGGGTCGGATACGACCAAATTTTCAACTGGGGCTATCTTTACTCCTACGGCTCCCCTCAGCCTACTCCTACTCCCGCTCCGACCTCGACGCCGGTCCCGACGGCAACTCCCAGCCCAACCCCAACTCCGACCCCTACCCCCAGCGCGACCCCGACTCCAACGCCGTCTCCCACCCCGACACCGGGGACGGCCCCCATTCTCAACTCTCTTGCTCCGACGGTCGTCCTGCGGGGAAGCACCGTAATCCTTACGGGAAGCGACTTCGGGACTGCTCAAGGGACCAGCACCGTAAGCTTTAACGGAGTTTCAGCCACCGATTATGTCTGGAGCGATACGCAGATCATCTGCAAGGTGCCAGACAGTGCCACTTCAGGAAATGTTGCCGTTATGACTTCCGGCGGAACCAGCTCAGGCCAGGCTTACACCATTTATGCCACCGGAATTTCCGGCAGGCTCCTGGCCAGCTCGGGCACTCCCCTTTCCGGCCTCGGCACCTTTATGGTAATTACGGGAGGCCCCGGCGGCGCCTCTCCCAGCTACAGCCATCCTCTGGACGGCACCTTTGCGGTTCCCACCATTCCCGACACCTACGTCATCTTCACGATCAGCGCCGACGCCCACGCCGACGCCACCGCCCAGGGGATCGGTTCGGCGTCCGGGACGGTCAAAGCGGAGCCTGACTGGCAGATGGTGCCCCTGGGAGGGCAACCGCCCATCATTACGATCTGAGACTGTCTTATGTGAACTATCCTGGTGTGGCGTAACCTGAGGGGTGTGTTAGATGCCATTTCCAGGCGGTGGAGATGATCTCCGCAAGTTCGGAATGACGGGGTTCCCAGCCCAGAGCCGATTTTATTTTTTCCACCCCGGCCACGAGCTCATTGGCGTCCCCGGGGCGCCTGGGGCCGAAAACTATGCCCATCCCTGAAGATGACTCCCGGATGACGGCCTCGACTACTTCCCGGTTGGAATATCCCCTGCCCGTGCCGCAGTTATAGGACCCCGTCGGGTGCCCCCCGCTCAGGGCCTCCAGGGCCATGATGTGGGCCCGCGCCAGATCCACGATATGTATGTAGTCCCTCACGCAGGTGCCGTCAGGCGTTTCGTAGTCTTTCCCGAAGATATTAAACTCCCGATCTCCCCGCAAAATCCCCTGCATCACCCGCGGGATGAGGTGAGATTCCTCCGGGTGGTCCTCCCCCATAGTTCCGTCAAGGGCGGCCCCGGCGGCATTGAAGTAACGAAGCGAGATGGAGCGCAGGCTGTAGGCGGTGTCAAACCAGCGGAGCATCCGCTCCATCACCAGCTTGGTCTCTCCATAAGGATTGGTCGGTTCTTTGGGGTCCTCTTCGAGAATGGGTACGCGCATCGGGTTCCCATAGACCCCGGCGCTTGAAGAAAAAACCAGCATCTTGACTTTATGCTCGACCGCGGCCTGAAAAAGGTTGAGGCTTCCGGCCACGTTGTTTCTGTAATACTTGGCGGGGTTGGCCATGGATTCCCCCATCTGGATGAGAGCGGCAAAGTGAATCACCGCATCCAGGGGGCGGGCGAAGGCCCGGGCCAGGTCCTCCTGGCGGAGCAGTTCCCCCTCGATGACCGAAACGCCCGCGACCGCCTCGCGGTGGCCCGAGGAAAAGTTGTCGAAGACGGTGACCTCGTGCCCCGCGGAAACGAGCTCTCTTACCGTCATGCTGCCGATATATCCGGCCCCGCCGCTCACCAGAATTTTCATATTAAAAACCTCTATCTTAAGCTGCTGAATTCTGAAAGAGTAATTCCTGAAAAACAGAGGAGAATCCTTCAGCTCCGAGTGAAGGAAAAAGCCTCAACTTGGCTAATTATGCAGGAGGAGGGATTTTACCATCGCCGCTAAGACCAAAAGAAAAAAGCGAAACTGGCTAACCGAGGAGGGCCTCCCTTTTTTTCGTTCGCTTCTGAACGCGCTTAAGAAGGAACGAGTCCCGGAACTCTTGCTGCTGGTTCTCGTCGTCATACTCATCGGGGCCACCGGATTTGTGGCAGCCGAATACTCCTTTCAGATCGGGCCTCCCCAGAAACGTCTCTGGGACGGAATCTGGTGGGCTTTCGTCACCCTTTGCACCGTCGGCTACGGAGATATCTATCCCCGCACGGTGGCAGGCCGGATCTTCGGAATAGGTCTCATGCTCACGGGTTACTGCATTCTCTCCATTATAACCGCCAAGATTGCCTCCATACTGGTTGAAAAGCGAATCCGGCAAGAAAAGGGGTTGGAAAGTGTGACATCCACGGAACACATAGTCATCTGCGGCTGGAACGAGTATGTCCAGGAGATCCTGGACGGGATCATTCTCTCCGGGCAGGCCAGAAACGAAATCATTCTGATAAACGAACTGTCGGAAGAGGAGATGAGCAACTTCAGGTTTAACTACGCCAAATCTCTCAGCCTGAGCTTCATCCACGGCGACTACACCTCAGAGAGCGTCCTGACGCGGGCCAATGTCGCGAAGGCCGACTCGGTGATCTTCCTGGCGGACACCCGGGGCGAAAGAGGGCTCGAAAAAGCCGACGAGCGCACCATACTGGCCACTCTGGCCGTCAAAAGCATGGCTCCCAAGGCCCGGGTCTATGCCGAAATTCTCAACCGGAATAATGTGCCCCACCTGCGCCGGGCGCGAGTGGATGACGTGATCGTGCGTGGTGAGCACTCGGGATTTCTCCTGGCCAATGCCTCTCTGGCCCCCGGCATCCACCAGGTCTTCAAGGAGCTCCTCGATTTCAGGGCCGGAAACAACCTCGCCCGTATGCCATTCCCGAAAAAATTTATAGGGAAGACCTTCAAGACCCTCTCCTTGTACCTGCGTGAAACAGAGCGGGCCATCCTGGTGGGGCTGGTCTCGGAGGTAAAAAATATCGACCTTGACGACATCCTGAGCCAGGATTCCTCCGCCATCGACGACTTCATCAAGGCGACCTTCGCCGAAGCCGGCGAAGACCTTAACCAGGACAACCGCAATATCAGCATTAATCTCAATCCCGACGACTCCTATATCATTAAGGAGAACGAGATGGCGGTAGTCATCATGCCTCCAGGAAAGAAAGGGTGATTCTGATGTCTGCCAGCACGATAGACCTCTTGAAAAAGGTCAAACTTTTCCGGGGCCTGAACGAGGAACAACTGGAAAAGGTCTGCAATATTATCCGCTCCGCCAATTTTTCAGCGGGAGAGGCCATCGCTCAAGAAAACGAGCCCGGAGACGAAATGTTTATCCTGTGTGAGGGGCGGGTGCAGATCTCCAAGAGCCTGACGATGAAGACCGGCAAGGACTCCTATGCCGACCGCCATAAGACCCTTAACACTCTGGACGCCGGGGACTATCCTTTTTTCGGCGAGATCGCCCTGGTGGAAATCGGCGTACGGTCGGCCTCAATCGTCGCCGAGACGGACTGCAAGTTGATGGTGCTCAAGAAGGAGAATTTTGATCGCCTCTGTGAGGGCGAATATGAAATCGGCTATCGCATCATCCGGAACATCTCCGAGGTCATCTGCGCCATGCTCCGCAAGTCCAACAACGACGTCATCAAGCTGGCCACGGCCTTCTCCATCGCGATGAACCGATAACAATAAGAAGTCTGAGTTCTACTTTTTCAGCTGTTGCCGGTAGATGTTGCGGATTTGGAGAAAAATCGGGGCATATTCCTCCGAGCGGTAATCCGGATAAGTCCATTCCCAGGGCTGGTATTTTCCACGCACAAAACGAAGAGTTACCTCCGCGAAAATGCCGTCCCCGAGGTAGATCCGGTGCTGGTGATCCTTGGTGGAGGCCAGAACGAGTTTCGCCTCGGTGATGTAGCCCGGATCGAGATTGATCTTACGCCGTCCGTCCTGGCAGCCCAGGCGGCTTTCGATGGAGTTGGAGAAAATCTTGATCGACGGGAGGCGCTCCGGCTCGACCAGGCGCCCGAAGCTCACAAACTTTCTTAGAAGACTCTCCCCCATCTCCTCCCGGTAATAGTCCGTCCATACAAAGGTTATGATGGGGCTCTCAAAATCAAGCGGCCCGAACTCCTCAGAAAAAAGCTTCTCCGCCCGCCGGAAGATATCTTCCCCGGTAGACAGCATCCCCAGAACGAGCTTGACTGGAGTCTGTTTAAAAATCTTACCCATATTAATTTATCTTCGCCGAACTATATTTTTATCCCTTGAAAGGAGGAATTTATTTTCTCATGATGCAAATATGCTAAATATGAGAAGAAAGAAATGGTTTCAAGTCATCTTTAGTCTTATTCTTCTAGGAGTGGTTCTTCTCGGAACCATCCTGGTCGTTCGGCACTTTAAAAAGCCCGGTCAGATGACCCTCCTTGAAAGCCAGGCGATGGATATGAGCGGGATGGCCGCGCCCGTTGGGAGCGTGCCGGTCGCCGTCGAGAAAGTCCGCCGGGGACCTTTTTCCTCCGAAGTTACCTGCACCGGCTCCGTCGTCGCATTCAATGAACAGGAGGTCTCTCCGCGGGTCTCCGGCCTGATCGAGAAGCTTTTTGTCTATCCCGGGGACAAGGTGAGCCGGGGCCAACTCGTGGCGCTCCTTAAGGCCCCGGAGCTTGAGGCCCAGGTCGAAGAGGGAGCCGGCCGGTACGGAGCTTCGAGGGAGGATCTCTCATCCGCCCGGGAAGGTGTAAAAAAAGCACAGGCGGAGCAAGAGGAGACCCGGGCCGGTCTCAACAGCGCCAGGGCTGATCTTAACTATCAGGAAGCCGATATCAAGAGAGAAAAAGTTCTTTATGAAAACGGCGCCATCTCCAAGGATGAATACCAGGCGGAACTTGCCAAATACAAAGCCTCCCGGGCGGCCCGCGATGCGGCACAATCAAGGCTTGCGGCCGCGGAGGCCTCCCGCAAGGCCGCCCGATTTCAACGTAACCGCGCTGACGCCATGACCCGCGAGGCGGGTGCCTCGCTGAAATACGCCGGCATTCTCAGAGGTTATAGCGAAGTCCGCTCTTCCCTTTCAGGTGTCGTCACCCAGAGGCTGATGTCAATAGGTTCCCTGGCGGCCCCCGGAAGCGTGATTTACCGTATCGCCGAGATAAACCCCATCCGCCTTCAGGCCAACGTCGCCGAAGGCGACATGCAGGGGATCAAGATTGGAAATCGGGTCTTCGTCTCTAAAGATAAAAATTCGCCTCCATTTGAAACAAAGATCACCGCTGTTTTCCCGGCGGCTGACGCCGTTTCCAGGACCAGCCTGGTGGAAGCCCTCGCCCCCAATCCCTCCCAGGCTTTCCTCCCCGGTCAGTACCTGATCATGAGGATTGCGCGGGAGAGCAAGGCCTCGACTCTCACCGTCCCCTCCTCCGCCTTGGTGGAAACCGGGGAAGGGAAAGCCGTCTGGATAATCGCATCCGGCGAGGCAGCGGGAAAAATAAAGTACACCTGCCCCATGCACCCCGAGGTCATTTCCGATAAACCCGGCCAATGCCCCAAATGCGGAATGGACCTCGTCCCTAAAGAGAGCGCCGCACAAAAGGGGAAAGCCCACCTGGCAGCCGTTCACCCGGGCCTGTCAAACGGCGAGAGGACGGAAATCCTGCTCGGTCTAAAGGAGGACGATCAGGTGATCTATGCCGGGCAGGAGTACCTTCACGAGGGTGATTCGGTCTATCCCACCGAGTGGGGCGCGGAAGGCCCCATAAAGCTCCCGCCCGCTCCGGCCATGGAGAACACGCCCGGGATGCAGAATATGCCTGGGATGGATAACATGCCGGAAAGCTCTCCTCCCGCCATGGAGCACCATCATCACTAGGGGGATAAAGTGAGCCTTCCATCACTTAAAGAGACGATCCGGCGTCGAAGCGGCAACATCTCCCAGTGGTCGGTGGAGCATCCCTACACCGTCATCTCCTTCTACCTGGGCATCCTCATCCTGGCGGTTGTGGCCATCGGTTTCTATATGCCCCGCCGGATGATGCCCTACGTGGAGAGCCCTATCGTCGGCGTCGTCACCATGATGCCGGGCTTTTCAGCGCAGGAAATGGAGACCTACATCAGCAAGCCCATCGAAGAGCAGCTGGTGAACGTCAAAAACCTGCACTACATCCGCTCTGCCTCGCAGGACGGCGTCTCCGTCGTCTCCCTGGAATTCAACTACAAGACGGACATGAAGAAGGCTCTATTCGACGTTCAATCTCTCATGAACGTCGTCCAGTCCTTCCTTCCCTCAACCGGAGCCAACCTCAAACCATCCTGGGTGGTGGCCATCGACCCCCTCAACCTGCCCATCCTTTCCTTGAGCCTCTCGGGGGATGAAAAATACGGCTGGGACAAAAAAAAGCTGCGGGAGTTCGCCGACAACGAGGTAATCAACCGCTTAAAGACCGTTCCCCAGGTCTATTCAGTCGTTCCCTTCGGCGGCTTCAAGCGCCAGCTCCAGGTCATCGTGGCGCGAAACAAACTGGCCGCCTATGGACTCTCCATCCTGGACGTCAAATTAGCCATCGACAAAAACAACGTGGCGGCCTCGGCGGGCACGCTCACCCACGCCTCCCGCGAGGCCATCATCCGCGTGGACACCCTGGCCACTGACGCGCAAACCGTGATGAACTACCCGATCGCCTCTTTCCAGGGGAAAGTCATCTACGTGAGAGACGTCGCCGAGGTCAAGGATACGGTCTGGGAGAGGCGAAGCGCCTATCATTACGCGCACGACGGGATCATCGAACCTTCCATCGAGGTCTCGGTCATTCAGGATCCGGCCGCCAGCTCCGCCCAAGTGGTCCCTAAGGTGATGCGGGAGATCAAGGCACTTGAGCGGGACAACCCGGGAATCAAGTTCCAGGTGGCCTATGACAATGCCCACTTCGTCAATATTCTTTTCAAGAACATGTTTGAGGAACTCTTCCTCGCCATCATCCTCACCGGCATCGCCGTGCTTCTATTCCTGGGTGAGTGGCGGGGAGCGCTCATCTCGCTCACGACCATCCCCATCTCCATGGCCATGGCGCTCCTTGGCCTTATCCCCCTGGGGATGAGCCTGAACAGCGGAACCTTAATCGGGCTTCTCATCGCCATCGGCCGCCTGGTGGACGACTCCATAATTGACATCCACGCCGTCCACCGCCACCTGGACATGGGAAAAAGCCCGGAGCAGGCCGCCGTGGACGGCATAACCGAGGTGCGCCTGGCGGTCCTCTCTTCCACCCTTATGATCTGTCTGGCCCTCTCCCCTCTTCTTTTCTGCGGCGGAATCGTGGAGATGATGTTCAGGGAACTGGTCTGGCCCATCATCCTGGCGCTTCTCTCCTCCATGCTGGTCTCATTTACGCTCACCAGCCTCATGGCCGCCAGGCTTCTCCGCCCGAAAGATGAGATGGAAAAAGAAAAGCAGGCCTGGCTTTCAAGAATCCTTCTCAACCCCATCCAGAATTTTCTTTCCCGCCTGGAAAAGGCCTACGGGCGCACCATCGAGTGGATGCTTAAAAATCGCTTTGTCAATTTAACCCGCATCCTGGCGACGGTGATCATCGGCTTTGGCTTCTACTATTTCATCGGGAGCGAGATGATGCCGCTGGCCGACGTGGGACAGGCCTACGGCCTTATGGAGGCCGCGCCTGGCACCTCGTTTAAGCAGACGGAGAAAATGGTGACCGCTCTTGAAAAAAGTCTCCTCAGGCATCCGGAGGTCAAAAAGGTTTCCACCGAAGTCGGGGCCGAGACCCTCTTTGAGTCCTTCAGTCCCTTCTACACCGGCTACGCCATGCCCCAGGTGAATGCGGCGACTTTCATGATCACGTTATCCGACAAGAGCGAGAGGAAGAAGACCATCTGGGATATAATGGATTCAGTCCAGAAGGAAGCCCTGGCGACCATTCCCGGCTTAAGACGCGTCCAGATAAAGGAGATGGGCTCCGACGTGATGGCCTCTTCCGCCGCACCCATCCAGCTCTTCGTCTACGGCAAGGATTTCTACCTCCTGGACAGGATCGGAGAGGAAGTCGCCCTTCTCGGACGCGAGACTCCCGGGCTCCACCAGGTGGGCACCTCCTGGGGGATGGAGACCCCCGACTACGAGATTAAAGTGGATCCCCGCCGGGCACAGGAGTTAGGCCTCACCCCGATGGAAGTGGCCGAGCAGGCCTATTACTCCTTGCGGGGGGGGCTCACCGACCAGTTCTACCGCCTCCCCAACATCCGCCAGAACACGATCCTGGTGCGCTACGAACAGGATGACCGAAAGAACGGATCCGACCTGGAAAATCTGTACCTCACCGGAAGCGGCGGGCGGCAGGTGCCGCTCAAGACTTTAGCCGAAATCAACTACCGCAAGGCGCCCACCCTTATCGAACACGACGGATTAAGAAGGGTTAAAAACATAACCGGTTTTTACCGGAAGGGCGGACCGCCTTCCATGGACGCCGGCATGGACCTTCAGATGAAGGCGCTGCAGAAGATAAACTTCCCGCCCGGATACGGCCTTGAGATGCGGGGGGACATGACCCAGATGACGGACTCCTTCAGGCGCCTCCTCTGGGGATTGGGGTTTGCCTTCCTCTTCATGTTCCTCATCCTGGTCGCCCAGTTCAGGGGATTCCTCCAGCCCCTTCAGATGATCTTCTCTTTGCCACTGGAGCTTTCCGGCGTCTTTGCGGCTCTCTGGCTTCTCCACCAGAATTTTTCCACCGTTTCCATCATGGCCGTTATCATCCTCACAGGCATGGACATTACCACCGCCATCCTCTTAATTGATATGATCATGAAGTACCGCGACCGGGGAATCCCGCGGGATCAGGCCGTGAGAGAGGCCTGCCCCCAGAGGCTGCGGCCGATCCTCATGACCTCCATCATCACCATCATCGTGTTGCTGCCCGTCTCCCTCTTCCCCAAGACCGGGATGGACGCCTACTCCCCGCTGGGCACGGTGATCATCGGCGGCCTCCTGGTGGGGACGATCCTGAGCCTCTTTGACATCCCCATCCTGCACACATACGTTGACGACCTCGTCCGCTGGCTCAACAAAACTTTCCTCAAAAAAGAGTGGGAATGGCCCGTCAAAAAAGAGGAGGCGGAATGAAGCACCTCTATGGATATTTTATTGCTGGTGGTCTGGGGTGTCCCCCTAAGAAAGGCGTTGCGGAGGCCGAGCGGGCATGGTGTCACGCGAAGCGGGACGAGCGAGGCCGAGCACCGAATCGCGCTGGCCACGCTGGGGCCAGCGACGGTGTACTTTCGTGGGGGATACCCCTGAACACCAGATCAATTATGTTCTTTTTGCTGGCCGCCCTTTTGTTTTCATTCGGGCTTGGGTGGGCGGAAAAAGCATCCCCTACCCGCTCTCTCTCCCTGGAAGACGCTGTCGCCCTGGCCCTTAAAATGAGCCCGGCCCTCCGGATGTCACAGTCTGAGGTGGCCGCCGCCTCGGCCCGCGGGCGTGGGGCCCGCTCCGAAGCCCTCCCGAAAATCGCGGCCACGGGCGCCCTTTTGAGTGCCGACATGCCCGGAATTCTCAGCACCTCCCCCGCCGCCGAACCGGGCGCCCTCCTCCCATACCCCGACGCCGGCAGCTCCGACCTCAACGTCGGCCTCATGCTGCCGCTTTACACCGGAAGCCGCATCGGAAATTCCATCCGGGCCGCTGAAGCCAGAATCAAGGCCGCTTCACAGGATGATAAACAGCGGCAGGTGGAAGTGGCCGCCCTCGTCCGCATCCTTTACCTGGAGGCGAGTTTCCGAAATGAAAGCCGGGGCGTCCGCAAGGACATTCTCGCCCTTACCGAAGAGCAGGGGCGCCTCTCCCAGGTCCTTTTTGATGCCGGGAAGATTCCTAAATTCTATTTTCTAAGAGCGAAAAACGAAGTCTCCCGCAGCAAGCGGGAACTCAATGAATCGGAAGCGGGCTACGATGTGGCCCTGGCGGCCCTTCGCGAGACCATCGGGCTTTCGCAGAACGAACAGCTCTCCCTCTCCGAGCCTTTCACCCCAAATGATTTTTCCAAGACTAAGGATGACTGCCGTAATGAGGCCCTCTCCGAAAGACCTGATTTAAAAAGCCTGGAGCATCGGCTTGAGGCCGCCCGGGCGGAGCTTAAAGCCGCGGGTGGCGCCTATGCCCCCCAGGTTTACGGCGGGGCGATGTACGACTGGCGGAACAAGCAAAGCGGCAATGAAAAAGGTTACTCCCTCTCCGTCATCGCCGGAATCCCCCTCTTCGACGCCGGTTTACGCAAATCAAAAATTCAGGAACTCTCAGCCGAGGTCGGAAAGGAAGAGGCCGAAAGGGACGCGCTGCGCCTGGCCGTTGACAAGGATATTGCGCAGAATTTCAGCCTCTACGGCGCCGCCCGGAAAAACGTGGACCTGGCGGATGATTCCGTCACGGAAGCCCAGGAGATCTACCGCATCTCCCGCCTCCGTTACGACTCCGGCAAGGGCCTCTACGTGGAAGTCCAGGAGGCCCTCTCCAACCTCGCCCGCTCCCGCCTAGAAAAGCTGGAATCCGTCCTCAAATGCAACACCGCCCTCTTTGAACTAAAACGCAGCCTGGGGCAGAAGTGATTTTCATTCTGAGAAAAGAAATTTTCGGATTTGAAACCATGATTTTCCTGAAGAATAAACAAAACATATCGCCGCAAGGCGCAGAGAGGGACAATCAAGATGGTTAAAGATAAAAAGTGGAGCTATTTAAAAGCACTTGATGACCCGTTTTTGATAATAGAAGATTCAGATAGATTTCTTGCACTATCGCTAATGGCGATGGTCTATGAAATTAAAGAGAACGGCGAGCCTTTCCCAACACCGTTAAATTTCGAACAAGAAGCATCCAATCTAAAATTTTATCTTAAATGTGTTAATTGTAATAAAGAGATTCACGAGGCCGCTCTATATTGTGGAGACTATTGCAAGCAATTAGCAGGCACTATTCGTTACATACGCAAAGCTGTTGTCGAAAATCGCATAAAAAAAGTAGATATACAGCAAGGCATCGGAATTAGATTGCTAATGCTGCGTGGGAGTGGATACCCAACCAAAGCTCGCAGACTCTCAGATGAACAGCGCCAGATGATATTTAAGCGCGACTCTTACAAATGCCAAATCTGTGGAGCATTAGCTACCCAGATTGACCACATATCTGGACATTCAGATGATCCCTCCAACCTCCGGGCACTCTGTGCTGATTGTAATCGCAGAGAAGCCTTCAGAAACGCCCGTCCAGCCACTACGGAAGAGCAGGCGTTTATTAAACAAATGAATCGTGACATGGCTTTTCGGATCGCAGCACCCGTTCCCTTACGTGCTTGCGACGATTACGAGCGATGGAACAAGCTGCAAGCTTCTGTGCGCGGTGCCCGACGATGGGCTCGCGGGGTATTCCGGAATAAAAAGGAATAAACAAGAATGGTAGTTCCGGGGGACACCATACTTAACTCTTCGCCGGCTATCCCCAAAATACTCGCCCCTCCACCACCTCCGCGGCCATCCTTAACGCTAGGCTTGCCCGTCCATAGAAGTATTCGGAAATTTTCCCTGAATTCCTTTGGCCCAAAACTCTAAAAATTCTCGCATCCATCGCCCGCCTCCGCTATGACTCCGGCAAGGGACTCTGTGTGGAAGTGCAGGAGGCGCTCTCCAACCTAGCCCGATCGCGCCTCGAAAAGCTCGAATCTATCATGCGCCTCAACACTGCCCTCTCCGAACTCAGGCGCAGCATGGGGGAGAAATAAAATTGAGACCGCTATAGTTCACGGGCAGTGATAAATCGTGTTTTTTCAATTAAGTATGGTGTCCCCGGAACAAAGGTCCCCGGAACAAAGGAAAAAATCCTGGCACCCCAAATTTCCCCCGCTGCGGCGGGGTTACCCGAAAAGCCCAAATTTCACCAAAATTTTCTTGACAGAAGCCTCCCTGGGGTGTTATTATTATTTTCAGGAAGATCAAAATTCCTATCACCTTTCACCAAGTTCTGGTGCTGGTTTGGGCGATGGTGGCCAGTGGTGCTGTGAGAATGTGGAAGATAGACGGCTGGGGCTCGTTGTCTGTGGCACCCTAGGCGATAACTGTCCCTAAAAGCGGGACACTACCACCTAGCCTTTGAAAAATCAAATTTCTTAGCCTTTGGATTTGGAGGTTTAAATGAAAAAAAAATTATTTTTTGATAAAGAATTGTTTTTTTTCATTTCAGTAATTATCGTTTTATTTTCGTGTGTCATTCTTCCATGTTTTATTGTGGGCTGCGGCTCTACATCCACAGGCACTTCGACTCATGTTATTAGTTTCTGGGTTTCACCAAATGGAAATGATTCCTCGCCCGGCACATACTTATATCCCTTTAAAACAATTGAGCACGCGCGTGACGCGGTTCGTTCTTTACCCCAAAGCGATAATAAGGTGCAGGTATTTGTCCGTCTAAGAGGCGGGACATACCGGCTGGAAAAACCAATTGTGTTTGATGGGGGGGATTCAGGCAGGGGCGGAGGCAACGTAACTTATTGTGCCGCACCGAGTGAATATCCAGTTATATGCGGATCGATTCGTGTTGAAAGATGGTCATTGTATAATTCAAGCCCTGGTATTTACAGGGCTTATGTTGGCACACAAGAATGCCGTCAGCTTTATGTTAACGGACAGAGGGCTGTAAGGGCAAGAACTGGCCTTTATCCCGCCGGTTTCTGCCCCGCTTACTATTATTTTTTCGATGTAACTTATCCTGAAGGCATACCATTTATACCAACATCCCTTAATCCGTCTGAATGGAATGACCCTTCAAAATGGGGAAATATCGGCGATGTTGAGGCCGTAATTTTAACTCAGTGGAAAATGATGATAGTTCCACTTGAATCAGTCATCCCGTATCCTGGCTTCTCGCCCGACCCGATATTTCATCCAGAACTTAAAACAGGCCTTATAAAACTTAAAGAACCCGGATGGACAAACGCAAATATCTACCTTTCAAGCGAGACACTTGAGCCGGGAATATGGAGTTTTTGGCAAGTCACCTGGTTTGAAAATGCATTTAAATTTCTGGATGAACCGGGGGAATGGTACCTGGACCGTTCTTCGGGATGGCTTTACTATATCCCGCGCTCTGGAGAAAATCTAGCCACTGCAGATGTTGAATTGCCCGTAGTGGAAACACTTATTGAAGGTAATGGCACAATGGAGAATCCTATCTCCAATATTTGTTTTGAAGGCCTGACATTTTCATATGCCACATGGCTTGCCCCTTCCGGCGATGACGGTTATGTTTCCGACCAGAGCGGTTTTCACCTTACAGGTTCTGGACACGAACCAAATATTACCGGCCACGATCAAAATGTTACGCGGACTTCAGGAAACATTCAATTCAGGTTTGCCCACAAGATACAATTTCGCCGCAATATATTTGAGCATCTTGGAGGAGCTGCCCTTGACTTTGATACAGGCAGCCAGGGCAATACAATAACTGATAATTTATTTCAGGATATTTCCTCAGCGGCAATTCAGCTTGGAGGAGTCAGTGCCGTTGACCATCACCCTCAGTATGCTGAACAGATTACAAAGGACAATACTATATCAAACAACTTGATTACCAAAGCCGGGTGTGAATTTTCTGATGCGGCAGGAATTTTTATCGGATTTACCTGCAACACTTTGATAAGCCATAACACCATAATTGACGTTCCCTGGTCGGGAATAGCAATGGGCTGGGGCTGGGGACTTCTTGATCCGGGCATGTTTCCGGGGATACCTGATTCTTACAGAGGAGAATGGGGAATATATACTACCCCCACTCCCAACAGCGGAAACAAAATACTTAACAACCGGATTGAACAATTTCTAAATGTTCTCTGGGACGGCGGCGCTATATATACAACAGGCCAGCAGGGAAGTTGCATGCAGGATGCATTATTGATTGAAGGGAATGTGGCATACAATAAATGCAGGCAAAGCGGCGGGAATATTTTTTACACTGATGGAGGAAGCCGCTTTATAATTCTTAACGGAAATGTTTCATATAATAATCCTCAGGGAATCACGTACTTTGGCCCGCCTTCAAAAGAGGATGACCCGCTTCCATACCCCCCTTACAGTAAACTTAACAACATACCCTACGGCGGAGACACGGGGGGCTGCAGAACTTACGGCGACATTAACTTTGCGGGAAATTACTGGTCGAACAATGAATTCTTCGATATCTGCCCTTTTTCAGAAGAAGGCGTATCATATCCCACGAACCTGACATACAACAATAACCATATCATCAGTGGGGCTCAGGATGTTCCGACGGCAATATTAAATAATGCTGGCGTCCATAATTTCCCACAATACAATACAAAAAAAGCAACACTCCACGGGACTTTGCGTCGGAATAGGAATCTATATTAATTAAGGAGTTATAAAAATGGGAAAAAAGTTTTTTATTGTTTGTATTATTTTTTTATTGCTTATTGTTTCTGGATGTTCTGTTAAAAATTCTGCAACTGATCCTATAAAATTTAGATTTGCCATTTTGGGAGATATTCAGGTTGCAGAAATTGAGTCGGGATACCCTAGTTGTACCAATGTTCCACAATTGCGCCAGACAATTATTGATATTAATAATTCTAATCCTCGATCTCAGTTTATATTCATAAATGGCGATATAGTAACGAATCTGGTTAATGACAATGGAGAAGCTCTTAGGGCTCAGCTGAGTGCATGGCAGGATGTTTACAACGGCCTGCCTGTTTTAAATAAAATCCAGCTTCTGCCGATTGCGGGAAATCATGAGTCCAACTTCAAAGATTTAAGACTAGACGCCGAAGCGCCAAATCCCGGAGCAATTAATGAGTGGCTTAATTGGTTTGCACAGAATGGGTATAATTTTGTTTCTGGCAACGGCCCCACGCCAACAAGACCCAACCCTGACAGCATAGTACGCGATGAATCAAATCTCACCTATTCTTTCAACATTAGAAACATTCATTTTGTTGTTATTAATACAGACACCCTTAACACGAATACCGATCCGACTACAGGGATGGTTCTTGCCGGATGGATTCCTATAAATTGGATAGAAAATGATGTGCGAAACGCACAGCTTAATCCTGCGATCTCAACAATTATTCTAGTGGGACACAAGCCGATTGAGGCGCCTTCATACAGCGCCGAAAGCGACAACACAATGCTTAATACCTCTCAGCACCCTCTTGCTGACAGACTTTCCAGCTTGATGAGCGCAAACAATAAAGTTAAACTCTATCTTGCGTGCCATTGTCATTCATGGGATGCAATAAAACTAAACAATGGCAACGGCATATGGGAAGTAATTGTGGGTAATGGAGGGGCTCATATTGAGGAAAGTTGGGCTCCTCAAGGTGGAGCATACTTCGGTTATTCCATAATTGATATTTATAGAAGTGGAAAGATTGTCCTTTCTGACTTTGGAAGAGCGTTGCCTCCTCCGCCGCAAAAATTTTATGAAGATTCACCAGTTCCTCCAGAACCCGCAACACTAAGACAAGAGTTAGTTATCTATTAAACTTCATTAAATAAAGCCGGCAAGGCTGCTGGCTGTTTACACTGAGGGTCAGGGTCAAATCTTCATCTTGACAATCGGGACTTGCTATCCTGTAGGTCGCCAGCATTACCGAAAATTCCCGCCAGCACACCACCCCCGACTTCCTTGAGTTGGCCTGTACCTTCTCCAATCCATCTGCCAGATTCCTGTAATCCAGGCAATTTCTCTCCGCCCTGCATCGAAAAGATCGAATCCGTCCTGCACCTCAACACCGCCCTCTACGAACTCAAACGAGCTTTTAAGATCTTCTCTCTGAAAATTACAGTTGCCCCCTAAAGGAAAATCTCTGGAAAAGAAGAACAAACAGTGAAGAAATCTAAGAAATAAGGAGAGAGAAAATGAAGAGAACCTTAGGCATTCTGGCATTTCTTTTGTTTCTTCTATTGTCTTCCTGCCCGATATTTGCTCAAAGTACAGAAGATATCTTCATCAAAATGCACTCGGAATCCGAAATTGATGCGGGAAAACTGATTCAAGATCTTGTTGACAAGACTATTGAAGAACTGGAGTCTATAGCAAATCCCAGGGAGTTGAAAAAAATAAGCCAGGTGCAAATGCTCCTTGAAGAAATGGGAATTAATTCCCTGGATAAATATTATTCCCGCTATGATCTCCTTGAAAATAAAGCAGAAGTAAACATGCGCCTCTCATTTAAGGAAAAAGAGAAATTTCTACCGGCGCTTCTTACTCTGCCGGACCGAGACCTTCAAATTACCACTTATATGGATCCAAATGAATGCATGGTCTTCCTGGATTTAACCAGCCCCAGGGAAGTTTTTCAGCAATTTTCAAAGTTTTTGGAAAGTCCTTCCGTAAAAAGCATCCTTACTCCGAATACCTTTTCTATTTCTGAAGCCGCCTCTTTTTTAAATTTGGATCTGGAAAAGGATATATTTCCTGCTCTGGGGGAAGAAATGGCATTTGCTCTTCTGGCCCCCGATGGGAAGTCGTTATATCCAAATTTTGTTTTTATTGCCCAGATCACAGCAAAAGAAAATCTCAAAAACTTGATATCAAAGTTTGCTCCCTCAATAAAGCCCCAGACTTCAGGAGAATTTGACTATTACGAGAAAAGCACGAATTTATCATTTGCTATAAGCAATGAATTTCTTGTTGCCTCTAATAATCCTGAAAAACTAAAGAAAATCACAGAAGGGTGGAAGGCTGGAAAAGAGCCGACTAAAGCCGGACTTTATCTTCATGTGGATATAGATAAAATCATTTCCCTTGCTCTTCCCCTCATACAGGACAACATAAAAATAAAATCCAACGAAGCAAAAATGCTTGAACCATTTAAAGCAAATGAATATGGCTCCATTACGGTAATTAAGAATGTGGAGGAAAATTCTCTTGTAATTTCCGCATCTTCTTCCAGAAGCCTCGTCTCCTCTTTATATAAAACTTATGTTTCACTTGTTCCTTTATTAGCAAAGGAGGCCATGCTCAAAGAGAGGGAGATAAGAGTAGAAAAAGAAGCTCGCTCCAATGCTTATGCAATAAAAAATGCTCTGGAATCATATTATATTTCACAAAAAACATTTCCCTCCGGAATAGAAGTTTTGCTAAAGAAAGGCCTTCTTCAAGCCCTTGCCAACCCCTATACTGAAAAGCCCGTTCAATTCGTCCCTTTGGGCAAGCGCTCTCCGGGAAACTTTTCTTATGTTCCTGTAAAAAATAAAAAAGGGATTGTTTATGGATTTTATTTATTTGAATATGGTTCCCCGGATGAACCGGGAAAAGATATCTATGGGCCAAATGACTTAAAGAATCTGAAAAATTTAAAACCAGTTCCTGATGGAATCCCGGATGGAATTTTAATTATGGAAAAAATTTATAAATGAAGAACACGTGCTGTACTTAAATGCAATACCGCCCTCTTCGAACTTAAACGCAGCCTGGGTGAGAAGTAACACTCATAGAAAAGGGCTTCTATTTTTTCAGCAAGCACCACTTTTCTGAGTGTGTCTCGTTAGTCTTCCGGTGTCTTGATTTTTTGCGTACAACGTGGAGCCTTCGAGTTCTGCGTTGAGCATTTGACCACTCATTTAAATCTTTCAGCAACTTCAGCACGAGGCTGCTTGCTGAGAGGAAAATCAAGCTGTCCAAAGAATTAAAGATAAGCGGCCTTCATTTTTATTTTTGCCGTGTAAGATCGGTCAAGTACTAAGCAAAGGAGCCTATAAGATGAAAACAATTCGATCTTTGTTCCTGACCACAATCATGGGTGCTGCTCTTGCCTGTTTTGCCGCAGCCGTTCCAGCCGGGTCGGTCCCGGCCAAGGCAGATGCACAGCCTGCCGCGCCGCAGGCTGCGCCTATGCAGGCGATCTCCGGTGAACCTGCCCCAATCAAAGCGACCATCTACGTAGCTAAAAAGATAATTACCATGGAAGATACCGAACCTGCCCAGGCCGTGGCGGTGGCGGGCGACAAGATCGTGGCCGTTGGAAGTTTTGACGAGGTCAAGGCGGCTCTGGCGGGACGCGAATATACAATCGACCGAACCTTCTCACACAAAGTCATTACTCCTGGCCTCATCGACCCGCACCTCCACCTGTGGCTGTTCGCCATGGCTGCGCCGATGAAGTTCATCACTCCCGATGACTGGAACCTGACCTGGGGCTATGTTAAAGGGGTGGAAGGCCGCGACAACTATATGGCGGAACTTACAGCCGCGGAAAAAGCCCTGACCGATCCCAACGCCTGGCTCTATACCTGGGGTTATCACCAGTACTGGCACGGTAAACTATCCCGCCTCGATCTGGATAAGATCTCGGCGACCCGTCCGATAGTCGTCTGGCATCGCTCCGCTCACGAAATATATTTGAACACGGCGGCGATCAAATCCATGGGAATTACCAAAGAATCCCTCCAGGGACACGGCAACGCCAGCACCCAGACCGACTTTGACAACGGCCATTTCTGGGAGGCTGGATTCTTTGAACTTGTGGCTCCGGCCCTCTTCCCGAAACTGGCTACTCCCGAGTATTTCGGCAAAGGGCTGATGATGGCCAAGCAATACGTTGAGGCCGGCGGAATCACCACCACGGCCGATCCCGGTATCATACTTCCGGCTAATGTCTTACAGGCCCTGAAAACGGTTTTTGACAGCCCGGATACTTCCTTTCGCAATCTGCTCATCGCCAGCGGCCAGGTGCTCTATGAAAAATACGGCGAAACCGGAGCTCTGGCGGCAACCGAAAGTTTGATGGCTCTGAACGGCCACCGGGTGGCTTACCTGCCCAGGCAGGTGAAACTATTCTGCGACGGCGCCGCCTATTCGCAGGGGATGCAGATGAAAGACGGCTACCTGGACGGCCACCAGGGCTCCTGGATCGAAATGCCGGAGGAACTGGCGGCCTCGGCCAGGCTTTACTGGAACGACGGCTACCAGATCCGGGTCCATGTCAACGGCGATCTGGGCGTTGAAGTAACCCTTGGTGTGCTTTCAAATTTAATGCGGGACAATCCCAGGTTCGATCACCGCTTCAGCCTGGATCATTTCTGCGTCTCAACAGCCGCTCAAGTCAAACAGATCAAAGCCCTGGGTGCGATCGTCAGCGTCAATCCCTATTATGTCTACGTCCTGGCCGATAAATATTCCCAGATCGGCCTGGGACCGCAGCGAGCCTCGACGATGGTCCGCAGCAATACACTGGTCAAGAACCACGTCAAACTCTCGCTCCACTCCGACACGCCGATGGCCCCGGCCCGGCCGATGCTCCTGGCCTGGGAGGCGGTCAATCGCACGACCATGAACGGGAAGGTCGCAGGACCTGAGGAGAAGATAAGCGTGCTGGATGCGTTCCGCGCGATCACCATTGACGCCGCTTATTTTTTACAGAAAGAAAAAGAGATCGGCAGCATCGCACCGGGGAAAACAGCGGACTTCACGATCTTCGAGTCCGATCCTCTGGCGGCCGATCCGATGAAACTCAAGGACGTCCCGATTTGGGGGACGATCTTCGAAGGCCAGATCTTTCCGATCAAAACGTCCGCTGGTAAAGCTTCCGCTTCGGCAATAAAAGCCTCGGAGCACGGGACAAGCCATAACCTGCCCAACCCGTTCTTCGGCGGCGAAAACGGCGAAGACTGCTGCGTCTGCTCAGCCAACCGGTGGTTCCAGAAGATCGCCGCCGGCCTCGAAGCAAAGCAACCCAAAAAATGATGGTTCGCCGTTCATTCCGGCGATGTTAACGGTCTTTATTTGACAGCCGAAGCATCGTAGACTTTCCGGCCGCCGAGCCAGGTCGAAAGAACCCGGGGATAGGCGGCGGTAAGCTTTTCCGGCGGAACAGTCAGAAGATCCGTCTCGTAAACGACCAGATCGGCTTTTTTGCCGATATCGAGCGTTCCGACATCGTCTTTGCCGGTGGTCATGGCACTGCCGAGGGTCAGGCCCCGGATCATCTCCTGAATACTGATCGGAGGATGGTTCTTTGGATCTCCGCCGCCGGTGGCCGCAACGCCGATAACGACCGACGCCGGAGTGTATTGCGGCGGTGAAACGCTGAAATCGGTACTGATTCCGACTGAAATGCCGCTGTCAATGAGTTTTTTGATCGGATAAGCCTGGCTGGCGCGGTCCCCGTAATAATAAGCGGTATCGCTCTCCACCGGCCAGAACCCTGGCTGGGCCGTAATCACCACATGGCCGTCGAACTTTTTGATCCGGACGATTTCGGCATCGGTCGTGAATGCCGCATGGGTAATGATATGGATGCCCTTCAACCGGCCTTGGGCCGCCATGACTTTATCCAGCGCATCCAGGATAGCGCCGATGGCTTTGTCCCCCTGAGCGTGATATTGAACGTTCATCCCGTATTCCTCTATTTTGGCCACGATCCGGTTGAGATTTAACTGGGAACCCTCTTTATCGTCGGTAAAGACCTCCTGGAGCCCGTGACCGCCCTGGCGGTTCTTCCAACCGGTCCAGGCCTGCCCGCCGGAGAAAGCGCCGTCGACAAAGACCTTGCAGCCCGCGAAGCGGACCAGATCGGTATCCTGCCCCATGTACCGGGCGGCATCGTCCACGTCGTTCAAATTAAAAATCACATAACAATAGTTGATGCGCAGAGGCAGGGTGCCTTCCTTTTCCATCTCTTTGAAAATCTCTGGGTGCATGATCCTGAATCCCGGACCGCCCATCGGATCGACCGCCCCCGTATAACCGATCGAGGCCCAGCGCTGAAGCAACTTTAATGTCCCGATTTTGATGTCTTTAGGATCGGCCATGGAGAATATTTTGACGCCCGGCAGGTTCATGGCCGACTCGCGCATCATCCCGGTCAGTCTCCCGTTCTCAATCCCCATCTTGCCGCCCGGGGGCACAGGGGTCTTCGGCGTGACGTTGGTGAGCTTCATGGCGGCGGTATTGATGACCGCATTGTGTCCGAGAGTATCGCACAGAAAGGCCGGATGATTGCCGGTCACCGCATCTATTTTAGCCAGATCCGCCAGGGACCACTTATCGTAATCCCTCAGGGAGTATCCTAGTCCCAGAATAATCCCGCCGTCGGGGATGGATTTTACCTTCTCTTCCAGAACCCTGGCCATCGAATCGGCATCGGTCGTGCCGAGGAGGTAGGCTCCGACATATAGGGAATACCCGGCCTCCATCAGATGGACATGGCTGTCGCAGAAGCCGGGATAGGCGGCCGCACCTTTAAGATCGATGACCGCGGCCTTTCCATGTTCGGCCGGGGCGACATTATAACCAGCCACTACCCCGTCCTTCACCAGCAGATTGTCGACCTTTTTATCGGCATTTATATAGATAGAACCGTTGGTAAAAAGCTGTTCATTGACCGGCTCTTGAGAGAAACTCCGTGAAAACGAAAGAATGACCAGTGCAAGAATGAGTACCAGATTAAGACCTGATTTTTTCAGATTGCTCATTATTTTGTTCCTCCATTTAAGGTGTGTTTCGAGTTTACTATAATTGGAAAATAGTATTATGTCCCTATTTACCCTCTATTTACCCTATTTACCCTATTTACCCCATGCAAAAAAAAGTCTGGCGCCGACGGCTGATACCTCTTATCTGGAGCCCTGTTTCATGAGAAAATCAGCCACGTCAAAGTACCCCTCCTTACGGGCCTCTTTGGAGGGGGTGTTCCCCTGGAAGTCGGGAAGGTTGAAATCCGCGCCCCTGGAAACGAGGTTCTTCACCGTATCTAAGCGGCCGTTGTCCGCGGCTCTGTAGAGGGGGGTTTCCCCTTTCTCATTGCGTGCGTTTATCTCGGCTCCCTTCGATATGAGATATTCTGCGACGTCCGTGTGTCCCTGGGAAGCGGCTTCGTGGAGAGGAGTGTTCCCATCGTCGTCCCTGGAGTTGAGATCGGCGCCCTTCGCAACAAGGATTTTCACCAACTCCAGGTAACCCTCTGAAGCTTCGATGAGTGGGGTGTCCCCGTCGTTCTCCTTCGCATTCACGTCGGCCCCGGAGGAAATCAGGAACTCGACGATCTCCTTCCGGTTCTTGTCACAGGCCTTGTGAAGGAGGGTGCATCCCTTGTCGTCCCGGGCATCGAAGAGCGCGGGGTCTTTCTTTAGAAGGTCTTTCACGGTGGCAAGATCCCCTAGATTGATGGCGGCCCAGATCGTGACGTACTGGGAGTAAGGCACGGGCGTAGCTGAAGGTTGCGGCGATGCCTGGGCTTTGGTGAGAGCCCCCAAAAACACCGTGATAATGACGGCGAGGAGTAAAATTACAGGGATAGATTTTTTCTTCATTTTTTCACATCCTTACAACAATTTAGTTTTACAACCATTTCTTGTTTCCCTTTTGAAAGTATTTTGTAAATTTCCACAGAACTCCTGTCTATAAACCCCTTGCGTATTCCGGCCTGAGCCTGATCTCTCCGTCTATGGCAGAGTTCAGCTTTTCCAAAAGCACTCTTTTATCTTTGGGAAACGTCCCTTCCAGCGCCAGGTAATTTGAAGCGTGATTCGAGCGAAATACGGTCTGCTTGAGCTCAAGCCCCCTTACAATTTCGCAGGACTCTTTCAACAACTCTATGGGATTTAATTCCTCAAAGTCGCCCCTCCCGGCATCTTCCGCCATGGCTGTCCCGGGGATGATCATCAGGGAAAGGAATGAAAGGTATCTTGGCTGCATCCTGTTTAAAGCTTCTATGGTGCCCTTGACATGTTCTTCGGAATATTTCCTGCCGCCCAGCCCCAGCAAAACAATCACCGATGACTTTATCCGCTCTTCAGCCGCTTTATGGACCGCCTCGATCATGTCTTCGACACCCGAAGATTTTCCACACCGGTCCAGGAGGGCCTGGCTGCCGCTTTCCAGCCCCATGTAGATAAGACTTAGCCTGTGATCGCGCAACTCTTTTAATTCAGATGCATTCCTTCGTGTGATGTTCGTTCCATTCGCGTAACTTGAGACCCGGGAAAGATGAGGGAAAGCCTGTTCCAGCCTTTCCAGTATTGGAACGAGCCTGTTGTTGCCAAGGACAAGGGCATCGCCGTCCATCAGGAAAACACGCCGTTCTTCCCGATGCCTGAGGGAGTGCCGATCTATATCAGCCAGGATCTCCTCATGATCTTTGACACGGAAGCTTTTATTCTTGTATGCGCCGCAGAAACGGCAGGTATTGGCCGAGCATCCCAGGGTTACCTGCAAAAGAAAGCTGTCGGCTTCCGCCGGAGGTCTGATTACAGGTTCAATTATGGCCATTGAGCTTGCACCCCCTCGTGACTTGCCATAATACTTTTTAAACGCCGCTCTTAATCCGGGGATCACCCGTTGCCGGCCGGAGCGGCAGTACGCGCCGTCCGGCTGTATACCCACAGGAGAATAATGGTCAGCAAGCCTATACCCATGTAATAATACCACATGAGAGGGGCATCTCCCCTGAATCCCTCCTGGGGGCAGTAGCGCGTCAGCATGGCCCCGGCCAGCAATCCCCCGAAGAGGTTGCCGAAGAAACTGGATAGATAGTAACACCCCATGTAAACCCCGGTCTGCCCCGGAGGGGCCTGGGAGGAGACAAACTCCAGCGCCCTGGGGGCCATCGCCATTTCGCCCAGGGCAATGGTCGCGATTCCCATCAGCATAAGCGGGACGCTGGGCCGGTGCGAGAATATGAACATGGCAATGCTTATTATGAAGACGCCCAGAATGATTGATTGGAGGGGCTTCATCCGCCTGAGGAGTGCCGTAACCGGCAGCTGGAAGAGGACGATCATGAGAGGATTCACATTAACCATCCACTCGGGGGCGATCTTATCGCCCAGGGTGCGCAGGGTGTAGAGCGGGAGGGTGAAGTACATCTGGATGTAGAGCGTATGAAAACCGCTGAGGAGGATCAGAAATACCAGGAGCCGGTAGTTGGTGACCGCCCGCCACAGGTTCAGGAGAACTTCGGACGGGGTTTTAGCGGCGCTACCCTCCACTCCCGGATCCCGGTAGAAAAAAAAGACCGCGACAAAGGCCAGCACCGCGAGGCCCGCCGAGGCCAGGCAGATATACTGGATGCCGAAATGAATGCGCATGGGATAGGCCAGGGTCTTCCCCAGGAATCCGCCGATGTTCACAATGAGGTAGAATATCGAAAAACCCTGGGCCGCCCGATCTGGGGGAGAGGTTCGCGAGACCGTCCCGGAGATGGTGGGCTTGACGAAGGCCCCGCCCAACGCGATGAATATAAGCGCTATAATCACCGTTCCCTTCGAGGGAAAGAGGCCCATCACCAGGTAGCCGAAAAAGAGGAGTGAAAAGGCGGCCAGAAGGGCGTTCCTGAATGTAATACGGTCGGCAAGAGTCCCGCAGAGAGAGGGCAGGATATAGAGGAGCGCCGAGAAAGTTCCGGCGATGGCTCCCGTCTCCATGTCAGAAAACCCCACCAGCCGGGAAAGGTAAAGGGTTAGGGCGATATACATCCCGTAGTAGGCAAAGCGCTCGAGGAGCTCGATGCCGTTGGCAATCCAGAAAAGACGAGGAAACTTCAAATGATGTTCCACTGGATATGCAGTCTTGTTTTCCCTTTACCCGGCGTCTTTTTCCCTTTGATGCAAAAATTAAAACTTAAATTCGGCATGAAAGACTTTCCGCCTGGCTCGTGCGGTTATTATTGGAAAATTCCAATTGAGAAAGTCTCTGTATGTTTTCGTTGCGCTTCTGGCGCTTGCGTTCAAAAGAAGAGAGAATTTTTTTTCGAATCCTCACGGACTTGGGAGTTACTTCCACCAATTCATCCGGGCCAATATATTCCAGGGCAAAATCCAGATTGGCATCCCTGGGCGGAGTCAGGATAATCGCATCATCGGCCCCGGAGGAGCGCATGTTGGTAAGTTTTTTTGTTTTGCAGGCATTAAGCTCAAGATCTGTTGAGGTGGCGTGGATTCCCACCACCATGCCTTCGTACACTTCCACGGCCGGACCGATAAACAGAGTGCCTCTTTCCTGGGCGTTATTCAAGCCGTAAGAATTGGAAAACCCGGCTTCGGAAGAAACCAGACTGCCGTGTTCGTTACAGCGCAAGTCAATTTCGTGTACGGGTTGGTAGGAGTCAAACAAGTTATTGATTATTACAGTGCCGCGAGTGCGGGTCATCAGTGTATTTTTAAGGCCGATCAACCCGCGGGTGGGGATTACGTACTCGGCGTGGACGTCGCCGGCGGCATTTGAGTCCAGTTGTTGCATCTGCCCGCCGCGGCGGCCCAATTCCTCAATCACCACTCCCTTGAAATCGCCCGGCACATCCACCGTAACAAATTCGTACGGTTCAAGTTTGATTCCATTTTCTTCGTGATAAATCACTTCGGGCTGTGAAACCTGCAATTCATAACCTTCGCGCCGCATGGTTTCCACCAGCACCGCCAGGTGCAGTTCGCCTCTTCCGGAGACCAGAAAATTGTCACGGCCTTCATCAAGCCCGTCAACTCTTAAAGACACGTTGGTTTCCAATTCCTTTATCAGACGGTCACGCAAATTACGGGAAGTGAGATATTTCCCTTCGCGTCCGGCAAAGGGGGAAGTGTTTACGCCGAAAGTCATTTTTATGGTCGGCGGCTCAATATGCACGGGAGGCAGGCTCACCGGGTTTAAAGGGTCCGTCAGCACATCGCCGATGTGAATGTCGTCAAAACCGGCCACGGCCACGATGTCTCCGGCCACCGCTTCTACTGCATCAACCTGCTTGAGCCCGGCGTACATCTGCAGGGCGGTAACCCTGGATGTGTTTATAGTACCGTCCATTTTTACAAGGAGCAGATTCTGGGCTTTGGAAATTTTGCCGGACTTTATTTTTCCGATGCCCAGGCGACCTTTGTAGTTGTCGTAATTGAGAGCCAGAATCTGCAGGGCCAGAGGTTCCTCCGGAAAGACTTCCGGGGCCGGGATATAATCGATAATTGCCTGGAACAGAGCGGAAACATCGGCCTCTGCGGAATTGCTTATTTTTAATTTCAAATCATCCAAATCATTATTGGCCAGGCCCATGACGCCGGATGCAAAGATTATCGGAAAATCCAACTGGTCGTCATTGGCGCCCAACCTGACGAAAAGGTCAAATGTTCTGTCCACGGTCATATTGGCTTCTTCGCCGTCTTTGTCCACTTTGTTAATGACCACGATTGCCTTGAGCCCGAGCTCCAGGGCTTTTTTCAACACGAACTTGGTTTGGGGCATGGGACCTTCCTTGGCGTCAACCAGAAGCAGAACACCGTCGGCCATTTTCAGGGTGCGTTCCACTTCTCCGCCAAAATCAGCATGGCCCGGCGTGTCCACGATGTTGATTTTAATGCCTTCGTAAACCACGGAAGCGTTCTTGGCCTTGATGGTAATGCCGCGTTCGCGCTCCAGGTCCATGCTGTCCATTATCAAGTCCTGCTGGTCATTTTTGACCGATTTGGTCTGTCTTAGCATGGCGTCCACCAGCGTGGTTTTGCCGTGGTCAACGTGGGCGATAATCGCGATATTCCTGATGTTGTCTCTTTTCATAGTTTTCCCTTTTAATAAAATTCCGTCAGGTTTGTTAATTCTGTCCGGTCTGATCAATACGGATTGAATCCTGATGCAGCATCGTAAGTCTACCTGAAATTACGAAAATGTCAACGAGGGATCGAGGATATTAGTAAAATCCCAAAATCGGACGTTTCCACCGACGGCAGGATTTCTTTCGCAGGAATCCCGCTTCAGTCCCTGGTGAGGCTCTTGTAACGGATCCTGTTGTGCATCAAAACCTCGGCTCCGAGACGTTTGAGCCGGTGCTCTTCGTAATCGGAGTAGTTGCCGGGAAACCAGTAGACCTTCCCATCTCCCTCAAAAGCCATTATATGGGTGGCAATCCTGTCGAGGAACCAGCGGTCGTGGCTGATGACCACCGCGCAGCCGCCGAATTGCTCCAGCCCCTCTTCGAGCGCCCGCATGGTGTTCACGTCCAAATCGTTCGTGGGCTCGTCCAGGAGGAGCACGTTAGCTCCCTCTTTCAGCATCATGGCCAGATGCACCCGGTTGCGCTCTCCGCCCGATAGCATCCCCACCCTTTTTTGCTGGTCCTGGCCGGCGAAGTTGAAACGCGCCACGTAGGCCCGGGAGTTCATCTGGTACTTGCCGAGTGCCAGGGTCTCCGCCCCGCCGGTGATGACTTCCCATACTGATTTCTCCGGGTCGAGAGCCTCCCGGCTCTGATCCACGTAGGCCAGTTTCACCGTCTCGCCGATACGGAAGGCGCCGCTGTCAGGCGTCTCCTGGCCGGTAATCATCCTGAAGAGCGTTGTTTTCCCCGCCCCGTTGGGGCCGATGATGCCCACGATACCGCCGGGCGGCAGCGAAAAATTCATATCTTCTATCAGGACCCGGTCGGCGTAGCCCTTGGAGACTTTAGAGGCATCGATAACCACATCCCCAAGGCGGGGGCCCGCGGGGATGAAAATTTCCATGTCCCGCATGCGACTCTCCGACTCCTGTTCCAGGAGCTTCTCATAGGCGCTGATGCGGCCCTTGGCCTTGGCCTGCCGCGCCTTCGGCGCCATGCGGATCCACTCAAGCTCCCGCTGGAGCGTTTTCTGGCGCTGGCTCTCGGTCTTCTCCTCCAGGCGCAGGCGGTTTTCCTTCTGCTCGAGCCATGAAGAGTAGTTTCCTTTCCAGGGGATGCCGTAACCCCGGTCGAGTTCGAGGATCCATCCCGCCACGTTGTCGAGGAAGTAGCGGTCGTGGGTCACCGCGATGACGGTGCCCTGGTAATCCTTGAGGTGCCGCTCGAGCCAGCCCACCGATTCGGCGTCGAGGTGGTTCGTAGGCTCGTCGAGGAGGAGAATATCGGGCTTCTTGAGGAGCAACCTGCACAAAGCCACCCGGCGCCGCTCCCCCCCCGAGAGCACCTTTATCGGCGTGCCGCCGTCCGGGCATCCAAGCGCATCCATGGCTATATCCAGGCGGTTATCGAGGCTCCAGCCGTCGAGAATTTCGATGCGCTCCATGAGTCCGGCCTGTTTATCGAGAAGTTTCGTCATCTCGTCTTCGGAGATATCGCCTGACAGGCGCTCGCTGACCTCGTTGTACTGCTTCAGGACTTCGACGGTCTCGCTGAGCCCCTGCTCCACCACCTGCCGCACCGTGAGCGAATCGTCGAGAGACGGCTCCTGCTCCAGTAATCCCACGGAGTAGCCCGGCGAAAAAACAACTTCCCCGTTATATTCTTTCTCCACGCCGGCAATAACCCTGAGAAGCGTGCTCTTGCCCGCGCCGTTCAAGCCCAGTACCCCGATCTTCGCCCCGTAAAAGAAGGACAGGGAGACGTCCTTGATAATGGGGCGCTTGTCAATGAGCTTGCTCACTTTTACCATGGAAAAAATAATCTTGTACGCCTCAGCACTCATCGTTTCATAAACCTCGTATTCACGTAATCATGGCCCCGCCGATGGCGGGGCGAAATACTATGGTTCCCCCTCGCCCCCTGAAACCCTGCCGACGTAACTTCGCCCGGGGTGGAAGACAGTTCCTCCACTTGAAAAAGCCGTCTTTCCCGGTTATAATGTCGCAGGAGATAGATCCTGTCCTTCAAATCGGCAAATGAAAAAAACAAGCTTTAAAGAAATCGAAATATCCCTCCCTGTCGGCTATTCCGAAGAAGAACTTAAAACGAAGATCGGCCGAAGCGTGCGCTCGGCCGAATTTGCTTTTGAAATACGGAAAAAAAGCCTGGATGCCCGGAAGAAGAGCAATATTCACTGGGTCATGAAAATTATCGTTTACGATAAAAATATCAGCCGTAATCTTATTCAGTCAACACCCGGGCTGGAAATTCCCATAGCCGGTAAAAAGAAAAAGGCGATCGTAGTCGGCAGCGGTCCGGCCGGTTTTTTTGCTGCGGACATTCTTTTGCGGTCCGGCCTGGAAGTCGTAATTTTAGAAAGAGGATATGATGTAAGCAAGCGTACCGAAGACATTGAAAATTTTGAATCATCGGGAAAGCCGGTTGAAAATTCAAATTATGCCTATGGCGAAGGCGGAGCGGGAACATTCTCAGACGGCAAACTGACTTCCCGAACCAAGGATATTTCCTTGGAACGCCAATATGTTTTCGATGCCTTTGTCAAAGCCGGAGGGCCTGAGGAGATAAAATTTCTCGCCATGCCGCATCTGGGGAGTGACAATTTAATAAACATCGCAGCCGCTTTGCGCCGGGACTATATCAGCCGCGGTGGCCGGATTCTTTTCAGCCACCAGGTTACCGATATTATGCTGGATGACTCCAGGGTCAAAAGCGTCGTAGTCGACGGCCGGGAATTTGAGGCTGACCACTTTGTTTTTGCCATCGGTCACAGCGCCTATGACACTTATTCGCTTCTGAACTCCAAGGGTGTTCAGATGGAAAGCAAGCCTTTTGCCATTGGTGTTCGCGTTGAGCATCCCCAGGAAATGATCAATGTCAACCAGTGGGGCGTCAAAGATTTGCCGGGCCTTAAGGCGGCTGAATATCGCCTGACGTTTCCGGGACGTTATTGCCTGCCGGTATATTCTTTTTGCATGTGTCCCGGCGGACGGGTTATCCCGGCAACGCCAAGGGCTGGTCTGAACATCGTAAACGGCGTATCCGATTACCGGAGAAGCTCCCGATACGCCAATTCGGCGATTGTGGCGGCGGTGGATCTGGAAAAAATATCGGGCAAGGCGATGAAGTTTGAAGATATCGCCGCCTTCATGGAAGATTTGGAAAGCCGCGCCTATAAGATCAATAACGATTATTCGGCGCCGGCCAATCGCATCCGGGATTTTATTCAGGGCAATGTGGCCGATAATTTGCCTGAAAGCAGTTATCCTTTCGGGCTTATTCCCTGTGATTTTGCCGAACTATTGCCGAAAGAGGTGGTCGAGGCCCTGAGATTCGGGTTGTCGGACTTTTCCAACAAAATCAGGGGCTTTGAAAATGGAATCATGCTCGGCATTGAGGCGACAACTTCCAGCCCGATTCGCCTGATCCGCGACGAACAGAGGAGACTTGTGGGATTTTCCAATTTATATGCCGCCGGCGAAGGCAGCGGGTACAGCGGAGGCATTGTTTCTTCGGCCGCCGACGGTATTCTGACCGCTTTAGCCATTATCAACAGCCTGTGACGGTCAGGGTCATTTAAGGGTCAAAAGCGGGTTCTTTGTGAGCGGCGGTTTGGTGGAGAACGGCCCCTGAAGCTGGTCGGAGTGGGCGGACTTGAACCGCCGACCCCTAGCCCCCCATGCTAGTGCTCTAGCCAACCTGAGCTACACCCCGACGCGCCCTATTATAACAAAACATTTGCTCATATGCAAGCGCCTTCATGAAAGGCGTTCATTCAAAGATGTGAGCCCTTCCGGGATGCGGGAGTACCGTCGCAAGGAGATGAAGAAGAGGAATCGAATATCTTTAAATAACGGGATGAAAGAAAGAGGAATGATGTAATGTCAGAAAAGATCCGAGTTGCCGTCGACGCCATGGGCGGAGACTTTGCACCGGCGGAGATAGTCATAGGGGCTCTCATAGCGGCCCGGGAGTCGGCAGTCACACCGATCCTGGTCGGAGACGAAACCAAGATTAAAAACGAGTTGCCCGGCCAGGAGATTCCCCCCGGAATTGAGATCGTCCATACGAGCGAATATATCTCCATGGAAGACTCCCCCTCGGCCGCCGTAAAAAAGAAAAAAAACGCTTCCATGGCGGTGGCGGCCAGACTGGTGAAAGAGGGAAAAGCGGATGCCATGGTTTCCGCCGGAAACACGGGCGCGCTCATGGAAGTCGCCCTGCTCACCTTCGGCAGAATTCACGGAATAAAACGCCCGGCGATTGCCACCGTCTGGCCGGTAAAAACAGGGAGGGCCATGCTGCTGGATGCGGGAGCCAACGCCGAGTGCCGCCCGGAACATCTCCTTCAGTTTGCGATCATGGGTTCCATATACTGCGAAAAAGTTCTGGACATCGCGAACCCCAGAGTGGGCCTGATAAACATCGGGGAAGAATCCGGCAAGGGGAATTCTCTGACCGTTCAAACCTATCAGCTCCTGAAGGGCTCAAACCTGAATTTTTACGGCAACGTGGAGGTGCAGGAATTCATCAACGGGGTTGTGGACGTCGCGGTTTGTGACGGTTTTGTCGGAAACATAGTACTTAAGACCGCCGAGGGCGTGGCCGCCTTAATTACGCAGATTCTGAAGGATTCCATTCCGAAGACTTTTATGAGAAAAATTGGAGGGCTTCTTCTTAAGCCCGTTTTCAGGGAACTTAAACACAAGCTGGACTCCAGCGAATACGGAGGAGCCCTTTTACTGGGCCTGCGGGGGATCTGCATCAAAAGCCACGGCCGGGCCAACGCCAAGGCGATAAAAAACGCCATCCGGGTGGCTGAGAAAGCCGTTGAAAGCCGTTTCATCGAAAAAATCAAGGAAAATTTCGAGAATTTTTCAGCGACGTCCAAACCGGAAGCCCGGCCGTGAAGAGAATTTCAAGCATGATCCCGCCCATAAAACCGAAGTGAATCCACCCGCCTCCCCCCTTGATTCTCCCGTCCAGTATGCCAAAGGCGTGGGGCCGGCCGTTTCGGCCAGGTTAAACCGCCTCGGCATCAATGTAATCGAGGATCTTTTCTACCATTTCCCCAGGCGCTACGAGGACCGGAGCCATATCAAACCCATCGCTGAAACCGTGGAAGGGTCTTTTGAAACAGTCTCCGGAACTCTGGGAAAAGTCTTTGAGAAAAGGATACGCCGCGGTCTTACGATCACCAGAATTCCGCTCTTCGACGGGAGAGACATCATCTACCTCGTCTGGTTCAATCAGCCCTACCTGAAAAATTCCCTGAAAACGGGAATGAAAGTCATCGCCAGCGGAAAAGTGGAGAAAAAATACAAGGAAATCCAGATCAACGCCCCCGAGTACGAAACGATTGGAGAAGACGAAGACCTCCTGAACACCGGGAGAATCGTGCCGATATACCCTCTTACCGAGCGCCTCAGCCAGAAATACCTCCGGAAAATCATCCGGGGAGGCCTGGAGCGCTATGCCCAATTTTTCGCCGAGGATCTTCCGGAGGAACTCCGGATGAAATACAGCCTGCCGGGCATAGCCGAGGCCTTGAGGGAGATTCATTTCCCCGACAGTTTCCCCCTCATGGAAAAGGCCCGGAGGCGCCTGGTCTTTGAGGAATTCCTGCTCCTCCAGCTGACTCTGGCCATGATGAGGAATAAGAGGGAACGGCAGGTCCGCATCCTCCATTATTCAACTTCAGGGAAGATTCTCGATGAATTCTCCGAAAAACTCCCCTTCCGCCTAACCGGCGCCCAGATCCGGGTCATGGAGGAGATCCTCTCCGACACGAAAAAAGAGCGCCCGATGAATCGCCTCCTCCAGGGCGATGTCGGCGCCGGCAAGACCGTGGTGGCGGCTTTTGCCGTCCTCTGCGCCGCACGCAGCGGTTTCCAGGCGGCCGTAATGGCCCCCACCGAGATACTGGCCGAACAGCATTTCAGGAATTTTTCCGGCCTGCTTTCTCTCCATGGAATCCGGGTCAGCCTCCTCACCGGAAATTGCCCGAAAAAAAAGAAAGAGGAGACCTACCGGGAAATAAAAAATGGAGAAATTGACCTCCTGGTGGGAACTCACGCCATTATCCAGGAGGGAGTTTCATTTTTGCGCCTTGGCCTTACTGTAGTGGATGAACAGCACAAGTTCGGAGTCATGCAGAGGGCCACGCTCAAGGAAAAAGGCCTGAGCCCGGACCTGCTGGTCATGACCGCCACCCCCATCCCCCGGACACTGGCCCTGACACTCTACGGAGACCTGGACATTTCCGTCATAGACGAACTTCCTCCCGGGCGGCGGAAAATCAAGAGCTACTGGGTCAGCGCCTCGCTTTCGGAGCGGGTCTTCCAGTTCGTGAGCCGCCTGGCCGGGGAAGGTAAACAGGCCTACGTCGTATGTCCCCTGATCGAAGAATCGGACAAAATAGAGGCCAAGGCGGCGGTGAAGGAGGCCGAGCGCCTCCGGAAGGAAGTCTTTTCGGAGCAGCCGGTCGGCCTTCTGCATGGGAAGATGAAAAGTCGCGACAAGGAAAGCGTCATGCAGTCGTTCAGAGATGGGGAGCTGAAGATCCTGATATCCACCACGGTCATCGAAGTCGGGGTGGACGTGAGCAACGCCTCCATCATGGTGGTCCTCAATGCGGACCGCTTCGGGCTGGCCCAGCTCCACCAGCTAAGAGGGCGAGTGGGCCGGGGAAATGAGCAGGCCTACTGCATCTTCATCTCCGATCCCCCCTCGGAAGATGGCCGTCAAAGGATGGAGGCCATCGTAAAGAACACCGACGGATTCCTCCTGGCGGAGGAGGACCTGCGCCTCCGGGGGCCGGGGGAATTCTACGGGACGCGCCAGCACGGTCTGCCGGAACTAAAGATCGGGGATCTCATAAGCGACCTCAAAGTCATGGAAGAGGCCCGCGCTGAAGCAGCGAAATTGCTGGCTCTGGATCCCTGCCTGGAAAAGGCGGAAGTAAGGGAACTGAAAAAAAAGCTTGACCGAAAATTCAGTCTGTCCGCGGACATGGTCCACTGAAACAGGAGGGCGGCATGATCAGAATAACCGGCGGCGAGTTCGCCGGAAGACGTCTTAAGATGATCGAGGGAGCGCTCAGCCGCCCGACCTCGCAGAAAGTTCGCCAGGCGCTCTTTAATATTCTGGCGCCCCGGATAGCGGGCTCCACCTTCCTGGATCTTTTTGCCGGTGTCGGCACCGTGGGCCTTGAGGCCCTGAGCCGGGGCGCTGACAGGGCCGTTTTTGTGGAGAAAAACCCCGGAGCGGCCAGAATTCTGGCGGCGAACATAGAGACGCTGAAAGTCGCCCCCCAGAGCAGGATCTGGAACGTTGACGCATTGTTGTTCCATCGCAGGACGGAAGAAAAATATGATATCATTTTCGTGGATCCGCCCTACCTCGGGCCTTTGGCGGACTTGGCTATCCGGGCACTTGGCTGGAAGGATCTTTTAAAAGGAGGAGGAATAGTGGTGGTCGAACATTATTCCAAGACTCCCCTGCCCTCTGAGGAGGGGAATCTGGTTCTGAGCCGCACGGAAAGGTACGGCCAGACGGGACTTTCTTTCTACAAGGGAGCGAATGCGTGAAAACGGCTGTTTATCCCGGAAGTTTTGATCCGGTCACCAATGGGCATTTGGATATCATCACCCGGGCGGCCTTCCTCTTTGACCGCCTCATCGTCGCCGTCGTCCGTAATCCGGGCAAGGCGCCGCTTTTTTCCATGGAGGAACGGGTGGCTCTGCTCCAGGAGATTCTGGCCTCCCACCGCAATATCGAGGTGCAGAGTTTCAACGGCCTTCTGGTTGATTTTGCCGAAAAGACGGGGTCCTCCGTCATTGTCAAAGGCATGCGCGCGCTCTCCGACTTTGATTTCGAATACCAGATGGCATTGATGAACAAAAAACTCAAGCCCTCGCTTGAGACAATTTTTCTCATGACCTCCGAGAATTTTGCCTTCTTAAGTTCCAGCTCAGTCAGGGAAATCGCTTCCCTCGGTGGAAGAGTGAAAGGCCTGGTCCCCTCAAACGTGGAAAAAGCGCTGGCAAAAAAATTCCGAAACAGGAAGGGAATTGCCCGGGGTCAGGATGTCGCCAAGGATTAGGAGGAATATCATATGAGTATTTTCAGGGTCCTCGACAAGATTGAAAACGCCATTTTCAACAGCACCCCCCTGTGGCCATTCAAGGACCGGATTATCGTCAACAGGGAAAAATTTCTCGCCCTGATAGAAAAGACCCGGAAGACCCTTCCGGAGGAGATGAAACAGGCCCGTCTGGTGACCAAGGACAACCAGAGGATTATTCAGGAGGCGAGGGACAAGTCTGAAGAAATTCTCCGGGAATCCCAGGAAAGGGTTCGAAAGATGCTCGATGGAGCGAAGGAGGAGGCCGCCAGGCTTCTGGATCAGAGCGACATCCTGACGCAGGCCCGGAAGAAGGCGGAGGATCTTACGCGACAGACCCAGGAAGAGGCCCAGGAGCACCTTCGCCTGGCGCATGAAAAGGCGATAAGAGAGACCGCGGAGACGGAGGCCCAGGTTCGGGAACTCGTCCTGGGCGCCAATGAATACGCTGAAAAAATCCTCTCCGGGCTGGAAAGCGAATTGACGAGAATTCTGCCCATAATCCAGAAGGGACGAAAGCAGCTTCAGGAGGCTATCAAGGAGCATAATGACGATTGAACCATCGAGCCCGGTTTTTTTCTGCCACCGGTCTTTTATAATTTTGAGGATTCCATGATCATTCTTGTAGTCAACTGCGGCAGCTCATCCCTCAAGTTTGAGCTGATAGACACCGAAAGCTTCAGTAAGCTCGCCGGGGGGATCATAGACCGAATCGGACAGGAAGGCTCCCTCATAAACCTCCGGATGGGCCAGGACAAGATCTCTTCCCCTATTCAGGCCAATAATCACAAGGAGGCGATCTCGGACGTCTTCCAATTCCTGACGGGCGAGGGGGGCGTGCTGAAAAGCCCCGACGAAGTTCACGGAATAGGCCACCGGGTCGTCCATGGCGGCGAAAAATTTCAAAGCGCGACGCTCATCACCGGGGAAGTTCTGAAGGGAATTCAAGATTGCATAGGGCTGGCGCCCCTGCACAATCCCGCCAATCTCATGGGTATAGACGCCTGCAGGACGCTGTTTCCGTCCACTCCCCAGGTGGCGGTCTTCGACACCGCCTTCCACCATACCATTCCCCCCGAAGCCTACACCTATGCCATTCCATACGATCTCTACCTGAAATACGGCATTCGCCGATACGGCTTTCACGGAACTTCCCACAAGTTTGTCAGCTGGAGGCTGGCCCAGATAAAGAAGAAAAAGATTGAGGAGATGAAGATAATCTCCTGCCACCTCGGCAACGGCTGCAGCATCACCGCCATAAAAAACGGAATCTCTACCGACACATCCATGGGGATGACCCCTCTCGAGGGACTGGTCATGGGCACCCGTTCGGGGGACCTGGACCCTGCCATCATCACCTTTCTCATCGAGAAGGAGAACGTCTCATTCGCTGAAATTGACTTCCTCCTCAACCGGAGGAGCGGACTTCTGGGAATCTCCGGAAGGTCCAATGACATGCGGGACCTCATGGAAGGAGCCGAAAAAAACAACGACAAGCTCTCGATACTGGCCTTAAATGTCTTCTGCTACCGCCTGAAAAAATACATCGGTTCCTATGCCGCCGCCATGGGCGGGGTGGATGACATCATTTTCACCGCCGGCATCGGTGAAAATTGCCCCTGGGTAAGAAAAAAAGTCATGGAAAACATGGATTTTCTCGGGGTCTCCATAGATGAGAGCCTCAACGAATCGGCCGCCGGTGAAACCCTTATAAGCACGCCCTCGTCGAAAGTGGGCCTCTGGGTCATCCCCACCAATGAGGAACTCATGATTGCCACCGAGACGAAAGCGATCCTGGAGGAGAAAGCCTCCGGAAAACCCCTGTTTCAGACGGCTCCGGCAATAAGGTAGAGAAAACCGTCTTTCGCGTCCACTTCCAGGATGGCTCCACCAATATAAAAAATTCTAAATCAAAGTTATATGGTTTTCAGGGGGCGGGTCAATTTCTTTCTTTATTGAAGTGCCAAATGGCATTTTCGGACAGCCTGTCAATGTCTTACCCTGGTGTTATTTGATTTCCAGGCGGCCGAGTTCGAGCAGGTTGTCAAAATCCTCCAAAGAGGACGGCTCCATCCTGGAAAAGAAGGCTCGGGCTTTGCGGATGTTTCCCTCATCGGCCAGGCCGAGCATCCGGGAGATGTCCGCCAGATCCTGGACCCTTCCGGAGCGAAACTTGAGGAGGATGAAAGATTCGAAGGGCAGGATGGGAAGACCCTGGGCGTCCCGGTTATAAGCGGCATTTCGGATGGCCTCCGCCTGCCACTCCTCTCGTGCCTCCAGAAGGTCCACCTCAATGCCTTCAGGCGAGTTCCAGGCGGAGCCGCCGATGGAAAGTTCCTGTTTAAATCCAAAACCCGCCCCTGCGAGGCGCCTGTGAACCTCACCTGCATGAGAAGCCTCTATGAAGACATCCAGGTCGGCCGTCGTTCTTTCCGGCATGTAGGCGCGGGTAGCGACGCCTCCCACGACGGCCCAGGGAATTTCCCCCAGTGCAGGTGTCAAATCAGGCCAGGTTTTCATCGCAGTCCTCCTTGAAAGAAATTCCCGGCTGGTGCCGGAGCCTGGCTTGGCCAGACGAAGGGACAGCCCTATCAGGAATTTTGTGGAGTCTCTTTTTGAAAGAGCCATCTGTTTTACTCCTCTTTTATTACCTGCAAAATTAGAGCAAGAAGTCAAGATCAGAGCCTCAGAGAAGAAATCTTTCTGAAATACCCGTTTATACCGCGCCGGCGATGAGGTAGAGAAAACCGTCTTTCGCGTCCACTTCCAGGAGCGACCCCTCCAACTTTGCCGGTATGATCTTCTCCAGGTCCACCGTTATTTCCCGGCCGTGCAGGGTCAACCCCTCGCCCTGAATGTATTTCCTGGAGCGCTCCATGATGAAGGCCGTCAGGAAATTGGGGATCAAGATCAAAAAGAGCAGGCTGATGTTTTCGATTTTTACGGCCAGTTGCCAGGGTCCTTTTACGGCCAGGACAACCTCCCCTGAGAACGGGAATAACTTATAGAAACCGTTGACGTGGATTCTTCCGCCTTCGCGGAACTCAAATTTAAGGGAGAGATCCAGCGACTTGAAAAACTTCCGGCTGGAGGGGGAATTCAGCCATTCCCCGGACAGGATAACGGACAGATCTTCGAGTTTGAAGGTGGTGTCGGAAAGGGAATCCTTTATGCCGGGCTTATCCTCCGAATCGGCTGGCTCTGCGAGTTCTTCTTTGATGGAACCGTCCGAAAGGGAATCCTTTTTATCATTCGGTTCCTCTTCAGCGTCGCTCAAGGGAGCATCCAGAAGGAAGCTCAGTTTTTCAATCATCAGGCCCTGGAGTTCCCCCTGCCCCGCCTCCAGAGAATCCAGGGAGCATTTGAGTTTTATTCGGCCTTCCGGGGCTTCCAGCAGCTGGAAACGCAGCTTGTCAAGGGATATGAAATCCAGCAGGTCCTTGATTGAATTTTTCATTCTGAGCTGTCCGCCTTTTTGGTGTTGTCGGTTTTAGGCACCGTTTTTTTCTCCGCAGCGGAGGTCGTTTCCGGAGGGGGCACCAAGTTGCCTCTCCCGTAGTCGTTGACATGGAAACCGCTTCCCTTGAAGACGATCCCGATGGAGCCTATCATTTTCCTTACTTTCCCGCCGCAGAAAGGACATTCACTTATCGGCGGATCGTCCATTTTCTGGATAAGCTCGCTAATCTCGCCGCAGCCGAGACAGCGGTATTGATAAATCGGCATTCTCTACCTCCCTTAATTAAGACCCTGAAAGAATCCCTATTCAGGCCTTACATCCCTGAAAGTACCTTCCCGGTATGGGTGATGTCGTATCCGCCCTGCGAGGCCAGTTCTCCCCTGAATTCCTGCGAGCGGATGACCTGGATCAGGCTCCGGATGGGATGCTGGTTGAAAAACTTCTGCGGGATGACGATATCGAACCGCTCCGGATAAAGCGGAATGAAATCCAGATCCAGAGCCTTCGCCGCGGGCAGAATTCCCACCCCGACATCCGCCTTCTCACCGGCCACTATCGAGGCCAGGGCCATGTGGTTGGACGCTTCCTCCTCATATCCCCTGATGCCGGCCGGATCAATGCCCTCGTTTTTAAGAAGAAAATCCAGCACCAGTCTCGTCCCGGAGAGAGTGTCTCTTCCTATGAAAGACACGTCTTTTCTTAAAAGATCCTTCAACCCGCAGATGTTTTTCGGGTTCCCCTTTTTTATCAAGAGGCCCAGATGACGATGGAAAAGCGTCATGACGACCACCGGCAGATCGGGAAGCATCCTGGGAATAAAGGGCAGGTTGTACTCCCCGCTCTCCGGGTCGAATATATGCACCCCGGCCAGATGGCAATAGCCCTCTCTGAGAGACACGAGGCCGGAAATGCTCCCCACGTTCGAAGAGAACAGCTCGAGATGGGGAAAATTAAAAGACAGGAAATTGCTGAGGTAATCCAGGCAGAAGTCGTGGGTCCCCATCATGATGATGCGGTTTTCAACCCTTTCGCGCATTTCCAGCAATGCGATTGAGACCTTTTCTCCAGCTTCGATGGTTTCGGAGGCGGCCGGGACCCGGATGAATCCGTCCGCCTTCACCAGGGACATGAGGAAACCCGCACCTCTGGAAATGGGAACCGCGATCTCCCGTCCCTCGACAGAGCCCATCTTGACCCGGATAAATTCCTCTATTCCCGCCGGGGAGATGATTTTTCTGGCCAGCCGGGCCTCTATTTTCGGCCGCTCGGGCAGGGTCAGTCCCAGCTTGGAGGCGATTACGGGTTTGACAAAAATATCAAAGGTGAGGAAAGTGGATACTGGATAGCCAGGAAGCGCCGCGACCGGCTTATTGTCAACAATTCCCAGACAGACCGACTGCCCCGGCTTGATGTTTACCCCGTCAACAATGACCTCGCCGATTTCGTGGAATACCTTGGCCGGCATGAACGTTCCCCATGAGGGACCGGCGATCACCACGGCCAGATCGACGGAGCCGAGCGCCGTCTTAAGAACATCTCTTAAAAGTTCCGGTTTTTCCGGGACGATATCGAAAATCCGTCCCTCGGCGCCCATATCCTCAACCAGGCTGGCTAAGACGTGCGAGTTGTATTCGATGGTCTGCCCGACTTCGGGCGTCGCACCCGGAGGAACGAGCCCGGCACCGACTGGTATTATGCCGACCACGGGCTTTTCTCTTACCGACACCGAGGACAGGCCTCCCGTGAGCATCGGCCCGAGATCCAGAGGGCGCACCCGGCGGTTCATCGGGAGGATCATCTCGCGCAGTCCCACGTCCTCTCCTACGGCCCGGATATTCTGCCAGGGGGCCGCGGGCCCGGAGATAAAAACGCTCTCAAGAGAAGGCAGCCTGATATCTTCAATGGGGATCACCGAGTCAAATCCCTGGGGGATGGGCCGCCCCGTATCGACAAAAAAAGCTTCTTTCCCGAGCTTAAGCTCTTTCGGAGAGTCCAAAGAGGCCCCATAAGTCGTGCTCGAAACGACGACGATACCGTCCATCCCGGCGGCATAATAATTGGGAGAGGGCATCTTCGCGGTCACAGGCCTGGCCGTCACCCTTCCAACGGCTTCCTGAACAGGGATTTCAACCTGCTTCGTAAGGGAGGCCGCCTCCCTGAATTCCAGGTCGCAGAGCCATCTTTCAAGGGCCTCTTCGAGCGGGACCATGTCCTGCATGAGAATATCCGTGGACATCGAGCCTCCTCCTATTTAAAACAGCCTAACTGGCAGTGTTCAAACTTGATCTCAAGCTTATTGGCCGCCTCGCCTACCAGCCGGGGGTTCACCTTTAGATCATCTGCAATCCTGAGCGCCTCTGAACACGGAATGCGCCCATCCACGGCCTTTTCCCTCAGTTTTTTTTCAATAAGTTCGGTTTTGTTCACTTCAAACAACCTTTCCAATTTCTTCGCTCAACAGCCTGTTAAGAGTCTCCGGGTTCGCCTTTCCCTGGGTTTCCTTCATGGCCTGGCCGATCATGAAACGCAGGCCCTTCTCCTTGCCGGCGAGAACATCCCTGGCGACCTCGATATTGGCCGCCACGATCCGGCTTACAACGGGGCGGAGCTCTTCTTCTCCCGAGATCTGGAGCCATCCTTTTTTCCGTACGATTGCCATCGGCTCCCCGCCGCCGTCAAGCATCTCTTCCATCAGGGACTTGCCGATTTTCCCGCTGATGGCCCCCGATTCGATCAGCTTGAGCATCTCGGCCAGATGAGAAGGCAAAAGCCGGGTCCCGTCAATCTCCAGGTTGGCCGTGTTCAGAAAACGGGTAACATCCCCCATCAGCCAGTTGGCCACGGTCTTGGGCTGGAGATAAAGTTTTACGGTCTCTTCGAAAAAATCCGCCATCGGACGGGAAGAAACCAGGATTCCCGCATCATAAGCCGGTATTTTGTAATCGGAGACGAACCTGGCCCTTCGTTTTTCGGGAAGCTCGGGAAGCTGCCTCCTGACATCATCGAGCCATTCGTTCCCTATTTCGAGCGGAACAAGATCGGGCTCGGGGAAATAGCGGTAGTCGTGCGCAAATTCCTTGGAACGCATACTGAAGGTGGCCTCACGGGCCTCATCCCAGCCCCGCGTCTCCTGGACTACTTTATCTCCCTTTCCGAGCGCCTCGCGCTGCCGCCTGATCTCAAAAGCCAAGGCCTTCTGTACCGCCTTGAAGGAATTCATGTTCTTGATCTCGGTCTTGACTCCCATGTTCCCGCCGGCATCCCGGATGGAGACATTGGCGTCGCACCTGAGCGAGCCCTCCTCCATCTTGCAGTCGCTGACCTTAAGCCATCGCAGTATATCCCTGATTCCGCGCAGGTAGGCATGGGCCTCCTCCGGCGAGGAGATATCAGGTTCCGAGACAATCTCAAGGAGCGGGACCCCGGCCCGGTTATAATCCTCCAGGGTGGAGAGCGACTGATCTATCGTGCCCTGGTGGATGGATTTCCCGGTGTCTTCCTCCATGTGTATCCGCTTGATCCGGACCTTTTTCTCAAGGCCCTCCACGGAAATAACGAGGTGTCCGTCCACCGCCAGAGGCATGTCGTACTGGGAGATCTGATAGTTTTTCGGCATGTCGGGATAAAAATAATTTTTCCGATCGAATTTCGAGCGGGGCGGAATCCGGCAATCCAGAGACAAAGCAGACATAAGAAGAAGTTCAACGGCCGCCCGGTTGACGACCGGGAGAACACCGGGAAGTCCCAGGCAGACCGGACAGACCTGGGAATTAGCCGCAGAGCCGAATTTTGTCGAACATCCGCAGAAGAGCTTGCTTCCGGTGAGGAGCTCGACGTGAACTTCAAGGCCGACAACCACATCTTTTTTCATGTCGTAATTTTATTTCTTCAAGGCCCTTCCAAATCCTTTTTTCGTCACGCTCCCGGCCGCCTCGGGGGATTTTCCCATAAATTTCCTGAACATAGTTGACGAAATCTTTTGCGACTAATATACTAGGGGGGAAGAAGTTTCTTTACCTGAGAGAAATCGGGCATCTTCCATCAAGGGAAGGAGGTTTGGATCTCACGACATGAAAAACACAGCAATATGTCTGATTTTTCTGTTGATCATGGCCCTGGGGGGCGCATCTGCGGCCACCGCCCAGAGCGGGTTCACCCCGGTCTATGTCAACGGAGTCAGAATCAATGTTTTTCCGGTTATCAAGGACGGGGTCGTCTTCCTGCCGCCCTACACCATGGCTCAATCACTGGGGGCCAGCATCAAGTATGACTACAGCCTGAACATTCTCAAGATCAACGACATCATGGTTTCAGCCACTCCGTACACTCCACCGGACGGCCAGATTCTTGTTCCGGCGGAGGCTCTTTGCCAGACCATCGGAGGCTCCCTGGAGTGGGATGGGCAGACCCGGGCCATTCGCATCACCACCCCCCGCTCGGGTGCCACTGTCGCCCAGCCCTATTCCCCGCCACCCATGGTTGCTCAGGCGCCGACAATCCCCAGTCTGGCTCCAATATCACCCACAATCACCGAACCGACGGGACCTTCCCCTTCATCCTCCTCCAAATCAGCCCCCAATCCTTACCAGGCCCAGGAAGCTCCTTTCCAGCCCCAGGCGGCACCCTACCAGCCATCCAATTCCGCCCCGAATCCCTACCAGGCCCAAACGTCTTCATCCTTTCCACCGCCCCCTTCCGGCTCTTCTTCCCTTTCATACTATCCGAGTGGCATTATCCCCATAACCACTCCTGTAACCACTAATAATCCACCTTACCAGCCCACCGCTCCCTCATACAACCCCCCTGCTGCCGGCAACCAGGCGCCCGCCGGCAGTCCCCAAACCACCTCCCCTCAGGACACGATGAACTACAATCCGACAATGCCCCAGACGAGTTTCCCATCCGGCTCCATCTACCAGCAGCCGGCCTATTCAGCCAAATCCCCAACCTCCGCTCCCCCGCAGATCCCGTCATCAGTGCAGCAGCTCTCCCAGGCCACCATCTATAACCCCCCGGGGGCGGCTCCGCTGACTCCCAGCAACATACCGACTTTCTCCACCGACATTTTCCGGCCGGTCACGGCCAATAATTCGGTTTTTTCAGTGACCGTCACCAACATCGAAACCATGAATACCATTAAGGACTACTACAAGCCCAAGACCGGCTATAAATTTGTAACGGTCTACCTCTCCCAGCAGAACGTCTCAAATGAAGTGCAGATCTACACCGGCCGCTTCTCCATGCTTGACCAGAGCAACACCTCCTACGACTACGCCGAGCAGTTGAGCAACTTCTGGCTGATTATTCTCAAGCCGGGAGGAATCAACTTCGGATACCTGGTCTTTGAAGTGCCCCAGGATGCCAGACCCGCGCGCCTGCTTCTGCATGCGTTGAACCAGGCGCCGCTCAGCCTGAACTTGTAAAGGAGTGATAGGAAACCATGCATTTTAAGCCCAAATTTTTCACTTTCCTCTCGAGAATGCTCGCGCTTGCTTTCATTTTCTTCCTCCTCGGGTCCAGGCAGATTCCCGCCCAGGATTCCCAGGTCTATGTCACTTTCTGGCATGCCATGGATGGGTACAAGGGCGAGGTTTTAAGAACTCTGGTGGAGCGCTTCAACATGACTCACCCCGGCATCATCGTGGACGAAAAGTGCGTCGGCAAGTCGGAGCGGTCCTTTGCGGATGCTTATAATATTCTTTTTTCAAGCATCCTCGAAAACCTGGCCATGAAGAATCCGCCCGACATCGCGCAGGTCTATGAAAACTGGACCACCCAGCTCATTGAATGCGGGGCTCTCGTGTCCATGGAAAATTTCATTCGCAGCCCGCAGGGCTTCAGCCAGAATGAATTAAAAGACATCTTTCCGGTCTTTATGGAAGCGAACACCTACGGAAAGAAGATCTGGACCCTCCCCTTCAATAAAAGCATCTACGTCCTCTACTACAACAAGGACGCCTTCTGGAGAGCGAATGCGGCCCCCCCGAAAACATGGGCCGAACTTCGGCAACTGGCCAAGAAACTGACTGTCTCCCAGGGGGATTACGTCCAGCAGTACGGGCTCGCCTTTGACCCCAGCGTGGACACTTTCGGCCACTGGCTGTATGCCCACGAGGGCAACTTCCTCACTAAAAGCAACGAAGTCGGCTTCAACAACACGCTGGGCTACAAGGACATTCAGTACTGGGTGGACCTCGTAAACACCGACCATTCGGCCCTGCCGCTTCCTTCCGGCGAGGCGCTGAAGGAATTTCAGAATCAGCATGCCGCGATGTACATCGAGACCACCTCCAAGCTTTCCTCTATGGAAAAATGCAACTTCAGATGGGGGATGGCCACCCTTCCCAAGGGGAGCGTAAAGGCCTACGGCTTTGCGGGAACCAACCTGGCCATTTTCGCCAACTCCTCCCCCGATAAACGCCGGGCCGCCTGGACTTTCGTAAAATGGCTTCTGGACACGGAGAATACCACCGAATGGGCCATACAGACAGGCTACCTTCCGGTGAGAAAATCAGCCGTCGAGAGTTTCCAGTATCAGGCCTACCTCCGGAAAAACCCGGAATTCAACGCGGCCATCGATTCGCTGGAACACGCCATCTGCCAGCCCCGTATATCGACCTGGCAGACAATCCGGGGGATCATCAACGATGCCCTTTTTGAGGCTATTTCGAGACAGAAGACGCCGAAAAAAGCGCTGGATGACGCGGCCAAGGTCATCATCAGCCAGCGCTATGTAAAATAATAGATATGCGGCTAATACGCTTGAGGGTTTGAACGCCTTCCAACACGGAAAGGAGGTTTAGATCTGACGAGTTGAAAAAAACAGCTTTATGCCTCGTTTTCCTGATGGTTATGGCCCTTCGGGGATCTCTTTCGGTCACCGCCCAGGGCGAATTCACCCGGGTCTATGTCAACGGGGTCATTGTCGATGTTTTCCCGGTCGTCAGGGAGGGAATAGTCTACCTGCCGCCCTATGTCATGGCTAAGTCGCTGGGGGCCAGCATCAGGTATGATTACAACCTGAAAATCCTCGCTATCAACGACATTATAATCCCTTTTTACACTCCCCCGGACGGCCGGACGCTGGTTCCCGTGGAAGAGCTCTGCCAGGCCATCGGATGCACCGTGGAGTGGGATGGGCGGACCCGGGCTATTCGGATCTCCACCTTCCCACCGGAGGTGAAACCTTCCCCGAAACCCACCGAAAATCCCTACGATAAGCAGTCTGTTCCCCTCCCCACCTCCACTCCGTCCTTTTTCCCCTCCGAAACTCCCATGCCAACTCCCTTCAACCCAGGAAGCGACATCTTTATGCCGGTTACAGTCTCCAACGGAATTTTTTCGGTGACCGTCTCCGACATGAAAACAGTGAATGCCATAAAGGACTACTACAAGCCCAAGACCGGCTATAAATTTGTAACGGTCTACCTCTCCCAGCAGAACGTCTCAAACGAAGTGCAGATCTACTCAGGCCGATTCTCCATGATTGACAAGAAAAACGCCACCTACGACTACGCCGAGCAGTTGAGCAACTTCTGGCTGATCATTCTCAGGCCTGGTGGAATCAACTTCGGATACCTGGTCTTTGAGGTGCCCCAGGATGCCAGACCCGTGCGCCTGCTCCTGCAGGCGAAGGCGCCGCTCAATATTAATTTGACAGGGGAGCGATAGGAAATGCAGAAGATGCCTTGCGCAGATTCAAAAAACCGTCGGATTATCGTGAGGAATACCCCCGACAGCCCCGAACAAAGTAACGCTTAGCTGTTCACGCTTGATGAAGAGTGGATTCTGGCGATACTCGGACGAACTGATTCTTCTCGGAGTATCGCTTTTTCTTTTTCTGGTGGCCTCGAACACCCAGGCCGGCTGGCTCTATCTCCTCAATTCCGTATTGCTTGGAACCCTTCTGGCCGGTTTCATCATATCCAGATTTTCCATTCGGGGACTTGAGATCGAACGGCGCCTCCCCCTTATTGCCTGCGAGGGAGATACGATCCGCGTTACCCTGAGGGTACTCAACAAAAACCGCCTGGCCAGCTACTTTTTTTCAATCGAGGAATACTTCCCCGCGGCCTCCCCCGAAGATTTAAAAAGCAGCCGAATGTTTGTCTTTGAGCGCCTGTCCGGGAAAACGGCGGATTCTGTCACCTACGAGGCCGAATGCTATAAGCGGGGGATTTATCACTTCCCGCCCATGCGCGCATCGGCGGGTGCTCCGATTGGTTTTTTCAATGCCATGAAGACCCTGAAAGTCCCCGGCGTCCTCACCGTCCTGCCGACCGCTCCCGTCCTGCGCGACGGGCATTTCAGCACGGCCCGTTTTGAGTCTTCCACCCAGAACACGGCCCGCTTGAGAAGCGGCCACAGCCACGATTTTTTCGGGATACGCCAGCACCAGCCCGGAGAGAGCACCCGCATGCTCCACTGGCCCTCCGTCGCCAGAACGGGTTTACTGATGCTCAAGGAATTCGAAAATCCTGCCGGTAGCCAGGTCTTTATCTTTCTGGATACGAACAGGCGCTTCCATACCGGCCTGGGAAGAGAGGCCTCCATCGAATACGCGGTCAAGCTGGCGACTTCCGTGGCGCGCCATGCCCTTTTGCACGGACATACGATCCGCCTGATGGCGGCCCGCAAAGGGGAATTTCTTGCGCTGAAAACACGGGATCTCCTCCAGGCCCTCCGATGGCTGGCGGCAGTGGAGGCCGACGGCGAGATGGAAAATGAACAATTATTCGTAAAACTCAATGATGAAATTACCCGCGGGAGCCGACTCCTGCTGATCCAGCCGGAGTCATCCATAAATCCCGAACTATTCGTCCCGCTCCTGGATAAGAAGATAAAATGCCGCCCGCTGCTCCTGAAAACTGAAACTTTCATCAAAAACATTGAAAGTATGACTCCTGCTACTGATGAAAGCCGGCAGCAGGAGGTAATTCTTTTAAACCGGATGCGCTCTCTCGGCCTCTCCCCGGTCGTGTGCGGCAGAGGGGATGACCTGCTCCAATGCCTCAGGGAGCTGGGAGGGCTTTTCAAGTGAAATTTAAATTAAAAATACATCGCCATCCCCCCGAACACTCCGTGCCCTTCCGCATCTCCGTTCTGGTGATGGTTCTGGTCGCCATTGTGACGACCCTGATGCAGCAGTTTGAATGGCCGCCCTGGGGATGGCAGGTCCTCGCGGGCACCATCACGGGCTTCTGGGTCAGTTACCTCCGGAGGGAGAAAAAAAACTGGTGGATAAAGCTCATCATCGCAGCACTGATGATCTGGGCTTTTTACGATTTCTTCCGAAACCTCCTCCTCAATGTATACGACCCGAGGATACCCCTGACCAGCTTTCTGATCTGGCTTCAGACCCTCCACAGTTTCGACCTGCCTTCCCGGAGGGACTTGAATTATACGATGTGGGTGGCCCTGATCCTGATGAGCGCCGCCGCCGTCCTAAGCCGGGACATGTCATTCGGGATCGCCCTTGTCCTCTTTGTCCTCTGCTCCATCTATCCCCTTTACTTTAATTACCTCTGCGCGCTCCGGGAAAAGGCCCGCCTTCCTCCGCTTACCCGCTGGAACTGGTCATTGGGCCTGTATTCCGGGACACTGCTCATCATCATGGCCTTGAGCCTGGTCATCTATCTGGTGGTCCCCCGTACCCGGCGGATCAACATGCGTCCACTGCCAATGTCTTTTAACCTCCACCTTCCCCGCTTCGGGATGGGCCGGATAAAAAATCCCGCCTATCCCTCATCTCAATCGGGAATGCTGCGGCTCAGGAGAATTTTCAACGCCGGAGCCTACTTCGGATTCAATGCCTTTCTGGATCTTAATATGCGGGGGCGCCTCGACAGCGAGGTCGTCATGCGCGTCAGAATGAGCAACGAACTATACCTGCGCGGGCTTGCCTTTGACTTTTACGACGGCGCCGCCTGGTCCTTCAGCCGCGAGACCACCCAGGAGCTCAAGACGACAATGCCCCCCATTGTCGCTATTCCAGCTAAAACAAACGGATTTTTCTCTGAATTATCCACCGGCTCCCACCAGGAGATTCAGATCATCCATGTGGAAAAAGAACTGCCGAATATAATATTTTCCGCTTACCGCCCCTGGCAGCTCTATTTTCCCTCCGACTATATCTTTTCGGACGCATTTTTCGGCTTAAGAAGCCCGTTTCCCCTTGAAAAAGGCATGATCTACAGCGTCGTCAGCCTCGTCAACGAATTTGCGCCGGCCCGATTATCCAGGTCGAAGAGCTTAAGGTACCCTCCCGGAATCAGAGAACTCTTTCTTCAATTGCCGCCTCTTTCGGACAGGTTGAAAAAGAAGGCCTCGGAGATTGCCTCCCGCTACAGGACGCCCTCACACAAAGCCCAGGCCATTTGCCTCTATCTACAAAATCACTTTCAGTATGACCTCGATATTCCGCCGTTTCCACAAAACGCCGAGACGGTGGATTATTTCATGTTTGTTACAAAACGGGGTTATTGCGAACACTTTGCAACCGCCATGGCCGTCCTTTGCCGCCTGTCGGGAGTCCCGGCCCGCCTGGTCACCGGATATACACCCGGCACTTACAATCCCCTGACCGGCTACTATGAGATCCGCAACAAAGATGCCCATGCCTGGGTCGAGGTCTTCATCCCCAGGTTCGGCTGGATCTCCTTTGAACCCACCCCGGGATGGTCTCCGGCCCCGGAAGAAAGCGAAAAAGAACAATCTTTCTGGCTGGCCTCCCTGCTTATCAATTACCTGAAAGAGACCCCGCTTAAAGAGGCCCTGGAGGCCTCTGCCCGCTTTATTAAAAGTATCGCCGCCCCGGAGCAGCGCTCCCTCTTCCGCTCCTTCTATTTAAAAGGAGGGATCCTGGTTGTTCTTGCCATGCTGGTCCTGTTTTTTTCAAGGCGCTGGTGGAGGAAGCTTTTCCGGGGAAAGTCCCTCAATGCGCCGCATCCGGGAAAACTCCCGCCTCAAATACCCGATGAATTCAGAAAATCCATCGTTGAAAATTATCTGGCGCTGTGCCGCACCCTGAAAGCGCATGGCCAGATAAAGAATGCCGGACAGACACCCCTTGAATTCATCAGGATCCTTCCGCCGCAACTTCCGCAGACCGAAATAATAGCTCTGACCCTGCTCTACCTTGAGGCCCGCTACAGCCTCCACACCATGGGGCCGGATGAAGTCAGAACTTCAAAATCGCTCCTCAATGCCGTGCGTGCCCGCGGGTTGTTGTAGCAAAAACAGGGCATCCTGGTCCGAATATTTTTTGATGCGAACAAGCTCGAAATTCTTTGTAATCCCTTTTTTAAGCTCCAGGCAGTCTTTTAATCCGAAACAGATGAGTCTCCCCCCGGGTTTGCCCCGAAGGTTTGCGCATTCGCTTTCGGTGACTTCTATCTTCGCTTCGTCGCTCAGATAATAGCAGACCGGGCGGAAATTTGCCGGGTTGTCATGCAGGAAAACCTTATGGCCCTGCTCCATGAAACTCCGGACCTGGCTACTCACGCAATCCGCCACTTTTTGCCCTTTGTAAAAATTCGCCTCATTATAAATATCCAGCACTTCACATTTCGCGAAGTAGGAGAAATACAGCGCAAAAAAGCCCGTGGTCAGGACCACGTTCCCGGGAGCGAGGTCCCGCGAATAGAGCTGGACCGCCCCGATACAGGGATCCGTCCGGCCCTGATGGAGGGGAAGAAAGCTGTCAACCATGTTCAGGCAAAAGATGACCATTCCTGCCAGCACCAGCAATGCCATCAGGCCCCAGCGGAAGATCTTTGCGGCCTCCCCCCGGAAAAAGGATCGCGACACGACGGACAACAGGACGCCCACCAGGATCCAGAATGGGAAGAGGACTACGTAGAGATTGGCATTTTCCCAGAGGTAGAGGAAGAAGCTGAAGACGCCCCAGACCAGACAAAGCAGGACTGCCTGGGCATGGGGTTTCATTTTTTTCCAGAAAATCAGAAGAAGGGCCGGGAGGAGAAGCGGCAGCCACATCTGGAAGAACTCCTCGCAGGCAACCACCTGGAAGACGTATCTGGTAAACCCCGAGGCCGCACCGGTTATTTGCGCGTTGAAGCGCGCCATATTCATTATCCCGGCGGCATTTCTCACGAGTTCCCACGGGGAAAGCCCCTGGTTCTGGGCGAGGAGCGGGCCCAGAATAATCAGGAGGAGAACCAGGGAGAACGCGTAAGCCAGGAGGTTCAGGATTTTCTCCCGTAAAGGACGCCGGACCGCGAGGAGCCCGGCCAGCACGGGCAAAGCAAAAAGGATATTCGTCGCATGGCCCAGCAGAGCCAGGCCATGTGCAGCTCCAAGCGCCAGGGACCAGCGGGCATCCCCGCGGGAGGCCTTAAGCAGCAGGAAAAAACACACCAGGAGCAACCCGGAGATGGGATAGAGCTTGTCCGTCACGCACATGAACCAGTAGTTCACGGAAAAACCCATGAGGAGGGCCGTGATAAAGGGGACCGCCGTTTCCCCCACCAGAAAGACGAGCAGCAGAAAGAAGAAACTCAGGCTCAAGGCCCCGAAGAAGGCGCTGATGCCTTCCATGATCCAGATCCCCCGCACTGTCATCCCCAGGTGCTGCAGGAGACCGTAAACCGCTTTCCCAAGGGGAATCCAGAGAAGGTGAAAAAACTCCCGCACCCCCGGAGTATCGCCCCCTTCTACGACCCGGCCGTAGAAAAGGTAGTCGCTGTCGTTGGAAAAATCCCCGGAGAGGGTCAGAAGATAAACTCCAAAGGCGACGACGAAAATTATCGACGCAAGGAGAAGAATAAAGCCGACGGATTTTTTTTGTTCAGCGTTTATCAAGGCGTTTTCCTTTATTGAAAACAGTTGTCCCTATTTTTTTTCTTCCATGGCCGATGCCTCATGCAGACCCGGGGCCAGAAAGACGTTATATAGGAAGAGAAGGAAGGCGGTCAGAAGACCGACACAGCCGATTATATACCACATGGTGGAGAGCGAAATCAGGTGCGCATCGGATGCGGCATAGAGTTTTCCGCCCAGCACGTTGGCTATCAGGCTGCCGATACCTATCGGCAGGAATCCATAGCCCAGGAAAACAGCCACCTTGTCTTTGGGAGCGATTCTCCCGACGTATTCAAGGAACTTGGGACTGGCCGCCATCTCGCCGAAAGCCAGGAGCACGATGGAAAGCACCACCAGCCAGGGATTGCGGGTGGATCCCGCCAGGAACATGGCGCCAGCGCTCAGGAGAACCCCCGCGATCATCGAGTGAAGAGGTTTGAACATCCCTGAGATCCGGCTCACCAGTATCTGGAAGATGATGATGGCCGCGGCGTCCATGTCCGTCAGAATCTCGGGAGGAATCGCCTCCCCGACCCGTATCTGGCCGGAGGCCACCAGGGCCAGGCGGCCCTGGAGCACGTCGGCCCAGGGACGATAGAGGTGCGAGGCGGTGTCCTTTAAAAACTGGAGAATGGGCACCGTGTTTACATGATCCCGAAGGTAGAGCGTCATGGTGAGGTAGAGCTGAAAGAACATGACCCAGAAGCCTGAAAAAATGACGAGAAGAATGATGAAGCGCCAGTTGCGGAGCACCCCCACCGAATTCATGAGAACTTTACCGACCCCGCACGACGAGCGCACTTCGGAGGCCTCGCGGGGTTCCTTATAAAGAAATATGGCCGGAAGGAGCATGAGGCCCACCCAGAGGGCCGAGGCCCAGAAGACCCACTGCCAGTTATGGGCCCTTAAGTAGCTGGCCACGAAGGGGCCGGCAAATCCCCCGATGTTGACTATCATGTAGTAGATCCCGAATCCCAAAGAACAGGTCTTCTCGTCCGTCGTGCGCGAGATGGTTCCCGTCAGGGTCGGCTTGAATAGAGCGCCCCCTATTGAAACCATTAGCAGAGCCGCAAAAATCCCTCCGTATGTCCTGAAATTACCGGACAGGAAATAGGCCAGGGACAAGGTGCTGAGGGCGATGACAAAGGACCTTTTATAGCCGTAGCGCTCGGCCACGGCGCCCCCGAAGATTGGAAGCATGTAGAGGAAGAAGGTATAGATCCCCATCATGAGGCCGGTCTGCTCCTTGGAAAAACCAAGGCAGCCCTCCCCCACCGCGCCCGTAAGATAAAGGGCCAGCACGTTGAACATGCCGTAGTAGGACATCCGCTCGAAGAGCTCCATGAAATTGCCGACCCAGAAACTGCGGGGAAACTTCCCGAGAATACTCATCGCGCCACTCCTTCCAATCTCTTTATCCTTTTCTGCGCCAACAGTTCTCTTCCTCCCTCTTCCATTATTCAAAGATGGAGAAAATCGCATAACCGGAAGGAGTTCCTCCGATTCCTATAGAAAATTTCCAGAGCTGAAAATAAATCAGGAGGGCTCTATGCAGTTCCATGGGATTCCCAAAATTGTTCTCTTTCTGATTCTATCCCTTCTTCTCATGACCCCTCTGACCGCTCAGGCCGGAAATGAGACATCACCCCCCGAAGAGCCCATGCTCTCCCTGGATGAGGCTGTTAAGATCGCCCTTAAGAGCAATCGAGATATTCAGAGTGCCTCTCTTGGCGTCGGCCGCTCGAAAAATTCCGTCTCAGCCGCAAAATCGGCCCGCTATCCCCAGGTGAGCGTCGGCGCCAAGCAGTCGAACGTTCTCACCCCGCAGGATTTCATGGTCAATGCCGGAGCTCTGGGCACCTACCCTGGAATCGGGCCCATTCCGTCCGAGACCCGCTCCATCGGACAGATTTCCGGCTCCACCACCATGGTGAGCCTGGAACTTGAACAGCCCATCACGAGCCTTTATAAAGCCAACATGAACGTGGGAGCCCAGAAGGCCCAGCTCGGAATCGCCTCGGAGGGAGAGCGAAGCCAGAGACAGGTGGTGGTACAAAACGTCAAACAGTCCTACTTCGAGATGCTGAATTATCAGAACTCTCTTATGGCCACCCGCGACTCTCTTAAATTTCTGACGGATCTCCGCCGGGTGGTGAACAACCAGATCGGACAGGGAACGGCACTTAAGACCGATCTTCTCCAGGTGAATTCTCAGCTTGCCGAAACCCGCTACCAGGAGTCGGCTCTGGCCGACCAGCTCATCACTTTGAAGCAGAAATTCAACATCCTTCTCGGGCGACCCATCGAAACTCCGTTCAGTATCGCTCTCCCTGAAAATTTTCAACAACAGCTCGGGGAGCAGGAAGACCTTGCCTCTCTTGAGGCCATCGCCGCAAAACAGCGCCCGGAGGTCCTCCAGAGCGCCCTTCAAATCAGCCAGGCCGAGTACCAGCGCGAAGTACAGCGATTTGACTGGTACCCGGATATCGGCCTCTACGCAAGCTATTTAAATCAAAGCAATTCCGGCATCCTCCCCGGCAACATGACCTTTGCCGGGATAAAAGGCCAATGGGCGGTCCTGGATTGGGGACGCCGCGACAACCAGGTGGCCGGCCAGTCCAAGGCCGTCGAACAGGCAAAAAAACAGTCCGAACAGGTTAGAGATCAGGTGATGACGGAGGTCAGCTCCTCCTGGCGCAAACTTGGCCTGATCCGCTCCCGCCAGGAGGCCGACAAAGCCGCCCTGGATGCGGCGGAGGAGAATTTCCGCATCACTAACAATCGTTTCAAGGAAAAGCTGGCCCTGACCAAGGACGTACTTCAATCGCAAGCCCAGTTTTCCCAGGCCCGCCAGCAGTATCAGAAATCGCTGATGGACGAGGCGGCCGTCCGGGCGGAAATAGATCGGGTAACAGGGAGGAATCCATGAAAAAGCTTTTGACCATTTTTACACTATGCCTGGCGGCGACCCTGGGGGGATGCACCCAGGCGCCAAAACCCCAGCCCAGGCCCCTCGCCCTGGTTCAGGTGGAGACGGTGGAGAAAAACTCCGTCGGAGCGCCTGTATCCACCTACTCGGCCTCCATAGATGCTTACAGCCGCGTTCAGCTCACCTTCCGGGGACAGGGCTATATCACCTCCATCCACCTGGTCAAAGAACCCGATGGAAGCACCCGCCTGGTGGACCAGGGAGACGAAGTGACCGCCGGCACCGTGCTGGCCTGCCTTCGTCCCGCGGATTTTCAGAACCTGGTGAACAGCGCCCAGTCGCAAATGGACAGAACGGTGGCCGGAGTTCAGCAATCAAAGTCCCAGGTGCTCCAGGCGCAGGCGGCGGAGGTTTCAGCCAGGGCCGCCGTGAAGCAGGCGGAAGCGGCCGAAGGAGAGGCCCGGGCCCAGGTGGCCGCGGCCCAGGCTGATTACGACAATAACCGGGCCAACTATGACAGGGCCGTCAATTTGCTGGCCAGCGAGAGCATGGCCCAATCTGATTATGACTCGGCCAAAGCCGCCTGCGACTCCTCCAAAGCCCGCCTGGATCAGACCAAACAGCAGATTTACGCGGCCCAGGCCCAGCTCAGGTCCGTCCGGGCCAAGGTTGGCGAGGCAGTAAGCTCCGTGGGCATGTCCGTCGCAGCGCTCAACTCTCAGAAAGCCGCCGTACTGGGATCCCAGTCCCAGCTGGATCAGGCTAAACTTAATTATTCCGATGCCTTCCTGAAAGCGCCGTTCAGCGGCGTCATCCTGGATCGCAACGTGGAACTGGGAACCCAGGTAACACCTGGAACGGTGGCATTTGAAATAGTGGCTCTGGACACCGTCAAGGTCACCTTCGGGGTTCCGGACATGGTGGTAAACCACCTTAGGATTGGCCAGAAGGTGGACGTCATCTGCGACGCCCTCCCCGGCAAACTCTTTCACGGACGCATCCTGACCCTGGCGGCCGGAGCCGACCCCAAGGAGCGGACCTTCCAGGTCGTCGTCAAGCTGGCCAACACCAATCACCTCCTTCGAGTCGGCATGATCGCCTCTTTAGATCTTACTACTACTAACAGGAAAGCGATGGTGGAATTATCCATCCCTCTTTCCTCAATTGTCGAGGATCCAAATAATCCCGGTCAATACTGCGTATACATCGTCGAGGGCCAGGGAAATAATCTCATGGCCCGGCTCCGCCGGATAAAGACCGGCGAGGCGATTGGAGATCGCATCACCATTAAGGAAGGCATTTCTCACGGAGACCGGGTGGTAACAAGCGGCCTCCAGCTCATCAAGGACGGGGATCCCATAAAGATCGGAGATTAATAAAGTGGCACACGGAAAAAGCGACGCCGACTATATCAAAACCACCAGCAACCTGGCCCGTTTCTGCGTCAACAACCCGTCCGTTGCGATCGTCTTCCTTCTGATCGCCATGGGCATCGGTTTCCTGGGCTATCGCTCAATGCCCCAGCGCAAGGATCCGGATATCCCGATCCGACAGGCCGCCGTGCAGGTTCCCTGGCCGGGTAACACGCCCATGCAGATCGAGCTTCAAGTCACCAAAAAGATTGAGGACATCTGCGCGACGAACAAGAACTTCAAGAAAATTGAGTCCACCGTCCAGCCGGGCCTGTCGATCACTTACATCGAACTGGAAGACAGCATCAAAGACGCCGACAAGGAGTTCGACGACATAGGGATCAAGCTCATCAATGCAGCCCCGAGCCTGCCGCAGGGAGCCGGTCCCATCTACTACATAAAGGATTTCGGGGACACCGCGGCCCTGATGCTCACGGTAGCCAGTCCCCCCCTGTCCAATGTCGAGATCGAAGCCAGGGCGACGCCCATCGTGGAGCGGATCAATAAGACCCGGGCGAAGCGCAAGATCAAAAGTCCGGGATTTCCCTACACCATCGTCTACTGTTATCCCAAAAACGCGGACATGCGACTTCTCCAGAGCACCGTGGGAACCTTCCAGATTGACGCCGCCGTGAGTGGATTTGCCCGCGACATCCGCCTCATCCAGGGAGAAGGCTTCCTCGGCATCGACCTTTTGAGCACCGGGAGCGAGCAGGATGTCATGGCCTATCTTCAAAATTACATGGCCCACAATCTGAAGCTCGAAGAGATGAATCCGGACACCTGGCTCCCGGTGGTAGTCCAGGATCCGCTACAGTTAAAAGATCGGCTGTCGGTTGCGGCCCCGGACCGCTATACCTACCGGGAGATGGACGATTTCACCCGAACCATAGCCGACGGCCTTCGTACCGTCCCCCTGGCCACTTCGGTGGGTCGCAAAGGTGCCCTGGGAGAGGCGATCTACCTTAACTATTCGCAGAGCCGGGTGGCCGCCTATGGGTTCAACCCGAGCAAATTGCCCGAGCTTCTGGGCGCCCGCAATATTACCGGAGCCTCCGGAACCGCCCAGGCCGAGGGACAGGGGATCCTCTTTCAGACGGCCGGTCAGTTCAAAAATCAGGACGAGATCGGAAACATGATGATAGGTCAGGCCCAGGGCTCGCCGGTTTACCTCCGCGACGTAGTGGGGATCACCCGCAGCTACAATCTGCCGGCCACCTACCTCAACTACCTCACCTGGAAGAACGATGCCGGAGCGTGGCACCGAAACCGGGCCATCACCATCTCGGTGCAGATGAAGCCGGGGCAGAAGATCCATGTGCTCGGGAAACAGATCGACGATAAGCTCGCGGATCTGCGCCGCCTGGTGCCCTCCGACCTGGTCATCGTCCGCACCTCCGACCAGCCGCGGCAGGTGGCGGAGAACATCGAACTTTTGAACACCGCCCTCATCGAAGCCGTGCTTCTGGTGGTGCTCGTCTCCCTCATCGGTTTCTGGGACTGGCGCTCGGCCTTGCTTATGGCGCTCTCCATCCCCCTTACCTTATCCATGACCTACGGTTGCATGAGCCTGCTGGGTCTTGACCTCCAGCAGGTCTCCATCGCCTCCCTCATCATCGCTCTGGGACTTCTGGTCGACAACCCGGTGGTGGCGGGAGACGCCATCAAGGTCTCCATGGCCTCCGGGCAGCCGGCTAAGATCGCCGCCTGGCTGGGGCCCACGAAGCTCCTTAAGGCCATCACGTTTGCCACTCTCACCAATATTGCAGCCTACGTGCCGCTGGCCTTCCTGCCCGGAGATCCAGGGAAATTCTTATACAGTCTGCCTCTCGTCGTAGGCTCTTCCCTCATTTGCTCGGTCATTGTAGCCCAGGCCTTCGTACCGACCATCGGGCGCTTCCTCCTTCGGCCCCAGAAGGAGGCTTCCGTGGAAGCGATGCGAACCACCGGATTCACCCGCTACTACTATCGTTTTGCCAACTTCTGCGTTCATCACCGCTGGAGAGTGGTCGGCGTGTCGCTGGTTCTTCTCATGCTCGGGCTTTTCCTGGCCTCCAGTCTCCCGACCCAGATGTTCCCCGATGACGAACAGTATATCTCCACCGTGGACCTCTACATGCCCTGCAACGCCGGCCTTATGGCCACCAATATAAAGGCGAAGGAAGTGGAAAGAGCGATAGGCAATATCGCCACCAAGCTCGGGCAGGACCTTACAAAGCGGAATAAACCGGATGTGCACGTCATCAAGACGATCACCACCTTTGTCGGCGGCGGCGGCCCCCGCTTCTGGTTCTCCATACAGCCGGAGATGTCCATGCTAAGCTACGCGCAACTGATTGTGGAATGTAATGACAAACATTACACCAACACCCTGGTGGACCGCCTGATGGAACAGCTTCCGCAGCAGGTGGCCGGAGTCCGTATAGACGTGCGCAAACTCCAGAGCGGGACCTCCTTCAAAGTCCCGGTGCAGCTCTATGTGAGCGGCTCGGACAACGCGTGGAAACCGCTGGTGGGCCTCTCCAATAAGATCCAGCAGATCTACCGGGCGGACCCCCAGGCCATGTCCATCCAGGACGATTGGGGTGAGCCCATCGGGACGGTGAACCTGGAGCCCGATCAGGACAAGGCCAACATGGTCGGGATTACCAGCCTGGACGTGGCCCGATCCATGGCCCTGGCCGTGCAGGGACTTCCCGTGGGCACAGTGCTGGAGGGTCAGTACAGCATTCCCATCATTGCACGCTTAAACTCCGATGAGCGGGCCCAGCTCTCCGACCTTCGCAACCTCTATATCTACTCCTCCGCCACCGGAAACAAGGTGCTTTTGAGCCAGGTGGTCAAGGGGAACATCGACCTCAGCCCGTATTATATTCAGCGCCGCAATTTTCACCGCTGCATCAAGCCGGGGGCCTTCCCCGTGCCTGAGGCCTGGGGCTCGACCATTTTCAAAAAGGCCTGGAAGCAGGTTAAAACTCTCACTCTTCCACCCGGCTACCGCATCGAGATCGGCGGGGAAATGGAGAAGCAGCAGGAAAACTTCCCCCCCATGGGCATGGCCATGCTGATGTCCATCGTCGGAATCTTCCTTTGCCTGGTGCTGCAGTTCAACAGCGCCGCCAAGCCCTTTATCGTATTTGCCGCCGTGCCCTTCGGTCTGGTGGGCGCCCTTGGAGGCCTTATTCTTACGCACATGCCCTTCGGCTTCATGGCCTTCCTGGGAATCGCCAGCCTGGTCGGGGTCATAGTTAGCCATATCATCGTGCTCTTCGACTACATCGAAGTCATGCACTCCGAGGGGAAACCCATCATTGAGGCGGTCATCGATGCGGGCCTGGCCCGTCTTCGCCCCGTTCTCATCACGGTGTGCGCGACGGTCTTCGCCCTCTTCCCGCTGGCGGCACACGGAGGACCCCTCTGGCAGCCCATGTGCTTTACTCAAATCGGCGGCCTGACCCTGGCCACCCTGGTCACCCTGGTGCTGGTGCCGACCATCTACTGCATCTTCGTCCTGGATCTCAAGATCGTGAAGTGGGAAACCGCCCCCGCGACGGAAGCGGAGGGTGCGCTACCGACGGGAAAGAAAGATTCCTGAACTGACATAATCTTGCGTTATTAAACGCTTACAAAGTTGATTGCGTGAAAGGCCAAGGTTATGCCTTGGCCTTTTAGCGCTCACCTCTTGACTTACCTTAAGGTAGGCTGTAAGATATATATGGAGGTATAATATGTTGGAATATATTTTGGGCGTTGAGGAGGCCAGAAAGAATCTGGGCGATTTGATCGTCCGTGTTGCCAGAAAAAAACAACCTGTTGTGATCACCCGCCGGACGAAAGAAAAAGCGGTCCTTGTAAACTACGAAGAGTACAAGAAACTGGAAGAAATGGCGGAGTCGGTTGCGGCCAATGACGTTTCCCTGGCATTAAAAAGAATCAGACGTTCGGTGGCTGCTGAGGGATTATCGGTTGAGACGGTTGAAATGTCTATCCGCGAGGTTCGCGGCAGGTGAAAGTGGTCCTTGATACCAACACCCTGGTTTCAGCAATCGGCTGGTCGGGACCTCCCCAAAGAATTTTAAATGCGTGCTTGCAAGGAAAATTCGAGCTTTACATCAGCCAGGCTCTCCTGGAGGAATTTATCCGGGTCATTTCCCGACCGAAACTCAAGGTTATTGCGCAGCATCCGGATTTGCCCTTGATATTATCCTGGCTCTATCAGCCATCGCACATCGTTCGCCCCAAAACCGTTATCAATGCCATTAAGAAGGACCCCGCGGACAACAAAGTGCTTGAATGCGCCGTGGAAGCAGGCGCCGAGGTTATAGTTTCCGGCGACAAGCACCTTCTTGCCCTGGAGGAGTTTCAAGGGATCCAAATACTGACGCCCGCCGCTGCAACCAGATTGTTTTTATAGCCTCCGCACCTTATTTCCCCAGCAACCGATCACTAATTCCATACCCATGTCCCCTTCATTTTTCCCCCATATTCTACCACGATATATCCGGCCAATCACTCATTAAAAGTTGGCGAATCTGAGTGGCTGGGAAATCGTTATTATTTGCAATGCGCAAGGCCAGGTTCTGAATAAATTTCACGGAGACCGCAGGTTTTCCAAGAGCGGCGGCGGCGTCTCTCAGTGCGTCGACCGCTCTGACCAGAGTTGCCCACTCGATTTCGTAGCCGTATCCTTCAAGAAGCAGGTCCATGGCCCGCAAGGCCACGGCGAACGAGAATTCGGGAGCGTCAAACCTGTTCTGATAAGCAGCCGTTATTAACGTGCCGGGGTTCAGTGTCCCATTTAAGGCGCACGTGTAAGCAATATCCATATGTCCGGCACTGCCGGCCGCTGCGAACCAGTTTCCGGGGTTGTCCGAATCGTCAATGAGATCCTGGAGGATGCGCCGGGTTTCGAGCTGCGGATATTTTTTTACGATCGCACGATACTGGTTGAGATAGGTGTGGCCTACCCGGAGAAAGCGGCCATATTGCTTATAAGCCTGCTCCCAATGGCCCTCCTCTATCAAGAGACGCTCGCAGAAACAGGTTATGGCCGTATCATCGTATCCCAGCGGGGAGCGGCAGTCTTCGGCGAAAGAAATAGCTTCTTCGATTTTCCCCTGGCGGCGCAGAGCTTCCGCCCAATAGTATTGCTCGGACCAATGTCGGTGGGAAGCTGATTTTAAAAGCGATTGGAGTTCATTATATCGTCCGGCTTCCAGCAGGCAGGAGAAGCACATGATGTTGTCCGGTGAATAGATGAACTTTCCGGAAAGCGAGGATAAGCTCGAGACCAACTCCAACAATCGGTCCGCCCACTCGCGGATCAGGTCCGGCTCTTTGCAAATTATCCCCCAAATCCGGCGCACCTGAAAAAGATAGTCAACGCCGTCATCCTGAACGGCCGAATAAAGCCTGTCAATCCATTTGCGCCTGGTGGCCGTATCAGCCGGCGCCTGGACAAGGAGGGGAAGGAGTTTGTCAAGCGTGAGCCAGACGGCTGTCCCAAGTGCCCCCGAGGAGGAGTCCACCGCCTGAAGCGCCGGCCAGAGGCGTTCGCAAAGAGTCACGACGCCCTCCCCGGCACGAATAGGATCGGCCTTCGATGTTCGCTTGATCTCCGAAGTTGCCTCATTCAGCCTTTTACAGGCCAAAACAGACCCCCGCCACCCGAAGGCTCTGGTTCTTAAATATCGCTTAAACTGCCAAGCCGCTGACGTCGTCATTATTTTTCAATTCTTTTAAATGATTTGAATTTGACCTGATAGCTTAAGGTCGTCCAGATTTCGGTTTCAAGACTCTTGACATTCTCTACATTCGTGTTGACGGAGAAATCAATTCCGATTCGGGGAAAAGAGGATACTGCCTTTTTAGCACGGCAGATTCTCATTCGGCGTAAAAGGCTCTGACCCCTTTATTCCTGGCGAAACGAGGACGACGACAGGGCAGGAGCATCAGCGACAGCCTCAAATATCAGGAGGCGCGTGGCAGCTTTCGGATGTCTTTTAATTCCTCTTCAATCCTCTGTTTTTCTTCATCCAGGTCGTAGTCGTTCTGGAGGCCGAGCCAGAACTGGGGGGAATTTCCGAAATAACAGCTGAATCTAAGAGCCGTATCTGCAGTAATTCTCCGCTTCTTTTTCAGAATCTCAGAAATTCTCGTCTGGGGTATTTTAGTTTCTTTCGCAAGGCGATAGGGTGTGATCCCGAGCGGTTTTAAGAACTCCTCATCCAGTACCTCCCCCGGATGGATGTTTGCAAGTTTCAGCATCATTTCACCTCTATTTCTCTAATGATAGTCAACGATTTCTACGTTATAACAATTCCCGTTTTGCCATTCGAAACAAATCCTCCATCGGTCATTGATGCGGATGCTGTACTGTCCTTCCCGATCGCCTTTTAGCCTTTCAAGAAAATTCGAGGGCGGCACCCGCAAATCATTGAGCATATGGGAATTATTGAGCATCCTTAACTTTCTCCTGGCGATGGCCTGAATGTCAAAAGGCAATTTTCTCGAAGGGAGGCCATCCCATATTTTTCTGGTTTCTTTCGAGCGAAATGACTGAATCACAGCACTATAGTATCACATCGCGTTACTATTGTCAAAAAGCAGCAATCAAGGGGATATGCCTACACAGAACTAAGTAAGATGTCCCCATAAATGTTAGGAGGATGACAGAATCCCTGGGTAATTAAGGTGACATATTCCCTGGGGAAGGACACCGGCACGAAGGAAAAGGAGAACCGGGCAAAAATCTTGAATTTTCCCTTGGAACAAGTTTTACGCGTTCCGTCTAATTATTATTAGACCACAGGGATGGGATGATTGAAGATGGTATTTGAGTGGGACGAAAATAAATCACAGCAGAATATCAAGACGCATGGTGTATCCTTCCAGGAAAGCGCGACGGTATTCGGGGACCCGCTATGAAGAAGGCTGAAGAAATGCGTAAAGAGTATCGCCGTGAAGACCTGGGCCAGGGTACAAGAGGGAAGCACTACAATGAATATGTGAAGGGCTCGAATCTTGTTTTGCTCAGCCCGGATGTAGCCGCGGCTTTCCCCGACGATGATTCGGTAAATACCGCTTTAAGAGGGTTATTGGATCTCGCCAAGAGAACTAAAGGCCCCAAAAGCCGCCCCAGCCGACGCACAGGAACGCGCGGCTGAGCTTTGTCGTAAAGGGCTCTGACCCTTTTCCCCCTATTCTGTCAATTGTGTAGACGTGACCCCTATGTCATAAGGCAAACCAGGGATAGACAATCGTTCCAGCTCTTTTAAAGGACGAATCCCCGCCATACACAAGAGCGGCCGGATCGTTGGAGCGGCTGGAGAGATTCCGCCAGTCATTCAATCCTTTGAAAAAGTCGCCCGCAATGGTCTGAGCTGATTTAACCTCCACCGGAGTCAGCCGGCCACCCTGTTCGACGAGGAGATCCACCTCCCGTCCGGATGTGTCACGCCAGAAACTCAGGGCAGGCAGCTCGCCCCGGTTCAAGAAGTTCTTGTAGAATTCGGATAAGACGTAACTTTCAAAAATGCCGCCCTTCATCGCGTGATGGTGAAGCTCCTCCGGGAATCGAATCTGAAGAAGGAAGCACAAAAGACCGGTGTCCAGGAAATAAAGCTTCGGGCTTTTGATAAGGCGTTTCCCGAAGTTCTGGTGATGAGGTCTGAGAAGCACGATCAGAAAGCTGGCCTCCAGAACCGAAATCCAGCGTCTTGCGGTCGTATGCGTGATGCCGCAGTCTGAGGCCAGGGACGACAAATTTAACAGCTGGGCGTTCCGACCGGCACAGAGCCGGACAAATCGGCCGAAGGACTCCAGGTCGCCCATCTTCAAAACATTCCGGACGTCCCGCTCCAGGTAAGTCTGGTAATAATTTCCCAGCCAGTCCTGCGGGGGTAGCCTTTTGTCGTGAATCCGTGGATAAAAACCTGTAAAAAGGACTTCTGCCAGTTTTTTTCCCGGTGCTCCGGTACCCTGATAAGTTTTTCTTCCCAGTTCCGAAAGAGTAAAAGGCTTATGACCGGACAGTTCGGCATGGGAAAACGGCAAAAGGTGCAGAACGGCACATCGTCCGGCCAGAGATTGGGAAATGCCCTGGAGAAGGAGAAAATTATGCGAGCCTGTCAGGATGAATTGTCCCGCTTTATTCTGTTCATCCACCATGACTTGAATATAGGAAAACAAGTCCGGGACGCGCTGGGCTTCGTCCAGAATAACCGGGCCTTCAAACTGCGAGAGAAACCCCCGGGGATCTTCCATAGCAAAAGCGCGTTGATCGGGAAGCTCTAGAGTTGAGTAGGCGTAATCTTTAAATACGGCTCTGACCAGGGTGGTTTTGCCCGATTGACGCGGCCCCGTGACTGTTACGACCGGATATCGGCCGGCGGCCTCCTTGAGTTTTTTCGCCAGGGTTCGAGGAATCATGGCCGTACCTCTTTTGCTATTTGAATATCCAATATTCAATTTACATGATATCTCGAATTTTGTCAACCGATGGAGGCAGACTTCTCCTCAAGGGCAGCCTGCCCCCTTTATTCTCGGCATCTTTTCCCCTATTCTGTCAATTGTGTAGACGCGACCCCTATATCCTTCGACCCCTATATCCTTGCCTCCAGGAAAATGATTGTTTCTTTCCCGGATAGATCCGACATAAAAAGTATTTTTCCTACTGAATTGGAAAACTATTTTCTGACAGCCTGTGCCCCCAATGTCACCCGTTCGCCCTGAGCCTGTCGAAGGGCAAGACCCATCCGTTCATGGTTCGACAAGCTCACCACGAACGGAAACGAAGCGAGAAGGAGAAAGGAGACGCTTGTTTTTTTCAGGGAATTCGTGACTGGCACAAATTATTCAATTTCCATTTTCGGACAGCCTGTCAAGGCTTGTCCTTCGTTGGCGGCGGCAATTGCTTGACGGCGCGGTCGAAGTCGGATTCGAGGTGCCGATCCTCGATATTGCGAAACTCGACGAACTCGCGTTCCGAGTGGGTTCGGGCCAACTCGGCCGACACTTTACCGGCGTTCTGTAATATTTCCCGGTCGTTCAATGTCAAAAAACCCTCCAGCTTCGTGATCCAATCGTTCATCGTCATGGCTATCCGACGCTCGGCCTGGGACTCGGCAAAGATGAGATACTGTTCGACGAGGTTATTGAGCGCACGCAGCTCTTCTTCATTTAAATAGTTTTTTGCAATGGCGACGTCCGATTTGCGGATACGCGCCCCCTCCCAGTTAGTGAGACCCATGTTCGGCATTCTGCTGTCAGCGCGGAACAAGATAACCTCGACGGCGGTCTGGCCGTGAATAGCGTAATGCACCTTGTTTTGCACCGTAGCGAAGAACTCCTGGGTGAGCGGGTGGTCCTTGTCGTAGTCTATGCTCGTGGCGTAGATGTCTGTGATTTTCTGGTAAAAACGCCGCTCGCTCGTGCGGATATCCTGGATGCGCCGGGTGAGCTCCTCGAAGTAGTCGTTTCCTGCTTTCGGGTTTTTCAGACGCTCGTCATCCAGCACAAAGCCCTTGATGATGTACTCTTTAAGCTTGTCTGCGGCCCACTGACGGAAGCGCACGGCCACCGGGCTACGCACCCTGAAACCCAGGGCCAGGACCATGTCGAGGTTGTAATGAGCCACCTCGTACTGTTTACCGTCTGCGGCAGTTGTTCGGAAAAACCGAACAACTGAATCTTCCTCCAGTTCTTCGTCCTCAAAGATGTGTTTGATGTGTTCACTGATGGTGCCCTTGGCCTTGCCGAACAACTCCACGAGCTGCTTCTGGTTGAGCCAGATGTTCCGGTCTTCGAGGCGAACGTCGAGTTTCGTGCGGCCGTCCTCGCTCTGGTAGATGAGAATCTGGTTCATCACAGGCTCCTCACGTTTAGTAGCCCGTGCTGGCTGAGGATGGCGGCAAGGTTGGTCTTGGCGACATCATCGGCAAAGGCGCTGTCACGGAAGACGCAAGAGAAAAGAGGACAGAGCCTTTTTAAGCACGGCAGATTCTAATTCGTCGTAAAGGGCACTGTCCCCTTTATCCCAGCCGACGCACAGGAACGCGCGGCTGAGCTTTGTCGTTCGTCGTAAGGGGCTCTGACCCTTTTATCCTTATTCTGTCAATTGTGTAGACGCGACCCCTATGACCTTGAATTTTCCCTCCCAGATCATCTCCTTAAAAAAAACATGAAGTCGAGCATCCCGACTGATTGTACCACACCCACTGTGACAAAGACTGTCATTGTGATTTCAGATGACGATTTTTTTATATAATCCCCGGCATAAACCTGATTGCCTCGCCCATTGCCAAGGAAGTCCAATTGAAGCCCCTCTACTGTCACCAATAGAAAATCATCTCAATTTCGCCGTTTTCCCCTGCATGCAAGAAAAAAGACCTGTCACAGACCGCCTTTCCCCCGCCAAAAAGGTGTGGCGGCCACTTTTGTATAATTGAAACCAATAAAAATTTTTCCAAAAAACGGAGTGAGTGTATGCAAGAGGCTAAAAAAAGAACAGGTAAAAAATCTCCCATAAAAAAAGCACCTCTTCGTCTTCCCGGACAGTTCTTGGATGAGAAGATAAAAGATATAAAGTATGACATGCTATGGAATGTCTTTGTGTGCCTTATGTATTTAACTTCGCTTGTAATCGCATGGCTGTTCTACTTGTTCCCAAAGACATTTTTGTTGCCTCTTTTACTTCTACTGACCCTTGTTTCTGTACTTGTTTTTATTTTCTATGGGACAAGAATTTCTAAACAATGGAAGGAAATAGACAACCACAAGCTCGGCCGCGTCGGGGAAATAGAAGTCGGGCAGACCTTGGAAAAATTACGAGAGCAGGGCTGCCGGATCTTTCACGACATTCAGATGGGAAATTATAATATCGATCATGTCGTTTTATCTACTAAGGGGGTTTTCGTGATTGAGACGAAGACGCGAAGAAAACCGGCAGAAGGCCGCACTGAGATTGTTTATGAGGGTGATTTGATTAGAATAAACGGTTCGCCGAATAAAACTGACATTGAGCAGGCAAAAAGTCAGGCCTGCGGTTTTCATAAATTTTTCAAGCTAATTACAGGGAATTCTTATTTTGTAAGGCCTGTTATTGTGTATCCTGGTTGGTATGTGACTTCTTCTTTTGATCCCGAGAAAAGCGATATGTGGGTGCTAAACCCCGATCAACTCAGTCAAAAGATCGCAGCTCAACCTGAAGTCATCAAACCCAAGGAACTGGAGACTATTGCAAATCAATTGGAATACCATATACGCGAAAAATCTGATTTAAAGTAGATACATTTTTTAAATAAAATCCCCGGCATCGACCTGATTTACCCTCCCCCTTGCCAGAACAGGAGTATCGACGGGAGAGGTTGTGAGCCACAGAGCGAAAGCGCTGGATCGAAGAAGGTTAAAGTGAAGGCTTCGTAGAGATAACGGCTCTGGGTAGAGCAGACCTTTAGGTCTGCAAAACTAGCTTCATGCCCCCGCACAGTCATCGTCCTAATCATGGCGTCCACCGGTACTTTTTCATCCGGCTTCTCGGCTTTTCAGGGAAGTTCGAACCCTTTATTTCAAGACCTCCCACCGCCCGCCCTTGTCGGGGCCGATTCGTTTCAAGCAGCCGTGCATCTTGCACATGGCGATGACACGGTTTGTCCCACGGCCCCAGACCTCCACCGCTCCGGCACGGTGGAAGAGGTCGGCTGTAGTGGGGTTTCGCAGAAGGTCTGTAAGTTGCCTTGATTCAGTGAAATTTCGCATGTTATTCCCCATAGTACCTATTTTATTACTCGTTTAATCAGGTATTACCTGTTTCCCTTTTTCCATGTTGCATCCCGTCCTCGTCCAAGGCACTCCACCCTTTTGACACGGTTCTCTTTTTTCAGCACTTTGCGTATCATATCAACGCTCCCCCCTCTGCCTAATTCTTCAAATAATGAGATGAAACCGGCCATAATTCCTCCGCTTGGGAGGAAAGATGAGGCGTTTACCTAATTATTGACAGGTGAGGATTCTTTTTGTCCATCAGTTTTTTACGACCGAGAAGGAGCCGGGAGAGGTGCGGCATATCGAGATGTTCCGCCATCTCGCCAAAGACGGCCACGAGTTTTTCATAATCGGCGGAGCATTGAACTACCTGACCGGAAAGCTCTATCCTGATTTTAAAGGTCCGGTACAGGAGATAGACCTGGGGAATCCGGCCCTCCGCTTTATCCGGGTCCCTGCGGCCCCCACCTACCGGAAGGGATTTGCCGGACGACTCTGGACCTACCTCACCTTTGCCGCCAATGCCCTCCGAGCGGGCCTTAAAGCCCCCAAACCCGACCTGGTGATGACGACCTCCCCTTCTCTCTTCCCCGCCCTCTCCGGATACATTTTAAGCCGCCTCAAGGGCGTCCCCTGCCTCTTTGAAATCCGCGACCTCTGGCCCCGGGCCCCCATTGAAATGGGCCTTCTTAAAAACAAGGCCGTCATCGCGTTTTCCTACTGGCTGGAAAAGTATCTCTGCCAAAGGGCTGAGAAGATAGTGGTCATTACGCAGGGCTATAAGGATTACCTGGTCTCGCGGGGCATCCGGGCCGAAAAAATTCACATCGTCCCCAACGGCGTGGACGAATGGATGCTCGATTACCAGGGCTCTCCCCTGCCCCAGGAACTGGCCTCTCTTAAAGACAAATTCATCGTGGCCTATGCCGGGGCCATCGGGAAATTCAACCACTTGAGCGAACTAATCGGGGCGGCGGAAATCTTAAGAAATGAAAAGGACATCGCTTTCATACTCATCGGGGATGGAAACGACCGGGAGAATCAGGAGAGAGTCTGCCGGGAGAAAAATCTGGATAACGTTATCTTTCTCGGTTTAAAACAAAGGCAGGAAATCCCGGCTTTCCTCCAGGCGGCGGATCTTACCGTCGTCATCCATCCGCCCATCCCCTTAAGCCGCCTCCTCCTTCAGAACAAGGTGCTCGACTGCCTGGCCCTCGGGAAATTCATCCTCCTGGTCTCCGAGGAAGGCGACACGTCCAGGATCATCGAGGAGGCCGGGTGCGGCGAGCGTCTTCCCTACGGCCCGGGTGAGCTCGCCAAAAAGATTTTATGGTGCCGCGATCACCGGGACGAATGCCGGAATATGGGCGAGCGGGGACGCAAATATGCCCGGGAGCACTTCCTGCGCAAAGACCTGGCAGGGAAACTGGGGGAGATACTGGCCTGAATAGCACTTGGAGGACTTTACCGAGAATAATCCAATAGATAGAATGATGATTTGCCTGACATGCGGATATTTCAACGAAGGAACGACAGGAAACTGCGTGAAGTGCGGATCCCCTCTCATCCCGTTTCCGGCAGCCCCCCCTTTTCTGGAGGGACAGCTTTCCACCCTGAAAGATTCGGCCCGGAATGTCATCCTGGGGCAGATCTCAATTGAAGATTTTGAAGCAGTGCTGGAACGCTTTGAAAATCGCCTGAACGAAGTCTCATCCTTTCTTGAAACCCTGGCTGTTCCGGAGGAAATGAGACTTGATCTTCTTCCGGAGCTGACCGTGGGCTCCGAAGGGCTCCGCCTGCACCAGGAAGCTCTCCAGGCCATGCGGGACTACGTCTCTTCCCGGAGCCTGAGAGTCCTTCAGGAAGGCCTTGAAAAAGCCGAGAAAGCCAATGAAAAAATCAACGAAGCCATGCAGTTGAACTGGAAATCATTCCTCAACTGGAAGGAAATGACGGAAGACCTCCTGACACAGTACCTGCCGGGGTCACCTACTTGATAAATATATCCATCGGCTTAAAAAGATTATCCTGGAGACCGACGTTGATCGCCACCGCCCGATATACAACGACCTTTTCCATAACCTCGTTCTCATAATATTCAATCACAAAAGGCATCCAGCGCCCGTCCTTCAACTGGATGATTTCCTTATAGAGAACCCGCAAAAAAGCCGGCTTGTCCTTCTCCGAGGAGCTTCTGGAGACTCTCCGCATCTCCAGTTTCAAGGGGACCCAGCGGCTCCGGTCGATCCATACTTTTACCATCTGCTCCGGGGAGGCCGGATTTACGATTCCTACGACGTCCGTCGGAATCCCCCCAACCGACTCCTTGCCTAAAATGACATACTCCTGGTTGAGGTCCTGCTGGTAAATCTGCAGATTAAAGGGGAGCATGAGGCTGGCGCTTGGCTCATCCGGCCCCTTTTTGACGGGGTATTGCCCGGCAGAGACATACATCCAGCGATTGATTCCGTCCCGGATGATGATCGCCTGCTTTCCATCCGTAGGATCGCCTGGAGCAATAGTTACGCTATCAACTCTTAACTTGTTCGGCTTTTTAAAAAAAATCGTATCCCTCGAGGCCGGTTGAAGAACGCCGGAAGAACCGGAATTAGTCAGAGTCGTGCGGCTGACATCCAACTCTATCATGATGTCCTGGATGGGAAGCTGGTTTGAGGTGACAAAGAGATGATCCACCAGTTGTCTGGCGGATGTTTCCGACGCCAGAACTCCTGTCGAGGAAACCAGAACCAGTATTATGACCGTGCAGATGATTTTTCTTGTCAATTTATTCCCTCTTTCCTTCCAGCAGGAAAATATTGCATTTTCGCGAATATTATGTTACATTGAGTCATAAAGGAGGTCAGCATCTTGATCTGTATCAAGTGCGGCGGTAGCAATCCGGACAGCGTCAACTACTGTGAGAGCTGCGGAGCCGCTCTTCCAAAGATGCCCCAGTCTCACGTGGCTCCTCCCCAGCAGGTGAACGAGCGGTACAACCAGTTGCGCGATGCGGGGGAAAAGGTAATCAACGGCGAGTGGACCACCGAAGAATTTATTTCTTTCCTGAACGGAATTTCCTCTGTTCTGGCCCAGAAGGAACATGAGATCAAAGAGATTCTGGAAACCGAAATACCACAGGAGGCCTACTCTGACTTTGAAGACGAACTGAACGTAGGCTTCAGCGGCATTGATTCCTATAACCAGGGAATTGTGGAAATGCTTTATTATGGTGAAGATCAGGACCCGGCCCACATTGATGCCGGCTTGAACATGATCAAGGACGGAAACGAATTGATCAACGAGGCGATGCGCATTAACCGGGACAACCGCCGCAAGCTGGAAGAAATGTATATAGACACTTCGACGTTCCTGTGATTTTTCTGCGTTCCTGAAGTACACGGTTGGCTCCTGATTCTTGGAATAAAGCCTCCAGACATTGCCTGGAGGCTTATTGTTTCGCGAAAAAAACTACCTGTCCCGTTTAGTCACCCTTGGCAAGCTTGTCCCACATTTCGAAGACCTTGTTCTGCACGGCCACCCGGTTGGCATAGGCTTCCTGCCATATTTTGAAGATCTCATTCTGGGTGTCCTGCATGATTTTCCAGACATTGGCCCACCATTTTGACTGATCGGCCTTCATCTGCCACCAGACGCTCATGGCGTTATTGACGTCTTCCTGGTGAGCCTTGGCCTTGTTGGCGGCATCCGTCGCAGAGGTAGTACCCACCGGCGCCGCTCCTCCGTCCGCCGGTTCAGCAGAGGGGCTGCCGGCTGCGGGCGGCTGGGTGCCCGTTGCAGGAGGCTTCTGAGACGGCGCGCCCGGTGCGGTCGGAACCTTATCCTGTGGCGGCTTTGCGGCGGGAGTCTCTTCCTTCGGAGTTTTTGTTTCCTGAGGAGCCGCGCCCTTGGCCCCCTTGACCTTCTGCATGGCCAGGTTCTGCAGAAGACCCGTCTGAAGACCGGCTCCCTGAGAGGCCCGGCTCAAATCAACCGAATCCATGGTCCCTTCCGACCGGGAAGGCTCCTCTTTGCTCCCGGCAACTTTTTTCTGGTCGTCCAGGGAGAGAGCTGACTGCTGTGCCAATCCGACCTGCTGGCCGGCCTTGATATTGACGTTGATATCGCTCACTAAAATGACCCCCTTCGGCTTGAAATAACCGTTCCATGGTCATTATATCAATTGTTGCTTGAAATGTAAAGAATCAGGTGTTAAAAATATGTTAACATTTGGAAGGGTCAGACCTTTATCTTCAAAAGGTCTGACCCTTATTCTAAAACTTAATCTTCCAGAAAGTCTGACCCCTGTTCTCAGACCTCGTCGATCGAATAAATCGGCCTTCCATCGAAATGGGTATCCTTCTTGTCCTCTGTGTGCGCGAAAATACGCTTGACGAAGGCGATGAGCTCGGCGGGATTGAAGGGTTTAGTCAGGTAACAATCCACCCCGGATTGCCACCCCTTGAGAATATCTCCATCCTGGGCCTTCGCGGTCAGCATGATGATCGGTATGTCCGCGGTCTCCGGGTTGGATTTCAATTCCTTCAGCGTCTGAAAGCCGTCTTTTCTGGGCATCATGATGTCCAGGACGATAAGGTCCGGCCTCTGGACGGCGACTTTCTTCAGACATTCCACTCCGTCATAGGCGCAGTCCACCTCGTACCCCAGCTTCATCAGATTGATCTGGATAAGCCGAACGATATTTTTATTGTCGTCCACCGCCAATATTTTTCTCTTTCCTGCCATTAGATTAATCCTCCTTTAGTCGCTTCAACTGGATGATTCTTCTTCACTGCTTTCGGGGGTTTCATACTTTATGGGGAGAGTAAAGTTGAATGTGGAGCCGAAACCGGGCTGGCTCTCCACCCAGATCCTGCCCTTATGGGATTCCACCAGATTTTTTACTATGAAGAGGCCTATGCCGGCCCCCTCGGTCATCCTGGTATCCTCGGTATTGACCCGATGGAACTTGTCGAATATTTTGTCCATATGCTCTTCGGGAATCCCCACGCCCTGATCCGTGATGGAAAAATGGACCTCGTGATGATTGGCGTAAACCTTGAGCGTTACGGTCCCGCCCTCCGGAGAATACTTGACGGCATTCCCCAGAAGATTGACGAGAATCTGGTCCACCTTGTCCTTGTCCGCAACAATGGTGGGCAGTTTGTCTTCCTCCATGTTAAGAGCGAATTCATGCATGGTGGAGGAGGACTTAATGGCCTGAAGCGAACGTTTGACCACGGGAGGAATCTGCATGGGGGCCATCTTGAGGTCCAGGCTCCTCCCGGCCTCGATGCGGGAGATCGTCAGAAGATCGGAGATAAGCCGGATCAGGCGATCGCATTCCTCATCTATGATGTGGTAGAATTCCATCCTGGAATCCTTATCAAAGGAGTCGTCCTCATCATCCAGCAGGGTGGATATGAAACCCTTGATGGAGGTCAGGGGGGTGCGCAATTCATGGGAGGCGGTAGAGACAAACTCGGTTTTCAATTGTTCAAGGCGTTTTATTCTGGTAATATCGGTGAAGGATGCGACGACTCCGACATCAGTGGAGGAGGATTCCGGCTCCGGGACGATGTTCAGCTGAAAAGTCAGCTCCTGCGTCGAACGGGGGTTCAGAGTGAGTTCATCGTTTATGACCTCCCGCTCTCTTATGGAGCGGTTCAGGAGATCCAGGACCTTCAGCTCTTTGATCGCATCGGTGGCCCTCAGATTCCTCGGATCGCCTACCTGCACGTTCAATATTTCCCTGGCCTTCGGGTTACAGAAGAGTACTCGCCCGAAACGATCGAGGACCAGCACTCCGGTCAGCATGGACAGCAGCGTCGTCTCCAGCTCGGTCTTCCTGGCCATAAGGGTGATGAAAGTCTTGGTGTTCTGGATAATGACGGAGGCCTGCCGGGCCAGGGTACTCAGGATCTGGGTATCTTCGTCGTTGAATTCCTCGTTATAGGACTTGTTGAAAACATGGAGAACCCCGATGGTCTGGGGCGGCTCTGAAGGGCCCTTCCGAAGGAGGAGCGGCATGCTCAGGCTGGAGCGCACTCCCAGCATGTTGGCCAAGTTGGCATCCCAGAGGGGATCATTAAGGGCATCGTTCACCAGCACCGGGACCCCCTCCCGGAAGACCTTGCCGCTTACGCCGTTGTTCGGATCCACCCGGAAGAGTCGCAGTTCCTTGTCGCCTATCCCCTTGGCCGGTTTCTGGGCGAGCAGTTGGGTTTCTTTTTCATCCGGAAGCATGAAGACGCACTTCTCCGCCTGCATGATCATGCCCACCTTGTTTACGAGCTGTTTCAGGGTGTCTTCGATCCCGGGAATCGTCTCGACCTCGGGCGAAACCTCCTGCATGGAATTATACGCCGTGAGGCGGACTTCCATCTCCTCATGGTATTTTTCAAGCTGGGTCGCATAGGCCTGAAGACGGTGATATTCCTCGATGGAAACATTCTGAGGCTCTTTTACGCCCGCATTAGCTGCCTTGTTAAGCTCGTTTGACATCGTTATCCCCACACACCTTTATAATATTGTTCCCAAGTTCTACGTCCCGGACTTTTTTCCCTGCTTGGACGGATCGGAAAAGGAAGCAAGGGAAACCACGCTTCCTAGCTCAAGGGTAAAGGCGCCCAGATACTGGGCATCGCTCCCGCTCTGAAGAATATAGGTTTCATTCTCCTTCAGGTAATGGGGCAGAAAATGGTGGGAGCGGCCGCCCACAATTACGGAAATCCGGGGAAAAGCCCGGGCCAGCGCCATATCCTCCTCCAGCCCAAGTTGGGAAAGAAGGATGACCACCTGGACCCCTTCATCGCTGAAATGCTGGAGGACTTCCCCAACAACACCGGCCGGCGCCTCAAGGTGGAGATTACCCGTCATTTTCACGGGGTAAGAGAGGCCGAAAATTCCGACTGACAGAGGCCCGACCTTCTTCTGCACCCACCTCAGGACAAAAGGAGGAGGCATCTTCCCCCCTGCAAAAACATTCGAACAGACAAATGGGAAAGCCGCCTTTTCCGCCCATTTCGCCATCGCCGGGAGCGGCCATCCAAAATCGCCCTCCCCGAGACCAACCGCATCATACCCGATGGCGTTCATGATCTCCACCATCGGCATCCCCTCAAAACGCTCACAGAGAGGATGCCCCCGGGACCAGTCACCGCTGTCCACCAGAAGAGACGGCCCATCCTTCCACCGCTTTCCCTTTACCAGGGTGGAGACAAAAGGCATTCTCTCGACCTGCCCGTGAAGATCATTGGTATAAAGGATCTGAAGGCCCGTGATATCGGGGATACCAATTTCAAATCTTTCTTCCGTTGAATCCGCCTCCCTGAAGAAGAAAGTCCCCCCGCCGCCGGCAGGGAGAACCTCGGGAATAAAAAAAGGGCGAAGGCAAAGCCCCCGCCCGAAAAACACAACCTGGCACTAACTCCTGATATACTCGTCCCACTTGTTGAACATCTTGTCGGTTGTCTTTGCCTTGTTGACCGTGACATCCTGCTGAATTTCAAAGATCTTCGTCTGAGTATCCTGCAGGATTTTCCAGCGCTCCATCTGCTGCTTCTGAGCATCGGCCTGCATCTGAATGCCGACTGTCATGGCATTGTTGTAGTCATTCTGCTGGAGCTGGGTCGCTGAGAAAATGTTTGAGAGCACTCCACCCATACCTACACCTCCTCTCCTACTATACTATCCACTTACCTGTATTATCGCACCAATCTCCTGAAATGTAAAGGGATATTTGTTAACAGAATGTAAATTATTCGTGAATAAATTGTTAAAACCCTACTCCTTTTCCTGATGCGTTGGGGCCTTCAATCCGAAAAGGCTTCTCCCTCGGCGGGCGCCAGCGGATCTTCCTGTTCAGGGAAGGGAATCCCGGCCTGCTTGAGATCGTAGTAGACTTTCTCGTTGTTCTCATACATGGTAAGAATGGCCCCATCCCTGGCGGCGGTGATCACTACCTCCAGGACTTCGAGCAGGAGCTTGGGAACGTCGGTCTCCTTCCAGTTGATGCGCTCCCGGGTCTTTTCCCAGACATCCAGGTACATCCGGTTGAAGATGCTTATCATCTCTTCAGGAGTCAGGCCCAGATGGGTTTCCATAAGGTCGATACCCCCCTTTCACACTTATTGAAAAGTTCGCCTGATCCGGCAAATATCCTGCTAAACCGAGAGCATCCCTGCAGACTGCACGTTCACTCTCGGAGCGATCTCGTTCCAGGACAGGACGATCAATTGAGGGAAGGAGCGCTCCGTCAGCTTCTTCACGGCCGGCCGGATCTGGGGAGCGCACAGGACAATCGGCTGAAGGCCCCGTTCGTTGAACTTTTCGACCTCTCTTCCGAGCATCGAGAGAATCTCCTGGCCGATATTGGGGTCCAGAGTCAGGAAGCTTCCCATCTCCGTCCTCTGGATGGATTGAGAGATCACCTGCTCGATCTGGGGATCCATCGTAAGCACGTTTATGATGCCGTCATTGTTCATGTATTCCTTGCAGATGATCCGGGAGAGAGCCACCCGGACGCACTCCGTCAGAATCTCAGGATCCTTGGTGGCGTGAACGTTGTCGGCGATCGTCTCAAGAATGGTGACCAGATCCCTGATGGAAACCCGCTCCCTTATCAGGTTCTGGAGGACCTTCTGGACGTCTCCGAGCGAAAGCGCGTCCGGAATGACCTCCTTGATGACCGCCGGGTGCGTCTTCTTGACCGTATCCACCAGGGCCTGGACCTCCTGTCTCCCAAGAAGCTCCGCCCCGTGGGAACGGACGACCTCCGTAATCTGGGTGGCGATGACGCTCACCGGATCAAAGATCATGCAGCCGAGGCGTTCGGCCTCTCCCCGTTGTTCAGGCGAGATCCAGACCCCGGGCATGCCGTATGTCGGATCCACGGTTTTGGTGCCGCGCAGACTCCGGAGCTTATCCTCCGGGCCGATGGCCAGAAACTGATTGACCATGACCTCCCCCGTGGCCACCTCTACTTCCTTGATCTTGACTGCGTAGGCATTGGGCTTGAGTTGGAGGTTGTCCCTGAAGCGGACCCCCGGCAGGACCAGCCCCATCTCGAGGGCTATATGGCGGCGGATGGAGGTGACCCGTTCCAGCAGTTTGGCCCCCTGGTTGGGATCCACCAGAGAAAGGAGCCCTCTGCCGACTTCGAGCGAAATGGGATCCACCTGCATCATGGTGACCACGCTCTCGGGCTTTTTGACATTATCCTGCTTCTGGGCCTCCAGCGCCTGGGAGGCCGAGGCCTCATGTTCCTGGGTCTGCCTCTCCAGGATCGTCCCTATCCCGAATGAGAGCCCACCGAGCAGAAAGAAGGGGAGCCAGGGGAGGCTTTTCGTGAGCAGGCCGATGGTGCCCAGAATGAACATGAAGATGGAGGCAATCTTGAGAGCCTTGGGCTGGCCGGTGACCTGGCGCACCACGTCCTGCCCCAGGTTGGCGTCAGAGGCCGCCCTGGATACCACCATGCCCATGGCAGTCGACATGAGGAAGGCCGGGAGTGTAGTCACCAGGCCGTTTCCTATCGTGAGGAGCGAATAAGTGTTCATGGCGTCCCCCGGGGACATATGATGGAAGAGAACCCCGATGATGAGCCCACCGATGATATTGACGATCATGATGATGACGGAGGCGATGGAGTCCCCTTTGACGAACTTTCCGGACCCGTCCATGGATCCGTAGAAATCGGCCTCCCTCTCGATCTCCTTCCGCCTCTTCTTGGCGCTTTCGGCGTCAATGAGGCCGGAGTGAAGATCCGCGTCAATGGCCATCTGTTTTCCGGGCATGGCGTCCAGGGTGAAGCGTGCCGCCACTTGAGCGATACGCTCGGCGCCCGAGGTGATAACCATAAACTGGATGATGATGAGGATGATGAACATTATGAAGCCGACCACCAGGTTTCCCCCGACGACGAAATTTCCGAAAGCCGGGATGACCCTCCCCGCCCCGATGGGCACTCCCAGCGCATCTTTGATGTGGCCGTGAAGAAGAATCATCCTGGTGGCCGATACGTCGAGGGAAAGGCGGAAGAGGGTGGCCACCAGGAGCATGGTCGGAAACACGGCGAACTCCAGCGGGTTGCTGATGTAAATGGAAATAAGGATGACGACGATCGAGGCCGAGATATTCAGCACCAGGAGGACGTCCAGAACCTCCGGAGGGAGGGGCACGATCAGCATCATTATGATGCCGATGACGACCACGGCGATCCCGATGTCGGAGTATTTTATATACTTGACAAACGGGTCTCTGTTGTCGGGCATGGTCATACTGTTATACTCCTAAGCCGTCCGGAAGAGGGGCTTGGCCTTCTGACGGCGGCGGCGCAGAAGCTCTCTCTTGCGTTTCAGCTTGTAAATGTACGCCAGGACCTCGGCCACCGCCTTGTAGAGCTCAGCCGGAATGGAATCCCCGATCTCACAGCCGTTGTAGAGGGCTCTGGCCAGTTCCACGTTTTCCAGGATGGGAACCTCATGGTCCTCGGCGACGAGCTTGATCTGCATGGCCATTAGACGGGCCCCCTTGGCTACGACCATGGGAGCGCCCCCGCCCGCCTGATCGTATTTGAGGGCCACTGCCAGGTGGGTGGGGTTGGTCAGCACCGCCGTCGAATTCGGCACTTCCTCCATCATCCGCGACATGGCTCCCTGGCGCATGAGCTGCCTTATCTTGCCCTTAACCTGGGGATTTCCCTCGGTGTCCTTGAACTCGTCCTTAAGCTCCTGGAAGGACATCTTCATCTGCTTTAAGTACTGCTTCTTCTGGAAGAGATAATCCACGACCGCGATTACGGCCATGGCCACGATGACCTGGAAAATAATCTTGACTACGATGGAATGAAGGAGATGGAGAGTCTGCGGGAGTTCCCATAGCACCCCGAGCCGGAGGGACATGAGGTTTGCCGCCACCACCTTGTAGCAGATATAGCCGATAATCACAAGCTTGACCACCTGTTTGGCCAGTTCCATGAGAGACTTCATCGAGAAAATTCGCTTGAATCCCTCGATGACACTTATTTTGCTGGCCGTGGGTTTGAGAGGCTCCGTGCTGAAAATCATCTTGATCTGGCCGATATTGGCGACAATGGCCATTACAAAACCAGCCAGAAGGAGTGGCAGGAGTACCTTCATGAAATTCCAGAGCACATAGGCGGCATCGTAGAAAGTGTTCCGCTGAGAAAAATCGTAATACGGAATCAGACCGAAAAGGTGCCTGGTAAAGTCGCCGAGTGAACGACACATCCAGCTCCCCAGCGCATAGAGAACTCCCGCCGTCGCAATCAGCACGAGCGTCGAGACGATATCCTGACTCTTGAAAATCTGACCTTTTTTTCTCGCCTCCTGAAGCTTGTGTTCAGTCGGCTCCTCGGTCTTGTCGCTGTCGTCAGCCATTCTCCGTCACCTCCCTGTTCCCATCATTTGTATGGCATTCATAACCTGAGCGTCATTCTTTATAAAAAGATTCTGAAGCGCGATATAGACGATCGGCAGTGAGACGGTGACCAGGATGAGCCCCACCGCGATATTCAGAGGAAATGAGAGCATGAAGACATTCATCTGGGGCGCCACCCGGGCCAGCATTCCCAGGGCCACCTGGGTGATGAAGAGCGCCGCCAGAGCGGGCGCCGCGATCTGAAGGCCCGCGTAGAAAATCTCACCGACCATGTGTATGATATCCGTGACGAGAACGCCGGGGAAATTAAGCCCCGTCACCGGGATGACCACAAAGCTCTTCTGAAGTGCCCTGAGGAGCGTGTGGTGCCCGTCCAGAAGGAGATAGATGATCATGGCCAGGTAAAATTTGAAACGCCGGATGAGGTTGACCGCCCCCTTGCTGGCCGGATCAAAGCTGGCGGCCGTGGATAGACCGGTCTGGATGTCGATCATCTCCCCGGCGAACTGGGCCGTGGCCATCACCAGGAAGGAGACAAAGCCGATCACCAGCCCGACCAGGGCCTGGGCGAGGATGGCAAGGCACAGACTGATGATGTCCATGGGAAAAGACCCGGGCATCGGGATCGAGGGATAGATGATGATGGTCACCAGAGTCGCAATCCCTATCAGCACCTGGTTGGGCGCATGGTGACTTCCCCAGATGGGCGCCTGCACAAAAAAAGTGACTACGCGCACCAGGCACAGAAGAAAGATCCCGAAATAAACGTAGGCATCCGCAGTCATCCAGCGCCTCTCAATGAACAATACTCATTTTGGGAATATCCTCTAAAATCTTTATGGTAAACTTGGAGATCATCCCCGCCATCCAGGTGCCGCAGACGAGGACCGCGACAAAAGTGGCCACGATCTTGGGCACGAATGAAAGGGTCTGCTCCTGAATCTGGGTGGTCGCCTGCAAAATGCTGATAAGAAGCCCGACCACCAGGGCCGAGATCAGCATCGGAGCCGAAAGAATGAGAATCAGGTAGAGCGCCTGCCCGCAGATGAACATCACATAATCTTCGGTCATACTGCATTCCCCCCTAATGAAAACTTTTGATGAGCCCGATTACAATGAGATCCCAACCGTCAATCATAACGAAGAGGAGAAGTTTGAACGGCAGGGAGATTGACATGGGAGAGAGCATGAACATCCCCATGGACATGAGGACCGAGGCCACCACCATGTCTATGACTAAAAACGGCAGATAGATGATAAATCCGATTTCAAAGGCCGTCTTCACTTCGCTGATGACAAAGGCGGGAAGAAGAACGTGGAAAGGAACGTCCTTCTTTGTCTTTACCTTGCTCTGAATCTTGGCCATGGTGACGAAGAGCTTGAGATCCTTGGACCGCGTCTGCCTGAGCATGAAATCCCTGAGGGGTACGGTTGCCTTGGATAGGGCCTCGTTCTGGGAAATGGTCCCCTTTATGAGCGGTTGAATAGCCGTCTTGTTCATGGCGGAGCCCACCGGCATCATCACATAGAGCGTCATGAAAAGAGCCATGCCCATCAAAACCTGGGTGGGAGGGACCTGCTGGGTGCCCATGGCGCTCCTCAGGAAGGAAAGAACTATCGTAATCCGGATAAAGGCGGTGGTCATGACCAGGATGTAGGGCGCCAGGGTCAGGGTCGTCATGAGCAGAAGAATCTGAAGCGGAAGAGCCAGGGCCTTGGAGCCCTTCACCATCTGATCCCCGATCTGTATCTTGGGCAGGACGATCTGGGGGATAGGAGGCGCCATGGCGGGCGAGGAGACTACCGCCACCAGACAGAGGACCAGAAGGAAAATAAATATTCCACCACGGACCCCGACTTTCCCTCTTAGCCGGGCCATGACGGCCCGGATACCGATGCGATCAATCACGATTGTTTCCTGCTTCCCTTCTTTGCAAACAGATTCGCAAGATATATCTGAAAGGGGCTGAATTCCGCGGAGATTGCCTCTCCCTGGGGATAGAGCGCAGCCGCCTTTTCTTTGTCCAGCTCCGTCAGCACGTTGATCTGTGACTCCCCTACGCCCAGGAGATAGTAACGATCCGCCGCCTCCACCACGCAGAGAAACTTCTGGGGGGTGAGGGCCTGCTTTTCCAGAATCCTGAGCGCTTTTTTTCTTCCAGCCGTCCCGCCTGCCTTAGTGGATATTCCCCCTCCATAAAAAAGCCGCAGGGTAAGATAAATCGCTCCCGAGATGACGAGGAGGGCCAGAACAACGTTGATATAGAAACGAATGTTTAAAAAGCGATCCAGGGGAGAGGGCGTGTTGGCATCGAATTTCTCCTCACTGACGGCGGGTGCCGGCAGAGGCGACGCCGGGGCGTTCGAAACCGCCGGGAGGCCCCGGCCTTCTTCGGCGCCAACAGACCACGCCGGAACCACCAGAGCCCCGGCATGCAGGAGCAGGCACGCTATAACGAGGAGAAATGCCTTCCTCAATATTTTTTTCCTCCCCAAGCCGCATTCAGCGACTCAGTATTTCCTGAATACGCACCCCGAAATTGCCGTCGATTTCCACCACCTCGCCCCTGGCGATGAGCTTGTTGTTGACCAGAATGTCCACCGGTTCCCCGGCCTCCTTGTCCAACTCCACCACTGATCCGACGCCAAGCTTGAGAATCTCTTTGACCAGCAGCTTGGTCCTTCCCAGTTCCGCCTGAACCAGAAGAGGGACATCCCTCAGCAGATCAATACTGCTGGGAGTAGCCTTGGCCGCCGAAGTTTCGTCCAGAGTCCCAAATTGGACCGATCTTACCTTCGGCTGATCTTCTTCCTGGTTAAAACGTCCGTCATTCTTCAAATTCTTCATCCCCCTCGGTCAGCACTTTGCAAATCTGGATGCCGACTTTATTATCTTTGGTCTTTCCCGGTCTACCGAGAAATTTGGTGCGCTCGTTGACCTTCAGCCTAACGGGATCCCCTATTTGCGTGTCCAGTACCAGACAGTCTCCCGGCTCGATGTGGAGGAGATCCTCAAAAAGTACTTCCGTCCGCCCCAGTTCACAGGAAATGGGGACCCGGGCCGACTCTATTTTTCCGGCGAAGAGAGGGGAGACCGTTTGCCCGGAGGCGGCCTGACTGGTCTTGGAAAGGATAAACTGTTCGAAGCTGGCATTGGGAACGATCGCCTTGAGATGCTTGAAAGGCAGACACAGCTCAAACCTTCCCTGTGCCTGGGCGATCCTGGCTGAAAAAGGCACGATCACCATGTTTTCGCTGGAGCCGGCGACAACCACTCCCAGGGGATTCAGCCGGATCTCCACCAGCTGGGGCTTGAAATCGCGGACTTCTCTCCAGGCCTCGGAGTAGCATTCTACGAGCCGGACGATGGTCTTCTGGAGAAGAATCATCTCGATTTCCGTAAACTCCCGAATCCCCTCCGAAGTCTCGCCCTTGCCCCCCATCAGCTTGTCCAGGAGGGCAAAGGAGAGCGGGAAATCAAGAGAGAGCAGCGCCTTGGTCTCTGGGTCAATCTTGAAGACCACCATGGTCGAGGGATCGGGAAGTGAGTGCAGATAGTCGGCGTATGTCGCCACCGAAATCTGCCCCAGCTCCAGTTGGACCCTGGACTGAAGCATCGGAGCCAGCTTGGTGGTTACCGCATCGGCATACTGCTGGAATACATTATAAATAAACCTGTACTGATCGGCGTTGAGCTTATCGGCGGTGGCAAAGTCATACCGCGCGACCGAACCCTTGGCAGCCTTCATCATCTGTTCAATTTTGCCGCTCTCAGTATCCCCCAACAAGAACTTCCCCCCTTCAGAAGGTCGAAATTGAGACTCTCCATTCCCCGGCCACCTGATCAATTCCTGCCCGGGAAGGGGGAAACAGACGCTACTTTATGAGGCCTATCGCGTTCTCCTGCATTTTGTCCATCGCTCTGAAAGACGCGAAATTGGCGTTATAGTTCATCCTGGCCTGGCCCAGGGCGGCTGCTTCCCTGGCGTAGTCCACATTAGCCATTTCGAGGCTCTGCGGAGACACCTGCCCCAGGGCCCCCTGCCCGGCGACGCCGACCACTGCGCCTCCCGAGTTTTCGGACTCCATAAAAGTGGTAAGACCCGACTTTTGAAGGCCCGAGGGATTGGCGAAGGAACCGATGGCCGCCTGGTAAAGCGGTACGGAGCTGACGATCGTCTGCCTGGTCAGGGTGTCGGTGGTCACCATCTCGCCGTAGAGCTTGCCGGATTCATCGAAATGGTATGAGGTGTATTTGCCCCCGTAAAGCTTGGTGGCGGGATCAAGGTTGAGAGAAATCGGCTGCATCTGCCCTGAGATGTTGCCGTACTCGTCCATGGCATACCCCTGCACCTTCATGTTGGTGGGGCCGTGCACCAGGAAACCGTCCCGCATGACGAAGCGTCCGTCCCGGGTGTAGTGGTTGGTCCTCCCGTCATTGACCAGGAAGAAACCGTTTCCGTTGATGGCCAGGTCGGTGGGAGACGCCGTCCGCACGATCTGCCCCTGCGAGAAGACGATGCCGTTGCTTCTGAAAGTGGCCCCATGTCCCCCCATGCTCTGATTGAGAGCCTCCGAGAAATTCACCGACTCCGACTTGTAACCCGGGGTGAACTGGTTCTGGAGGTTGTTGAAATTGGCATTCATCTGCTGCTGGTTCCCCATGATGGCGTTGGTCTGATAGTTTAAATCAAACATTTTTTTTCCTCCTTCCGCTTACGCGATTTTTTCCACAAGATTTACCAGGACGCGCCCGACGCGCAGTCCCTTGTCGCTGAACGCCTTCTCGAGTTCCTTGAGGCTCTCCTCAAGAAATTCTCTCGTCTGCTTGGAGGTCGTCTCAAAGCGGGCCGTGACCCGGCTCCCTTCGACTTCCATTTTAAGGCCCAGTTCGCCGAGAAAGGCGGGGTTCAGTTTCATGATCACCTGGGTGGCGTCCTGAAGCTTCAGGATCTCCAGGTGCTGAATGACCTGCTGCATGACCTCTTCGCGGGTATTGTCCGCCCCCCCGCGATCGTTGGTCTGAGCCGAGAGATTCTTCATCTCCGGGGTCTTCTGAGAAGGATCCGCTTCGGGACGTGCAACCATCTGACCGCCGTCCGCCCGATCCTTCCGGCCCCGGTCCTTGACCATATCGTCCAGGTAGGCGGCCAACTGCCACTTGTCGTTCTTGTGCATAAGCTGGGTTATCTGCTCCGAGGTCAGCTCCTGCAGTTTAAGGCCCCTCTGGGCCAGCATCTTCTGGAGCTGCGTGAGGCCGATGTCCCCAAGCAGTGGATCTCCCAGATGCAGCGACTGCTTCTGGGCCAGGCTCATCGCGTCCTTGTCCATCCAGAGCATGTTGTAGAGGAAGTTATGAAGAGAACGGAGCTCCTCCCGGGATTCTTTTTTCCTGGGAGCGTTTTCCCGTCCCTTCTCCTCCTCCTTTTTTTCGGAGGAGATGAACTTGTTGGACTCTTTGCTCTCCTCTTTTTCCGACTTCTTGGCCTGCTCCTCGAGCATCTGGGCGAAGATCCCGTCTTCCTGGCCGGAGCCGGAGGCGGCAGACGATTTCTGCTGAGACTGGCGCAGGGTGTTTACCAGGGATGAAACCATGTTATCCACGGTCTGACCTCCTTCCTATCCTTTTTTCCTGAAATCGGCGTACATCGCCAGGATGTTTTCAACGTAGTGCTGGGTCTCCTGGTAGGGCGGAACGCCGCCGTGCTGTTCCACCGCCCCGGGGCCGGCATTGTAAGCCGCCAGGGCCTTGGTGAGGTTGCCGTCGAAGCGATCCAGCATGCTCCTGAGATACTTGGCGCCTCCCATGAGATTCTCCCGGGCATCCATCGGATTATTCACCCCGAGTTCCCGGGCGGTGTCCGGCATGAGCTGCATGAGACCCATGGCCCCAGCCCCGGAGACGGCCGAAGCGTTAAAGCCCGACTCCTGCTTGACCACGGCCTTGAGGAGCGCCGGATCCAGTTTCCACTGACGGGCCGCCTCGTTGATGGAGTTGGCGTAGTCCTGCTCTCCGCCGCCCCCGGACGCAGAGGCGGGAAGTTTCATCTGGGCCTCCTGCATGGAGCTTAAAATACGGGAAAAATTGACGCCGGATGTTTCCGGTGTCCCCTGAGGCGGGGCCACCGGGGCATTGAAGGTGTTGAACTTCGCCTTGATCTCCTGCATCCTCATCTCGATGGCGCTGATATTCTCAAACATCGCCATTGTCGTTCCCCCCTTCTTTCTTTTCCTCTTTCAATCTATGTGAACGGATAGTTGCCAGCTCGTCGATGAACTTCCTCTCCTCGGCCTCCATCTCAGTCACCCATACTTCCCGGTGCTTTTCCTTCAGTTTTTCCAGGGTCTTCTTCTCCTGGGTGGCCTTGAGGAGTTCATCCCTCTGCTTGTCTATCGCAATTTCTATCTCCTTAAGCCGCAGCCTCTGGTGGGTGATCCGGTTGTCCAGGGTCTTCAGATGCCCATGGAACATCTTGATCTTCTCTATATCCACCCCACCTGCAGTCTGCTTTCTTCTCAGCTCCTCCCTTATTTCTTCTTTTTCACGCTCCAGCTTTGTGAGGAGCGCCTCTTCCTCCGCCTTCATCTTGAAAAGCCTGGCCAGCTTTTCCTTCTCTTCCTCTTCCTTTCTCTCCTTGAGCTCCAGCACCGTCTGGAGTTTGAACCTGAAACTTTTAGAAGGCATCGGCCCTCACCTTTCTTCAGCCTCCCATGAGCCTGACCATCCGGCCGACCGTTTCTTCGTAGGAGGAGGGCTCGGCCACGGCCTGCTTAAGAAAATCGACCACTTCCGGAAACATTTTTTTCGCGTAATCCACCTTGGGGTTGGAACCGTCAACATAGGCGCCTATATTAATGAGGTCTTCTTTTTCCTTGTAGGTCGCCAGAACTTCCCGCATCAGCCCGGCCGCCTCCTTGTGCTCTTTTGAGGTAACCTCCGGAAAGAGCCTGCTGACGCTGTAGAGGACGTCCACCGCCGGATACCTGTTCTGGGCCGCGATGCTCCTCGATAGAACTATATGACCGTCGAGGATGGAGCGCACCTGGTCGGCGATGGGCTCGTTCATGTCATCGCCCTCCACCAACACGGTGTAGAGGCCGGTGACCGTCCCCTTGTCCGAGGTTCCCGAGCGCTCCAGAAGCTTGGGCAGTATGGCATAGACCGAAGGCGTATATCCTTTGGTGGCGGGAGGCTCCCCGATGGCCAGGCCCACTTCTCTCTGGGCCATGGCGAAGCGGGTGACCGAG